>NZ_JBEORH010000007.1:0-334349 GCF_040302165.1 Nocardioides sp. NPDC127503 | reverse complement strand
CGCCGCCCCGATAGCCAGCCAAATCTTTTCTCGACGGGCCCCGGTGTCAAGGACCGCGAAGCGGCCGGCGAAGCCGGCGGCCGAAGGCCGTCCTTGACTCCGGGGACCGTCGAGAAGACCATCAGAGAACGGGTCGGCGGCCCACCCCAACCCCGAAGAAGATCACCCAACAAAGATGCAAAAGATGTGCCCAGCAGGATCCGCATAAGCACGCAGCGGCTCATCCGGATCGTCAGACCGATCAAGCCGGAGCGAAGCCCCCAACCCGAGCACACGAGCATGCTCAGCATCGAGCTCCGAGACAGAACCGACGACGGTGTCGAGATGCATGTGCTTGACCGCCCCAGGAGCAGGCCAGTCTGACGGTGCCATCTCAGACTCGTCGACCCGGTTGAACGCAAGAGCGCGACGCCCGTCGGGCCAGGTGAGCACAAGCCAGTCGTCGTCCCCAGGCTCCTCGTCGCCCGGCCGGTAGACCAGGCCGAGGAGCTGGCGGTAGAACTCGGCGAGGCGGCGTACGTCGGTGGTGTCGAGGACCGTGTGGAGGAGCTCAGCCACGGACGGAACCCCAGCCGACCCAGCGGGGCGTGGTGCTCCGGTAGGAGTCGTACGCGTCGCCGAAGCTCCACGACAGGGCGTGCTCCTCCGCGGGGATCTGGGTGCGGTCGATGACGGCGACGAAGGCCGCGACTGGGATGAGCGGAAGCCAGCCACCGCGGAGGACGGCGTGGGCGGTGAGGAGACCGGCCATGCCGACGTACATCGGGTTGCGGGTGTAGCGGAATGGCCCGTCGGTGACGACGGCCGTCGCGCCCTCAGGCTCGAGCGGGTTGAAGGTGGTGTCCTTGTGCTTGAACGCCCGGGCGGCACCGCCCGCGACGTAGACCGAGCCGGCCGCGAGAAGGCCCGCCGCGACGGAACGTACAACGGTCGGTCGGCGACCCCGAGCGAGCAGATGCTGGGCGGCCAGGCCCACGGCGACATAGACGGGCGGCGGCACCTTCGGCATGCGGTCCACCGTAGCCCGGCCCCGAAGGTCCGCACCCCCTCTTTCTTGGGTAAAGAGACGTTCAGTGCAGCAGCGCGCGGACCAGGCGCTCGGCGACGTCCGGAGCGGGCTCGGTGCGCTCGAGGGAGTAGAGCACGAACCCGCCGACCAGGGCACGTACGAACTCCTTGACCGGGAGGTCGGCGGGCAGCTGGCCGGCCGCGACGGCGGCCTCGATCCGGGTGGAGACGGTGGCGGTGATGCCGAGCGCGTCGTTGAGACGGGTGCCGATGTCGGGGTTCTCGCAGGCGGCCGCGACGAGCGAGCGGACGAGGCCGTCGTTGCCGGGCTGGGCGACGAGGTCGATGAGGCTCTGCATCCAGGCGATCAGGTCGACCCGGATGTCCCCGGTGTCGGGTACGACCGGGTGGTCCGGCAGCAGCAGGTCCTCGATCAGGGCGTCGGCGACGACCGCGCTCTTCGAGGACCACCAGCGGTAGATCGTCTGCTTGGAGACACCGGCCTCGGCAGCGATGCCCTCGATGGTGAGGTGGTCATAGCCCTGGGTGGCGAAGAGCCGGCCGGTTGCGTCGAGGACCGCCATGCGAGCCTCTTCACTGCGTACGGCACCTCGACGGCGCACTCCTGCTGACGCTGGCATGAACGGCATCCTAAGAGCCCGTGGCATCTCATGGCCACGGCACAGGTGTGACACATCACTCGCTCAGCAGCCCTTGTCCATAGGCGTACAGGTGATTAACTGGACGCACCGTTGCGAATTACCGGAGGGATGCCGCCATGGCGGAGCTGTTGTATCGATTGGGGAAGACGGCCGCGCGCCGCGCCTGGCTGGTGATCCTCGCCTGGGTGCTCGCGCTGTCCGGCGCCGCCGGGGCGTACGTCGCCTGGTCCGGCGAGCTCACCACCAGCTTCGACATCCCCGGACTGCCCTCGTCCGAGGTCGTCGACGAGCTCCAGAAGGGGCTGCCCGACCTGGCCGGCGGCTCCGGCACGATCGCCTTCCAGACCGAGGACGGCACCCCGCTCAGCGCAACCCAGAAGCAGGAGATCCGGGCGCTGATCACCAGCGCCGAGGACCTCCCCGACGTCGCCGCGGTCACCGACCCGTTCCAGACCGAGGCCCAGCGCGCGGCCCAGGCCGAGAAGGTCACCGAGGGCCAGGCCAGGCTCGAGGCCGGCCGCGCCCAGCTCGACAGCGCCCAGGCCAAGCTCGACAAGGCCCAGGCCGACCTCGACTCGGCTCGCACTCAGCTGCAGGCCGCCGGGATGCCGACGACCCAGCTCGATGCCCAGCAGGCCGCCCTCGACAAGCAGCAGGCCAAGCTCGACGACAGTGCCGCCGACCTCGAGGCCAACACCGCCAAGGCCGAGAACGGCGCCGAGCTGCTCGAGCTCTCCGAGGAGATCCGGATGGTCTCGGCGGACGGTTCGGCCGCCCTGGCGAACGTCGCCTACTCCGTCGGCCGGCTGGAGATGTCCGAGGAGACCAAGAAGGCCACGGTCGACCACTTCACCGACAACCCGATCGACGGCGTCGAGATCGGCGTCTCCTCCGACATCTCCCAGGAGGCGCCCAACCCGATGGGTCCCGGTGAGATCGTCGGCGTCGGCGTCGCCGCGATCGTCCTCCTGGTCATGCTCGGCACGATCATCGGTGCCGGCGTCCCGCTGGTCACCGCGCTGACCGGCGTCGGCATCGGTGCGCTCGGCGCGCTCTCCCTCTCCGGCGTCGTGCAGATGGCCTCGATGACCCCGATCCTGGGCCTGATGCTCGGCCTGGCCGTCGGCATCGACTATTCGCTCTTCATCCTCAACCGGCACCGCAAGCAGCTGCTCCACGGCTCCGACGTGAAGGAGTCGATCGCGCTCGCCAACGGCACCGCCGGCACGGCGGTCGTCTTCGCCGGCTCCACCGTCATCGTCGCGCTGGTCGCCCTCAACATGACCGGCATCCCGTTCCTCGGCCTGATGGGCTCGGTCGGCGCCGCCTGCGTCGCGATCGCCGTCCTGGTCGCGATCACCCTGACCCCGGCCATCCTCAGCCTCGTCGGTGGCCGCATCGTCTCCAAGCGCGCCCGGAAGAAGGTCTCCAAGCAGGACGCCGCCGAGGCCCACGCGAAGCCGATGCCCACCTGGCGCGCGCTGGTCACGGTCGTCGCCTCCGTGGTCGCCCTGCTCGCCCTCGCGGTCCCCGCCCTCGACATGCGCCTGGGTCTGCCCGACGGTGGCTCCGAGCCCGAGGGCTCGCTGGCCAAGACCGCCTACACGATCACCGAGGACAGCTTCGGTGCCGGCGCCAACGGCCCGCTGCTGGTCGCCGCCGAGCTGCCCGACGGCCTCAACGAGTCCGGCATCCAGCGGGCCCAGCTGACGGTCGCCAAGGCGCTGGCCGACCTCGATGACGTACGCGCCGTGGCTCCGGCCGCGGTCTCTGAGGACGGTCGCACGGCGGCCTTCCAGGTCGTCCCCGAGGAGGGCCCCAACAGCGTCTCGACCAACGAGCTGGTCAACGCGATCCGGGACATGCCGGCAGTCAACGGCGACATCACGCTCGGCGTCGCCGGCGCCACCGCGGTCGCGATCGACGTGTCACAGGGGCTCAACGACGTACTTCTCCCCTACCTCGGCGTCGTCGTCGGCCTCTCGCTGCTGATCCTGATCCTGGTCTTCCGCTCGATCCTGGTCCCGCTCATCGCGACCGGTGGCTTCGTGCTCTCGCTGCTGGCGACGTACGGCCTCGTGGTCGCGGTCTTCCAGAAGGGCATCGGCGCCGAGTGGATCGGCATCGACAGCACCGGACCCATCCTGAGCTTCCTGCCGATCCTGCTGGTCGGGATCCTCTTCGGCCTGGCGATGGACTACCAGCTGTTCCTCGCCTCCGGCATGCGGGAGGCGTACGTCCACGGTGCCCCGGCCCGCGTGGCCGTCGCCCAGGGCTTCCGTGCCGGGCGTTCGGTCGTGATCGCGGCCGGCCTGATCATGGTCTCCGTCTTCGGCGGGTTCATCTTCGCCGAGTCGGTGATGATCCGCTCGATGGGCTTCGGGCTCGCGCTCGGGGTGCTGCTGGACGCGTTCATCGTCCGGATGCTGCTGATGCCCGCGCTGATGCACCTGCTCGGTCGCTCCGCGTGGTGGCTGCCGAAGTGGCTCGACCGGATCCTGCCGAACGTGGACGTCGAGGGTGCCGGGCTCGAGCGCGCCCATGGCGCCACCGCTGTCGGCGAGGCCACGGTCAAGCGGGACAAGGTCTCGGTCTGAGGAGGCCGTGACCGTCGGTGGCGGCCGATAGGGTCACACCCGTGAGTGAGACGAACCCGGAGCTGGATGTACTGCGCCGCGTCTTCGGCTACGACGAGTTCCGCGGCGAGCAGGCGGAGATCATCGGGCACGTCGCCGGCGGCGGCGACGCGCTGGTCCTGATGCCGACCGGTGGCGGGAAGTCGCTGTGCTACCAGATCCCGTCCCTGGTGAGACCTGGGACCGGGGTGGTCATCTCGCCGCTGATCGCGCTGATGCAGGACCAGGTCGACGCGCTCTCCGCGCTCGGCGTGCGCGCCGGCTTCCTCAACTCCACCCAGATGCCCCACGAGCGACAGCAGGTGGAGAAGGCGCTCCTCGCCGGTGAGCTCGACATGCTCTATCTGGCCCCGGAGCGGCTGCGGGTTCCCGAGACCGGGCGGCTGCTCGACCAGGCCAAGATCTCGCTCTTCGCGATCGACGAGGCCCACTGTGTCTCCCAGTGGGGTCACGACTTCCGGCCCGACTACCTGCAGCTCTCCCACCTGCACGAGCGCTGGCCGGAGGTGCCGCGGATCGCGCTGACCGCGACCGCCACCGCGGAGACCCGGCGCGAGATCGCCTCCCGGCTCAACCTCGAGGACGCCCGCCACTTCGTGGCCTCCTTCGACCGGCCCAACATCCAGTACCGGATCGCCCCGAAGGACAAGCCGGCCAAGCAGCTCCTCGACCTGATCCGCACCGAGCACCCCGGCGAGGCCGGCATCGTCTACTGCCTCTCGCGCAACTCGGTCGAGCGCACCGCCGCGACCCTGGTCGGCGCCGGGATCCCCGCGCTCCCCTACCACGCAGGTCTCGACGCCAGGACCCGCGCGCAGAACCAGTCCCGCTTCCTGCGCGAGGACGGCATCGTCATGGTCGCCACGATCGCCTTCGGGATGGGGATCGACAAGCCGGACGTACGCTTCGTGGCCCATCTCGACCTGCCCAAGTCGGTCGAGGGCTACTACCAGGAGACCGGCCGCGCGGGGCGCGACGGACAGCCGTCGACCGCGTGGCTGGCCTACGGGCTGGCCGATGTCGTCCAGCAGCGGCAGATGATCGAGACCTCCGAGGGCGACCGGACCCACAAGCACCGACTCGGCCAGCATCTCAACGCGATGCTGGCGCTGTGCGAGACCGTTGACTGCCGGCGGGTGCAGCTGCTGCGCTACTTCGGCCAGGCCGCCGAGCCGTGCGGCAACTGCGACACCTGCCTGGCCACGCCGGAGTCCTGGGACGGCACCGTCCCCGCCCAGAAGGTGCTCTCCACCGTCATCCGCCTCGACCGCGAGCGCAACGGGCAGCGCTTCGGGGCCGGTCAGATCGTCGACATCCTGCGGGGCAAGGAGACCGAGAAGGTCCGCCAGTTCCGCCACCACGAGCTCTCCGTCTTCGGGATCGGCACCGACATCGCCGAGAGCGACTGGCACTCCGTCATCCGACAGCTCCTGGCCCGCGAGATGCTCGCCGTCGACCCCCGCTACGGGGTCTTCTCGGTGGCTGAGGCCGCCGGGCCGGTGCTCCGCTCGGAGCAGCAGCTGATGCTCCGCAAGGAGCCGCCGCGGCAGGCCCGTCGCAGCTCCGGGGAACGGAAGCCGAAGGTGGCCGCCGCCGACCTCTCGCCGGAGGCCGCCGAGGTCTTCGAGCGGCTCCGGGCATGGCGCGGCGAGGTCGCCAAGGAGCAGGGCGTGCCTGCCTACGTCGTCTTCCACGACGCGACACTCCGCGAGATCGCCACCCGGCTGCCGGCCAGCCGCGACGAGCTTGGCACGATCAGCGGGATCGGCGAGGCGAAGCTGGAGAAGTACGCCGACGGCGTGCTCGCCGCTCTTTAGGCCGCGAGCTTCTCGGTCCGCTCGTAGCTGGCCGGCACGAGCGGGCGTTCCGCGGCCAGCGTCTGCTCCTCACGTTCCCGGGCGGCCGCCTCGGTGTCCCACCAGACCAGCAGCCGCAGCAGCAGGCCACCGGTGAGCAAGCCAGCGAAGAGGTCGCTGGCCCAGTGCCAGCCGAGGGTGTAGGAGACCGCGACCGCGTTCAGCGCGATCAGGCCGACGCCGACCGCGAGGAGCCGCACCGTGGTCCGCGAGGCAGCGGTGTAGCGCGCGATCAGGTAGACGGCGGTGCCGTAGACCAGGACCGCCTCGGCAGCATGCCCGGACGGATAGCTGATCCCGTGCCAGCCGTCCTTCAGGATCCCGCCGGCGAAGAACTCCGCGTCCTGCTCGGTGGGCGCCGGTCGCGCGAGCAGCACCTTGGAGCCGCCGACACCCACGTAGAACGCCGCCTCCGCTGCCACCGCACAGATGATCGGCCGCCAGCTGCGGCGCCGGTGGGCCACCACGACCGCGACGGTGACCAGCACCGGCAGACAGACCGCTTGGCCTGCGATCGGATCGAGGACGTGCTGGAGGACGTACTGCACCTGCGGCGGCAGCATCCGGCTCCAGTACTCATGGCCGTGGGTGTCGAGATGCTGCAGCGGTCCGGCGGCGAGGACGGTCAGGAGCAGCAGCGCCCCGCCCAGCGCGGATATCGATATGAGCCTCCGAGATCGGTTCACAGTCACCCGACGCTAAATGCCCCGAGCCGCTGCCGTCGAAGCCGGGTTCGCTGCGGGTGGCCTTCGTCACCTCGCTAGGCTGCGCCGCGATGAACTCTGAGGTCTGGTACGTCAGCTATGGATCCAACATGTGCAGAGACCGTCTCGGCGCCTATCTCCTCGGTGGCCAACCGGTGGGCGCGCTGCGGTCCTACGTCGGCGCACGTACGCCGGAGATGCCGGTCGACGACGTCGCCGTCGACCTCCCCGGGCGGCTCTACTTCGCCGGTGAGTCGAGGACGTGGACCGGTGGGGTGGCGTTCTACGACCACGACGCGCCGGGGTCGTGGACTGCTGCCCGGGCCTTCCGGATGACCGCCGAGCAGTTCGCCGACATCGCCGCCCAGGAGATGGACCGGCTGCCCACCCCGGGCGACCCCATCGAGAGGGTCGTCATCGACGGGCTCGAGACCGGCCGCCACGAGGCAGGCCCGGGGCACTACGAGACCCTGATCGAGGTCGGACGTCGCGACGGCCTCCCGATGCTGACCTTCACCGCGCCGCACGGCTTCGACGCCGTCCCGCACACCCAGCCCTCGGCGGCGTACGTCTCGATGCTCGTTCGCGGGCTCGAGGAGTCACGCGGCTGGGACCGCCGACAGGCCGAGGCGTACGTCAGGGAGCGCTGCTGAGCGCCTCGCGCAGCAGGCGCACGGCCTTGGGCCCGACGCCGTGGATCGTCAGCAGGGCGTCCAGGTCGTCCGGCAGGTCCGACAGCGTGCGGTAGCCCGCAGCGAGCAGAGCCCCTGTCGCGGGGCGACCGATCTTCACGCCATCGAAGACCGGTCCCGCGTCGTTCGTCGTCGACATGCGGCCAGGCTACGGCCCAGGGGCCATGCAGCGGCGGACGCCCGGCTAGCCTGCCCGCATGAAGATCGGACAGGCGGACGAGCGCGCGCTCCTCGAGGGAATGGTCGACATCCAACGGGACGAGATCAATGCCATCCTCGAGGACCTCGACGACGAGGAGGCGCGCCGGAGGCTGGTCCCGTCGCTGACCACACCGTTGGCGCTGGTCAAGCATGCGACGTTCGTGGAGAAGGTGTGGTTCCACGCCAGGGTCGCGGGTGTGCCGCGCAAGGAGATCGGGGTGCCCGACACCGTCGAGGAGAGCTTCCTGCCGGATCCCGAGGACACAGTCGAGTCCGTCCGGGCTGCCCACCGCGCGGCCTGCGAGCGTTCCCGCGAGGTCGCCGCCGGACGTGAGCTGGACGAGCAGTTCGAATGGCACGGCAACTCCGTGACGCTGCGGTTCATCTACGCGCACATGATCCAGGAGCTCGCCCGCCACGCAGGGCACGGCGACATCCTCGTCGAGCAGATCCGGGCAGGGCGCTGACCAAGGACTGCCCGCACCGGCGTCTCCTCAGATGTCGACGACGAGGTCGCCCAGTGGTGTCGAACAGCAGGGCAGGAACTTTCCGGCGGCCACCTCGCGCGGCCGGATCCCACCGGCATGGTTCATGTCGACCTCGCCGGAGACGAGGGTCGACTTGCACGTGCCACACATGCCCTGCACGCACGATGACGGCAGGCGTACGCCGGCGGCCTTCACGGCGTCCAGGACGGTCTCGTCCGGGGCACACTCCAGGTCGCGGCCACTGCGCTGCAGCCGGATCCGGTACGCAGCCCCGGCCGCCCCGTCCGCGGCCGGCGCCTCGACCTCAAGCGGCTCGGTGAGGACGAAGCTCTCCTCGTGCCACCGCGCGGACTCGCCACCCAGCGCCTCGAAGGCCGTCCGCGCCGCCCCCATGTAGCCAGCCGGGCCGCAGCAGAAGACCTCGCGTCCGCCCAGGTCAGGAACCAGTTCGGCGAGCTGTCCAGCGCTCATCAGCCCGGTCGGCCCGGACCAGGAGGCATCGGGCTGGTCGACGACCCACACGATGCGTACCCCGTCATGGGCGGCCGCCAGGGCCTCGAGCTCGGGCCGCTCGATGAGGTCGGCCGGTGTACGCGCGTGGTGGACGACGACCACGTCGGTGGTCTCGGCGAGGTCGGCGAGCGTTCGCAGCGTCGAGAGGGTCGGGGTGATCCCGCTGCCGCCGGAGAGGAGCAGGTAGGACGACGCGGGGTGCTCCCGTACCGAGAACCCGCCCATCGGACCGCTCGCCCGCAGCCGGTCACCGACGACCAGCCGATCGTGGAGCCAGTCGGACATCGGCCCGTCGGGCACCCGCTTGACGGTGATGGTGAGCAGGTGCGGGCGGGTCGGTGGCGAGGAGATCGTGTAGCACCGCTCGACCGGCTCACCGTCGATCGACGCACGAAGGGTCAGATACTGCCCCGGTGCGAAGGCGAAGCTCTCGCCGCCGGTCGGCTCGAGGGTCACCTCGACCACGTCGTGGGTCACCCGGCGCACCCGACGGCACCGCAGCTCACCCTCGAACGGCCGCTCCTCGGGCAGGATCCCGGCTCCCAGCGGGGACGGGACCGCGTGGAGCAGCGCCGGCGCCGGCAGCGGCGCCACCTCGACGGGCCAAGGCTCAGTCATCGGCTCCACCTGTCTGCGCTCCACCGGTCTGCGCTTCCGATCGGATCTGGGCGTCGTACCAACGCACGAAGTCGTCGACCTGCCGCTCGGCCTCGTTGTAGGGCCCGGGGAGGTAGGCCGGGTCGGAGACCCCGAGCTGGGTGTTGCGTACGAACTCCGCGTCCTGCTCGTTGGTCGCCCGCCACACCGCGGTCAGGGCCTCGACGTCGTAGTCGACCCCCTCCACCGCGTCCTCGTGGACGAGCCAGGTCGAGCGGACCAGGGTGCGGTCGGGCGAGAGCGGCGTGACCGAGAAGGTCACCACGTGGTCGGCGAGCAGGTGGATCCAGGCGTTGGGCTGGGTGTGGAAGGTGCAGCGCCCGAGCTGCGAGTCGTCGAGGTCGCCCAGGAGCCGGCCTACCAGCCGGGACCCGTCGATGCTGAACGACTCCCCCGCCCCGTCGAGCGGCTCGCGCTGGATCCGGAAGCCGAACCGACGATCGGCGAGCTCCTCGATCAGGGCGTACGGCATCCCGAGCGCGTCGCAGCGCCGCGCCAGATCGGCCTCGGCGAAGAGATAGCGGTCATGGTCCGCGCGGAGCCGGTCGGGGATCTGGTCCTCGCGCAGCCCCCAGGTCGGGAAGAAGGTGCAGATCAGCTCGGGGTGCCCGCCCTCGCAGTGGTAGCACTCCCGGTTGTTCTCCATGACCAGCTTCCAGTTGCCCGCCTCGACCAGGTCGACCTGGGCAGCAACCTTTGCCCGGTCGAGACCGTGCGGGGTCAGGTAGTCGCGGACCTGCTCGGCGACCACGTCCAGGTCACCGTCCGGCTCGGCGGCCAGCGAGCAGTAGAGCAGCCCGCCGACCTCGCGCAGCGCGACCGGGCGCAGGCCGAGGCAGGCGGTGTCGATGGCCGGCGAGAGCTGGGGCGCGTAGCGGAGCGAGCCGTCGGTGGCGTACGTCCAGCTGTGGTAGCCGCACACCAGATTGCCGACGCTGCCGTGCCCCGGTGCGACCAGCCGGGAGCCGCGGTGGCGGCAGACGTTGTGGAAGGCGCGCACCTGCTCGTCGTCGTCGCGGATCACCAGCACCGAGGAGCCCGCGACGTCGAAGGAGAAGTAGTCGCCGGGCTCGGGCACCTCGGCGACGGTGCCGACGAAGAGCCAGCGGCGCCGCCAGAGCAGGTCGACCTCGCTCGCGAAGACGTCGGGGTCGGTGTAGAGAGCACCCGGCAGCGAGTGACCAGGTGTCCTGCGGTCGAGGTGGTCGAGGATTCTCGTACGTCGGCCGGCGAATGGTTCGCCGACGAGTTGGTCTGTCATCCATCGCTCCCAGGAAGATTCAGAAAGGTTCAGTGGGGGGTCAGATCGTCAGGCACAGCCGCAGCGCGTCGTAGACCGCGGCATGGACGTTCCGGCTGGCGACCGCGTCGCCGATCCGGAACAGCTGGTAGCTGCCCGCCGCATTGCGGGACACCGTCTGCGACGCGCCGGTCAGCAGCGCCGCCTGGTCGACCTCACCGAGGTTGATCGAGCCGGGGACGAGGTCGTGGTAGAGCTCGTCGTTGGGGGTGGTCCCGTGCTCGACCACGACGTGATCGACGTGTCTCTCGACCTCAGCACCTTCTGCGTATTCGCTGGTCAGAGTGGCGATGAGCCGGTGCCCGGAGCCCGCCGGAGCCCGGCGCACGGCGGCCAGTCTCCGGGCCACCGTCAGGGTCACGTCGTGCGCGGCGAAGACCCCGAGATAGGCCGGGCTGTTCATCGAGCCGACCGAGATGCCGACCGTACGCTCCGGGGTGACCAGCTCGACCTGAGCGCCCAGCGTCGCCAGGTGCTCGGCAGCGTCGAGCGCGGGCTCGGCGCCGTTGTCGTCGTAGACGAGGACGGTGCCGTTCCCGGGAGTCAGGGTCCCGTCGAGCACGTCCCAGGTGTCGCTGACCAGCTCCGCGCCCACCGGGACGCAGGAGCGGTCGGGCACCCCGCCGGTGGCGACGACCACGACATCCGGGTCGAGGCCCCGCACGAGGTCGGCGTCGGCGTAGGTGCCGAGCCGGAAGTCGACGCCGCTGTGCTTCGCCTCGGCGACGCGCCAGTCGACGATGCCGATCAGGTCGCGGCGGTGGCTGGTCGAGGAGGCCAGCAGGAGCTGCCCACCGGGCCGGTCGGCGGCCTCCAGGACGGTCACGGCGTGACCGCGCTCGCCCAGGACGCGAGCGGCCTCGAGACCGGCGGGCCCGGCGCCCACGACGACGGCCCGGCGGGTTCGCGGGGCCGGGGGCGTGAGGTGGGGCAGCGACTGCTCCCGCCCGGTCGCCGGGTTGTGGATGCACTTGGCGTCCCCGGACTCGTAGATCGCGTCCAGGCAGTAGCTCGCCCCCACGCACGGCCGGATCCGGTCCTCCTCGCCACGGGCGACCTTGGCGACCAGGTGCGGGTCGGCGAACTGCGGCCTGGTCATCCCGACCAGGTCCAGCAGCCCCTCCCGGATGGCGTAGCGCGCGGTCGCGACGTCGTTGATCCGGGCGGCGTGCATGACCGGGACATCCACCCGGCGGCGTACCTCTCCGACGAAGTCGAGGAAGGGCGCCGAGGGGGTGCCCATCGATGGGATCACCGCCGCGAGGCGGGCGTCGGTGTCGAGACCTCCCTTGATGACGGAGAGGAAGTCGACGCCGGCGCCGACGTAGCGACGCATCACCTGCTCGGTGTCGTCCAGGCCGAGGCCCGAGGGCAGGTCCTCGTCCATCGCCATCCTGACGCCGACGAGGAAGTCGGTTCCGACGGCGGCCCGGATCGCGTCGAGCACCCGCAGAGGAAAGGCGAGCCGGGCCTCCGGATCGCCCCCGAACTCGTCGTCGCGGAGGTTGGTAGCCGGCGAGACCCAGGCGTCGAAGAGATGGCCGTAGGACTGGACCTCGATCCCATCCAGCCCAGCGGCCTGGCAGCGCGCGGCCGCCTCGGCGTAATGCCGCACGATCCGGTCCACGTCCCAGGCCTCGGCGACCTTCGGGAACGACCGGTGCTGCGGCTCGCGCAGCCGAGAAGGGTAGACGAGCGGCAGCCAGTCGCCGGTGAAGTTGCTGGTGCGTCGGCCGAGGTGGGTGATCTGGCACATCACCGCGGCGCCTGCTTCGTGGACGTCGTCGGCGAGCCGACGCAGCCAGGGCACGACCTCGTCGCGATAGAGCAGCATGTTGCCGAAGGCCGGTGGGCTGTCGGGCGATACCACCGCGGACCCGCCGATCATGGTGAGACCGACCCCGCCGCGCGCCTTCTCCAGGTGGTAGAGGCGGTAGCGGTCCTTCGGCATCCCGTCCTCGGTGTAGGCGGGCTCGTGGGAGGTGCTCACCACGCGGTTGCGCAGGGTGAGGCTCCGGAGCTGGAAGCTCGCCAGAAGGGGATCGGTGCTGGGGGCCACAGGACCAGCGTGGCGCCTCGGCACTGTTCAAGAAAAGCGCACGTTTCCGCTATTTACCGTGCGATTCCATTGCACAATCGAAGCATGATCGATCAGCGGCTCCAGGTGCTGCGGGTGCTCGCCGAGCGCGGCACCGTCTCGGCCGCCGCCGCCGATCTCGGCTATACCCCCTCCGCTATCTCCCACCAGCTGCGCACGCTCGCCCGCGACGTGGGCGCGGAGCTGCTGGTGCCGGAGGGCCGCGGCGTACGTCTCACCGGGGCCGCGCTCACCCTGCTCGAGCGCAGCCACGACCTGTTCACGCAGTGGGAGGAGATCCGCGCCGACGTACAGCAGGCCTCGGGAACCTCCCGTGGCTACCTGCGGATGGCCGGCTTCTCCACCGCCGCCTCGGCGCTCCTGCCGCCAGCCGCGGTGGCGGTCGCCCGGGAGTTCCCGCAGTCGACGATCAAGATCATCGAGGCGGATCCCGAGGTCTGCTTCGACAAGCTGCTGGCCGACCAGGTCGACGTCGCCGTGGTGGTCAACATGTCGGAGCTGCCGCCGACCGCCGACCCGCGGTTCGAGCAGGAGCGGCTGATGGAGGACGCGCTCGACCTGCTGGTCCACGCCGACAGCCCGCTCGCCGCTCGGTCCCGCGTCCGGCTCGCCGACGCCGCCGAGGAGCACTGGATCATGGAGCATCCCGGCCGCCCCTACCACCAGCTGGTGACCGCCGCCTGCGCCGCGGCCGGGTTCACCCCCGAGCACGCCCACGAGGTGGTCGAGTGGGACACCGGCGCTGCGCTGGTCAGCGCCGGCTTCGGCGTCGCCCTGGTCCCTCGCCTCGCCCGGATCCCGAACGCCGCCGGCCTGGTCCGGATCCCGCTGCGTGGCGAGGCGAGTCCGGTGCGGCACGTCCGGACCAGCGTACGCAGCGGCACCTCGCGCCAGCCCGAGATCGCCTGTGCCCTCGCCGAGCTCAGAAGGGTGGCGACCTCCCTGGCCGAGCTGGACGCAGGTTAGGCAGCGTCTCGCCCACCAGAAATCATTCGTACGCCACCACGACCCTGCCGCAGAATGATTGACGTGCCCACCCTGAGCCAGTTCGCCGCGTTCGCGCTCGCGTCCGTCATCTTCATCCTGATTCCCGGCCCGAGCGTGCTCTTCGCCCTCGGCCGGGCCCTGACCGCGGGCCGTCGCGAGGCGGTGTTCGCCGTCGGCGGCAACGCTCTCGGTCAGTTCGGCCAGGTCCTGGCGGTCGCCATCGGGCTCGGCGCACTGGTGGCCGCCTCCGCGACCGCGTTCACCGTCGTGAAGCTGGTCGGCGCTGGGTACGTCATCTATCTCGGCATCCAGGCGATTCGCCACCGTGCCGACGCCCGGGCGGCTCTGCACGGTGAGGACGTGGCGAGGACGACCGCGTGGGGCGCGATCCGCACCGGAATGATCGTCGGAGCGACCAACCCGAAGACGATCGTCTTCCACCTGGCCTTCCTGCCCCAGTTCATCGACGCCTCCGCCCCGGCGGTCCCCCAGATCCTTCTGCTCGGCGCGATCTTCTCGGCGATGGCGTTCGCCTGTGACTCGGGCTGGGTCCTCGCCGCCAGCCGGGCCAAGGCCTGGTTCGCCCGCAAGCCCAAGCGTCTCGACAGCCTCGGCGCCGGAGGCGGCGTCATCATGATCGGCCTCGGAGCCACCATGGCCACCGCCTCGCACGGCTCCTGACCGACCCGACCCGAACGCAGGCAACCGGCCGCCTGCCGCCGAATTCCAAAGACAAGAGCGCCCCGGTCACCGAGACTGGGACCCATGCGGACTCCACTCTCGGGTTTCATCGCGGCAGCGATCGCCTCACTCGTCATCATTTCGGGGATCTCGGCGGCCCCCGCCCACGCCGCGGAAGAAGAGCGTAAGGACCCGCTCCTTGCCTTCAACCACGCCTGGGCGATGGTGGACCGGGAGACGGCTGACGCGATCGAGCACTCCGAGTACCTGGGCGAGTTCGCCGATCGCCGGATCAACACCGGCAACGACGGGACCTCGACCTGGACCGGTCGCTACCTGCTCGGCAAGGAGACCTATCTCGAGTTCTTCGGCCCGGGCGACGCCCCGGACGCGGTCGCCGGTGACACGGGCCTCGCCGTCTCGGCGGACAACGACGGCGACCTGGCCATCGCGGCGTCCAACCTGCGCGACATGGGCGCCGATCCGGTCGAGTTCACCCAGGTGACCGACCTCGGTGACGGCAAGCTGATCCCGTGGTTCGACGTCGCCTATACGACCTCGACGTACGACACGTTCTTCTCCTGGGCGATGGAGTATCGCGACGAGTTCCTCGACGACCCGCGGCTCTCCTTCCCGCCCGCCGCCTTCGAGGGCGACGTCAGCCGCGACCGCTACAACCGCGACCGCTATCTCGACCACCAGATGCGCGACGTCATCGGCATCCAGATCGCCACGACCGCCGCCGACATCGAGAAGATGGTGCCGCTGTGGCGCGCCGCCGGGATCACCATCCGGGTCCTCAAGGACGGCGGCGTCCTCGCCTTCGACGGCACGACCACGATCCGCCTGCTCCCGGTCCCGGCCGAGGAGGCAGGCGTACGCCACATCATCCTCGCCCTCAACGAGGCGGCCGAGGAGCCGCACACCGAGACGATCGGCAACTCGACGCTGCACGTCGGTCCGGGGGCGTACGCACTGTGGACCTTCGACCCGATCGAGTCCGGCGCGACCACCCGTTCCAGCGGGTCCGGCAAACCGCTCCACCCCGCGTTCGGCGGCTGAGGTAGTAATCTCCGCAGCAATGGCAGGGAACACCCGACAGACTGGCACGAGCGTGACCAGCCGGGCACTTGCGATCCTGGACGCGTTCGACGAGCAGCACCGATCGATGTCGCTCAGCGACATCGCCGCGCGCGCCGACCTTCCGCTCGCCACGACCCACCGGCTCCTGGGCGAGCTCTTCCGGTGGGGGGCTCTAGAGCGTCTGCCTTCCGGCGACTACGTCATCGGCCGGAAGATCTGGGACATCGGCCACCTGGCCCCTGCCGAGACCGGGATGCGCCAGGTCGCCGAACCGTTCCTCCACGACCTCTACGGCGCGACCCTGGCCACCGTGCATCTCGCCGTACGTGAGGGACTCGAGGTCGTCTACCTCGACCGGCTGCGCGGGAACCAGTCGGTCCCGGTCGTGAGCAAGGTCGGCGGGCGCCTGCCGCTGCACGCCACCGGGGTCGGCAAGGTCCTCCTCGCTCACGCTCCGGACGAGGTCCAGGTCGCGGCGCTGGGCGCACTGACACGGATCACCCCGTACACGATCACCCAGCCGGGCGTCCTCCGCAGACAGCTGCGGCAGGTGCTCGACAAGGGCTACGCCACCACCCGCGAGGAGATGAGCCTCGGCGCCTGCTCGATCGCCGTCCCGATCCACCGGCGCGACGAGGTGGTCGCCTCCCTGGGCCTGGTGGTCGCGACCCTCAAGGGCAGCGAACAGAGGTTGTACGGCGCACTCCGCGTCGCCGCGCAGTCGATCGGACGGCGGCTCTGAAGAACTCCGGCTCGGAAAAATTTTGGCCCGAGCTTCCACTGAACGGAAGCTGTGTCGATGTTCACAGGGGTGACCGCTCTTAGGTTCGTCCCATGAATGTGTCCGCAACCACATCGTCCTCCGTCAGTGGCGACACCCGGAGCCTTTGGCCGGTCGTCCTCTGCTGGCTCGCAGTCGCCCTCGATGGCTATGACCTCGTCGTCCTAGGAGCAGTCATCCCCACGTTGTCCGGGACCGGCGCGCTCGGGTTCACCGGGGCGTCACTGACCACGGCCGCCACCCTCGGCCTGGTCGGGGTCGGCATCGGCGCCGTGGCCATCGGTCCGCTCGCCGACCGGTTCGGCCGTCGCAAGACGCTGATCAGCAGCATCGCGCTGTTCTCGCTGCTCACCCTGGCCGTCGCCTTCGCTCCGAACGCCACGGTGTTCATCGTGCTGCGCTTCCTGGCAGGTCTGGGTCTGGGCGCCTGTCTGCCGACGGCCCTGGCGTTCATGAGCGAGCACGCCCGCCAGGGACGCTCGGGCACCGCCATGACACGGATGATGACCGGCTACCACGTAGGCGCCGTACTCACCGCTCTGCTGGCGCTGTGGGTGATCCCGAACCTGGGCTGGGAGGCGATGTTCGTGATCGGCGGCATCGCGGGCCTGCTGACTGTCCCGGTGATGTGGGCGAAGCTGCCGGAGTCGCAGGCCTACCTGGAGACCGTCGAGACCGAGAAGGTACGTCCCTCCGAGGTCGTTCGCGGCCGCCTGCTGTGGGTCAGCCTGGGTCTGTGGGCGGCGTCGTTCTGCGGACTGCTGCTGGTCTACGGCCTCAACACCTGGCTGCCGACGATCATGGGCGAGGCGGGGTACTCCCTCGACGCCGGGCTCGGCCTGCTCCTCACCTTGAACGTCGGCGCAGTGATCGGACTCGTCCTGGCGGGCCTGATCTCCGATGCCAAGGGCAACAAGCCGACGGTCGTGACCTGGTTCGGCGTCGCCGCAGTGATGCTGGCCCTGCTGTCGATCAAGATGGAGAACAGCATCCTGGTGTACGCCGCGGTGCTGGCCGCCGGCGTCTTCGTCTTCAGCGCGCAGGTGCTGGTCTACGCGTTCGTCAGCCACCTCTACCCCGCCCGGATCCGCGGCACGGCGCTCGGCATGTCCGCCGGGATCGGACGCGTCGGCGCCATCGTCGGGCCATTCCTCGGCGGCGCGCTCCTCACCGCCGGCATCGCCTATCCGTGGGGCTTCTACGCCTTCGCCGGCGCGGCCGTGATCGCCATGCTGGCTCTGCTGACCGTGCCGGCGCACCCGGACGAGGGAGTGACTGCGTAGCGGATAGGGGCTGCCGCGTCCGGGCGGTCAGCCGCGTCCGGCTCCCTCCGGGGAGAAGGCGATTGACTCGCCGGACAGTTCCTCGAGCACCTCCCAGACCCGGGCCGCGACCTCTCGGCCCGGGTCGATCGTGTGCGGCAGCGGAGCCAGACGTACGGGGAGGCCGGCCGCCTTCTCGGGGCCGTAGTAGTCGCCGCCGACCGCGTCGGGGTCGACCAGGGCGCGTACCCCGGACCAGGCGGCCGCGTCCTTGCCCTGCGCCCACGGCGTGAACGGGTTGCGCCGGTAGCCGATGCTGCCGTCCCGGATCCCGGCGCGCTGCGGCGTCTTCGCATCGACGCCGACGCCGGGGTGGGTGAGGATCGAGGCGACAGGAAGCCCCGCGGCTCGCAGCCGGCGGTCGAGCTCGTAGCCGAAGACCTCGGTGAGCGTCTTGGCCTTGACGTACGCGGCGATGCCGGCACGCGGCGTCGACTGCGGGTCGGACACGTCCATGCGGAAGCGGCGTACGAACCCGGTCGAGGCATGCACGATGCGGAGCGGTTCGTCGGCGACGGAAGGTCCGGTGGCCCGCGCGGAGAGCAGCCGGGCGACGAGGCCGAAGTTGGCGACGGCGTGCGCGCCGGTGATGAGCGGTAGACCGTCCTTCGTCGTGGCCCGGCCGGAGAGCTGCATCGGGGCACCGTTGAGGAAGATCCCGTCGAGCCGCGGCAGCGCGGCGAGCTGCTCGGCACCTTCCGCGACCGACGCGAGAGAGGTGAGGTCGAAAGCGACCGATCTGGTGACCGCGTCCGGGACCTCGCCACGGATCGCGGCCGCGGCGACATCGATCTTCTCGGGCGAGCGAGAGGCGAGCACGACCTCGGCGCCGGCCGCGGCGAGCTGCTCGGCGGCGAAGTAGCCGATTCCTCCGGTGGCGCCGGTGACGGCGTAGACGCGGCCACTCAGATCGGGCAGGTGGATGGGGTCCCAGGTCATGGATGCTCCTCAAATCGGATAGATGATCCGTTTCAGAGTACACCCAAAGCGGATAACTCATCCGAATCGCGTAGAGTGTGCTCATGTCCCCGCTACGTTCGGACGCCGCTCGCTCCCGCGCGAAGATCCTCGACACCGCCCGCGACCGGCCGGTCGCCGATCTGCGCCTCAACGATGTTGCGCGTGCAGCCGGCGTCGGCGTCGCGACGGTCTACCGCCACTTCGCCACGGTCGAGGCCCTCGTCGAGGCACTCAACCTCGATGCGCTCGAGCAGCTCGTCACCGAGGCGCGCGCGGCCACCGAGATCCCCGATCCCGGCGAGGCGTTCACCACCTTCGTACGCAGCGCCGCCCTGCTTCAGGTCGAGCACGAGGGTCTCCAGACGATCCTCCTCTCCGAAGAGGTCTCGCCAGCCGCACGCGCGCTCCGCGACGAGCTCTTCAGCCTCGCCGAGACCGCCCTCGAGACGGCCATCCGCAATGGCGTCGTACGTCCCGACATCACCACCAGCCACGTGCAGCGCCTCGTCTGCGGCGTCGAGCACGCCGTCCGGCTGGGCGATGGAACCGACCGCGACCTGCTCCTCGACGTGATGCTGTCCGGCCTCTCCCCTACCGCCTGACCCCTGCTCGACGACCTACCGATCGAGCGCCGGGTGGAAGTGCTCGGACTCGATCGCGACCCGGGCCTGCTCGGCCGCGGCGCGGAGCGCGACCTCGACCGGTTCCGTACGCAGCCGCGCGGCCAGGAAGCCGGCCATGAACGCGTCACCGGCGCCGTTCGTGTCGACGACGGTGGCCGGCACCGCGGCGACCTCGTGTCTCGTGCCGTCGGCCTCGAGCGCGATGGCTCCCTTCGCGCCGAGGGTGCACACCGCGAGACTGGGACCGCGGTCGAGGCACGAGGCCATCAGCTCCCAGGGGTCCTCGGTGGCGTCGTCGTTCATGAACACACCCTCGGCTGCCCGCAGGAAGGGCTCGTGGAACGCCGAAGACCCGTCGTAGTCGTGCAGGTCCATCCACAGCGGCGCCCGCTGGGCGGGCGTCGTCTCGAGCATCAGCCGGCCGAGCTCGCTGAGGTCGATCACCGCGAGATCCGCGGCGGCGACCGCGCTCACCGCGGCCTCGACGGCTTCGGTGGACGGGGTCGAGGGGGTGGAGACGTACAACGAGACCCGGCCTCCCTCGTCGGCCATCAGGTTGACATGCCGTTCGGTCTGCTCGCTCGCGATCGCCTCCACGACGACGCCCGCCTGCTCGAGCCGCTCCCGAAGCCGTGCCCCGTCCTCGTCGTCCCCGACAGGCGCCCACAGACGTACGTCGACCCCGAGCCCGGCCAGATGCAGCGCCTTGCCGGCCGAGGTACCGCCGATCGTGTGCCACGCCCGCCGCGCGAACTGCATGTGCGGCACCGGCTCGGGCAGCCAGTCGAGCTCGATCAGGTGGTTCCAGGACGCGGGGCCACAGACGACGACGCGGGGAGCAGGCATGCCCTCATTCCAGCATCAGCGTGTCCACGCGCCGAAGCACCCTCAGCTGCGCGGTGTTGTAGAGGTCGACGAGCGCGTGGGCGAGGACGAGACCGGCCGTGGCGCGGCCGAGCGGCGAGCGCTCCAGCACTCCGGCCAGCTCAGGAAAACGCTCCAGCTGCCGGCGGTTGGTCACGACCATCCGCCGCGCGAGATCCTCGACCGCCGCGTCGTCGGCGGCCGCCGGGAGACGGTCGAACTCGACATCGGTGTCCTCCTGGTGGACCAGCGCCTGCCGAAAGGCCGCGAGGGTTCGGGCATCGAAGACCTGCGCATAGATCGCCAGGAGCGACTGCTGCGTGGGCGAGAGCTGTGCGGCGAAAGCGGCGAACCCGGCCGGCGTCTCGAGCGGTGCGCTGTGGGAGGTGAGCTGTGCGAGGTCCTCCCGCACCCGCACGAGTTGCTCGATGCGGGCCTCGAGCTCGGCGTCGAGCGCTCGGATGCTCTCCTGCGCGTCGGGGTCCTGCGGGGCCAGACCGGCGATCCGCTTCACCGGGACGCCGAGCTCCCGCAGCCGCCTGATCCGCAGGAGCTGGACGAGATGTGCCACCTCGTACCGCTTGTAGCCGTTCGTGGCGCGCTCGGGGTGCGGGAGGAGCCCGACCCGGTGGTAGTAGCGCACCGAGTTCTCCGTCGTCCCCGCGATCCGCGCCAGCTCCCGAGTGCTCCACGCCATGCGCCGCATCATGCCAGTGTCATGAGTTGATCAGCAGCGGCAAGAAGTAGCGCAGCGAGTACGCCTCGTAGACCGCCCCGACGACGAACAGCACCAGCGCCGGGATCCACATCCTCCCGAAGAGTCGCAGCCCACGGACCCAGGCCCGCCCCCGCGTGGTCGCGCCGACGCTCGCCGGCCGGACCCAGGCCAGGCCGAGGACGTACGCCCCCAGCAGCAGGAGCACGTACGCCTGGAGCTCGATGACCATCGTCACCGAGTGCGGGATCAGCGTCATCGTGGTGTTGTGGTCGACGGGAGCCAGGACGATCCCGGTGGTGAACGTCCAGTAGGCGAAGACGGGGATCCCGGCGAAGGGCACGATCATCGACGGCAGAGTGATGAACCCGAGGGCAACCTTGCCGAGGTTCACACCCAGGATCACCAGGGCGAACAGCCATGGCCGGGCGAGCAGCGAGACGACGAGCCCGGTCTCACCGGACTCGTCCATCGAGCCGGTGAGCATCTCGTTGAGCTCGGGCCGGAGCATGCCGAGCACCATCCCGGCGACGACCAGGCCGTACGCCATGAGGTTGAGGTACGCATAGGCCCGCGCGTGCTGCCGGATGAGCGCCAACGGGCCGCTGAATGTCTTGGTGACGGTTTCGATAGCCATGCGGCCATCCCAAACCCTGTTCTTGGAACGGAGTCAAGGACGCCGGCCGCGCGCTACTTCCGATCGAGTCCGGCGATCAGCACCAGGGCGGCGAAACCGTCATCAGTCCCCGGCCACTGGGCGCGAACCGCGTCGATCCCGGCGCGACGTACGACACCACGCAGGACCGCGGCGACGATGATCGCGTCGTCGGCGTAGCCCAGCACCGGGATGAAGTCGGGCACCAGGTCGATCGGTAGGGCGAGATAGACCATCAGCAGCCCGAGCCTGATCCGTACGCCGCGAGGCATCGATCTGTCAGCCGCGAGCCGGCGCAGCAGCCGCACCACGTCGGGCAGGATCCGCAGCGCCTCACGCAGCAGGTCGCCGCGCGGACGGACGACGAGCAGCGCGACGATGAGGCACAACCAGGTGAGCAACAGGGCCGCGACGATCCCGATCGCCAGGTCCCACCAGAACGAACCGGTCATCCTCACCCTCCGAGCCACGCCGCGCTCCGTGGTGGCGCCGCACCTCTGGATTCCATCACGGCGCCACACCGGGCCGGATGGTCAGGCCGCGACGACCGCCACGCCCGTACGTCCGCCGTCGACGTCCAGCACCGCGCCGTGGACGAACTCGGCCTCATCGGAGGCGAGGTACGCAACGGCGGCGGCGATCGCGTCCGGACCGCCCGAGCCACCCGCCGGGGTGCCTGCCATGAGTCCGTCGGCAGCCCAAGGTCCGTCCATAGCGGGGTCGCGGATGACACCGGGCGAGACCGCGTTGACCCTGATCCCGCTGTCGGCGAACTCCGCGGACCAGGCGCGGGTGAGGGTCTCCATGGCCGCCTTCGTCGAGGCGTACAGGGCACCGAGGGGAAGGCTCAGCCGCGCGACCCAGCTGCCGAGGTTGATGATGACGCCTCCCCCGGCGGCCCGCATCTGCGGCGCGAGCGCCTGCGTCAGGAAGAACGGCGCCTTCACGTTGACGCCGTACACCTGGTCGAACATGTCGGCATCGGCCGTGAGGGTGTTGGCCGCCGGGAAGATCCCGGCGTTGTTGACGAGGATGTCGAGCCGCCCGCCGAGCGCAGCGAGGGCCTGCTCGGCGAGGGCCCGGCTCGCCTCGGGGCTTCCGTCGAGGTCCGCGGCGACGAAGTCGGCACGCCCGCCGTTCGTACGGATCGCCTCGACGACCGTCGCCCCACGCTCTTCGTTGCGACCGGACACGATCACGTGAGCGCCCTCGGCGGCGAGACGCTGAGCGATCGAACGTCCGATGTTGCTGGTCGAGCCGGTGACGAGAGCCGTCTTCCCAAAGAATCTGTGTGTCATGTCTGCGACGGTAGAGAGCGTAAAATGGACTCACAAGTCCAGTTTTTCGACGAGCGGGAGCGGCATGGGGCTGACGCCGAAGGGCATGAGGAGACGCGCAGAGATCATCGAGGGCACGGCCTCTCACCTGCGCACCCAGGACCCCGGCGGAGTCACCCTCGAGGACATCAGAGCCGTCACCCGGACGAGCAACAGCCAGATCTTCCACTACTTCCCCGGCGGGAAGGAGGAGCTGTTCCTCGAGGTCGCCCGCTATGAGGCCGACCAGGTGATCGAGGACCAGCAGCCCTACCTCTCGGCTCTCGACACCTGGGCGGACTGGGAGCGATGGCGGGAGGCCGTCCTCGCGCGCTACCGAACCCAAGGGCGGCAGTGTCCGCTGGGATCGCTGATGAGCCAGCTCACGGAGGTGCCCGGCGCGGCTGAGGTCATCTCGGCCCTCATCGGACGATGGCAGGCCGAGGTCGAGCGCGGGATCCGCACGATGCAGGCCTCCGGCCTGATCCGCGCCGCCATCGACCCGGTGCGCTGCGCTGCCGCGATGGTCGCCGGCATCCAGGGCGGGGTTCTGGTGCTGCGTTCGACGGGCGACATCGGGCATCTCGAGGCGTCCATGGAGATCCTCTTCGATCACCTCCGCGGCTGATCCTCGAGCAGTACGCTCGATCAGACGCCGAGCTGACCTCGACGTCATGGTTCACGGAGGAACCCATGCCACTCACCAGAGTCCACAATCTTTCGATCTCGCTCGATGGCTTCGCGACCGGGGAGCCGCAGTCGGCCGAGGCGCCGTTCGGCCACGCCGGCGAGCGCCTTCACGAATGGATGTTCGCCACCCGCTACTGGGACTCGTCCGGCGGCGCGGGTGCGGACGATGCCTTCGCGCAGCGACACAGCCAGGGCATCGGCGCCGAGATCATGGGCGCCAACAAGTTCGGTCCGCCGGGGTGGCAGGACGACCCCGACTGGAAGGGCTGGTGGGGAGCCAACCCGCCGTTCCACTCGCCGACCTTCGTCCTCACCCATCGGCCGCGGCCACCGGTGGAGATGGAGGGCGGCACGACCTTCTACTTCCTGGACGCTCCCCCGGCCGAAGCGCTGGCGGCCGCGCTCGAGGCGGCCGATGGCCAGGACGTACGTCTCGGGGGCGGCGCGACCGTGGTTCGGGACTTCGTCGCTGCCGGGCTCGTCGATCTGATGCACCTGGTCCAGGTCCCGATCGTCCTCGGTCGCGGCGTACGCGTCTGGGACGGTCTGGAGGGCACCGAGAACGACTACGACATCGAGGCCGTCTCGACACCCAGCGGCGTCACCCACCTGACCTTCACGCGTAAGCCTGCCGACTCCTAGCCTCGGCGAAGGGGCCGTCGAGAGCGGCCCACTGCAGGAGCATGACGGTCTTGCCGTCCATGATCCGGCCGTCCCGGATCATCGCGAGCGCCTCGGTGAAGTCGAGCTCGAGCACCTCGATGTCCTCGCCCTCCTCGGCGACCCCTCCCCCGTCTCCGGTGCGGCTCGCCGGCGAGTAGGCCGCCGCGAAGAAGTGGAGCCGTTCGGTGACCGACCCGGGACTCATGTAGGCGTCGAAGACGTGGTCGACGTCGGTGAGGCTGATGCCCAGCTCCTCGGCGCTCTCCCGGCGGATCGCGGTGACCGGGTCATCGGCGTCCAGCAGCCCCGCGGCCGCCTCGATGAGGAGTCCGTCGGGATGGTCGTTGACGTAGACCGGGTATCTGAACTGCCGAGTCAGCAGCACCGTGCCACGCTCGACGTCGTAGGGAAGAAGAACGGCGCCGTTCCCTCGGTCGTACGTCTCGCGCTGCTGCGTCTCCCAGCGCCCGTCGCGACGGCGGTAGTCGAACGTGGTGCGCCTGAGCACGTGCCAACCCTGAGAGGTCAGCTCGACGTCTCGGACCACGACGTCGGGGTTGCGGGTCAGCTCCCGCCCGGCGCGGTCGAGACCGGTGCGGCCGCGATGATCGGGGACCTCGATGCCAGGGCGCGCGTGGGCTTCGGCTGTCGTCATGGCGGCAGCGTACATGCAATACTGTGCATAAACAGAAAGGAATGTGCATGCTTGTCGGGCAACGCCGCGCTCACCTTCTCCGTCTTCTAGACGAAACAGGCAAGATCGTGGCAAAGGACGCAGCCGTCGAGCTGGGCATCTCGGAGGACAGCATCCGTCGCGATCTGCGTGATCTGGCCGCCGAGGGGCTGTGCCAGCGCGTCTACGGTGGTGCGCTTCCCGTCTCCCCGGCGGTGGTCGACTACACCACCCGTCGCACCGTCGAGCCCGAGGGCAAGCGCGCGGTGGCGGCCACGGCCGCCGGCCTCGTACGCCCCGGAAGCACGCTCATCCTCGACGGAGGCACCACGGCGCTCGCCGTCGCGGAGGCACTTCCGAGAGACCTGGAGTGCACCGTCATCACCAACAGCCCGACGGTCGCCTCAGCCCTCCTGCAGCACCCGAGCGCCGACCTGTTCCTCCTCGGTGGCCGGGTCTTCAAGCACTCCGCCGTCGCCTGTGGCGCGGCAGCCGTCGAAGCAGCCCAGAACGTCTCCGCCGACCTCTGCCTCATCGGTGTCACCGGCGTTCACCCGGAAGCCGGGCTCACTACCGGCGACGCCGAGGACGCCGCGATGAAACGCGCCCTGGCCGCGCGCGCGGCCGAGACGTACGTCCTCGCTTCCTCGGAGAAGATCGGCACCGCCTCCCCCTACCGGGTGCTCCCGTGGGATCAGATCGCCGGCGTCATCACCGACGCCGCACCGACCGACGAGGTCATCAAGCAGCTGTCAGCACTCGACGTCGAGATCCTGCACGCCACCTGAACCCGGATGCCGCGGGGCCCGTCACGAAGGCGTTCTCATCCCGCGGCGGGTGGCGAGGTAGAAGTTCGTCAGGCGCACGACGAGGGCCTCGACGTCGGCGTCGTCCGGCTGGTCGTACATGTGGTCCGCGAGGATGTCGAAGAGTCCGCCGACGATCCCGACAGCGACCCCGTGGTGGTCCTCGTCGACGGGCTCGCCGTAGCGCTGCCAGAGACCTTCGATGAAGACGGCCGCCTGGCGCCGGGTGCCGCGGCGCTGGCGGTCGGCCTCGGGCGTGATCGCGCTGCCGGAGCCGAAGGAGACGACGGCGAACCGGGGATCGTCGAGGAAAGCATGCGCGAACCGGGACAGCAACCGCTCGGACAGGACGTTCTCGTCGTCGTCCGCGTGCTCGTCGACCAACGTCGCGAGCTGGCCGAAGACGTCGTCGGAGATCCTGGCCAGGAGCGCGGTGTAGCACTCCTCGCGACTGCTGAAGGTCTCGTAGAACGACTTCGTCCCGACGTACGCATGCTGGCAGAGCTGCTCGATCGATGTGGCGAGGTAGCCCTGGCT
Source organism: Nocardioides sp. NPDC127503 (assembly GCF_040302165.1). Lineage (NCBI taxonomy): Bacteria > Bacillati > Actinomycetota > Actinomycetes > Propionibacteriales > Nocardioidaceae > Nocardioides > Nocardioides sp. NPDC127503. The sequence goes on along the minus strand of NZ_JBEORH010000007.1, from coordinate 308,178 downwards.
GGCGAACAGGTCGAGCGCCGCCTCCAGCAGTGCGTCGCGCCGTTGCTGGCGACGCTGCTCGGCATCGAGGCCCCGGATACGGCGGCCACTCGCGGATCCTCTCGCTGTGCTCACAGCGGTGAGGCTACCTTCACGGATCAGCCGGCCCACGGCATCGGGGTGCACAGGAACGAGCGGGCGTTCTCCGGGTCCAGCTCGTTGGCGACGAGCTTGAGAACGTTGGGGTCGACCGCCAGCGCCAGGTGCCCGGAGAAGTCGAGGGGGCATCGCTTCTGCAGCACGATGTTCTTCGCGTTCGGTGCGGCGTCGAAGAGCCCGTTCGTATAGGGCGTCACCACCTCGTCGTACTTGGTCACGATGCTCGTGTACGTCGGCCCCGGCACGGTCGCGCCGCCCTCGTTGAGCTCGGCCATGAAGTCGGAGCGCGGGGAGAACTCCACGCACGCCGGGCATCCGATCGCGTCGAGGACCGGCTCGATCCCGAGCAGGTTCATCAGAGTCACCAGGCCGTCGAGCTCGGTGCCCTTGATGTTGGTGCCGAAACCGACGAAGCGCTCGACCTTCCGGTCACCGCCGAGGAACTTCATGTAGTACGTCGCGACGGTGCTGCCGGCGGAATGAGCCACGATGCTGACCTGATCGGCGCCGGTCGCGGCCAGGACCCGGTCGACGAACGCCCGCACCTCCGCGGCGCTGTCCGGCATCGATCCCAGCCCACCGACCGACGGCCCCAAGGTGGTCACGCCGTAGGTCAGGGAGTAGGCGCAGTAGCCGCGTGACTCGAGATAGCGGCCCATGACCTCGAAGTTGAGATCGCCGTTGGCGCCGAGCCCGTGGAGCAGCACCAGCGGCTCCGGGTGCGCGGCGCTCGGGACACAGGTCCAGTCGTTGAGGCCGGAGCCCGGCGCGGCGGCTTGGGCGGGCGCGATGCCCATCGATAGCCCCACCGAGAAGAGGACGGCGATGACCGCCCGGATGGCTGAGGATCGCATGGGATCTCCCTTGTGGTGACGGGCTGCATCGAGCCCTGTGTGACTGTGGTCACAGAATTAGAACATGCCATCGTGTTTCTAACAAGAGATCTTGTTGCTAACGTCATCGCACCGCGACGATCCCTGGAGGCATCACCGATGGTTGAGTTCCACCCATACGTGATGGTCGGCGGGCTGATGGAGAAGCGCCGCTACACCGTCGAGTCGCTGCCGCGATACCGCGCCGTGGCGAACCTCGAGCTCCATCTCATCGACGAGTCCGGCCACACGCCGCAGATCGAGACCCCCGCCGAGGTCGTGGACGCCATCCTGGGCTTCACGACCCTTCACGACACCAAGGACGCCTGATGACCTTGCCCCAGCCCTACGGGGACTACCAGATCGAGATCTACCTCAACGGCCTGCAGGGAGTGCTCCCCGAGCTGCCGATGGACTACACAGAGCTCGAGCGCCGAGCCGCCTCGGCCATGTCGCCCACCCTGCTCTCCTACATCGCCGGCGGCGCCGGCAACGAGTTCACTCAGCGCGTGAACGTCAGCGCCTTCGAGAAGTGGGGCATCATGCCGCGGATGCTCCGCGGCGCCAAGGACCGTGATCTCTCGGTCGAGCTGTTCGGGCTGAACCTGCCGTCGCCGTTGCTGATGAGCCCGGTCGGCGTGATCGGCCTGTGCGCCGCTGACGGCCACGGTGACCTCGCCACCGCGCGCGCATCGGCCCGCAGCGGCGTACCGATGATCGCCTCGACCCTGAGCGTCGACCCGCTGGAACAGGTCGCCGAGGAGCTCGGCGACACCCCGGGGTTCTTCCAGCTCTACACGCCCACCGACAGGGAGATGGCGGCCAGCCTGGTCGCCCGTGCGGAAGCCGCTGGCTTCAAGGGCATCGTGGTCACCCTGGACACCTGGATCACCGGTTGGCGGCCGCGGGACCTGAGCACCTCGAGCTTCCCGCAGCTGCGTGGACACTGCCTGAGCAACTACTTCACCGACCCGGTCTTCATCGACCGGCTCGGCCACCGCCCGGAGGAGAACCTGCAGGCGGCTGTGCTGCTCTGGGCAGGCCTCTTCGGCAACCCCCTCACCTGGGAAGACCTGCCCTGGCTGCGCTCGCTCACCGACCTGCCGATCATCCTCAAGGGCATCTGCAGCGGCGAGGACGCGCGCCGCGCGAAGGACGCCGGCATCGATGGGATCTTCTGCTCCAACCACGGCGGCCGGCAGGCCAACGGCGGCCTCGCCGCGATCGACTGCCTCCCGGAGGTCGTCGCGGCCGCCGACGGACTCCCCGTGCTCTTCGACTCCGGCATCCGCTCCGGCGCGGACATCATCAAGGCACTCGCACTCGGCGCGACTGCGGTCGGCATCGGCCGCCCCTACGCGTACGGCTGTGCCCTCGGCGGCACCGACGGCATCGTGCACGTGCTGCGCTCGCTGCTCGCCGAGGCCGATCTGATCATGGCCGTCGACGGCTACCCCACCATCGCCGACCTGACACCCGAAATACTCCGCCGCAACTGACCGGCAATCTATCCCGAGAGGAATCGTCGTACGTCCCGCCTCGAACGCAGCCGGACGAACCGGAGGTGCGCGTGGCTCGGGTCGGCCATCGCGGCCTCGTACCGCTTCACCTGCGGACCATACGAGTCCCACGCCCAGCGGATCACGGAGTCACTGGGGCTCCAGAGACGAAGGCCGCCCCAACCCTCGCGGTTGCCGTTCCAGAGCTCCTCGCGCCTCGCGGCTCTCCGCAACGTACGCAGGATGACCTGCACCATCACCCGCCACCGCGGCGGGTTCACCCACACGACGAGCTCCGCCGGCCCCCACACCAGAGTGCCGACCTTGCTCTGGTAGTTCCCGTCGATGACCCAGGCATCGCCGCGGGTGGCCTCGCGGACCCTGTCCACGAACACGTCCGGCTCTTCCTCGACCCACCCCGGCCGCCAATGAATCGCGTCGAGCTCGATGTACGGCACGTCGAGGATGTCCGCCAGTCTCCGGGCGACCGTGGACTTGCCCGAACCCGAGGATCCGACCACCGACACCCGCATCAAAGTGCCTTCTTCATGAGCACACGCCGGTATCCATCCTCGACCTCGTACCCGGTCTCCTCATACCCCAACCGCGCGTAGAGTCGCCGATTCTCGGTCATCGCCTCATGCGTGAAGAGCTCGACGTACGCCGCGCCGCGCGCCATCGCGCGAGCCTCGAATGAGCGATCAGCGCTCGCCCGATCCCCCGCCCCTGATGGTCAGGCTCCACCGCGAGGTTCTCCAACAGCACGCCGTCGTCCCCTGGGTGCCTGGTGACCGCGTATCCGGCAACGACGTCGTCAGCCATCGCCACCCATACCTCGGCGGACTCGATCGCCTCCTCGTAGTCCGCCCCCATCGGCCCCGGCTCGAGCCCGATCCGCTCCACGTACCTCGCGTACGCCGCTAGCGCGATCTCCTTCAGCCTCGGCGCATCCGCCGGCTCCGCCGGCCTGATCGGGATGATACCCATGGCGGCAACCGTACGTCGCACGGCCGAGGTCTATGTGCGTCTGGCAAAGCGGATGTCGCCGTTGGGGAGGCGTTCGTGGAGGTACCCGGCGTCGTGGGCGCGGTGGTGGTGATGGGAGCAGAGCAGGGCGGCGTTGTCGAGATCAGTCGCCCCGCCTTGGGCCCAGGCGATCCAGTGGTGGGCCTCGGCCCAGGTGCCGGGGATGTCACAGCCCTCGGCCTCGCAGGTCGCCGACCTGAGCAGGAGGGCTCGGCGTTGCGCGGCGGTGAAGAACCGCTCCTTGCGGCCGAAGTCGAGGACCTCGGACGCGCCCCCGAGAACGGCCGGGATGATGTTGGCGGTGCAGGCCAGGCGCCTAGCCTCGGCTGCGGTGATCGGGGTGCCGCCGAGGATCTGGGCGATGCCGGCTTCCTTGCGGAGCTGGTCGATGTCGATCGTGACGATCACGGTGGTCGCATCTCCGCCGTGGATGGGGAGCCGGGTCGGGTCGAGGGTCTCGAGGAGCTGGCAGAACGCCCGGCCCAGGCGGCGGTCGTAGGGGAGGTAGTCGCCGGTCTCGGTGCGGGTGCCGTCGTCACGGCGGGGTGAGGCGAAGGCCTCGAGGTTGGTGGCGAGACGGTCCGCGGCCGCATCCGGGAGGACCGCGGAGATGCGGGTGGTGCCGTCGCCGAGGCGCCGCATGGTCAGGCGGGTCTTCTTGCGGGCGTGGGCTTCCTCGGCGGCGAGGCGTTTGGCTTCTTCGGCCTCGGCGATCTCGGGCGCGATCAGATCTAGGATCCGGCGGCCCAGGCGGCGGAGCTGGGTGGGGTCGAACCGGGTCGCATAGGCGACCAAGGCCTCTTCGGCCTTGAGTCGGATCTCGGGATCGAGGTCAGCGGGGAGGTCGTTGAGGGCGTCGACGATCACTGTGGCTTGGGCGGAGTTGCAGCCGCCACTGCGCATCGCGCCAGCGACCTGGTGGTAGGTCCGGTCCAGGGCCTCAGCCAACCGGAGGTCGGCGCGCAAGATCTCGGGCCGCTGATGGGTGTGGTGATGGAGCCACGCTGCGACATCCCGCGCGGCGCTCTCGGCGGCCACGTCATCGGCGGTGGCGAGCACCCGCAGTTCGAGTTCAGCCAACTGGGCCTTGACCCGGGCGATCTCGACCAGGGTGGCGGCCTTCTGGTCGGTGGCCATGAACGACGGATTCGCCTCCGCAACCCGGCCAAGCGAGGCGGTGACCGCGACCACGGCACCCAGCACAGGGTGTTGGGGTTGCTGCAGCGTGGTCATCACGGTCACCTCCCGACGTACGAACTCAAGGGTTTCTGCCTGTGCAGAATCCCGGTTGGTTCGCTGGTCTCGGAGGCCCGGCAGTACGGGCTATTACTTACCCTCGCAGCTCAGCGTTCACGCCCCTGGTTCCCCTGGATTACCCGCCACCCGTTGTGTCTCGGATGGATAGGGCACGCCTCTTTCGAGGTGGTCGGCCTTCACGTTTACGCCTGTGCCGAGCCTACCACACAACGCAAAACCACTGAACCCAATCAGGGACAGATATCCCCACGAAAACCCAGACCGCTGCTGGAAGCCCGCAAGACAGCCAAATGGCACCCCACCCAGACACCCTGCTTCTAAATCTCCCAACCCAAACAACGTATTGGCCCCACCCACGCTGGAACCCGAGCACAAGTGCCCGACCCGTCGAATAACCTGCAGACATGAGTGAGCCGCTGGACAAAGGGCCGTTCTACCACGGCACAAAGGCCGACCTTCGCGAAGGAGATCTACTCACCGCCGGGTTCCGGTCGAACTACAAGCCCGATGTCGTGATGAACCACATCTACTTCACCGCCCTCCCCGACGGCGCCGGCCTAGCCGCCGAGATCGCCCCCGGCGACGGAGAGCCACGGGTCTACCTCGTCGAGCCGACCGGGGAGTACGAGAACGACCCCAACGTCACCGACAAGAAGTTCCCCGGCAACCCGACCCGCTCCTACCGCAGCAGCGCACCGCTCCGGATCGTCTCCGAGGTCCACGACTGGACGCGACTGACCCCCGAGGCCTTGCAGGCGTGGCGAGACCGCCTCGCCGCCATCCGGACCGACGACCGGGCCGAGATCATCAACTAGGCCGGTCAGTGGAGGTCGGCGTCGGCCGAAGTCGTGCGCCAGGCGTGGAAGGGGATCGTGAGCCCCGCCCGCGTAGGGGCGCAGGTGAACGGCCCGGCCTCGGCGACGAGGTCCGGAGCGAACGGAACGAGTCGGACGAGCTGAAGATACCCACCGTCGACCGCGGCGCGGATGGTGAGCGCGTCGCCCGATCGACTGACCCGCATGAGGACCTTGCGGTCGCGCCAGTCGGGCACCGGCGCCAGCGACCAGTCGGACCTGCCGTCGGTGACGACGGCACCGAGCTGCGGACGACCGTCGGCGTACTCGACGCCCGCCTTGACCCAGTGCGTCTCGCTGACGCGTACGAAGATCCCGGCCTGGTCGAACTGCTGCGAGAAGGCGGCCGTGAACTCGACCTCGACGGCGGTGTCCTGGTCGAAGGGAGCCAGCAGGGCGTGCTCGCTGTCGTGGACGAACCCGTAGGAGGTCGTACGCCACGCGTCGCTCCCCTCGGCGGCGGTGACGAGGAGGTCAGAGCCGCGCTCGACAGCGGCGACGGGCGGATGGGTCCAGCGCCCACTCCCCCAGCTGATCGAGGTCAAGGCGCGTCAGCCCTCGCGAATCGTCATCTTGGTGAGGCGGTCGCCGTCGATGTCGAAGACGAACTTCGAGCGACCGTTGGCGTGGGTGGAGCGCCAGTCACCGATGACGGTCACGGTGGCGTCCGCGGCCTGAACCTCCTCGACGGCGAGGGTGCCGTGCGCGCCGATGAACTCGTTGTCGCTCCACCCCTTGATCTGCTCGCGTCCGGTGAAGACACGGCCCCAGTCGTCGACGGCTCCACTCTCTGTGAAGGCGTCGAGGAACGCGGACTCGTCGTGCCGGTTGACGGCCTCGATGAAGGTCGCGACCGGCTCAGGGATCGTCTGATCTGTCATGTGCACTCCTTCTCATCGGATGTGTAGCCAGGGTTCAGTGTCGCTCTTCGAGCCCCACGGCCTCGCGCAGGATCCGCACCGAGTCGGTGAGGTCCTCGTCGTCGCGGGCCCGCGACTCCATGAGATCAGAGAGGGCAGACGCGATCACATTGAGCTTCTCGTGGGAAGCCTCCTCCGAGCGCCGCCCGGCGTTCTGGAGCAGCACCAGCAAGAGCAGCGAGAGCACCGAGGAGCCCGTGTGCACGGCCAGCTCCCACTTGGTGCTCGAGGACCAGAAGGGGAAGCTCACCGCCCACAACAGCAGGACGCCCACGATCACATAGAAGAAAGGAGCATGGCTGACCACAGAGGTGACCACCTCCACGAAGCGCTCGAACCCGTTCCGTCCATCGCCTCGCTGACGAGACTTCCTGGCACTGTTCTCTACGGTCATGCGGACACCGTAGTCGCGATCAGAGCACCTCAGGCCGCGATGACCGAGGTGACCAGGACGTACGCAGCCGTGCCGGCGAAGATGCTCAGCGTCATGCTGCCTCGCCACAGATGCAGCCCGATCGTGGTCGCGAGGGCGAGGGCGGCCGGCCCGACCGACGTCAGCACGACAGGGTCGGTGTCGCGGAGGGTGTAGGCGGCGAGGATGACCATCACCCCGACCGGCATCCGGTCGCCGATATAGGCCAGCAGCGCGCTGTGCCGCAGCGGAGCGAGCATCGCGAACGGGGCCGCGCGAAGGGTCCAGGTGACGGCCGCGGAGACGAGGACGGCGGACAGGACGTACCAGGGGTCAGCCACGGCTGCTCCTGCGGGCGGCGAGGACGTACGAGCAGACCAGCGCGGCACAGAACAGGCCCATCGCGATCAGCAGCATGTTGTCCCGCGAGATCAGCGCCGCGACGATCGCGCAGCCCAGCGCGAGAACCGAGATCGGCACCGACCTACGGACCTTGTACGCCTCCATCCCCAGCACCACGAACAGCGCGGTGACGGCGAAGTCGAGGCCGACCACCTGCGGCGGGATCAGCGAGCCCAGCCCGGCGCCGGCGGCCACGCAGAGCACCCACGCCACGTGGAAGAACGCCTGGATGCTGATGATCCGCGTCCGCGTCCAGCCGGCCGCATCCGGCGTCGCGGTGAGCGCGTACGCCTCGTCAGTCAGGGCGAAGGTGCTGTAGGCCTTCCACCCGCGGCCGTGCACCCGGTGCATCGGGAACGAGATGGCGTAGAAGACGTGCCGGAAGTTCACCAGCAGCGTGCTGACCGCGATCTGCGCCAGCGGAGCCGCGGCGGCCAGGAGACCGACCAGCAGGAACTCCATGGAGCCGGCGAACACGACGGCGCCGAGCACCGGCGCCCACCACCAGGCCAGCCCGGACTGGACGACCAGTACGCCGAGCGCGAGTCCCAGCGGGACGACCGCGACACAGGCGGGAAGCACGATGCGCCATCCCGCCGCGACCTCGCTGCGCGCCTCGTCGCGCGCCTGGTGAGCTGCCTCCGAATCCATCACTTGCATATCCGCAAGCCTAGGAAAGATCTGACGCCCTTGGGTTGCCCGATGGCGATGCTAAAGTGCCTCTGTGCGCAACGATCATGCGGTTGATGACCTGGATCGAGCAATCATTGCCGAGCTCGAAGACGACGCTCGACTGAGCAACGCCGAGCTGGCCCGGCGGGTCGGACTCACCCCGGCGCCATGCCTGCGGCGGGTGCAGCGGCTCGAGCGCGACGGGGTGATCAAGGGCTACCACGCCAGCATCGACCCGAAGAGCGGCGGACGCGGGTTCGAGGTCATCGTGGCCATCGACATCGCCGTCAACGACGGCAAGACCATCGAGGACTTCGAGACCGCCGCCGTCGCCGTCCCCGAGGTCACCGAGATGCGCCGCATGCTCGGCCAGCCCGACTACTACCTGCGCGTCCAGGTCGCCGACCCCGATGCGTACGAGGCCCTCATCGTCGGGACGATCTCCCGGCTGCCCGCGGTGAACAGGCTGCTCTCGCACCAGACCATGCGGCTGATCAAGGGGTAGGTCAGCGCGGCAGCACGCCCACGAGCGCCGCGGTGAAAGTCGTCCGCAGGGAGTCGCGCATATCCAGCTGGAGTACGCCGAGGTCTGGTTCGTCCGCATAGGCGGCGAGGACGCTGGGCGGCGGCGGGACGTACGCCGCCAGGGCGCCCGCCGAGATCAGGCTCATCAGCCAGAACGTCTGGGCGCCGTCACCGAGCTCGGGCAGGTGGCGGCGTACGAGCTCGACCATGGTCGCGAGCTTCGCGCGGGAGGCGCGCTTGTGACGCTTGACGACCTCGACCGACACATTGTGCTCGAGAACGCCACCCTGCGCGCCGAAGAGGTCGCAGAGCACCATCCGGTCCGCCAACGATCGGCTGAGGATCTCGGCCAGCTGGTCCGCCCGCACCTCGGGTGACGCGCCGGCCTCGATACCCGCGGTCAGCTCCTCCGCAAGCTCCTCGAGCCACGTTCCCCAGTAGTCGTCCAGCAGCTCGAGCAGCACCGCCTCGCGCGACTCGAAGTAGCGCAGGACGTTCGACTTGGCCAGTCCCACCCGCCGGCTGAGCTCATTGAGGCTCACCTCGGCCACCGGCATCTCGTCGAGCATCGCCGCCGCCGTGTCCAGGATCGCCCGGCGGCGGATCTCTCGTTGCTCGTCGCTTCGCGCCCGTTGGAATGTCACCGCCCCAGAGTAACTTAAAGACCGCCGGTCCCTTGACATTAGACCACCGGTCTCTTAAGTTGGATGTCGATAACAGACCAGTGGTTCTTTAGGGAGTGGACAATGAGCGAGACCTGGACCGAGCAGCACATCCCCGACCAGCAGGGCAGGGTGGCGATCGTGACCGGCGCCAACACCGGACTCGGCTTCGAGACCGCGCGGATGCTCGCCGGTCACGGAGCCCAAGTGGTCCTGGCCGTCCGCGACGTCGAGAAGGGGAAGCAGGCGGCCGCGCGCATCGACGGCGACGTCTCCGTCCAGGTCCTCGACCTGACCTCCCTGGACTCGATCCGATCGGCGGCGGCCGATCTCCGCGCCGCCCATCCGCGGATCGACCTTCTGATCAACAACGCCGGCGTGATGTACACGCCGAAGCAGACCACCGCCGACGGCTTCGAGCTGCAGTTCGGCACCAACCACCTCGGCCACTTCGCCTTCACCGGTCTGCTGCTGGAACAGCTCCTTCCCGTCCCGGGTTCGCGGATCGTCACGGTCAGTAGCTTTGGCCACCGCATCCGGGCCGGCATCCACTTCGACGACCTGCAGTGGGAGCGCTCCTACAGCCGCGTCGCGGCGTACGGTCAGGCCAAGCTCGCCAACCTGATGTTCACCTACGAGCTTCAGCGCCGACTCGCACCGCACGGCACCACGGTCGCGGTGGCCGCTCATCCCGGTGGCTCCAACACCGAGCTCACGCGCAACACGCCCGCCGCGCTTCGGGCGCCCATCACCTGGCTCGCGCCGCTGATCACCCAGCCCGCCGAGATGGGCGCCCTGCCCACCCTGCGCGCCGCCACCGACCCGGCCGTCCTCGGCGGCCAGTACTACGGACCCGGCGGCTGGGGCGAGATGCGCGGATATCCGAAGCTGGTGACCTCCAGCCCGTTCTCGTACGACCTGCAGACCCAGCAGCGGCTCTGGAACGTCTCCGAGGAGCTCACCGGCGTACGCATACCCCTCGACAGCTGAACCGCGCCGTGCAGCGGGAACGGTTGGTCACGGGCTGAGCGCCTGTCGCGTCCGGTCGTCGGCGGGGACGAAGGTCTCCAGATGGAGGCCGTTGAGCGTGACGTCCGAGGCGCTCTCGATCTGGCTGGCGACACTGAAGAAGCGCAGCACGTGGCCGCCGGCGTCGATCTCGAGCGGGACGACCGGGTCGGCCTGCGGCCGGACGGACGGCCCGTCGCCGGAGGGATAGGCGGTGACCTCGTCGCGGAGCGCGACCAGGGCCGGGTCACCGCCGGTGTGGGTGATGCGCCGGCCGAGCTGGTGAAGCAGGTGGGCGCGCCAGACGGGAAGGTTGCGGATGCGCGGGGCGAGTCCTCGCGGATGCAGGCAGAGCCGGATCACGTTCAGCGGAGGCTCGAGCAGGCTGGGGTCACAGCCGGCCAGCAGCCCGTCGACTGGCTCGTTGGCATCGACGATGTCCCAGTGGTCGTCGAGAAGCAGGGCCGGGTACGGCGCATGGGCGTCCAACAGGCTGCGGAGGCCGGCCATCACCGGCGCGAGCGCGTCGTCGTCGGTGGCGCGGTGCGGATAGCGAGGCGCGAACCCGCCGGCAAGCAGGAGCCGGTTCTGCTCGGCCATGGGCACCCGCATCACCTCGGCCAGCCGGACGATCATCTCCGGAGTCGGCCGGGAGCGTCCGTTCTCGACGTAGCTCACGTGCCGGGTGCTCACCTCGGCCTGCGTGGCGAGCGCGAGCTGGCTCAGGGACCGCAGCTCGCGCCAGCGGCGAAGCTCGCTGCCGACCGACGCTGACGGAGACGGTGACGTCGCGGTTGAGATCACGGCCCGAGGCTAGCCAACCCGGCATCGCAACGGCCATGACCTCGGAGGTTATCGACCGGTGCACCGTCCGGCGGCGAACCTTCTCCTGGCAACCCGATCCGAGAGAAGGAAGACACCATGAACGACATCGTGACGCGCTACCTGGACACCTGGAACGCCACCGACGAGTCGGTGCTCACCGAGCTGCTGGCCAAGCACTGGTCCGACGACTGCGTCTATGTCGACCCGCTTGCCGACGTCCAGGGCCGTGAGGCCGTCGGGGCGACCATCCAGGCCGTACGCGAGCAGTTCCCGGACTTCGTGTTCACGCCTGTGGGCGCCGTCGACACCCATCACCAGCAGTCCCGGTTCCAGTGGGGTCTGGGACCGGCCGGCCAGGAGCCGGTCGTCATCGGCTTCGACGTGGTCGTGGTCGACGCGGACCAGCGGATCCGTGACGTACGCGGCTTCCTGGACAAGGTTCCCGCCTGAGACTCAGGGTGACCGGTGTCGGCGACAAGCCGCTCAGTCGCGGGCCAAGGCTGCGAGAGCCTCGGTCTCGAGATCGAGGTAGCTCTTGTCGCTGACATCGACGCCGACGCCGAGGATCTTTCCCCCGGTGAACGTGAACGGTGCCCGGTAGCTGCGGCTGACCGCATCGGCACTGTCGAAGCCGACACAGAGGCCGTCGCCGCACAGGGTGAACTTGCCGATCTGAGCACGCATCTCCCCCGTGGCGACGATCTGGTCGTCGACGTAGAGGTTGGTGGTGCCGACCGACTCCTTGTGCGGCCCGGCACCCTCTCGGATGAACTCCATGCCCAGCGCATGCGGACCCGGAGTCAGTCTCTCCGAGATGAAGGTCTGCTCCGGCGGAATGCCGAGGAAGTTGTAGACGTAGTGCAGTTTGCTGTCCTTGATGAACAGGGCGTGCCCACCGAACCGGGACCCGTGGGCGAAGATCACGCCTTCGGCCCCCTCGCTGATGTCGACGTCCGCGATGATCTTGTACGAGCGCCCGCGCACGTTGACCGCGACACCCTCCGGGACGGCGCCACTGCCGGGGTAGTAGATGTACCGGTTGCGCGGAGGCTCTGCCTGAGGTCGTTCGACGGTGATCATCTCCAGCGCTGAGCGGTCGTCGAGCGGAAGTCCGTGGTACTTCTCGGCTTCCTCGAACCAGGCAGCGACCAGCTCCTGCACCTTCTCGGGATACTGGTCGGCCAAGTCCTTCGACTCCGCCCGGTCCTCGTCGACGTGGTACAGCTCCCAGCGGTCCTGGTCGAAGTGCCCCCTCCCCGAGATCGGCGCGTGCGTGGCTGCTGCCTTCCAGCCGTCCTGCCAGATGCCTCGGGTGCCGAGCATGCAGTAGTACTGCCGCTTCTTCAGGGTCGGCGCGTCGGCGTTGTCGAAGCTGTATGCCATCGAGACGCCGGGCAGCGGCTCCTGCTCGACACCGCGGTAGACCTCCGGCATCTCCAGGCCGGCGAGCTCCAGGATCGTCGGCACGATGTCGGTCACGTGGTGATACTGGTGCCGGATCTCGCCCTTCGCCTGGATTCCGGCCGGCCAGTGGATGACCAACGGGTCGCAGGTGCCGCCGGAGTACTGGCTGTACCGTTTGAACATCTGGAACGGTGTGCTGAAGGCGGCCGCCCAGCCGGTCGGATAGTGGTTGTACGTCTCCGGCGAGCCGAGCTGGTCCAGCATCGCGAGATTCTCCGCGAGCTCGTCGGGATAGTTGTTGAAGAACTTGTTCTCGTTGACCGAGCCGGCGTCCGATCCCTCGCCCGACGCGCCGTTGTCGGCGCAGTAGAACACCACCGTGTTGTCCAGCTGACCGGTCTCCTCCAGGTAGTCGATGACCCTACCGACCTGGGCATCGGTGTATTCGCTGAATCCGGCGAAGACCTCAGCCATCCGAGCGAAGAGCCGCTTCTCATCGTCGCTGAGCTCGTCCCACGGCGTCACGTGGTCGGCCGGGTTGGCCTGGTCCTCGGCGACAGGGTTCCACGGGGTCAGTTCAGTGCCCTCGGGCAGGATGCCCTTCTCGATCATCCGGGCGAGCACCCATTCGCGATAGGCGTCGTAGCCGTCGTCGAAGGCGCCCTTGTACTTGTCGATGTACTCGTCCGGTGCGTGGTGCGGCGCGTGGTTGGCGCCGGGGCAGAACCACATGTACCAGGGCTTCGACGGGTTGGACGCCTTTTGGTCGCGCAGCATCTGGATCGCCTGGTCGGCGAGGTCCTTGGAGAGGTGGTAGCCGTCTTCAGGGGTGTAGGGCTGCTCGATGTAGTGGTTGTCCTCGGCCAGGTCGGGATACCAGTTGTTGGTCTCGCCACCGAGGAAGCCATAGAACCGGTCGAAGCCCTGCTGCAGCGGCCATTGCTTGCGGCTGGCCCCGGCGGAATTGTCCTCCTCGGGAACGTTGTGGTTCTTGCCCAGCCAGAACGTGCTGTACCCGTTGTCCTGCAGGATGTGCCCGATGGTGGCGCACTCCTCCGGAATGCGGCCTGCCTGCCCCGGGAACCCGTTGGTTCCTTCCATGATCGAGGCGACCCGGTTCGTGGTGTGGTTGCGCCCGGTCAGCAGACAGGACCGGGTCGGCGAGCACAGCGCGGTGGTGTGCCACTGGGTGTAGGTCAGTCCGTTGTCGGCCAGGCGCTCCAGCGTCGGCATGTTGACCCGACCACCGTACGGCGACCAGGTGGCCATGCCGGTGTCGTCATAGAGGACGACGAGCACGTTGGGAGCGCCATCCCTCGCTGTGGGAAGCACGTACGGGGACCAGTCCGGGACCGAGTCCCGGACGTCCAGATTGATGACGCCGTTGAATTCCTTGTCGGCCACGACTCGTCCTCTTCTCCACGGATTCCGGACAACGCACCTCCACAGTTGGCACACGTTGCCGTGATCGCTTCACCCAATTCGTGTGAGTCACGACCCTCAGCGCGCTTCGCCCGGGGTGTCCGCCCGGCTCACTGATCCGGAGTCATAGGTGAGAGCGGCCGCTCGAAGAAGGTCTCCAGGACCACCGTCGCCTGCGTTCCGCTGACGCCCTCGATGGCGTAGATCCGGCGCAGCACGTCCTGCAGCTGCTCGGTGGTCGCGGTCCTGACCTTCACCAGCACGGAGGCGCTGCCCGCGATGATGTGCGCCTCCACGATCTCCGGGAGCGCGGCGAACGCCTCCGCCGAGTCCCCCATCCACGTCGTCGAGTCGACCATGACGTACGCGAGGACGGAGCTGCCCACGGCGGCCGGATCCACGTCGGCGGTGGTGCGGCGGATGACGCCGCCCTCACGCAGCTTGCGTACGCGCTCGTGAGCGGCGCCCGCGGAGAGGCCGACGGCCTGTCCGAGGGTGGCGTAGGACTGGGTGGCGTCGCGCTGGAGCTCGGCCAACAGCTCACGATCGATCTGGTCCACAGGCTCTCCGTTCAGAAATATCTTGCGCTGACCATATCTGATCCTGCAGTCTCGATCCCAGACCGATTCACATTCGGCATAATGGATATTGAGGAGTGGACTCCATGAGCAGCGATCGCCCTGGGCTGTACGAGATGCTTGACGACCGGTTCCGCACCGGGCGGTGCATGAACGGTGACGAGGCGCTGGAGGTCCTGTTCACCGGGTGCCGCTGGGCCGAGGGGCCGATCTATATCCCCGCTTGGCGCCAGGTGGTCTGGAGCGACATCCCCAACGACCGGATGCTGCGCTGGGACGAGGAGACCGGGAACGTCAGCGTCTTCCGCCGCGCCGCCGGGCACACCAACGGCAACACCCTCGACCGCGAGTGCCGGCTGATCACCTGCGAGCAGGGCAACCGCCGGGTCACCAGGACCGAGCACGACGGCACGGTCACCGTGCTGGCCGAGCGCTGGCAGGGCAAACGCCTGAACAGCCCCAATGACGCGACCGTTAAGTCCGACGGCTCGATCTGGTTCTCCGACCCCGACTTCGGCATCACCAGCGACTACGAGGGCTACCGCGCCGAGAGCGAGATCGGATCCAACAACGTCTATCGGATCGACCCCGCCACCGGCGAGGTCCACCTCGTAGCCGATTGCTTCGGCGCGCCGAACGGACTGGTCTTCTCCCCCGACGAGCGCCAGCTCTTCGTCTCCGACACCCGCGCCGGCAAGATCTGGGTCTTCGACGTACGCGAGGACGGCACCCTCTCCGCCGGCGAGGTCTTCGCCGAGGCCGAAGCCCGCGCCGACGCCCGCTTCGACAACCTCCGCTTCGACGACGGCGGCCGGCTCTGGGTCGCCGCGATGAACGACGGCGTGCACTGCTACGACCCCGACGGCACCCTCATCGGCCGCCTGAACGTCCCCGAAGCCGCCTCCAACATCTCCTGGGGCGGCGCCAAGCGCAACCGCCTCTTCATCACCGCCGAGACCAGCCTCTACTCAGTCGTCATGGGAGTCACCGGCACCCACCCGACCGGCCCCGGACGCCGCCCCTGGCTCTAGCCAGCAGCGACGCGGGGCGTCAGAAGGCGCGGTCCGCGACCCGTACGCGCTCAGCACTCTCGAGCACGGCGGCGAGGCGCGCGGCGTCGACCGGAGCGGGGGCCGCGGTCAACATGTCCTCGACAGGGGTCGACTGGTCGGCGAGGTAGACGCGGGTGTAGCCGGCGGCCTCCGGCTCGAAGCGCCAGCTCTCGGCGAGGGATCCCGCATCGTGTACGTCGTAGCCCAGGCGGTCGATCATGGCGGCCGCGACGGACTTCGCCTGCTGGTCATCGCCGGCGATCGGCAGGGCCGTGCGGTCGGCGGCTCCTGAAGGCCGGGCGAGCAGCGGGATGTGGTGAGCCAGGATGCTGTTGAACGCCTTGACCAGATGCGCGCCCGCGAAGTGCCGCTGCACGAGCTCGCTGGTGGTGACCTGCTCGTCGTCGAGCTCGCGGATGCGGCCGTCCCGGTACGGGTAGTAGTTGCCGGTGTCCAGCACCACCTTGCCGTCGAGCAGCGACGGCTGGATGCTCGTATGGGCCGGCAGCGGCACCGAGAGCACCACGACCTCGCCTGCGGCCGCCGCCTCCTCGGTCGTTCCCGCCATGGCCAGCGGACCCAGCTCCGCCACCAGGTCAGCCAGGCTCTCCGGTCCCCGTGAGTTGGCGATGACGACGGGTACGCCGCCAGCCACCGCCAACCGGGCGATGGCCGTCCCGATGTTCCCGCTGCCGATGATTCCGAGCCTGGACAATCTGATCCTCGATCCGAAGAAGATGGTGGACTGTGCGTGCGGAGACGTTCCGCCGCTATGTTCACCTTCATTTAAACATAGAGTGCGGGATACTCAGCACATGGCCAGCCGCACCTCGACTCCCCTCACGCACCCCGAGCGGGACGAGCTCGACCTGTTCCAGGTCATGTCGGCGCTGGTAGACCCGATCCGACGGGGCATCGTGGTCCAGCTCGCCGCCTCGGCCGACCCCACGCCCTGCACCGAGTTCCCGCTGCCTGTCAGCAAGGCCGCAGGGACCCGGCACTTCCGGACCCTGCGTGAGGCGGGCATCATCCACCAGCACGATGTGGGCGTACGCCGCATGAACCGCCTGCGACGCGAGGACCTCGAGGCACGCTTTCCCGGCCTGCTCGAACTGGTCCTACGCGAGGCATCGTGACGGGAGCGTTCCAGACGCACGGCGGTTCAAACGGCTGGCTGGCTCTCGGCGAGGTCCTGCGCGGCGGCAATCACCTCGGCAGAGTTGGTGATCATGGGTAGGTGCGCGCTGGCGATCTCGGTTACGCCGCTTGCGCCGAGCTGCCCTGCGTAGCCTCGCTGCATACTGACGGTCAGCTCGGCATCATCGGTGGTGACGACGTACTTCTTGAGCGGCACTGCGCGCATCGCTTGGTGCCCCGTCGTGCGGGTGGTGAAGTACTTCACCGGCTCGGGTTCGAGGTCGGCGATCAGCCGCTGCACGGTCTCTTCGTCGAGCCCCGCGGCGAGGCCCTTGCGGATCACTGACTCGGGCGGCCTGGTTCCTGCGACGCGGAGGATCAGAGGGAGCACGATCTTGTTGGGGAACGGTAGCGACGAGACGAAAGACGCACCGGAAGCGGGGATCACGGCGGCGACTCCGAGCACTGCCGCCACTCGACCCGCGGCGAGGCGTGCCAACTCCGTGGCGACCACGCCTCCGGCAGAGTGCGCGACGACCCCAAACGATCCCTCGGGAGCGGCGTCGAGCGCCGCTCGAGCGTACTCAGTGACGGTCCCAGAACCTGTCGCGGGGCGAGGGGCGACCACCGACGGGGCGGCGATCCCAGAACGAACCTCGTCCCAGATCCAAGCGGGTAGCCCGGCACCGGACAGGAAGAGAAGAGGAAGTGTCATACGCTTCAAACTACGGTTAGAGGCCGACAGGCCGATGTCGGCATTAGGGTCGTGTTGTGGCGTTCTCCAGATCGGCCGATCCGCATCTGACTCTTCGTCGGATCGAGCGACAGCACGCTCTCATCGAGCAGCTGCGATGGCAGCGCGGCGTACCGAAGTCGGCACTCGCCTTGGCGCATGCTCTCGATGTGACCGCACGGACCGTCGAGCGCGATATCGCCCGGATGCGTGAGAGCGGCATCCCCATCCGCGTCCAGCGAGGCCCGGGAGGCGGCTATCTCTTGGATGTGCGGTCGAAGCTGGACCCCATCTCGCTCGAACCGGACGAGGTGGCGGCGCTGATCGTCGCCCTGGTTGCCCTCGGCCCCACAGCGACCGACTCGGCGCGGACAAGCATGCACAAGCTCACCCGAGCGCTGCTGCCCTCGGTGTAGCTGCGGCTACGTCGCGCGTGTTCGACGATCGCGTCGGCTGGACAGGGTGCGCGTACGCTCGCGTCAGGAGCTGACCCTGGTTCCCCAATGATGGGAGTCCGGATGTCCGGCGCTGTTCTACCCTTTTCCACCGCCCCCAGCTCATCGACCAGCACGCTGCTCACCCTCGGAATGCTCTCGGCTTCCTCGATGGAGAACGAGCAGCGGCTGCCGATCCACCCTCACCACCTTGATCTGATCGACCCGGATCTCCGTGCGCGGATGATCGTCGAGCGTGGCTACGGCGCTGACTTCCAGCTGGAGCCCGGCTACGTCGAGTCGCGTGTCGGCAGGGTCGCGGATCGCTCCACGGTGATCGAGACGGCTGACGTACTGCTGCTTCCGAAGCCGCAGATGGCCGACGTCGCCGCGATCCCCGAGGGCCGTGTGCTGTGGGGATGGCCGCACTGCGTGCAGGACCCCGCCCTGACGCAGACGGCGATCGACCGCCGGCTCACGCTCATCGCATTCGAGGCGATGAACCACTGGAGCGGCCGCGGTGACTTCAGCCTGCATGTGTTCCACAAGAACAACGAGCTCGCCGGCTATTGCTCGGTGCTCCATGCCCTGAGTCTCACCGGATCCACGGGCATGTACGGGCCCCGTCGCAGCGCAGTCGTCATCGGCTTCGGTGCGACGGCCCGTGGTGCGGTGACCGCGCTCACGGCGCAGGGCATCCACGACATCCAGGTCCTCACCCAGCGCGGCGCCGCGGCGGTCGGCTCCCCGATCCACGGCGCGCACATCGCCCAGCTCCACACAGGCGACGGCGAGACCCACCTCAGCGAGGTACTCACGAAGGACGGCAACATGCTGCTCCCCGAGTTCCTGGCATCGCACGACGTCGTCGTCAACTGCACGCTCCAGGACGTTGCCGCACCGTTGACCTATCTCCGGACCGAGGACTTGGCGGGGTTCGCCCCGGGCAGCCTGATCGTCGACGTCTCGTGCGACGAGGGCATGGGGTTCGACTGGGCGAAGCCCACCACGTTCGACGACCCGATGTTCACGGTCGGCAACGGCGTCAACTACTACGCGGTCGACCACACCCCGTCGTACCTGTGGAACTCGGCCACCTGGGAGATCAGCGAGGCGCTGCTGCCGTTCCTGCGCACGGTCATGGAGGGACCGACCGCTTGGACGGCCGACCTGACCGTCTCCCGGGCGATCGAGATCAATGACGGCGTGATCAGCAACCCGAGCATCCTGAGCTTCCAGGGCCGCGACTCGGCCTACCCACACACTCGCGCTGCCGAGGCGCTCAGTCGTTGAGGCGGAACTCCACCGTTCTGTCGCTGACCAACGTTTCGAACCGAGGCCGCTGAATATGATCGGATTGTTGCATGGAGATCGAGCGCATCGCCCCGATCCTGACCGTCGATGATCTCGCGACCGCCATCACCGAGCACACCGGCGTGCTCGGCATGCGGGTGGTCATGAACATGGGGTGGATTGCCTTCCTTGCCGACGACGCCGGCCACCAGATCGGATTGATGACCACTGACGCAACGGCGTCGGTCAACCCGGACGTCTCGATCTTCGTCGACGATGTCGAAGCTGCCCACGCCGCAGCAGTGACTGCGGGCGTTGAGATCGTGCACCCCCTGTCCACGGAAGAGTGGGGCGTGCGCCGATTCTTCTACCGCGACTCGTCCGGGCGGGTGATCAACGTCGGCACCCACACCTGACCGCAGAGGACTGCGAAGATGCTGCCCCTACGACTCATCCGAGCCGAAGCCCGGTCCTACGTCCGGTCCGAGCTTTGGGGTACGACAGGTGGCGGGTGCCGTCGCGGCGACTTCATGGCTCCGGGTCACTCGGGCCCGAGGGAGTCGGACGCCTCGATCCGGTGGGCGTGCCGCACCGACACCGAACCGGCGTACCCCTCGACGAAACCGACCACCACGTCGTACTCATCCCCCGCGGTGGAGCGCAAGGTGAGCGTCCAGGAGTTGTCCGCCGCGTGGTGCTCCTCCGCGCGGAGCGACAGGGCGTCCGGGTCCACGGCGTACGCCGTCGCCGCCGCGCGCCGGGTGCGCTGGACCGCCGACTCCCGCGAAATCGGCGTCCGCTCCGGCTCGCCGACCACCTCCATCACGTCACGAAAGGCGCGGGACACACCGTCGTACGACGCCTCCGAGACGGCCGTGGTCCGGGGCCCGGTGTTCACCAGCAGCCCGATCTCGAGGGCGCCCGGACTGGCGCCCCAACTGGTGTGCCATCGGTGCTGGTGCAGCGAGTAGTGCCGCCGCGCGTCGGCCCCGGCGTACAAGACTGGCTCCAGTGCGGCGAGGATCCCCTGCTCGTCGAGGACATCCGCGCCTCCCCCGCCGTCCGGCTCTGGGACCGACAGGTCGAGCAAGTACTGCCGATCCACCTGCTCGTCTGGGCTGGCCCGATAGCCGACTTGGACCCGCACCGAGTCCACCCGGCCGAGAGTCAGCAGCGAACGCGAGTCATCGATCGCACGGTTAGTCATCTCTCCAGACTTCTCCTGGTCCCCACCAGGGTCAAGCGTCAGACCGTGCGCCGAGTGCTTCGCGAAGCTGTCTCGAGGCGGATCGCGGGGTAGCGCCCGCCCGCCAGATGGCGAGCAGCAGATCCGCCCTCGGCCGGCCAGGCTCGGTCCAGCTCGTCCCGAGTCCTGCCTGGCGGAGCACGTCGATCAGGTCGTCGTCGGCTGCCGTACGCGCTTCGGCCCAGGCCCGCGCATACGCCTCATCGACCCGGTTCAAGGTCACCTCGCTCTCCTCGATTGCAGGCAGCACAGCGACGACGGTCCGCGCCTTCCCTCGGCGACGCAGGAACGCGATGAGGAAGTAGACGAGAGCGCCGGCCCAGCAGAAGACCAACACCATCGCGATATCGAGGATGTCCAGCGCTGCAACCCGTCCCCGGACAACGGCGCCGCGGACGATCAGGAACAGCGCGACGATCGTCGGCGCGAACGACAGCACCAAGACCGCGATCCACGTCGCCTCAACCTGGCCAACCATCACAGCTCCACTCCGTCAGCCGAGACTTCGGCAGAACCTAGCCGTGGCGGGTCGGCGTTCGAGGTCGTGCGTCATTCAAGCGAGACGCGTCGCATGCCCGATCACGGGTGTGGTCGTGTCCTTATGCCTAGCATTCGCCACATTCGGCTCAATCTCGAGTGCAACGTTCCGGGTCTCCCGTACGACTGAAGGGTGTGATGACGACGAAGGGGCAAGTGCCCAACGTTGGGTTCGAGCAGGCGTACCGGGAACACCGGATGGCGCTGCTTCGGCTGGCGTACCTGATCTCTGGCTCTCACGATGTGAGCGAGGACGTGGTCCAGTCAGCCTTCACCTCGGCGCACGAACGCTGGGACCAGATCGAGAGTCCGTTGCCGTACCTCAAGAAGGCCGTGGTCAATCTCGTCAAAGATGGCCAGCGACGACATCTACGTCTTCTTGCCAGACCGGCGGAACGACCGTCTGTGGCACTCCCGCAGGAGGTCGACGAGACGTGGGCACAGATAGCGCGGTTGCCCTGGGTGCAACGCGCGGTCATCGTTCTCCACTACTACGAGGATCTTCCCCTGGCCGAGGTCGCAGACATCCTCAACCGCCCCGCCGCAACCGTCCGCTCGGACCACCGACGGGCGCTGGACAAGCTCCGAAAGGCACTCGCATGAACGACGCCAAGAACCCGGAGAGCCTCGGACTGCTCCTGCGACACACCCTGAACACGGTTGCCGAAACGCTCACCGAGGACGACTTCACTGCAACCCGGACCAACACTGCGCGCAAGCCACACCGCAGGCGGCGGATCCTGGTCGGCCTCGGCGCGGTCGCCATCCCCGTGGTGCTGGCGGCAGGTGCGGGAGCTGCGATCGTCCGCGAGGGATCGGAGTACGTCGACAAGATCCCTGCGCAGGACATCGTCATGCGCGGAAGCGTGGACGGCAGCCGCTACCTGCTGATCGAGTCCGACCGTACCGATGAGTGCGGTCAGCCAGTCACCGGAGTGGAGTTGGTCGAGGAGAAGAAGAATCTGCTCGGAAGCGAGTGGAACACGACTGGCTATGAGTACGGCGAATACACCGAAACGGACTGCGGCGTCGTCAACGACACGTCGCGCTATCTGAAGAATCCGGCGCTCTTCAACGATTCGGGTGCCGAGGTCGGTGACTCGTTCGTCTGGGTCTACGCCGTTCATCCCGATGTGACTTCGGTCCGCATCACGTCAGCGGGCTACACCAAGGACCTCGACGTCTACGAGGTCGACGGAGCGGGATACGCCGCCTTCGAGGTCCCCCACGACATGTACGAGTACGTCTCTGAGCTGGCCATCGACGGCCAGATCGTCCCGGGGTCCCAGGAAGAGCAGAAGGTGCCGCGACGTTGACCAGCGAGCAACGAGAACAAGCGTTCGCGCCTTCTCAGCCGCGCAAAGCCATCAGACTTCCGGCGTAGAAAGTGCGGCCACCAACGACGCGTTCCGTTGCTTCAACACCACGCAGCGACCACGCGCATCAGCACCGCAGACCTGGGATCTGCAACAAATATTGAAAATGTTGCAGGCCGTGCGTATGCTCCAATCCGTGAGTGATGAAGGTCACACAACGGCGAGGATCATCGCCGAGGCGCGCCGCATGGTGTTGGCGGGTGAACCGGTCGACGTCGGCAAGGTCGCCGCTGGGGCTGGGGTTGACCGCGTCACGGTCTTCCGCCGCGTCGGGCGTCGTGACTTGCTGCTCGCCGAGGCCCTCTGGACCCTTGGCGAGGACACCTGGGCACGCTGCCTGCGGGAGGCTCCCGAAGGCACTCCGGATCGCACTGCCGAGGCGCTGTCGGCATTCGTGCGGTATCTCATCGAAGCGCCGTACTTCCGCGCGTTCTTGCACCGTGATCCGCAACGCGCCCTGCGGATCCTGACGACGAACGCCGCACCGAACCAGACGCGCATGGTCGAACGCGTGGAGAGCCTGCTCGCGACAGAGCCGGCACCGGCGATCGCATTGAGCCGCCTGGATCTCGCGCGACTGCTTGTGCGCGTCGCCGAGACGTACATCTATGCGGACATCATCGCCGGCGCAGAACCGGACGCCGACGCTGCCCATACCGTCTTCGTCGCACTGCTGAGCAGGCACGGGAACTAGAGGAGAACACATGGAACTCAACGGCCACAACGACGAGCGCTTCACGCGATTGCGGGACGAGCTCTCCGCGAATCTCGAGTCCGGTGAAGAGCTCGGCGCAGCTGTCGCCATCGACATCGACGGTGAGCTGGTCGTCGACCTGTGGGGCGGCTACCGCGACGTCGCACGCACCCTCCCGTGGGATCGAGACACGATCGTCAATGTCTGGTCGACCACCAAGGAGATCACCGCGCTCGCGATCCTGATGCTCGTCGACCGAGGCCAGGTGGACCTGGACACCCCTGTCGCGACGTACTGGCCGGAGTTCGGCCAGGCCGGCAAGGAAGCGATCGAGGTCCGTCACCTGATGGCCCACACCTCCGGGGTCTCGGGCTGGGAGCAGCCCTTTGTCGTCGAGGAGATGTACGACTGGGAGACGTCGGTGGCGCGCCTAGCCGGCCAGGCTCCGTGGTGGGAGCCGGGCACCGCGTCGGGCTACCACGCTCAGAACCAGGGCCACCTCCTCGGCGAGATCGTGCGCCGAGTGAGCGGCAAGACGCTCAAGCAATTCGTGGCCGAGGAGATCGCGGAACCGCTGGGCGTCGACCTGCAGATCGGCGCAGAGGCAAAGGACGATGACCGGATCGCGGAGATCGTTCCGCCGCCCCCGCTGCCGTTCGACTTCGGGTCGATCCCGGCGGACTCGGTGATGGTCAAGACCCTGACCGGGCCCGCGGGTAATCCCGCTGCGGCCAACACGCCCGCGTGGCGGCGTGCCGACATGGGCGCGCTGAACGGCCACACGAACGCGCGTGCCCTGGCGCGGACCATGTCGATCATCTCCCGCGGTGGGGAGGTGGGAGGAATCCGCTTGCTGTCGGAGAAGACCATCGACCGCATCTTCGACGAGCAGGTTCACGGAGATGACCTCGTCCTCGGCGTCCCGCTGCGCTGGGGGATCGGTTTCGGTCTGCCCGAGCCGACGACCTTGCCGTACATCCCGGACGAGCGCATCTGCTTCTGGGGCGGATGGGGCGGGTCCATGACGATCATGTTCCCGCTGCAGAAGATGACGGTCTCGTACGTCATGAACAAGATGGGCCCGGGCATCATCGGATCGGACCGATCGGAGGCCTACATCCGCGCAGTGCTCCAGGCCGTCACCGCCTGACCGAACGTCCGAACTCGCTCAGTCGAGGCCTTCGACGATGCGGAAGTCGCGCTCGACGCCGTCGGAGAGGGCGGCCAGCGCCTCCTGGTAGGCGTCGCTCTCGTGCGCCGCGACGGCCTGCTCAAAGCTGTCGAACTCGATCAGGACGGTGCGCTCGGCGATTCCGGCGTCATGCGCCACGACCCGGCTGCCACGGGTGAGGACCCGACCGCCCGCGGCCTTGACGGCCAGAGGGGCCAGCTTGTTGTAAGCAGCCAGCTTCTCGGGATCTGAAATGGTGCGGTACGCGCTGACCCAGTAGCCCTTGGGCATGGAACCTCCAGTGTTGGGATGAGCGGATCGACCCGGGTCGTCGCTCAGACGTTGAAGCGGAACTCCACCACGTCGCCGTCGGCCATGACGTAGTCCTTGCCCTCCATGCGTACCTTGCCGAGGTCGCGGGCCTTGGCCACAGAGCCGGCGGAGATGAGGTCGTCGTAGGAGACGATCTCGGCCTTGATGAAGCCCTTCTGGAAGTCGGTGTGGATGACACCGGCGGCCTCGGGGGCGGTGGCGCCCTTGGGGATCTCCCACGCGCGGACCTCCTTGGGGCCGGCGGTGAGGTAGGTCTGCAGGCCGAGGGTGTCGAAGCCGACGCGGGCCAGGATGTCCAGGCCGGGCTCCTCGACGCCGGCGTCGGCCAGGAACTCGCGGGCCTCGTCCTCGTCGAGCTCGACGAGCTCGGACTCGAACTTCGCGTCCAGGAAGATCGCCTCGGCGGGGGCGACCAGCTCGCGCATCGAGTCCTTGAGCGCCTCGTCGGCGAGCTCGTCGGAATCGCAGTTGAAGACGAAGATGTAGGGCTTGGCAGTGAGCAGCATCAGGTCGCGGATCAGGGCCCGCTCGATCTTGGTGGCGATGATCGGGGTGCCGGCCTCGAGGGCCTCCTTGGCCTCGACCGCGGCGGCGAGGTTCGCCTTGAGGTCGGGAGCCTTGCGCGACTCCTTCTCCAGCCGCGGGATGGCCTTGTCGACCGTCTCCAGGTCGGCCAGGATCAGCTCGGTCTGGATGGTGGAGATGTCGTTGGCGGGCTCGACCTTGCCGTCGACGTGGGTGACGTCGTCGTCGCGGAAGACCCGGGTGACCTGGCAGATCGCGTCGGACTCGCGGATGTGGGAGAGGAACTTGTTGCCCAGGCCCTCACCCTGCGAGGCGCCGCGCACGATGCCGGCGATGTCGACGAACTGCACCGTGGCCGGCAGCAGCTTCTGGGACCCGTAGATCTTCGCCAGCTCGGCCAGCCGCTCGTCGGGCACCCCGACGACGCCGACGTTGGGCTCGATGGTGGCGAACGGGTAGTTCGCCGCGAGGACGTCGTTCTTGGTCAGAGCGTTGAAGAGGGTCGACTTGCCCGCGTTGGGAAGTCCCACGATGCCGATGGTGAGTGCCACGATCGACAATCCTAGGGTCGTACGCCGATCACGGCCGAAACGCGGCCGCGCGACTCCGTCGCGTGGTACGCCTGCGTAATCGCCGACCACGAATTCCTACGGTAAAGGGACCCCACCCAATAGGCTCGCGCCCGTGAACGCCCCCGACGCACCACTGCGACTGCGCGAACCCGCACATCAGGTCTCCGAGCGCGCGCCGGCCTACTGGCGTACGGCTGAGGCGATCGGCGCCGTGATCTGGCTGGCCCTCGCGGTGGGTGCGGTCGTGGCGGCGGTCCTCGTCCCGGAGG
This sequence comes from Nocardioides sp. NPDC127503, assembly GCF_040302165.1. NCBI lineage: Bacteria > Bacillati > Actinomycetota > Actinomycetes > Propionibacteriales > Nocardioidaceae > Nocardioides > Nocardioides sp. NPDC127503. The sequence goes on along the minus strand of NZ_JBEORH010000007.1, from coordinate 282,330 downwards.
GCTTCTGGACCTGGATCCTCTGGCTCGCCGCTGTGGTCTTCGTCCTGGCGCCGGTGCCGGGGCTGACCTTCGTGCCCTCGATCCGGTTCCGGATCCACCGGTGGGAGGTGACCGACATCGCCGTACATGTACGCCACGGGTGGCTCACCGTCGTCGACGAGATCGTGCCGCTCTCCCGGGTGCAGACGGTCGACTCGACCCAGGGGCCGCTGATGCGGCGGTTCGGGCTGCGTACGGTCAAGGTCTCCACCGCCTCCTCGGCGGGCATCGTCCAGATCGCCTGCCTCGACGACGCACTAGCGCTCGAGGTGGTCGCGAAGCTGGTGGCGATCACCGCCGCGACGCCTGAGGACGCGACGTGAGCACACCCGAGGTCCCCGGCGTACCCGAGGTCCCTGACGTTCCTGAGATCCCTGCAGTCCCGGACGCGGAGTGGCAGCGGCTGGCCGGCTGGACCGCGGTCGTCAGCCCGCTCTCGACGCTGCGCCAGGCGATCATCCCGGCCGCTGTCGGTGCCTTCGGTGCCGGCCAGGCGAACGTGTTCATCGGTCTGCTGGTCGCGGCCGGCATCGCGGTGGTCGCAGCTCTGGCCGGTCTGGTCCCGTGGCTGACCACGACCTATCGGGTCACACCGACACACCTGGAGGTGCGCAAGGGTCTGCTCAACCGCACCACCCTGACCGCCCGGCTCGACCGGGTGCGCAGCGTCGACCTGAGCTCGACCCTCATCCATCGCGCCCTCGGGGTCACCAAGGTCAACGTCGGCACCGGGGTCGACGAGGGCCAGATCAAGCTCGACTCGCTGACCAAGGACGCGGCCGCCCGGCTGCGGCGCGAGCTCCTGCACGCGGCCCCCGCGCCATCCGCGTCCGACGTGCCCTCGGCTGAAGGCGCCTCGCCAGAGACCGAGCCCGTCACGGCCTCGCCCGAAGGCGAGATCATCGCGAAGCTCGACTGGTCCTGGATCAGGTACGCCCCGCTCAATCTCAGGAACCTCGCGATCGCGCTGGGTGGTCTGGGCGCAGTCTTCGGTGCGTTCTCCGACCTCATCCCATGGGAGTCCTTCGGCGTCCGGGTCACCAACGGCGAGGTCAACGGCGTCCCGGTCGACGAGTTCGTACGCATGCTGTTCTTCGCCGTGCCGATCGCGATCGTCGGGGCGGCCGCGGTGTGGGCGATCGGGTCGTGCGTGGGCTATGCGGTGCGCTGGTGGGACCTCCAGGTCGTGCGCGAGCAGGGCCGGGAAGGCACCACGCTGCGACGCAGCTTCGGCCTGACCAGCACTCGCGCGACGACGGTGGAAGAGGCGAAGGTACGCGGCGCCACCTCCACCGTCGGCCCGCTGATCGGGCTGGCCGGCGGCGCCGACCTCAACCTGCTGACGACCGGGCTCGACGACAATTTCCCCGCGGTCCTGCCGACGGCCCCGGAGCAGGTCGTCTCCGAGGTCGGCACCGACATCCTCGGCGAGGACGCGTTCTCGGCGGCGCTCACCGGCCACGGGCCGCGGCCGCGCCGGCGCTACTGGTTCCGGGCGGCCGTCGCCACCCTCGTGTGGACGCTCGTCGCGCTCGTCCCGACCGTGCTGATCGGGGTCTTCGGCGACACCTGGATCTGGTGGATCCCGGTCGCCGTGCTGGTGCTCGCCCTCGTCCTCGGGCTGCTCGGTGCCGAGCTGCGCCACCGCCACCTCGGCCACGCGCTCACCGACCGCTATCTGGTGGTCCGCTCGGGCTCCTACACCGCCGTACGCACCGCCCTGCAGACCGACGGCATCATCGGCTGGCGGGTCAGGCAGACCTTCTTCGACCGCCGCATCGGCCTGGCCCAGGTCACCGCGATGACCGCGGCCGGCCACGAGCACGTCGACATCCCGGACGTGCCGCTCGAGACGGCCGTCGCCCTGGCGGCGGCGGCCACGCCGCGTACGGTCACGGAGTTCGTCGAATAACCCGTTCCACTTCGGACGGGCTTCGGTGGATGATCCGGCCATGACTATCCAGATCCGCCATCTGACGTTCGACTGTGCCGACCCTCGCAAGCTCGGGGAGTTCTGGTCGGCGGTGACCGGCTGGCACCTCTTCTACGACGAGGACCCCGAGGTGATCGTCGCCCGCAGCTTCCCGTCGAAGGAGCTGATGTTCCTCTTCATCCCGGTGCCCGAGACGAAATCGGCGAAGAACCGGGTCCACATCGACATCAAGCCGGAGGACACCACTCGCGACGAGCTCGTCGAGCGGGCGCTCTCGCTCGGCGCCACCGTCTTCGGCGACCACCGCAAGGAGGACGGGACCGGCTTCGTCGCGCTCCGCGATCCCGAGGGCAACGAGTTCTGCATCGAGCGCGGCGAGCACGAGATGGCCTCGAGCGGTCCGATGACGATCGGGCTCAAGATCTGAGCTCAGCGGGCGAGCACCCCGACACGCCCGCCCGCACCGGCGGCCCAGCAGGTGCCCTTGGCGCAGTCGACGGTGTGGAAGCGGGTCTGGGCGGCGCCGAACGGCTTCCAGGAGCGGCCGTTGTCGTGGCTGATGTCGCTGCCGTTGGGGCCGACGGCGATCGCGGTGCGGCCGCCGACCCAGGCGACCGCCTCGCGGTATCCGCCCAGGTCAGAGTCGGAGTTGGTCCAGGTGCGGCCACCGTCGGTCGAGTAGGCGGCGCGGTCGACGCCGTCGTCCTCGAGGCCGAAGTCGCCACCGACCGCGATCCCCTGGCGGGGATTGCGGAAGCCGAGCCCGAAGACGCCGGCGGCCTCGCCGGTCGCGATCGTGGAGTCGGCAGCGGACCAGGAGCGGCCACCGTCGTGGGTGGCGTAGATCTTCGCGGCGGCGCCGCCACCACCGATCCAGGCGTCGCGCGCCCCCGCAGTGACCAGGCAGCTCCCGCTGGCCGAGTAGCCGAACTCGCCCGGCGCTTCCAGTCCCTGCGTGTCCGCGATCGTCCAGGTGTCGCCGCCGTCGGAGGTCGTGATGATGCGCCACTCGCCGTCGACCGGGTCGCTCATCGCGATCCCGCGCTTGCCGCCCGGCCAGAAGTCGACGCAGTTGTAGAAGGCGGTCGGCTCCGCGGACCGGAACGTCTCGGTCCAGGTCGCTCCGCCGTCGACGGTCTTGTAGATCCGGCTCGCCTCGCCCTCGCCGATGGAGAGCACCACCGCCTCGCTCGCCGAGCGTGCCTCGACGTCGCGGAAGAGCAGCTCGTCGGCTCCCGGCGGCGAGACCTCGTCCCAGGTCTGGCCGCCATCGGACGTACGGAACACTCCCCCGCCGTCGCCGCCGACCCAGGCGGTCTTCGCGTCGACGGCGTCCAGCGCCCGGAACCCCTGTGTCGTATCGACGTTCACAGACGTCCAGTCGTACGCACCCCCTGACTGCACTGCCTGCGCCGACGGCGCGAGGGTGAGGGTGGTGAGGACGAGAGTGGCCGCCGCTGCGGCTCCGACAACGATGCGCACGAAGGATCACCCTGGCCCTGTGAGGCCGTTCTGTCCACCGATCCCGCAAAACTCGTCCGCCGAATCGGTGGCAATGGCAGGCGAATCTGCAGTTGTGGGCACCGAAAGTCGAGTTTCGTCCTCCACAAGTGCAGATTCGGGGGGCCAGATGTGCGGACTCGGAAATTTTCTTCCGTGACCGGTTGGTAGCGCCTAAAGTGAATCGCCGTGCCGCACACCAGCGGTGCAGATGGGGAGGTTGTCATGAGCAGAACGACACTGACCAGACGCGGAAGGTTCGCGGCTGCGGGACTCGCGGCCGCGGTGGCCGTTGCGATGCCGTACGCAGCAACGCACGCCGCTGAGCCGGATCCGCCCGCGACGACCGCCACCAAGACACCGACGCAGCACCACCAGATCCTCTCGCTGATGCAACGCATGTCGCTGCAGCAGAAGGTCGGCCAGCTCTTCGTGATCGAGGTCTACGGACGCGACGCCAACAACGTCAGCGACACGGCGAAGGCCGGCAACCAGCGGCTCTACGGGGTGGACACCCCGGCGCAAGCGATCGCGAAGTACCAGCCCGGCGGGGTCATCTACTTCACCACCCGCGGCCCCGACAACATCGGCGATGCGACCCAGGTGGCGACGCTCTCCAACGGTCTCCAGCGCGCCGCGCTCCAGCAGCGGCCCAAGATCCCGCTCAACATCGCGGTCGACCAGGAGGGCGGCGCGCTCGTGGCCCGCTTCGGTCCGGCCAGCGGCGCGACCCAGATGCCCGGCCAGATGGCGCTGGGCGCAGGCGGCTCGACCGAGGACGCGGCCCGCTCCGCCGAGGTGATCGGCACCGAGCTGGCCGCCGTCGGGGTCACCCAGGACTACGCGCCCGTCGCCGACGTCAACCTCAACCCCAACAACCCGGTGATCGGAATCCGCTCGGCCGGGGCCGACTCGGCCGCGGTCTCCGACATCGTCGAGGCCGAGGTCGGTGGCTTCGACGACGGTGACCTCTCCTCGATCGCCAAGCACTTCCCGGGCCACGGCGACACCGGCACCGACAGCCACTACGGCCTGCCCGAGGTGACCCACAGCCGCGAGGAGCTCGAGGCGATCGACCTGCCTCCGTTCAAGGCGGCGATCGACGCCGGGATCGACGCGATCATGACGGCCCACGTGACCGTGCCCGCGATCGACCCGAGCGGCGAGCCGGCCACCATGTCCGAGCCGATCCTCACCGGCCTGCTCCGCGAGGAGATGGGCTTCGACGGCCTGATCGTCACCGACGCCCTGGACATGCAGGGCGCGAGCGCGACGTACCCGCCCGACGTCGCCCCGGTCGAGGCCTTCCTCGCCGGCGCCGACCAGCTGCTCATCCCGCCGCAGATGGACACGGCGTACGCCGCGGTCTTCGACGCCGTCAAGGACGGCACCATCTCGCGCCAGCGGCTCGACGAGTCGGTCTACCGGATCCTGGAGCACAAGCTCGAGAACAAGATCTTCGAGAGTCCGTACGTCGATGTGGCCGCCGCTCCGGCGGTCTTCAGCAACCCGGCCCACAAGGCCGACGCCCAAGCGATCTCTGACCGCACCACCACGTTGGTGAAGAACGACGACGACCTGCTGCCGCTGGCACCCGGGGCGAAGAACGTCCTGGTCGCGGGCTGGGGCGTGGACACGACGGCAGGCATCGCGGCCGGGCTCCAGAAGCGCGGAGCGACGACGCAGGTGCTGCAGTCGGGCACCACCCCGACCGATGCCCAGATCAACGCCGCCGTCGAGGCCGCCGCGGGCAAGGATCTGGTGGTCGTGCCGACCAACAACGCCTGGCAGATCAACCCGGCGACCGGCCAGCCGACCCCGGCGTCCGTGGCTCAGACCAAGCTGGTCAAGGCGCTGCTCGCCACCGACGTCCCGGTGATCGTGACCGCGATGCGTAACCCCTACGACGTCACGTCCTTCCCCGAGGCCGCGACTGTGCTCGACACCTACGGCTACACCTCCCACCAGCTCGAGTCGCTGGTGCGGGTGCTCTACGGCGAGGTGAACCCGAGCGGCAAGCTCCCGGTGGAGATCCCGGATCTCTTCCCGCTCGGGCACGGGCTGTCCTACTAGGAACCCCATGAGAGCGGCCCTCCCGGAAACCGGGAGGGCCGCTCTCGTGCTCTGGAGGATCAGGAGCCGTAGAGCGCCCGGATCCCGGCCGCGTCGGAGGCCTGGAACTCCAGGTCCTCCGAGCCACCGTTGCACTGCGGGTAGTGCATGATCGAGGAGGAGTCGTACGGGGTCAGCGCACGCCAGTTGTTGTCCTCGAAGCAGGTCGCCGCCTCCGGGCGGGTGTGCTCATGGCGGAACCCGAGGGCGTGACCGAGCTCGTGCGCGAGGATGTCACCCGGCTCCCAGTTGCCCGACGAGAAGATCGAGTCGTCGATGAGCACGTTGCGCGAGCGCTTCGAGGTCGAGGGGAAGAACGCCCGCGCGATGTACTGCGAGGTGCTGACCGGCTCGACCGAGAAGAGCACGTTGGAGTTACGGGTGTTGCACGAGCCGTCCTGGGCGGGGACGTAGGTGAACTCGACCGCCGAGCTCGCCGCCTCCCACAGGCCTGCACCCTGCTCCATCGCGGTGACGATGCCAGCCTTGTTGGTGCCGAACTTGTTCGAGACACAGTAGGTCAGGTTGAGCGCCTGGGAGGCCGACCACTTGTCGTCCCGGCCGCTGACGGTGTTGACGATGAGGCCGTCCTCCGGGACGTGCTTCGGCGTCGAGACCATCGACTCGTAGAACTTGTGCAGGTCGCCCTGGTTGGACACGACCTCGTCGCCGTTGACGATGTACTGCCCGTCGACGTCGACGTACGTGGACGCCTCGAACTCCTGGTAGCTCGGTGCCTCCTCGGCGAATGCGGGAACCATCGACGCAGTCAGCGCCGCGGCACCCGCAGCCGCGGCGATCATCATGGGAATACGAACTCGCATAGCTCTTCCTCCTGGATTCGTGAACGACCGCCGGCGATTCACGCCGGCGGCCACAGGAGATTCAAGCGTTGCGACTAGGGATGGGCTATAGAAACTTCGGTGAAATAACCATTGAACAGGCAAAACTTTCGAGACGAATTCCTGCGTTTGCCATCGAAAGCGTCACGGAGCGGGCCAGATCACCTTGTCGTTGTCGTCGACGACGGCCTCGGCGAAGGTCGTGTCGAACCAGGAGGCGGCCTGCTCGGGCGTGACCTTCTGACCTGCGTACGCCGTCACGACCCCGGCCAGCGCCGCGACGTTGTCGGGGTCGACCGAGCCGAACCTGCCCGGGAGCGGGTTGTCGGCCGCGACCGCGACCTCGGTGCGCCAGATGGCCGTCTCGTGCTTCTCGTCGGACTCGGCGCCGGCCAGGTCGTTCTGGTAGCCGATGCACTCCTCGACGTGGTCGGCGGCGGCGCAGTAGGTGTAGGCCTTGAAGACGGCCCGCAGGAAGTCCTCGACTGCGGTCGGGTGCTTCTCGGCCCAGGCGGGGTTGACGGAGTAGGCGCCGAGGGAACCGGGCACCTCGAAGTCGGTCGGCTCCCAGACGGTGACGTCCTCGCCGGCCTCCTTGAGCTGGTTGGGCTCGTTGGAGACGAACCCGACCAGCGCGTCGACCTGGCCGCGCGGCAGCACGCCGGGGTCGTAGCCGACCTTGACCTGCTTCACCTTCGCCATGTCGACGCCGGCCTCGGCGAGCATTGCCTGCACGCCGACCGGCACCCAGCCCTTGTGGCCGAGCGTCTTGCCCTCGAGCTGCTTCAGGTCGGTGATCGAGGTGCCGGTCATCAGCACGTCGAGACCCGCGTTGGAGTAGGACGAGACGCCGAGCACCTTCAGGCCGCTGGCGTTGGAGGTCATGATGTCCTGCTCGGAGAGCGGCCCGACCTGCACCTTCCCGGCCGCGATCAGCTTGGCGTTCTGGGAGACGTCGCCCGAGCCCGGCTGGAGCTCGACGTCGAGGCAGAGATCTTTGAAGTAGCCCAGCTGATCTGCGGCGATGGCCTCCATGATCGAAGCCGAGGCCTGCCAGTAGTAGCCCGACATGTAGGTGATCTTGCCGGCCTTCTCGTTCTGTTCGCAGCGCTCGGCCGAGACCGCGCTGCCCTGCGGGTCGGCGGAGTTCTGCGAGGACCCGCAGGCGGTCAGCGCACCGAGCAGGACGACCGCCGACGTGAGGGCAGCGGCGAACGGGCGTACGCGAGACATGAAGGGCTCCTTCAACTGAGGTCAGGACTCGTGCCAGTGGAGCACTCGACGCTCGGCGAGCGTCACGAGCCAGAACAGCAACGACCCGAGCGCCGCGAGGACGAAGATCGCTGCCCACACCGTAGCCAGTCTGTTCTGCGAGCTGGCCACCTGTATCACGCTGCCGAGGCCGTCGGCCGACCCCGCGGCGGAGAGCTCGGCTACGACGGCGCCGATCATCGACAGCGGGAAGACGATCCGCAGGGACGCGAAGACGTACGGCAGCGAGGCCGGCACCCGCAGGTGGCGCAGCACCTCCAGCCGGCTCGCGGCGACCGTGCGGTAGACCTGCAGCACCGGCGCCGGCACCGCGCGGAGCCCGGTCGCCACGTTGATCAGGATCGGGAAGAAGCAGACCAGCGCGGTCAGGACGACCTTCGGCCCCATCCCGAACCCGAGCGCGACCACGAGCAGCGGCGCGATCGCCACCAGCGGCGTCACCGAGAGCACCACGGCCACCGGCATCACCGCACGCCGCACCACTGCGATCTCGCTCACCACGACGGCGAGCGCGAAGGCGGCCACGAACCCGATCCCGAGCCCCACCAGCGCCTCGCTGAGCGTGACCAGGGTGTTGCTCAGGAAGTAGCCAGGGTCCTCGCTCAGCACGCTCGCGATGTCGCCGAGCGGTGCGAAGAGGTAGGGCATCCGCCGCGCGCCCAGCTCCCAGGCGAACCCGAGCACCACGACGAGGAGTACGAACGGGAGCCAGTAGACCGGGCGGAGCAGCCGGGTGCGGCGGCGCAGGCGGCGCGCGGCGAGCTGCTCGGGCGTGGGGACGACCAGATGTGGCCGCTGCCGAGGGGCCGGCTGCGTACCTGAGTCCAGGGTCACGAGACGACCTCTCCGTGGCTGAAGGCGTCTCGCAGGCTGTCCCGGAGAGCGAGCTCGTGGGCGTGGAACTCGGGCGAGGTGAGGAGCTCTTGGTGACGGGGGCGAGGCAGGTCGATGTCGATGACGTCGGTGATCCGGCCCGGTCGCGGAGCCATCACCACGACCTTGTCGGACAGCCTGACCGCCTCGGAGATCGAGTGGGTCACAAAGACGACCGTCGCGCGGGTCTGCTCCCACAGCTCCAGCAGCTGCTCCTGAAGCGCCTCACGGGTGAACTCGTCGAGCGCACCGAAGGGCTCGTCGAGAAGGAGTACGTCGGGGCGCAGCCCGAAGGCGCGTACGATCGCGGTCCGCTGCTTCATGCCGCCCGACAGCTCAGCGGGGAGCTTGTGGAGCGACTCCCCCAGGCCGACCTCGCGCAGCATCGCCTCGAGGTCGGGGCGGCCACGGTCGCTGCGGCGATTCACCTTGTGGGGCAAAGTGACGTTGCCGAGCACGCTCAGCCACGGCAGCAGCGCCGGAGACTGCGGCACGAACCCGAAGGCCTTCGCCTCGGCCGCCTCCCGCGGGGTCAGACCACACACCGTGATCTTCCCGGCGTCGGCCGACTCCTGCCCGCTGATCAGCCGCAACAGCGTCGACTTGCCGCAGCCCGAGGGCCCGATGATGCTCACGAACGTGCCCGGCTCGATGGTCAGATCGATGTCGTCGAGGGCGATCAGCTCGGCGAGATCAGCCTGCTCATAGAGACGACGGACCCCGTGCATCTCGATCGTCGCGCTGCCCACGCCTCAAACGGTAGTCCAATACGTCTTCTGGATAGTCTGACGGGCGTGCGTATCGCCACCTGGAACATCAACTCCATCCGCTCCCGCATCGACCGCGTCGAGGCCTTCGTCGAGCGACACTCGATCGACGTGCTCGCCCTGCAGGAGACCAAGGCCAAGCCCGACCAGATCCCGACGATGGGGCTGGAGGCCCGTGGCTACGAGGTCGCCTCGGTGGGCTACGACCAGTGGAACGGCGTCGCGCTGCTCTCCCGCGTCGGGCTGACCGACATCCAGGTCGGGTTCGAGGGGATGCCGTCTTTCAAGGACATCGCCGAGGCGCGTGCGCTCACCGCGACGTGCGGCGACGTACGGGTGACCTCGGTCTACGTCCCCAACGGCCGCAAGCCGGACGACCCCCACTACGCCTACAAGCTGGAGTGGCTCGCGGCGCTGCAGAAGGCCTCGCAGGCCTGGCACGACGGGCCCTCGGCCATGGTCGGCGACTGGAACGTCTGCCCCTTCGACGAGGACTGCTTCGACCCCAAGCAGTTCGTCGGCAAGACCCACCTCACCCCCGCCGAGCGCGATGCCTTCTTCGCCATCGAGAAGGACTTCAAGGACGTCGTACGCCCCTTCGTGCCCGGTCCGGAGGCCTACACCTACTTCGACTACTACCGGCAGCGCTTCGAGCGCAACCGCGGCCTGCGCATCGACTTCGTCCTCGGCTCCCCCTCGTTCGCGTCGCGGGTGACGGGCGCGTTCGTCGATCTCGACGAGCGCAACCCCGCCATCGGCACTGGCTCCCCCTCCGACCACGCGCCGGTGATCGTCGATCTCGCCGACTGACCCCGATGCCGTGAAACGGGAGGACCGGAGCACGGTCTGGTCCCGTGGAACGGTGTGCGCGATCCTGCTTCTCGCCATCAGCGCCGCGATCGTCTTCCACGCCCACCTTCCGTCGGCGTTCGGCATCGGCAGCCTCGTGGAGACATTCCTGCCCTGGCTCGGTGCCGTGGCAGTGCTGGTCCTGCTCGTCGGGCTGGCGCGACGGTCGGCCGCCGCGGTCATCGCGTTCATCGTGCCCGCCGTGGCCTGGGGCTGGATGTTTCATTCCAAGCTCTCCGACGCTCCCGCCTCGAACCACGATCTGGTCGTCGTCCAGCACAACGTGAGCGACACCAACACGGACATCACCGGGACCGTCCGCGAGATCCTCTCTGCCTCGCCCGACGTCGTGACACTGAACGAGGTGGTTCCCGAGCGGGTCGACGACTACAGCCGGGCGTTCGGAGACGTCCTCCCGCACCACGAGACGTACGGCACCGTCGGGGTCTGGTCAGCACAACCGTTGGAGAACGCGACACCTCTCGATCTGCGCCCGGCGGGCGTGGACGCGTCGTGGAGACGCGGACTGCGGGTGGAGACCAGGCCGGCCGCCGACGCCCCGGTCGTCGCTGTCTATGCCGTGCACCTGCCCTCGATCCGGCTGGGCGTGCGCGGCCTGGACGTCACGGCCCGCAACGGGAGCATCGAGCTTCTTGCCAAGGCCTTGCGAGCCGACGACGCCGATGTCGTGATCGTCGCCGGCGACTTCAACGCGGTCGCGGCTGACCGCGCGCTACGTCCGGTCATCTCCCAGGTCAGCGAACCGCAGGACCGCTTCGGTTTCACCTTCCCGGCAGCCCTCCCGGCCATCCGCATCGACCACGTCTTCGCCCGTGGTGTCGAGGTCGAGGACGTACGACCGCTGGACCGGACCGAGAGCGATCACCTGCCCGTGGTCGCGCTACTTCGGTGGCAGTGACTCGGCCGTGGCGACGCCGCGGCTGACCCAGGCGGCGAGCGCGTCGCCAGCGAGTAGGTCGGCGGCGACGTTGACGTAGCCGGACATCGTCCGGGCGCCCATGATCATCGGCTCGGCGCCTGCCGCGAGGGCGGCCTCGTAGGCCGACTTGCCGGTGCGTACGAGCATGTCGTCGGCGCCGACCGCGCAGGCCATGTTGCCGTTGACCATGAACGCCAGCCCACCGAACATCTTCACCTCGGTGGTGCCGGCGGGCATCAGGTCCCGCACTCGTTCGGCCAGTTCGACGTTGTGGGCCATACCTCCATGGAACCACGAACCGACCGTGCTCATCCGAACAAATTGTCGGTGGTCCCTGCGAGGATCGATGTCATGGAGATCTGGATCCTCGTGCTCGGACTGGTGATCGGTCTTGCCCTGGGTGTCGTGGTCGGCGTGCTGTGGGCGCGGGCGCGGAGCGTGGGGACGGTCGCGGCGGGGATGGTGGACCAGGCCGAGGTGATGCAGGGGCTCGACCGGCTCAGCGACCAGATGCAGCATCTCGACCGGGAACGGGCCCGCTGGCAGGGGCAGTTCGAAACCGAGGTCGGGCGGCTCCAGACCGAGACCCGGTCGCTGTCGACGGCGCTGCGGAAGCCCCAGGTCAGAGGCCGCTGGGGCGAGATGCACCTGCGCCGCGCGGTCGAGCTCGCCGGCCTGGTGGACAAGTGCGACTTCTCCGAGCAGGTCCATCTCGAGGACGGGCGGCTGCGCCCCGACCTGGTGGTGCACCTGTCCGGCAACAAGGAGCTGGTCGTCGACTCCAAGGTCCCCCTGGACGCCTACCTCGACGCGGCCTCCGCGGACAACGAGGACGACTACCGCGCTCACCTGCGCAGACACACCGCCCAGCTGCGTACGCATGTGGACCAGCTCGCCTCGAAGTCCTACTGGCGCTTCCTGGAGGAGTCGCCCGAGTTCGTCGTCCTCTTCGTGCCGGCGGAGTCGTTCCTCTCGGCGGCGCTGGAGACCGAGCCCGGCCTGATCGAGTACGCCGCGGAGCGCCGGGTCGTGCTGGCCTCACCGACGACGCTGATCGCGTTGCTGCGCACGGTGGCGCACGGATGGTCCCACGAGGCGCTCGCCGAGCAGGCCCGGGAGATCCACCGGCTCGGCCGTGACCTGCACCAGCGTCTGTCCACGATGTCGGGCCATCTGGACGGGATCGGGCGCTCCCTCAACACCGCGGTGACCCGCTACAACCAGGCGATCGGATCCCTCGACAATCGGGTCCTGGTCGCCGCCCGTCGTTTCAATGAATTATCGGTAACCGACGATGAACTCGAGACGCCGCGTCCGGTGGAGATACGCGCTGTGGAAAGGCTGAGCAGCGTAAGGGAGGATGATCGGCGCGCCGCCGAAAATGACGGTGTGCCGGGCCCTACCGTGGGTTCGGATACACAGGCTGCATACGAGAGATCGTGACCCCATGAGTCAGCGCACCATCTGGGAGGAAGGACGCGAGTCCGGCCGCCATGTTGTCGCGCTCGGATCCGCCACCTCGCTGACGGTCACCTTCGTCGATCTGCTCATCGACGACCAGATCGGCCTGCTCTTCGACTTCACCTTCGTGGCCATCGCGCTGACGCTCGCGCTGATCGTCAGACCCAGCGACTTCTTCGTGGTCGGCGTGCTTCCGCCGCTGATCATGCTCGGCATCTTCATCCTGCTGGCCGCGACCCAACCCGGGTCGATCGCCGACGCCGGGGACGGCTTCATCCAGGCCGTGGTCAGCGGCCTCGGACATCACGCGATCAGCCTGTTCATCGGCTACGCCCTCTGCCTGGGCTGCCTGGTGATGCGCCGCCGGGTCCTGAAACAACGCATCGAGACCCGCGACGAGGTCGAGCGCGAACGCGCGCTGGCCTCCTGATCAGTCCAGGGCCAGGAACCCGGAAACGTCGCCGGCACCCTCACGGATGACCTCGGGCTCGCCGTCGGACCAGTCGATGACCGTGGTCGGCTCGGCCGGGGTCTCACCGGCCTCGATGACGATGTCGACCTGGTGGTCGAGCGCCTCCTTGACGTTCCACCCGAAGACCTCCGGCTCGGTCTCGCCGGGCAGGATCAGCGTGGAGGAGAGCAGCGGCTCACCGAGCTCCTCGAGCAGCGCCTGCACGACGGCGTGCTCGGGGATGCGTACGCCGACTGTCTTCTTCTTCGGGTGCATCAGCCGTCGCGGGACCTCGGGGGTCGCCGGGAGGATGAACGTGTAGGGCCCCGGGGTCGCGTGCTTGATCGCCCGGAAGGCGCTGTTGTCGATGTGGACCATCGTGCCGAGCTGCGCGAAGTCCTTGCAGATCAACGTGAAGTGGTGGCGGTCGTCTAGACCACGGATCTTGAGGATCCGGTCGCGACCGTCCTTGTTGCCGATTCGCGAGCCGAGCGCGTAGCCGGAGTCGGTCGGGTACGCGATCAGCTGGTCGTCACGCAGGGCATCGACGACCTGGCTGATCAGACGGGACTGCGGGTTGTCAGGGTGTACGTCGAGAAATCGGGCCACCCCTCGACCCTAACGCCCATCACGGGGCGGGGATCAACCCCTTGCGGCAGCCGCCTTGAGATCCTTGCGGAGTTCGGTGGGCAGCGCGAAGATCAGCGACTCCTCGGCGCTCTTGTGCGCCAGGGCGTCGGGGAAGCCACGCTCCTTGAGGAACTCGACGACACCCTCGACCAGCTTCTCGGGAACGCTGGCTCCGGAGGTGACCGAGACGCTGCGTACGCCGTCGAGCCAGGACTCGTCGATCTCGCTGGCGTCGTCGACGCGGTAGGCGGCCTTGGCGCCGGCCTCGAGGGCGACCTCGACCAGGCGGACCGAGTTGGAGGAGTTGCCGGAGCCGACGACGATGACCAGGTCGCTGGCCCCGCCGATCTCCTTGACCGCCTGCTGACGGTTCTGGGTGGCGTAGCAGATGTCGTCACTGGGCGGGTCGAGCAGCTCGGGGAACTTCACCCGGAGCGCGGCGACCGTCTCCATGGTCTCATCGACCGAGAGGGTGGTCTGGGAGAGCCAGACGACCTTGGAGGGGTCGGCGACCTCGATGCTGGGTACGTCGCCGGGGCCCTCGACGAGCGTGGTCGCCTCCGGCGCCTCGCCCATGGTGCCCTCGACCTCCTCGTGACCGGCGTGGCCGATCAGCAGGATGCTGTAGCCTTCGCGCGCGAATCGCTTGGCCTCCAGGTGGACCTTGGTGACCAGGGGGCAGGTCGCGTCGATCGTCTTCAGCTCACGCACGGCGGCGTCGGCGTGGACCGCCGGGGAGACGCCGTGGGCGGAGAAGACGACGGTCGCACCCGAGGGCACCTCGTCGAGCTCGTTGACGAAGATCGCGCCACGGTTGCGCAGGTCATCGACGACGTGCTTGTTGTGCACGATCTCCTTGCGCACGTAGACCGGCGCACCGTAGAGGTCCAGCGCCTCCTCGACGGTGATCACGGCCCGGTCCACACCGGCGCAGTAACCGCGCGGCTCCGCGAGGAGGACAGCCTTCTCGTCGTCGGAGATCAGGCGTGGGGTGCCGAGGTCGATGCTCATGCCCTCAGTCTAGAGACCGTGGCGTGACGATCCGATTTGGCTGGGTCTCGACCCGCAGTCGCGGGTTCGCAAGCTCACCCGCGCGCTCGCTCGACCTCCCTTCGACAAGCTCAGGACATCGCCTCGCGTTTCCCGACGCAAGCGCCGGCAAGGCTCGGATGTCGGTGGCTCTCACTAAGGTGGCTGCCATGGCGTTGGACACCTCCCCCGAGTCGCCCGCTCCGGTGCGGCAGATCGCGAACGCGATCGGCGGCTGGATCGACAAGCTCGGTGCGGTCTGGGTGGAGGGGCAGGTGGCCCAGATGAGCCGGCGGCCTGGGATGCAGACCGTCTTCCTGACCCTGCGGGACTCTGTGGCCGACATCTCGGTGCCGGTGACGTGCACCCGTTTCCTGCTCGACAGCCTCAATCCGCCGCTGGTCGAGGGCGCCTCGGTGATCATCCACGCGAAGCCGTCCTACTACGCCAACCGCGGCACCCTGTCGCTCCAGGCTCGCGACATCCGTCCGGTCGGGCTCGGTGAGCTGCTCGCCCGGCTCGAGCAGCGCCGGCAACTGCTGGCCGCCGAGGGGCTCTTCGCTGCCGAGCTCAAGCGGCCGCTCCCCTTCCTGCCGACCAAGGTCGGGCTGCTCACCGCCGCCAACTCCGCCGCCGAGCGGGATGTGCTCGAGAACGCGAAGCGGCGGTGGCCGCAGGTGCGGTTCGAGGTGGCGTACGCCGCGATGCAGGGGGCGCGCAGCGCAGCCGACGTCGTCGAGAAGCTGCAGCGGCTCGACCGCGACCCCGAGGTCGACGTGATCGTCATCGCCCGCGGCGGCGGTTCGGTCGAGGACCTGCTGCCGTTCTCCGACGAGCACCTGATCCGTGCGGTGCACGCCGCTCGCACCCCGATCGTCTCCGCGATCGGCCACGAGCCCGACTCGCCACTGCTGGACCTGGCCGCCGACGTACGCGCCTCGACGCCGACCGACGCCGCCAAGCTCGTCGTACCCGACGTGGTCGAGGAGCAGCGGATCGTCGCGACCGGACGCGACCGGCTCCGCGGCGGGATCGCCGCCCTGATCCACCGCGAGCAGACGCTCCTGGACGCGTTGCGCTCGCGGCCGGTGCTGGCCGACCCACGCTCGCTGATCGACGCCCGGCGCGACGAGGTCACCTCGCTGCGCGACCGTGCCCGGCGCACCGTCGGGCACGCCCTCGACCGGGCCGCCGACGACATCGGCCACCATCGCGCCCGCGCTCGCGCACTATCGCCCCTGGAGACGCTGAGACGGGGGTACGCCGTCGCCCAGGATGCCGACGGACACGTCCTCACCAGCGTCGCCGACGCCGCCGAGGGCGAGGCGGTCAGCATCCGCCTCGCCGACGGCCGCCTGACAACGACCATCACCTCGATCGAGAAGACTGAGCCCACTAAGGACGTAGCCGATGACTGACGACGACAAGAACCTGTCCTACGAGCAGGCCCGCGAGGAGCTGGTCGAGGTCGTCCGCAAGCTCGAGGCCGGCGGCATCACCCTCGAGGAGTCGCTGGCCCTGTGGGAGCGTGGCGAGAAGCTGGCCACGCTGTGCCAGGAGTGGCTCGACGGCGCCCGGAAGAAGATCGACGCCGCCATCCAGGACTGACGAGACGTCGCTCCCGCCGCCCGAGACGTCACTCAGGTCGGCCGAGAAGTCACTGCGTTGCCACTTCGGCCGACGTAGGTGACGCCTCGACCGACGCGGGCGACGTCTCGCTACTTCAGGGGCTCGGTGGTGATGAGGGCGAGGTAGTCGCGTACGTCGCCGTCCTTGGGGCCCCAGAGCATCAGCGTCTGGCCGTCGACCTCGGCCGAGTAGCCGGTGTCGCCGTCGGAGTCGGACCATTCGGTCCAGGTGTCGGCGACGTCGGTGTCGATGGTGACCTCGTCGCCCTCCTTGGCCTGGGTGTCGACGTTCTTCTGGGCCAGGGCCTGCGCCGAGCGGGCCGAGAGCTCCAGGCCGACGTAAGAGGTCTCGCCCTTGACGAACGACATGGTCCAGGCCGGCTCCTCGCCGCCCTTGTAGGACGGGTCGGTGTTGGCGTACCAGCCCGAGGGCAGCTCGCGCGGGTAGACGACGTCGAGGTCGGCGGCCTCGGCACTGCGTACGGCCTCGGCCCAGTCGGCCTTGTAGGTCTCGTTGGCACCGCTGACCTCGCGCTCGAGGTTGCCACGCCACTGCACGATCAGCACGATCGGGACGACGAGGACGAGCAGGAAGATCATCGACCCGATCAGGGCGCCGAACGTACGCGGGTAGCTGCGCGCCGGGGTCTCCGGCTGCTCGCTTCCCGACTGGTTCGACGGTTGGGCGGGCTGCTGCTGATCGGTGTCGCTCACGCCCTCCATGGTCCCACTCGACCGCGAACGCCGCGAAACCTGGACCAGTCGTTCCGCAGATGAGGACATATAGCGCGAGATTTTTCCGCAGATGCGATACTCCTCCGGTGACCACCTACCGTATCGCCGAAGCCGCCGACCTGCTCGGCGTCAGCGACGACACGGTGCGCCGCTGGATCGACGCGGGACGGATCGAGGCGAGCACGGAGAACGGCCGGGCTGTCATCGACGGCGTCGTCCTGGCCGCGCTGGCCTCCGAGCTGGCCGATGCCCCCAACCCGGACCGGGCGAAGGCGGTCAGCGCCCGCAACCGGATGCTCGGGATCGTCACCAAGACCACCTTGGACACCGTGATGGCCCAGGTGGAGATGGTCTGCGGGCCCTACCGGATCGTCTCGCTGATGAGCGCCGAGGCCGCCATCGAGCTGGGCCTCGAGCCCGGCGTCAGCGCGGTCGCATCCATCAAGTCAACCAACGTCATCGTGGAGCGCCCATGATCATGAACCGTGGAATCGGTGCCGTCGTCGCGGTGGCGGCCGCTCTCGCGCTCGCCGGCTGCGGGAACTCGAGCGCTGGGTCGGAGGACCGGGAGCTGACCGTCTTCGCGGCGGCCTCGCTGACCGACACGTTCACCGAGCTCGCCGAAGAGTTCGAGAAGGACCACCCCGGCGTGAAGGTCACCACCAGCTTCGGCGGCTCCTCAGACCTGGTGGCCCAGATCGAGGACGGCGCCCCGGCGGACGTCTTCGCCTCGGCCGACACCAAGAACATGGACAAGCTGGGCGACCTGGCCGCCGACCCGCAGGACTTCGCCGCCAACACGCTCGAGATCGCCACGCCGCCGGGGAACCCGGCCGGGATCACCGGTTTCCAGGATCTCGCCAAGGCCGGGACAAAGGTCGTGGTCTGCGCGGCCGAGGTCCCCTGCGGCAATGCGACCGCCCAGATGGAGGAGGAGACCGGCGTCGACATCGAGCCGGTCAGCGAGGAGCAGTCGGTCAACGACGTACTCGCCAAGGTCACCTCCGGTGACGCCGACGCCGGGATCGTGTACGTCACCGACGTGACCGCCGCCGGCGACACCGTGACCGGCGTCGAGTTCGAGGAGTCCGACCAGGTCGTGAACACCTACCCGATCAGCGCCCTCGACGGCTCCGACGACGCCGACCTCGCTCAGGAGTTCGTCGACCTGGTGCTGAGCGAGACCGGGCAGAAGGTACTGACCGATGCCGGCTTCAGCCAGCCCTGATCTTCTCGGAACCGCCAGGCGGACGGACCGGCAGAGGGGGGCCGGTCCGTCCGTCGGTATGCCTCGCTGGCTGTGGTTCCCGGCGGCCCTCGCCGCGGCGTTCATCATCGTTCCGCTCGTCGCGATCATCCTCCGCGTCGACCTGGCGAGCTTCCCGGCGCTGATCACCTCGCCGTCCGCGCTGGAGGCGCTCTGGCTCAGCCTGCGCACCGCGGTGGCAAGCACCGCGCTGTGCATCCTCCTCGGCGTACCTCTCTCCACCGTCCTCGCCCGCGCCAGCTTCCGAGGCCAGGGGCTGGTGCGCTCGCTGGTGCTCCTTCCGCTCGTGCTGCCCCCGGTCGTCAGCGGGCTGGCACTGCTCTACACCTTCGGCCGCCGCGGGCTGCTGGGACAGTCGCTGGACCTGGTCGGCATCCAGATCCCGTTCACGACGCTCGCCGTGGTGATGGCGCAGACGTTCGTCGCGCTGCCGTTCCTGGTGATCAGCCTCGAGGGCGCGCTGCGCACCAGCGGCACCCGCTACGAGGCGGTCGCGGCCACGCTCGGCGCCCGCCCGACCACCGTCTTCCGGCGCGTCACCCTCCCCCTGGTCGGCCCTGGCCTGCTCTCTGGGTCGGTCCTGGCCTTCGCTCGCTGCCTGGGCGAGTTCGGCGCCACGATCACCTTCGCCGGCAACCTCCCCGGCGTGACCAGCACGATGCCGCTGCAGGTCTACCTGCTCCGCGTCGACAACCCCGACGCGGCGGTCGCGCTCTCGCTGGTGCTGGTCGTCGTCGCGGTCGCCGTGATCGGCTTCGCCCGCCACGGGAGAGCACTATGAGCTCTCTCCATCTGCGTGCTGTCATCCCCCAGCGCGGCATCGACGTCACCCTCGACGTGGCCGCCGGCGAGACGGTAGCGCTCACCGGCCCCAACGGCGCCGGCAAGTCGAGCATGCTCGGCGTGATCGCCGGACTGCTTCGTCCCGACGAAGGAGAGGTACGCCTCGGCGACCGCATCCTCGACCACACTCCCCCGCACGCCCGCGGGATCGCGCTCCTCGCCCAGGACCCGCTGCTCTTCCCCCACCTTTCGGTGCTGGCCAACGTCGCCTTCGCACCCCGCGCCCGCGGCGTACACCGCCGCCAGGCCAACGAGCTCGCCACCCGCCACCTCACCGAGGTGGGCGCCGAGATGCTCGCCGGGCGCAGACCCACGGAGATCTCCGGCGGCCAGGCCCAGCGCGTGGCGGTGGCCCGGGCCCTGGCCGCGGACCCCGAGCTGCTCCTGCTCGATGAGCCGATGGCATCGCTCGATGTCGACGTACGTCCCGCACTGAGGCAGACGCTGCGCACCGCCCTAGAGGACAGGACCGCCATCATCGTCACCCACGACGCGGCCGACGCCCGTGCGCTCGCCGACCGGGTGGTGGTGATCGAGCATGGTCACATCGTCGAGGACGGCCCCACCGAGCAGGTTCTGAACGACCCGCAGTCGGGTTTCGCTGTGAGGCTTGTCTCTGGATCGATCAAGTGACACCGTGGCCGCTCCACCGCGCCCGGCCGATAGATTGACCCCTATGAACGACACCCAGCCGCTCGGCGTCGCCCCCACCGCTCCTGACCGCAACCTGGCCCTGGAGCTCGTGCGCGTGACGGAGGCAGCGGCGATGGCCGCCGCCCGCTGGGTGGGGCGTGGCGACAAGAACGGCGCCGACGGTGTCGCGGTCAACGCGATGCGAACGATGATCTCCACGGTCGCCATGAACGGCACCGTCGTGATCGGCGAGGGCGAGAAGGACAACGCCCCGATGCTCTACAACGGCGAGAGCGTCGGCGACGGCACCGGCCCCGAGTGCGACGTAGCGGTCGACCCGATCGACGGCACCACCCTGACTGCCAAGGGCATGAGCAACGCCGTCGCGGTGATGGCGGTCGCCCCGCGCGGCAGCATGTATGACCCCAGCGCCGTCTTCTACATGGAGAAGCTGGTCACCGGTCCCGAGGCCGCCGACGTCGTCGACATCCGCCTCCCCGTCGCCGAGAACATCGCCGCGGTCGCCAAGGCGAAGGACACCAAGGCCTCCGACATCACCGTGATCGTGCTCGACCGGCCGCGCCACGACAAGCTGGTCGAGGAGATCCGCGAGACCGGTGCTCGGATCAAGTTCATCGTCGACGGCGACGTCGCCGGCGCCATCTCGGCCGCCCGCGCCGGCTCCGGCGCCGACCTGCTGATGGGCATCGGCGGCACTCCCGAGGGCATCGTCGCCGCGTGCGCGATGAAGGCGCTCGGCGGCACCATCCAGGGCCGGCTGTGGCCCAAGGACGACGAGGAGCGCCAGCGCGCCCTCGACGCCGGCCACAACCTCGACCCCGACTTCGTGCTCCACACCGACGACCTGGTCACCGGCGACGACTGCTTCTTCGTCGCCACCGGCATCACCGACGGCGACCTGATGCGGGGCGTGCAGTACCTCCCCCACGGCGCCATCGTCACCGACTCCCTGGTGATGCGCAGCCGCTCGGGCACGATCCGCAAGGTCACCTCGGAGCACCAGCTCGCCAAGCTCCAGGCGTACAGCGCAATCGACTTCTGATCCTCGCCCGGCGCTTGCGCCGGACCACATGCGCGGCAAGGACCTCCTGGTCCTTGCCGCGCTTCTCGTTGTGCTTCTCGTCGCCGAAGCGACCGTCGGCGGTGCCATTTTGTTGCTATCTTGTGGTGCGACACGAGCATCAATGAGCGTCTCAGGTGTATGTCACTCGGGGAGGCATCAACGTGACGGACCCATTCTTCGCTGCGCTGCACGAGCGTCGCCCGGACGTCGACATCGTGATCCTGCCCCCGGAAGATCCTCCCGAGCCGCTGCCCGAGGCGACGGCTGCTGAGCTGAGCCGCTCGGTGCAGGTGGTCGACGCGACCTTCGCAGCCATCGCCGCACGTGTGCCGGAGCCGACCTCGGACGGGCCGAGGTGGGAGGCGTACAACAGCGAGAACGTACGTCGCTGGGCCCAGCTCGAGGCTCGAGCCGCCGACGGCGACGCGATCCTGGCCGGCCTCGATCAGGCGTTCCGGGACGCGAGGTGGCACTCGACAGTCGCAGTGAAGGCGTTCCATCGATGGACTGCTTCACGAGCGGACGTCCAGGTCGTCGGCACCTGGTCCGAGAGCCATCACGGGCTCGTGGTGACCGTGACCGGCCGGACCCTCCGGCCCCCTGCGAACGTGCGGGAGGCGCTGGTATGACGCTGCACGTCGAACCCGCCAAGGTCCAGTCCACGGCTGCCGCGTGGGATACAGAGAATCTCCATCTCACCGCTGCGGCGAAGCAGATCCACGGTGTCGGTGCAGCTGGTTTCACGCCGAGCGTGGCCAGCCTGGTCGGACAGTTCATCGAGGCGTGGCAGGCGATCGCCACGAAGTCCGCCCGCTCCGCCGAGTCCCAGGCCGACGGGCTGAGGAGCACCGCGATCGGCATCCTCGAGACCGACGCGAAGACCGACATCAACGCATCCTTGGTGCTGAGCACCATCAAGGAGATCCGGTGACCATCACCGTCTCCCTGCCCCCGAGGCCGAGCGAGACGCCCGAGTTCACCGCGGACGGCCAGAAGGTGCAGGAGATCGGGTCCACGCTGCGTACCTCGTCGTCGATCTTCGACGACCACGGCTCGTTCGTCGGCGGAAAGGCCAAGGACTCCGGCCTCCTCGACGGGCAGGCGGCCGCCGCGTACGCACAGGCGCTCAGCCCCATCGGCACGCACGCCGATGCCTGCTCGCTGGCGCTGCGCGCCGCGGCCAACGCCGTCCTCGGCCATGGCGACGACCTGGTCGAACTCAAGAAACGTCATCAGGATCTGAAGGGCGAACGAGAGCGCCTGGCCCGCCAGGTCGACGAGCTCACCGCTCGAGCGAACCCGCTGCCCACCGACGAGGCCGAACTACGGATCCTCAAGTCGGACTGCGACCGCTGCACCGACCAGGTCGAGACGTACGAGTCCGATCTGGTGAAGTGGGCCGAGGACCTCGAGTCCAGCGAGGAGAAGGTCGCGGCCGCACTCCGCGGTGCGATGACCGAGCGGCAGGTCGATCAGAAGTACGCCGGGGCCACCGATCCCGCTGACGCCGCCAGGGACTCGATGCCGTCCGGCAAGGACCCTCAGGCGATCAAGGCCTGGTGGGACGGCCTCACCGACGAGCAACGAGCGGGCATGACCGCCGCGTACCCCGAGATCGTGGGGAACACCGACGGCATCCCGGCGGCTGACCGCAGTGACGCGAACACGATCTCGCTCGACCGTGACCTTGCCGAGCTCGGCGCCATCCCGGAGGACCAGCGCACCGAGGACGAACAGACCCGCTACGACAACGCGAAGGCCGCAGATGTCGCGCGCGACAAGATCGAGAGGTCCAAGGACCCGATGACGGGCGAGAACTACGACGCCCAGGTCTACATCTATGACCCGATGGCGTTTGACGGCGACGGGCGTGTCGCGATGGCAGTCGGCGACCTCGACACGGCGCGCAATGTATCGGTCAGTGTGCCGGGCTTGACCACCGACATGGAGTCGTCCCAGTCGAATGCCGAGGATGTGATCAACCTCCATCAGGCAGCTTCGTTCGAAGGCGGCACCAGCACAGCCACCATGTTCTGGATCGGCTATGACGCGCCCAGCGGAGCCGACTCGGCCGGTGTTGCGGGTGAGGGCATGGCCACCGCCGGCGGAGAGCGGCTCGCCGACACCCTCGACGGCCTCAACGCCATGCGTTCCGACGACTTCCATCTCACCGCCATCGGCCACAGCTACGGCTCGACGACCGTCGCGCACGCGATGACCGACGGCCGCCCTGACGTCGACGACGTCGTCCTGCTGGGCAGCCCCGGAGCCGGCGACGACGCCGACTCCGCCGACGACCTGGGCGTCGGCTCGGGACATGTCTTCGTCGGCACGAACAGCGAAGACCTCGTGGGCCGGCTGGGGCAGACGGGTTGGGTCAGCCCGGCTGCTCTGGGCGCGGGTGTGCTCACCGGCCCCCTCGGTGGCGCCGTCGCCCAGCTGGCCGGTGCCGGCCTCGGCCACAACCCGGCCGAGGACGACTTCGGTGCCGTACGCTTTCAGGCCGAGAGCACCAGCAGGGGGTCGATCCCCAACATCGACGACCACGTCAAGTACTACGACCACGACTCGGAGTCACTCGCCAACATGGCCCACATCGTCAACGGGCAGTACGACGACGTGGTGCGCGCCGGGCAGGTGTACGACCCGTGGTACCGCGACCCGGTCGACCCCGAGAGCGACCGCAGCCCGACCAGCCCGGACACGGACGGCCGATGAGGGCGCGGACCCTGGCCGCCGTGATGGCGACACTGACGATCCTGCTCACCGGAGGATGTGGCGGAGTGAGCGACAAGACCTACTCCGAGCTCGAACAACAGCGAGACGATGTACTCACGTGGGCACGTGAACTGTCGGCCGTTGCCTCGACAACACTTGCCACGTCACCCGAGGACGCAACGGAGGCGTACGACGGCGTGGAGCAGAAGGGGGTTTCGGACAAGTACAAGTCGTACAAGTACGACGTCCAGGCCGACTTCGTCACGGAGCAACAGGACCCGCTCAACGCGCT
Organism: Nocardioides sp. NPDC127503; assembly: GCF_040302165.1. Classification (NCBI taxonomy): domain Bacteria; kingdom Bacillati; phylum Actinomycetota; class Actinomycetes; order Propionibacteriales; family Nocardioidaceae; genus Nocardioides; species Nocardioides sp. NPDC127503. Next base: position 258,432 of record NZ_JBEORH010000007.1, on the reverse strand, counting down.
GCGCGACGAGCTCGAGGAGTTCAGCCCGACGTTCAGCGGGAACTCGCTGCGGCTCTCGCACGGTGACCTGACCGCCCACTTCCAGACCTACCCGAATGCCCCCGGGGCGGTCGGCCTCGTCGTTGAGGGACCCCCGATCGAGATCGACCAGGAAGACATGAGCGACTGGGACGGCTTCGTCGTCGGTGAACCGGTCGACCTGCAATGACGACCCGGTAAAGTTTGCACATGACCACCGCCGCCGAGCCGACCGAGTCCACCGCCTTCCTCCCCGGAGGGGTCGAGCTGGCGTACGACACGTTCGGCAGTCCCAGCGCTGATCCGCTGCTGCTGATCATGGGGCTCGGCGGTCCGATGACCTGGTGGAACACCGAGCTGTGCGAGCAGCTGGCCCGGGCCGGGTTCTACGTGGTCCGCTACGACAACCGCGACATCGGCCACTCCTCGCCGCACCCGTCCGACGAGCGGATCACGCTCGCGAAGCTGGCTCGGGCGTTCGCGGGGCTGCCGACGCAGGCGCCGTACGCGATGGACGACCTCGCCGACGACGCGGCCGCGCTGCTGACCCATCTCGGCATCGACTCCGCGCACGTGTGGGGCGTGTCGATGGGCGGGATGATCGCCCAGACCCTCGCGATCCGCCACCCCGACCGGGTGCGCTCGGTCTGCTCGACGATGTCCACGACCGGCCGTCGCGGCGTCGGCTTCCAGCACCCTACCCTGCTGCCCGCGCTGGTCATCAAGAAGCCCGGCCTGGAGGGCTATATCGAGCGTCAGATCAAGGGCGGCCTCCAGATCGGCTCCCCCGGCTTCCCCGAGCCCGAGGACGAGGTACGCCGGCGGGCGATCGACACCTGGAACCGAGGCGTCAACGGGCCGGCGGTCGCGCGGCAGATGCTCGCCGTCCTCACCCAGCCCGACCGCACCGCGGACCTCGGGCGCATCCAGGTCCCGTTCAGCGTGATCCACGGCCTGACCGACAAGATGGTCCACGTCTCCGGTGGCCGGGCGACCGCCGCGGCCGTCCCCGGCTCGGAGATCACCCTGTTCAAGGGCATGGGCCACGACCTGCCCCGTGCGCTGTGGCCGGCCTTCATCAAGGTCGTACGCCGCACGGCTGACCGAGCCGCCGACCGCACCGTCACCGCGTAGCGGATGCGCGCCACGGTCCCCGAGGGCGAGTCGGGCTCGATGCTCGCGAGGGCGCTCGCGGACGTCGCCGAGCCCATCGAGGACGAGGCGGTGACCGCGAAGCTGCTCGACGCCGCCGCGGAGCAGTTCCGCCAGATCGGGATCAGGCGGACCACCATGGAGGAGGTCGCGAACCGCGCCGGGGTCGCCCGGATCACCGTCTACCGCCGCTTCGCCAACAAGGACGCACTGGTCGAGCAGGTCGTACGCCGCGAGTTCCGGCGCTACTTCGACCAGTTCGTGCTCGACATCGCCGATGCCGCCGACGCCGCTGAGCGGGTGGAGATCGGCTTCGCCAGCGCGATGCGGGCGATCCGAGGCAACCCGCTGATCGGTGGCCTGCTCACCGTCGAGACCGACTCGCTGGTGCACTCGATCGTCGGCGACGGCGGCCGCACGGTGGCCACGATCGCGCGCTTCGTCGCGGGCCAGCTGCGTCGTGAACAGCGGGCCGGCAACGTACCTGCCGACGTCGAGGTCGACCTCGTCGCCGAGCTGATGGTCCGCACCTCGACCTCGTTCCTGGTCACCCCGAGCGAGGTCGTCGACATCGACGACGAGGCGCAGCTGCGCGCGCTCGCCCGGCTCTTCCTGGTCCCCCTGATCGACCCCACGAGCCGCCCGAAATAGCCCCAGATCGCGGCCCGGAGATACCGTGAGCACCATGCACGACCACGGCTCGCTGCCCGCGCTCGGCTGGTCCGAGTTCTTCACCACCTGGAGTCTCCAGCCCGGCTGGCTGCTCGCCGTGGTCATCCTCGCCGCGGGCTATCTCACGCTCCGCAACGCCGCCGGTCCGGCCTCGACGGTCAAGGGCTGGCGGGTGGCGTCGTTCCTGACCGGGCTCGCCCTGATGTACGTCGTGGTCGCCTCGGCCATCAACGGCTACGCGATGGCGCTGGCCTGGATGCACATGGTGCTCCACCTGACGCTGATCATGGTCGTGCCCACGCTCCTGGTGCTCGGGCACCCGCTCACCGTCATCGCCGAGACCGGCCCACGGGCCGAGCGGGCGATGCGCTCGCTCCCGGTCACCATCCTGATCCACCCGGTCACCGGCACCCTGCTCTACTCGGTGGTCATCATCGGCACCCACCTGTCCGGGTTCATGGACTCGATGGCGGAGAGCACGCCGCTGATGGTCGGCGAGCAGGTGCTCTACGTCGTCGCCGGCTTCCTCTTCCTCACCGGCGCGATCGGCGAGGAGAAGGTACGCCCCGACCTGCCCTACCTGGGCCGGATCGCGCTCCTCGTCGTCGGCATGGTGCCGGACACGATCGTGGGGATCGTGATGCTGCAGACCGAGCGCGACCTCTACCCGGTCTACTCCGGCGCCCGGCCCGAGTGGGCGCTCGACGCGGTGAGCGACATCCAGACCGCCGGCGGCCTGATGTGGGCCGGCGGCGACGGCGGCATGATGCTGCTCGCCATCGGCCTGGTCATCGCCGTCGTCTCCTCACCCGAGCGCCGGGCCAAGATGACCGGCCGCTTCCTCGATGGCGTACGCAGCAGCCGGCTCGCCGAGGAGAGCGCCCGCGGAACGACTGAGGGCCCCGCCGAGCCGGGATCCGTGGATCCCGACAGCGACGAGGCCCTCGATGCCTACAACGCGATGCTGGCCAGAATGAACCAGCACCACTGAGTCAGTTGACGCGCAGGCCCGACTCAGTGTCGAAGACGTGGACGTCCTCGGGGTCGGTGGTGACGTAGATCGTGTCGCCCTTGCCGACGTGGTCCTTGGAGGAGACCCGGACGATCAGGGTCGACGGGACACCTTCGACGTCGCTGGTGCCGTAGACGTAGGAGTCGGAGCCCAGCTCCTCGACGACGGTCACCTGCACCGGCAGCCCGCCCTCGCCCTCACCGACGATCCGGAAGCTCTCCGGGCGCACGCCGATGGTGATCTCCTTGGGAAGGTCGGTGGCGCCGACCGGGACGACGTACTCCTCGATCTTGGCGCCGCCGTCGGCGGCGGTGGCCTTGATGAGGTTCATCTGCGGAGAGCCGATGAAGCCGGCGACGAAGAGGTTGACCGGCTTGCGGTAGAGCTCGAGCGGGGTGGCTACCTGCTGCAGCTCACCGTTGTTCATCACCGCGACGCGGTCGCCCATCGTCATGGCCTCGACCTGGTCGTGGGTGACGTAGACGGTGGTGATGCCGAGGTCGGCCTGGAGCTTGGCGATGTCGGTGCGGGTCTGCACGCGCATCTTGGCGTCGAGGTTGGACAGCGGCTCGTCCATGCAGAAGACCTGCGGCTGGCGGACGATCGCGCGGCCCATGGCAACACGCTGGCGCTGACCGCCGGAGAGCGCCTTCGGCTTGCGGTCGAGGTAGTCGGTCAGGCCCAGGGTCTTGGCGGCGTCGGCGACGAGCTTGTCACGCTCGGCCTTCGGGACCTTGGCCATCTTCAGCGAGAACGCCATGTTCTCGGCGACGCTCATGTGCGGGTAGAGCGCGTAGTTCTGGAAGACCATCGCGATGTCGCGGTCCTTGGGGGCCACGTTGGTGACCTCGCGGTCGCCGATCTTGATGGCGCCCGAGTTGACCTCCTCCAGCCCGGCGAGCATGCGCAGGGTGGTGGTCTTACCGCATCCGGACGGGCCGACGAGCACCATGAACTCGCCGTCCTGGATCTCGAGGTCGATGCCCTTGACCGCGGGCTCGTTCGCGCCCGCGTACCAACGCTGCGCCTTCTCAAACGTAACTGTTGCCATGATTCCGTTGTCTCCTTCACCGGCAGGTACGTGCCGGACGATCCGTTGTGAAGTGACCGAGGACACATTTCCTCGGCGGAGACACCATAGCCCAGATCAGTTATCAGCGGGTCAAAGCCCGGCACACAGCTGGTGCGCAACCCTCGTAGGCGTTCAACCTGCGCATCAGGTCGCGGGCGTACGGCTTCGCGTGATCCTCGGCGAAGACGTTGCGGTCCTCCCACGGCCGGTCGTAGCGGTAGAGCTCGTAGGCGTAGTCGGTGCCCTTCCACGACTTGTCCAGGTCGAACCGGACCAGCAGCCCCTGCGAGCCGCGCACCGCGATGTAGGACGGGATGATGTCGATGGTGCCGCCCGAGCCCTTGTCGAGGTCGACCTCGCCGGGATGCGACCTGGCGTAGGTGTGCTCGAAGAAGGCGTACCGCCCACCCGGCAGCCGCGGCCGGCTCAGGGTCTCCGCGAACGAGCTCCCGGAGACGTACGACGGGGTCGGGACGCCCGCGATGTCGAGGAACGTCGGCGCGAGGTCGATGTTGTTGACGAACTGGCTGCGCTTGCCGGGCACCACGTCGGGGCCGACGACGACCAGCGGGACGCGGGTGTCGGAGTCGTACGGAGCACCCTTGCCGCCGTTGAGCTGGTGCTGGCCCAGGTGAAATCCGTTGTCGGAGGTCAGCACGATGTAGGTGTCCTCACCGGCGGCCTCCCGCACCTGGGCGATCATCCGGTCGATCGACTGCACCATCCGGGCGCGGTCGCGGTACTGGCTCAGCGCGGTCTCGTCGCTCAGCGTGACCTTGTTGGTGCGCCAGGCAGGAGCTTGCAACGTACGTCCCCCACGGCCGAGGTAGGTCGGCGCGTTGTCCCAGCGGTCGTCGCCGTAGCCAGCCAGGTCCGTCAGCGTCAGGTCGGCGCACTCGACCCGGCCGCAGTTGCCGCCCGCGGGGTCGCCGGCGGGCGCCTGGTCGGCGAACGCGGGCGGGAACCAGGTGTCCAGGCCCGGGTAGTGGTGGCCGAGGCGTGAGTGGGGCCCGTAGGCGGCGATCTCGAGGAAGTAGGGCTCCTCGTCGTCGCGGTGTTCGTGGATGAAGTCGAGGGCGTAGTCGCGGGTGACGTTGCCGGCGTACCCGGCGTCCTTCACGGCCGTGCTGGCCGAGGTCGGCGGTCGCGGATGGTTGCGCAGCTGCACCGCGCCGTTGCCGTCGAGGAAGGTGCTCTGGTAGCCCCAGCCGCCGTACGCGCCGCCGAGGAGCGCGTTCCAGGAGTCCCAGCCGGGCACCTTGGGCGGCGGGACGCGCTTGCCGTCGGCGCCGAGGGTGGCCTCGTAGGCGTTGATGTACTTGCCCACGAACCCGGTCGTGTAGCCGGCCTCCTGGAGCCCGATGCTGAACTGCTTCTCGAGGTTGCCGTAGCGCTGGAACGCCGCCCAGCCGCCGACCGGGTGCTCCGGGTCGTTCTGGGTGTTGGTGAGCACCTTGGTGTGGTGCGGCGTCTGCCCGGTCAACAGCGCCGCGCGCGAGGGGCAACACAGCGAGTCGATGACGAAGGAGTTCTGGTACGTCGCGCCCTCGGCCGCCATCCTGGTCGCCTCCGGCATCGTGCGGAGCAGCTCCAGGGAGAAGTCGTCCATCAGGATCAGCACCATGTTGGGGCGCTCGTCGGTGGTCGCGGCCAGCTCCGCGGCGTCCTCGACCGGCGCGGCCGACGGGTCGGCCGCGGCAGAGCCGGCGGCGACCGTCTTCGGTCCGAGGACCAGGAGCCCGGCGATCAGGGCCACGACGGCCAGGAGTGCGGCGCCCAGCAGTGCGCTCCACTTCGGCTTCATCCCGAGACTCCTTTGTCTATTATGTAACTACACAATATCTTGTTCAGGTGAGGTTAGTGCCTGAGTTCCAGGCACGACAAAATCGGTCCGCGGAGCGGACCATCCCCCGAGATGTGTTGCTCAGTGCAGCTCGTGCGGCGGCGGCATCCTCAGCTGCCGCGAGCCCTTCGCTTCCTTCAACGGCTTGCGGATGACGGTGACGCCACCCATCAGCGCCAGGCCCTTCACCCGCAGCACCGGACCGCCGGTCGGCTCGATGCCGCGCGGACCGACGTAGCCCCCCATGATCCCGACTCCCTGCATCACGACCTGGACATTGGGGCCGACGGTGATGTTGACCCCGCCCATGATCGCGTTGGCATAGATCACGGTCTCCTGCGCGGAGAACTGCGCCTGACGCATGTCGAGCTCGGCGCCGCCCATCAGGGCGATCACGTTGCCGGTCGCCGGCACCGTCCAGACCCCGCGCCGGTCGACGCCGCTCATGATCGCGACGTAGAGCTGGCTCTCGATCGGGTTGGCGGCGAAGACCGCCGGGCTGTTCCCGGTGGCGGGCTTGGACACCGGGACCGGCGGCGCCGGGGTGCCCACCGCCGGCAGATCGACGGTGATCGGGATCAGGTCGGCGTACGTCTTGGCCTTGAAGGTCGCCTCGAGGCGGTCGTCGAGCTCGTCGATCTCCAGGCGGCCCTCGCCCGCGGCCTCGCGCAGGATGTCGGCCACCTTGTGGCGGTCGGCATCGCTGATCCGGAGGTTCGGATCAGGATTCTGGCCGCGAAATGGCTCGGGGGTCGTTCCCATGGGGCGAATGGTAGTGGGGGTATGGCAGGCGTGCCTCAACACGGTGAAATTTGTTGGCCCCGATGGCATTCACTCGAGACCGAGGTGTTGCCTCAGCGTGCGCTTCGGGGGGCGCGGACCCCGGCGTTTGACGGTCACGTCGCCCAGCACCGCGAGGCCGCGCACCCGCACCACCGGGGAGTCCGCGGTGAGCGCCTCGGGCACCTTCGCGGACGGCTCGTTGAACTCCCCGAGGACGCCGTTGCCCTCGACGATCACGTGCACGTTCGGCGGGACGGTGACCTTCACGCTGCCCAGGACGGAGGTCGCGTTGATGACCACCTCACGAGCTGAGTAGTGCGCCTCGCGCAGATCGATGTTGGCGTCGCCCAGCACCGCGTGGACCGAGAACTGCTGAGGAACCACCCACACGCCCTTGCGCTCGACGTTGCTGAGGAACGCGCTGGCGCTGTCGCTCGCATCGCCCTCGCTGTAGACGACGGGCACCGCGCCGGCGGCCGGCGCAGCAGCGGGCATCACCGGTGCCTGCCCGGCGACCGGCAGGTCCTGCGTGATCGGTTCCAGGTCGGCGTACGTCTTGGCCTTGTAGGTCTCCTCGAGCCGCTCCTCGAGCTCGTCGATCTCCAGGCGACCCTCGCCCGCTGCCTCGCGCAGGATGTCGGCCACCGCGTGGCGGTCGGCATCGCTGACGCGCAGGTCGGCTCGGCGTGGCTGGCCGGGGTGCGGTTCAGGGAGTCCCATGATCCTGAATGCTATCGGCGTAGGTGTCGCGCGTCTCTCAGGTTCAACCCTGAGACCGGGCACTGACCGATTGGTGCGTACCCCAGTAAATAGTGCGTACTCCCGCAGCGCGACGACGTCCTCCAGCATGGATGACGTGTCAGAAACCGATAGAAACTCGACCCCCTCGACCGACATCAGCGTCCTCGGCCTCGGCGCGATGGGCAGCGCCCTGGCGACCGCGTTGCTCGACGCCGACCGTTCCGTGACCGTCTGGAACCGCACGCCTGGCCGTGCCAAGGACGTGGTGGCCCGCGGCGCCGGTGCCGCGGACTCGATCCCCGCGGCGGTGCTGGCCAGCCCCGTCGTCATCGCCTGCCTGCTCGATCACTCCTCCGTCGAGGAGACTCTCGGGCTGGCCGCCGCTGAACTGCGCGGCCGCACCCTGGTCAACGTCACGACCACGACACCGAACGAGGCTCGTGCGCTCGCTGCCTGGGCGGCCGAGCACGGCATCGACTACCTCGACGGCGCCATCATGGCCGTGCCCGCCATGATCGGATCCCGCGCGGGTCAGATCTTCTACAGCGGCTCGCGGGAGGCGTACGACGCCCTCCTGCCGACGCTCGACGTCTGGGCCACGAGCGAGTTCCACGGCGAGGACGCCGGTCGGGCATCGCTGGTGGATCTGGCGATGCTGTCGGGGATGTACCAGATGTTCACGGGCTTCTTCCACGGAGCCGCGATGGTCGCCACCATGGGGATGAGCGCGTCGGACTTCGCCGCCCGGCAGGCCGCGTTCCTCGCCGCCATGACCGAGGAGCTCGCCGGCTACGCAAAGGTCATCGACGGCGGCGACTACACCGTCGCGGGCCAGCAGAGCCTGGAGTTCTCCGACCTCTCGCACATCGTGCGGGCCAGCGAGGAGCAGGGCATCGATCCCGCCCCGATCGCTGCCGTCCAGGCGCTGATCAGCAGGCAGGTCGATGCGGGGTACGGCTCGGAGGGGCTCCCCCGGGTCGTCGAGAGCCTGCGCGCCGAGGGGTAGCCGACGGGTAGTTGCCGCGACAGTGCCCTGGCCGTCGGTTGGCCAGGGCACTGTCGAGTCGGATCAGTCGGCGAGCGGGAGATACACGCGGCTCCCCGCCGCCGCGAACTCCTTCGACTTCTCCAGCATCCCCGCCTCGATCTCCTCGGCGGACGCGCCGTCCTTTCCGCCGAAGCGGTCGCGTACGTCCTGGCTGATCTTCATCGAGCAGAACTTCGGGCCGCACATGGAGCAGAAGTGGGCGGTCTTGGCGTTCTCGGCCGGCAGGGTCTCGTCGTGGAAGCTCTCCGCGGTGACCGGGTCCAGCGAGAGGGCGAACTGGTCACGCCAGCGGAACTCGAACCGAGCCTTGGAGAGCGCGTCGTCGTGGTCGCGGGCGCCGGGGTGACCCTTGGCGATGTCGGCGGCGTGAGCGGCGAGCTTGTAGGTGATCACGCCGGTCTTCACGTCGTCCCTGTCCGGCAGGCCGAGGTGCTCCTTGGGGGTGACGTAGCAGAGCATCGCGGTGCCGTGCATCGCGATCGTGGCCGCGCCGATGGCGCTGGTGATGTGGTCGTAGCCGGGCGCGATGTCGGTCGCGAGCGGGCCCAGCGTGTAGAACGGCGCGCCGTGGCACCACTCCTGCTGCAGGCGTACGTTCTCCTCCACGAGGTTGAGCGGGACGTGGCCGGGGCCCTCGACCATGACCTGTACGTCGTGCTCCCAGGCCCTCTCGGTGAGCTCGGCGAGGGTCCGCAGCTCGGAGAGCTGAGCCTCGTCGTTGGCGTCGGCGGTGGAGCCCGGGCGGAGGCCGTCGCCGAGGGAGAAGGCGACGTCGTACTGCTTGAAGATCTCGCAGAGCTCGTCGAAGTGGGTGTAGAGGAAGCTCTCCTGGTGGTGCGCGAGGCACCAGCCGGCCATGATCGAGCCGCCCCGGCTGACGATGCCGGTGACGCGGTTGGCGGTGAGCGGGACGTAGCGGAGGAGTACGCCGGCGTGGATCGTCATGTAGTCGACGCCCTGCTCGGCCTGCTCGATGACGGTGTCCCGGAACACCTCCCAGGTCAGCTTGTCGGCCTCGCCGTTGACCTTCTCCAGGGCCTGGTAGATCGGGACGGTGCCGATCGGGACGGGTGAGTTGCGCAGGATCCACTCGCGGGTGGTGTGGATGTCGTCGCCGGTGCTCAGGTCCATCACCGTGTCGGCACCCCAGGTGATCGCGTGGGTGAGCTTGTCGACCTCCTCCGCGATGCTGCTGGTGACCGCGGAGTTGCCGATGTTGGCGTTGATCTTCACCAGGAACCGCTTGCCGATGATCATCGGCTCGGACTCGGGGTGGTTGACGTTGTTCGGGATGATCGCCCGGCCCGCCGCGACCTCCTCGCGGACCAGCTCGGGGTCGCAGCTCTCGCGCACCGCGACGTAGGCCATCTCCTTGGTGATGATGCCCTGGCGCGCGTAGTGCATCTGGGTCACGTTCTCGCCCTTGCGCGGCGCTCGGCGCTCGCCCTGCCACTCCTGGCGGGCCTCGCCGCGGCGTACGGCTGCCTTGCCGTTGTCCAGCAGCTCGGTCCGGCGGCCCTCGTAGGTCTCGGTGTCCCCTCGTTCGGTGATCCACTCGTCGCGACGCGGCGGGAGGCCCTGCTCCGGGCTGGAGCCGGGGCCCTCGGTGCAGTAGCGGTCGAAGGTCTCGCCGTTGGTGAGCGCGACCCGGGTCACCGGGACCTTCAGGTCGCCGAGCTCGAGGCGGGTGTGGGCGGGGTGGACGGTCATGCGGTCTCCTTGATGTGGGCGATCGGTCCTCGGCCGCGGCCGAGAGTCCAGTGCTGGCTTCTGGTGAGCTGTCGGGTGACGTACGCAGCCGCTTGCTCCGCCGCTTCGCGCAGCGAGGCGCCGTGGGCGAGGTGGGCCGCCAGGGCCGAGCTGTAGGTGCAGCCGGTGCCGTGGTCGTTGCTCGTGGGGACGGCGGGATGGGTGAGTGGGATCGGCGATTTCCCCGGCTCGGCGAGCCAGTCCGTGCATGTCCCGGTTGCATCCGGGTCGCCTCCGGTGACGATCACGGCCGCCCCGCTGGTCGAGCCGCGAGCGCCAGCGAGCGTGTCGAGACCAACACGGTCCTGTCTGCGCTCGTCAGCGACCGTGTTGGTCTCGACACGCCTCCGCCTAGCGGCTCCGGCGGCTCGACCGGCGAGGTCGGCGGCGAGGTCGGCGGCGAGGTCGGCGGCGAGGTCGGCGGCGAGGTCGGCGGCGACCTCGGCTGGCGAACGGTCGCGGCCGAGCAACGCCCGGGCCTCGTCGAGGTTGGGGGTGACGACGGTGGCGACGGGGAGCAGGTGGTCGAGGTAGGCGCGGCGTACGTCCTCTCCGCCGAGCACCGCGCCGGAGGTGGCGACCAGGACGGGGTCGACGACGAGCGGCCGGTCGGCGCTGAGACGCGCGACGAGCTCGACCGCCGCGGCGCTGCCGAGCATGCCGGTCTTGACCGCCGCGACGGGGAGGTCGTCGAAGACGGCGTGGAGCTGAGCCTCGACGGTGGCGATCGGGATGGCGTGGATGTCGCTGACCCCGGTGGTGTCCTGGGCAGTGACGGCGGTGATCACGCAGGCTCCGTGGACCCCGAGCGCGGCGAAGGTGGCCAGATCGGCCGCCGTACCCGCCGCTCCCCCGGAGTCGGTGCCCGCGACGGTGAGCGCGACCGGCGGGTTCATGACGTCACCGCCGTCGTGCCGAGGGCGGCCAGCAGGTCACGTACGACCTCGGCCGGCTCCTCCGCCCGCATCACCGCGCCCATCACGGCCACCCCATGGGCCCCGGCCGCCACCGCCGCGGCGGCGTTGTCCGGGGTGATCCCGCCCAGGGCGTACGTCGGGAGCGGCAGGTCGCCGAACGCCTCCGGCCCGAGCGGCGGCCCGTAGCCGGGCTTGGACTCGGTCAGCGCGTAGGGACTCAGCATCGCGTAGTCGAACCCCTCCTCGGCGGCGGTGGCGACATCGGTGGCGCTGTGGCAGCTGCGGCCGCGGGGTAGTCCTACGGACGACGTGTTACAGCTCGCGGAGGCGGGCAGGTGCAGGCCCACTGCGGCGGGTAGAGGCGTGTGGGCGGCGATCACGTTCAGGCCGATTCCGGTGAGCAGCTCGGCCAGCTTTGCTCGATGCTCCAGGGGCTCGTCGAGCTCCCGGAGTACGACGTGGGTCAGGCCCGCTTCGGCGCACGCTGCCATCGTCGCGAACAGGCTGCGGCCGAGCGGCAGCTGGGAGCGGTCGGTGAGGACGAGCAGTCGCGGTAGCGCGCTCATGCGATCCGGCCCTCCATCGGCGAGGAGGCCCGGGCGACCGCCTGCCGTGGGATCCGGCCGGCACCGCGGGCGGTGAGCCCGGCCTCGACCGCCAACCGCAGCGCGCGAGCCATCCCGACCGGGTCGTCGGCGCGGGTCACCGCCGTGGCGGCGAGGACCGCGGAGCAGCCGAGCTCCATCGCCAGCGCCGCGTCCGAGGCCGTCCCGACACCGGCATCGAGCACGACCGGCACGGACACCGCGGCGACGACCGCCTCGATCGCGTACGGGTTCAGCAGTCCCAGCCCCGACCCGATCGGCGAGCCGAGCGGCATCACCGCCGCGCAGCCGGCGTCCTCGAGCCGGCGGGCGAGGACGGGGTCGTCGGTGGCGTACGGAAGGACCGTGAAGCCCTTGCGCACGAGCTGCTCGGCCGCCTCGACGAGCTCGACGGCGTCGGGCATCAACGAGGTCTCGTCACCGATCACCTCCAGCTTGACCCAATCCGTCTCCAGCGCCTCGCGGGCGAGCTCGGCGGTCAATACCGCCTCGCGTGCCGAGAGGCAGCCCGCGGTGTTGGGCAGGATCGGCACCTCCGCCGCGCGCAACGTCTCCAGGAGGCCCCCGGACGCCGTCGAGGACGTACGCCGCATCGAGACCGTCACCAGACCGGGCTCGGCAGCGTCGATGACGCCAGGGAGCAGGGCCAGGTTGGGCAGGCCGCCGGTGCCGAGGAAGAGGCGCGAGGAGAGCTCCCGCCCGGCGATCCTGAGCCCATTTTCGGGGATGCTGCTCATCCGCCCTGCACCGCCGTCACGATCTCGACGACGTGACCGTCCTGGAGCTGCCAGCGCGCCCAGTCGTCGCGCGGCACGATCTCCTCGTCCACGGCGACGGCGATGCCGCTCGGCCGCCGGTCGCCGGTACGTGCCTCGAGCAGGTCGGCAACGGTGCCGCTGACCTCCGCCGGCTCGCTGTTCACGGTGATCTTCATCCGTCCTCCTTCATCCGGAACCGGCGCGGATCGACCGCGGGCTCCACTGACCCTGTCTCGATGTGATCGGCCACCAGCTGCGCGATGAGCGGCGCCAGCAGGACCCCGTTGCGGTAGGCACCCGCGGCCAGAACGACCCCCGGCTCGTGGGTCGGACCGACCAGCGGGAGGTTGTCGGCGGTGCCCGGGCGGTCCCGCGACGTCACCTCCACCACGCTTGCGCGGTCGAGCGCCGGCACGACCCGGCGGGCGGAGTCGAGCATCCGCCACACGCCCTCGACGGTCGGCAGCAGCGGACCGTCACGCTCCTCGGTGGTGGCCCCGATGACCACCTCGTCGCTGTCTATCCGCGGCACCACGTAGATCTGCTCGCCGTGCGCCCAGGCCCGCACCGTCCGCTCCACGGGCTCCTGCGTCCGCACGCGCACCACGTCCCCGCGCACCGGGCGGATGAGGGAGGAGTACGGAGCGGGCAGTTGGGCTCCGGTCGCGATGACGGTGACCGTGTTGGTATCGACACCGGCTCGACCAGCGGATTCGTCGAGACCAACACGGTCCCCGACACGTTCGAGCAGGGCCACGACGACCGCACGCGGATCGACCGAATGGTCCTCGGCGAGGAAGGCCCCGCCGGCAATGCGGCCGAGCCCGGGTTCGCGGGCGAGCAGCTCGCGGCGTACGAGCCTCTCGTAGGAGACCCCGGCGAGGTCGAGCACCGCGAGCTGCCGCTCGACCTGCTGGACGTCCCCGGCGTCGACGCCGACCAGCAGGGTCCCGCGGGTGTGCACGGGCACCCCGAGCCGAGCGGCGAAGTCGGGCCAGAGCGCCAGGGACGTCAGGCAGCGCCGGGTCAGCTCCTCCTCGCCGTACCAGGCCTCACCGGCCGGGCTGAGCATGCCGGCCGCGGCGTACGACGCCCCTGAGCCCGGCGCCGGATCGACCACCGTGACCTCGTGCCCACGACGGATCAGCTCGTCGGCAACAGAGAGCCCGACGATCCCGGCACCGAGGATCCGCACCCGCATCAGCCGACGGCTTCCACGAGCTCCTTCGCTGCCTGAAGTGGGTCGGGTTGTCGCCAGAGTCCGCCGATCACGGCGACCCCGTGAGCGCCGGCGGCGCGTACGGCCCCGGCGGACGCCGTCGAGATCCCGCCGATCGCGATCAGCGGGAGGACACCGGCAGCGTCGGAGACCGCGGAGACGCCCAGCGGGTCGGGAAGCCCGGCCTTGGAGGTGGTGGCGAAGACCGGCCCGAAGCCGGCGTAGTCCGCGCCCGCGGCGGCAGCCGCCTCGACGGCGGCACGGTTTCGGCAGGTCGCGCCGACGATCAGCCCCGGAGCGACGGCGTCGGCGATCCGCCGGGCCTCGGCCAGCGGGAGGTCGGAGGCACCGAGGTGGACACCGTGCGCACCGGCCGCGAGCGCCACGTCGAGCCGGTCGTCGACGACCACACAGGCGTCGTACGCCCCCACCCGCTCGATCACGGCCGCCGTCAGCGCGAGCAGCTCCCGGGTGGTCGCGGCCTTGTCGCGGACCTGGAAGCCGGCGACACCGGCCTCGGCGAAGGCGGGCAGCAGGGCGAGGTCATCGCTCGCCGAGACGAGGCAGAAAATACGTGGAAGAAGCACAACCAATCACTTCCTTCGCCGGCATGATCCGGATCAGGTGTAACGGTCGGAGCGGCTCCAGCTCCCTCTCAGCCCGCTGCCGCGGACTCCCGTGTGGACGTCTCCGACCATAGCGCGCATCCCCGAGCGCGCACAGCCCGAGGGCCCGCACAGCGGGATACTTCTAGTAGGTCGAGATCCGCAGCGCCCGCATCTTGGCGTACAGCGTGGTGCGCGAGATCCCGAGCTCGCGGGCGACCGCGGCCTTGTTGCCGTCGTGCTTGATCAGCTCGTGCAGGATGACGTCGCGCTCGGCCTGGTCGAGCGGCCGAACCGTCGCCCGCGGCCCCGGCACGGAGCCGAGCTTCGGCGGCAGGTCGGCGGCGACGATCGCGCCGAACCGGCGCCGGGCGGCGGCATGGGCGAGCACGGCCCGCAGCTCGCGTACGTTGCCCGGCCAGCGGTGCTCGACCAGCATCCGCTCGGCGCCGGGGGTCAGGAAGGCGTCCGGGTTGATCGCGGAGAGCAGCTCGCGGGCCAGGCCGGGGATCTCGTCGCGCCGCGCCGCCAGCGGCAGCTTCTCCTCGACGCGGGAGGCCAGCGCGGCCACCGCCGCGGTGTGCTCGGACAGCTCGGCCAACGGCGCCGAGACCATCACCACGTGAGCACGCGTCGGGCTCTCCAGCGCATCGGCGACGACGCCGAGCAATGCGTCGGAGAGCAGCTCGAGGCCGTCGATGATGACCGTGCCCACTCCGGCCGCCATCCGGCGGCGGAACTGCTTGGCCCAGTTGCCGTCGCCCTCCAGGACCGTCGTGGCGCCGGTGAGCAGCGTGATCGGCGACGACGGCGCGAGCTCCCTGGCCAGAGACGTACGCCCCGACCCCGGAGGTCCAGCCACCAGGATCGTCCCCGGCTCCCGTGCCGCCTCGGTCAGGGCGCTGACCGAGAGCCCGCGTCGTGGCTCGCGGGGCTCGATGCGTACCAGCGCGGCAAGCCGGCGGGTGTCGAGCACCTCGGCATGCACGTGGACCGACTCCCCCGACTCCAGGTTCATGTCCATGACCGTCGCCCCCGGAAGATGTACGTCCTGAAGCAGGATCCGCAGCACGGCGATGTCCGCCCCGGTCAGGCTGTCCTGTGCCGTCTGGTTGGCCACGGTCAGGTTCTCGCCGACCGCGACCAGCGCACCCCGGCACGCCACCACGGCCTCATGGAAGGCCAGGAGCAGCTGCTTGTCGGTGGTGCGGCTGCCGTCCTGGAGACGCCGCTGGATGTCGGTCACCGCGCGCTGCACCACCGGCCGCAGGAGCGGGTTGGCGTCGCTGGCGAGGGAGGTGATGTCGAGGACGCCCTCGATCCGGTGGGTCACCGGGTGCCGGATCGGCATCGCGAAGCAGCTGAAGTCGCGCAGCATCTCGGCGAAGTGCTCCGGGCCGTGCACCAGCACAGGAAGCCTGGTCTCGAGCGCGGTGCCCGGCGCGTTGGTGCCGAGCCGCTCCTCGAGCAGGCTGGCCCCAAGGTCCACCCCGAGGCCGTCGAACGCCCTCGCCACCTGCGCCCGGCCGCACCAGCGGTGCACGATCCGGCAGTCCCGGTCGACCAGCAAGGTGGCGTACGTCGTGCCGTCGAGGTTCTCGGCCAGCTCGTTCAGGACCGGGTCGGCTGCCGCGTAGAGGGATCCGTGCGGGTCGATGTCGACCGGCGAGAGCGAGCCGTGGGCGCGCACCGGGTCGACCCCGGCGAGCCGCGAGCGGTGCCACGACGCGGCGATCCGCTCCGGCGCTGACGGTTCGGGCGTCGACGGGTCATGCGATGACGTCGTGGTCGGCACAGCATCCCCCCATCGAATGTGGCTTACGTCACATTAACCGGCGGTCCTGTCGACCGGAAGCGAACTGTTCAGGTTCTGAACACCCGGCGGCCGGCCGCGCTGGGACTGTGGCAAGGATCCCCCGCTCCCATCCCGGAACACGCTAGGAGTCAGCATGAAGACCAAGGCTGCAGTCGTCTACGAACCCGGCAAGCCGATCGTGATCGAGGAGCTCGACCTCGACAAGCCCCAGGCGGGCGAGGTGCTGATCCGCTACACGCATGCCGGACTGTGCCACTCCGACGTGCACATCGCCCACGGCGACCTCGAGGCCCGGCTGCCGATGGTCCTCGGTCACGAGGGCGCCGGCGTCATCGAGGAGGTCGGCCCCGGCGTCACCCGGGTCAAGGCCGGCGACCGCGTGGTGTGCTCCTTCATCCCCAACTGCGGCACCTGTCGCTACTGCTCCAACGGCCAGCAGTCGATCTGCGACATGGGCGCGACCATCCTCGAGGGCTACCTACCGGGTGAGCGGTTCCCGATCACCGGACCCGCCGGGCAGTACGGCGCGATGTGCATGCTCGGCACCTTCAGCCAGTTCGGCGTCATCCACCAGAACTCGGTGGTCAAGGTCGACGACGACCTCTCGCTCGAGTCCGCCGTGCTGGTCGGCTGCGGCGTACCCACCGGCTTCGGGTCCGCGGTCAACACCGCGGCGGTCAAGGCCGGCGACACCGTCGTGGTCTACGGCATCGGCGGCATCGGCATCAACGCCGTCCAGGGCGCGCGGCTCGCCGGCGCGAAGTACGTCGTCGCCGTCGACCCGCTGGAGAACAAGCGCGAGGCCGCGCTCCAGCTCGGCGCCACCCACGCCTTCGCCGACGCCGCCTCCGCACTGGCCGAGGTCACCAACCTGACCCGCGGCCAGCTCGCCGACTCCGCCATCCTCACCCAGGGCCTGGTCACCGCCGAGAACGTCACCGACGGCTTCGACGCGATCGGCAAGGGCGGGGTCTTGGTCCTCACCGGTCTCAACAAGCTCACCGAGCCGACGATCCAGCTCTCCGGCGCGGTCACCACCCTGTTCCGCAAGACGATCAAGGGCAGCCTGTTCGGCGACTGCAACCCGACGTACGACATCCCGCGGATCCTCGGGCTCTACCAGAAGGGTGACATCAAGCTCGACGAGCTGATCACGCGCACCTACACGCTCGAGCAGGTCAACGAGGGGTACGACGACCTGCTCAACGGCGCCAACATCCGCGGCGTGGTCGTCCACGACCACTCCTGAGGTTGTCGCTTCCCCTGGTCCCGGTCCTGGCATCGGTCCCGGTCTCGGCTCCGGAGCCGACGCCGGGACCGGGGCCCTGGCGGCGTACGATTCTCTTCCGTGGCTGACGTTGAGTTCCGATACTCCGACCTCCTCCCGACCGGCAAGGACGACACTCCTTACCGCTTGATCACGAGCGAGGGGGTGGAAGAGATCGAGGTCGACGGGCGCAAGTTCCTCAAGGTCGACCCCGAGGCGATCCGCCGGCTGACCGCCGAGGCGATGAAGGACATCAACCAGTACCTTCGCCCGGCCCACCTCAAGCAGCTCCGCAAGATCATCGACGACCCCGAGGCCTCGGGCAACGACCGCTTCGTCGCGCTCGACCTGCTCAAGAACGTCAACATCTCCGCCGGCGGGATCCTCCCGATGTGCCAGGACACCGGCACCGCGATCGTGATGGGCAAGAAGTCCGAGGGTGTGCTGACCGGCGCCGACGACGCCGAGACCGTCAGCCGCGGTGTCTTCGACGCCTACACCAAGCTCAACCTGCGCTACTCCCAGCTGGCGCCGCTGACCACGTACGAGGAGAAGAACACCGGCTCCAACCTGCCCGCGCAGGTCGAGATCTACTCGACCACCGAAGGTGAGAACGGCCCGGAGTACAAGTTCCTCTTCATGGCGAAGGGCGGCGGCTCGGCCAACAAGTCGTTCCTGTTCCAGGAGACCAAGGCGATCCTCAACCCCGACCGGATCCTGACCTTCCTCGACGAGAAGATCCGCTCGCTCGGCACGGCCGCCTGCCCGCCGTACCACCTCGCCGTCGTCATCGGCGGGACCTCCGCGGAGTTCGCGCTCAAGACGGCCAAGTACGCCTCCGCCCACTACCTCGACAACCTCCCGACCGAGGGCTCGATGAGCGCCCACGGCTTCCGCGACACGGAGCTGGAGGAGAAGGTCTTCGAGCTGACCCAGTCCTTCGGGATCGGGGCCCAGTTCGGTGGCAAGTACTTCTGCCATGACGTACGCGTCGTCCGGCTCCCCCGCCACGGCGCCTCGTGCCCCGTGGCGATCGCGGTCTCCTGCTCCGCCGACCGCCAGGCGCTGGGCAAGATCACGCGCGACGGGGTGTTCCTCGAGCAGCTCGAGACCGACCCCGCGCAGTACATGCCCGACGCCGGCATGGCCGAGGAGATCGCGGCCGGCGAGGTCGTGGACATCGACCTGAACCAGCCGATGTCGGAGATCCTGGCGACACTGTCGCAGCACCCGGTCAAGACCCGCCTGTCGCTGTCCGGCCCGATGGTCGTGGCGCGCGACATCGCGCACGCCAAGATCAAGGAGCGCCTCGACGCCGGCGAGGAGATGCCGGACTACCTGAAGAACCACCCGGTCTACTACGCCGGGCCCGCCAAGACGCCCGAGGGGATGGCGTCGGGCTCCTTCGGCCCGACCACCGCCGGGCGGATGGACTCCTACGTCGAGCAGTTCCAGGCCGCGGGCGGCTCGATGGTCATGCTCGCCAAGGGCAACCGCTCCAAGGTCGTGGCCGAGGCCTGCGGGACCTACGGCGGCTTCTACCTCGGCTCCATCGGCGGCCCGGCCGCTCGGCTCGCACAGGACTGCATCAAGTCCGTCGAGGTGCTCGAGTACCCCGAGCTCGGCATGGAGGCGGTCTGGAAGATCGAGGTCGAGAACTTCCCGGCCTTCATCGTCGTCGACGGCGAGGGCAACGACTTCTTCACCGATCCTTCCGGCACCACCACCGTCCCCCTCTCCGGGATCAGGGTGCGGTCGAAGGAGCGCTGAGCGGGGGGCCACATCCAATTCGCTGTCGCACTTCGTCTATCGGTCGTAGTATTCCTGCTATGCCCGATAGCGAGAGCACAACAGCGCTCACCGACCTAGCGCTCGACGTACGCGACCTGCGGGTGCGCTACGGCAGCAACGAGGTGCTCAAGGGCGTGACCTTCTCCGCCCGTCGCGGCGAGGTCGTCGCCCTGCTCGGCCCCAACGGCGCCGGCAAGACCACGACCATCGAGGTCCTCGAAGGATTCCGGATGCCGACCTCAGGCGACGTCTCGGTGTTGGGCTCCGACCCGGCACGGGGCGACGAGCGGTGGCGTGCGCGGGTCGGCGTGGTGCTCCAGTCATGGCGGGACCACAGCCGCTGGCGGGTGCGCGACCTGCTCGACTACCACGCGCGGTTCTACGCGCCGTACGCCACCGCTGAGGTTCCTCGCCCGTGGGACGTCGACGAGCTCCTCGCCGTCGTCGGCCTCACCGCCCACGCAGACCAGAGGGTGATGCGACTCTCCGGCGGCCAGCGCCGCCGGGTCGACGTCGCGATCGGCATCGTCGGCCGTCCTGAGCTGGTGTTCCTCGACGAGCCGACGGCCGGCTTCGACCCGCACGCGCGACGAGAGTTCCA
This sequence comes from Nocardioides sp. NPDC127503, assembly GCF_040302165.1. Lineage (NCBI taxonomy): Bacteria > Bacillati > Actinomycetota > Actinomycetes > Propionibacteriales > Nocardioidaceae > Nocardioides > Nocardioides sp. NPDC127503. The sequence goes on along the minus strand of NZ_JBEORH010000007.1, from coordinate 238,763 downwards.
CGAACTCGTGCACCGGCTCTCCGACTTCGAGAACACGACCGTGCTGCTGACCACCCACGACCTGGCCGAGGCGGAGAAGCTCGCCGACCGGATCCTCGTGCTCGACCGCGGCACGATCATCGCCGACGGCAGTCCCGACAAGCTGGCCCTCGACCTCGCGACCAAGGCGGAGGTCCGCTGGACCGCCGGAGGCGAGCGGCACGTGCACGCGGTCGAGGACCGCGACCCGACCGAGTTCGTACGCCGCCTGCTCGCGACCGACCCCGACGTGACTGAGCTCGAGGTGAAACGGGCCAACCTCGAGGACACCTACCTGGCGCTCGTCCAGCGGGTCGAGAGCGGCCAGGCCGAGGAGCACGAGAAACTGGAGGCGCTGTCATGATCACCACCGGGACGAAAGGTACGCGCGGCGTCGCCGTACGCGCCGGGCTGCACCGCGGGTGGCTGGAGACCAAGTATTCGCTGACCGACGTCGGCGACATCTTCTGGATGCTCCTGTTCCCGGTCGGCTTCACGGTGACGCTGCTGTTCATGCGCGGCAACACCGTGCCCGGCACCGACCTCGCACTGGGTGCGATGGTGCTGCCGAGCCTGATCGGGATGTCGATCGCCTTCGGCGGCCTCGCGGGCCCGGCGATGCAGATCGCCACCGACCGTGAGGACGGCACGCTGCTGCGGGCCAAAGCGACGCCCGACGGGATGCTCGGCTACCTGATCGGCAAGATCTGGTTCTTCGGGCTGACCACGCTGGCCAGCCTGGTGCTGCTCGCGATTCCCGCGCTGACGGTGATCGGCGACCTCCGGATCGACGGCCGCACGGCGCTGCTGCTCCCAGTCATCTTCGTCGTCGGCATGGTCGCGACCGTTCCGATCGGGTCGGCGCTCGGCTCGATCTTCAAGTCGAGCGCCCAATCGATGCTGATCATGCTGGCCTCGATGCTGTTGATCGCGATCTCCGGCATCTTCTACCCGATCACCGCGATGCCCACCTGGCTGCAGTGGGTCGGGCAGATCTTCCCCTTCTACTGGCTCGGGCTCGGCACGCGGTCCGCGATGATGCCTGCGGGGGCGGAGGCCGCGGAGATCGGAGACTCCTGGCGCACGGTCGAGATGTTCGGCGTCCTCGGCGTCTGGGCCGTGGTCGGCCTCGTGCTGGCACCGATCGTGCTCCGCCGGATGGCTCGCCGCCAGACCGGCTCCGCGATCGCTGCCGCGCGCGACAAGGTCATGACCAGGGGCTACTGACCTGTGGCCAACGAATCGGACACCGTCTACAACCGGATCGCGATGCTACGCGCCGAGCGCGGCATCTCCCGTCGGGAGCTCGCCGACGCCCTCGGCGTCCACTACCAGACCGTGGGCTACCTGGAGCGGGGCGAATACAGCCCCTCGTTGCATCTTGCTCTGCGGATCGCCGCCTACTTCGACGTCGCCGTCGACGTCGTCTTCGCCATCGAGCCGTTCAAGCGTCTCGGCGACTGATCCCATTCCTTCCGGAGCAGCCGAAGACCGGACGTCCGCCGACGCTGAGCCTCGGCGATGCGGGGCGACCGGATAGGTTGATGGGCGCCGATCCCCGACGACGAGGAGACCCCCATGCAGTGCCCCATCGACGGTGCCACCCTGGTGATGAGCGAGCGCCAAGGCATCGAGATCGACTACTGCCCGCAGTGCCGTGGTGTGTGGCTGGACCGCGGCGAGATCGACAAGATCATCGAGCGGTCCGTCGGCGCCCCGCAGCCCGGCGGCTACCAGCAGCAGCCCCGCCAGGAGCAGCGCGACGAGCGACGCTATGAGAAGCGGGACTACGAGAAGAAAGAGTACGAGCGGCGCGACTACGACGACGACCGGCGCCACGACAAGCGCCACAGCCACCACCGCGAGTCCTGGCTGGGTGACCTCTTCGGCTGATCCTGCTGGAGGCCACGAACGCGCCTGCACGTCGGATCGGGGGTTCCGCGAGCTCAGCGAGTTCAGCGGGCACCCAGCCTAGGAACCGCTAGACGTCGTTGTCGCGCCGGTTCTCGGGCGGCGCCTCGCTCGGTCCGGACCCCTGCGTGTCCGGGTCGCCGGACTCGGAGTCGGGATAGCCCGCCGTCGAGTCCGCGGGCGCGATCGGCGTGCCGGCCTCGTCCTCGTCGAGATTCTCGGCCTCGGAGACCTGACCGGTCTCCTCGGTGTACTCGGGGTCGTCGGGCCCCTCTGCTGGTAGCGGTTGCTGGCTCATGTCCGGTGCGGTACCCCGTTACCGGGAGAACCACTCCCGCCGGAGCAGCCCGAACACCCACGAGTCCGAGACGTCGCCGTTCACCACGCAGTCCTCGCGCAGCGTCCCCTCCAGCGTGAACCCGAGCTTCTCCAGCACGCGGGCGGAGGCGGCGTTGCGGGTGTCGGCCTCCGCCTGGACCCGGTTCAGGTCGAGGGTGTCGAACGCCCACCCCAGCACTGCGCCCACGGCTTCGGTCGCGAAGCCCTGGCCCCACCCGGCCCGGGCGAGGCAGTAGCCCAGCGACGCGCTGCGGAACTCGGGGTTCCAGGAGTTCAGGGTGCACCAGCCGACGAAGGTGGAGTCGCTCTCGATGACCAGCCGCGCTCCGCTCCCCTCCTCCGCCATCTCACGGCTCCTAGCGATGAACTGCTCGGCACGCGCGCGCTCCGTCCACGGCGGCGAGTCCCAGTAGCGCAAGACGTACGCGTCGCTCTGGAGGGCGAACAGCGGCTCGGCATCGGTGTCGGCGAACGGCCGCAGCCGCAACCGCTCGGTCTTCAGCGTCGGGGTGGGCAGCGGCACCCGGCCATCCTGTCAGCGGCCGGGTGCCCCTAGGAAACGGGTTTCTGCCACCTCCCGCGGCGTCACCCGATGATGCGATCGGCCCGGGCCGACTCCTCCTGGGCCGCCTCGACCGCCTTGGCCGCCTCGCTCTCCGCCTGCTCGATGGCGTCGCGGGGCGAAGGAACCGGCGGCGTACGTCCTGCCTCGTGGCCGTTGTCCGAGACCTTCGCCGACCGCATAGAGGAGGCGTTGTCGGCGAAGGCGCCGGTGACCGTACGCATCGCCTCGGTGAGCTCGCCGGGGATGACCCAGAACGAGTTGCCGTGCGAGGCGAGCGACGGCAGCATCTCGAGGTACTTGTAGGCCAAGACCTTGGCGTCGGCGTCGTTCGCGTGGACCGCCTGGAAGACCCGCTCGAGCGCCGTGGCCTCACCGTCGGCCTCGAGCACCCGAGCCTGCTGGTTGCCCTCCGCCTCCAGGATGGACTTCTGCCGGGTGCCCTCGGCCTCGAGGATCAGCGAGGCCCGCTTGCCCTCCGCGTGCAGGATGGCGGCGCGCTTGTCACGCTCGGCGCGCATCTGCTTCTCCATCGCCTCCTTGATCGAGGCCGGCGGGTCGATCGCCTTGATCTCGACCCGGTTGACCCGGATCCCCCACTTCCCGGTGGCGTCGTCGAGCACCTCACGCAGCCGCGCGTTGATCGTCTCGCGCGAGGTCAGGGTGCTCTCCAGGTCCATCGAGCCGATCAGGTTTCGCAGCGTGGTGACGGTGAGCTGGTCGATCGCCTGCAGGTAGTTGGCGACCTCGTAGGCGGCCGACCGCGGGTCGGTGATCTGGTAGTAGAGCACCGTGTCGATGTTGACCACCAGGTTGTCCTCGGTGATCACCGGCCGGGGGTTGGAGGAGTAGACGGTCTCGCGCACGTCCAGCTTGGTGTTGACCCGGTCCACCAGCGGGATCACGAAGTTGAGCCCCGGCTGCAGGGTGATCCGGTAGCGCCCGAAGCGCTCGATGTTGTAGCGCCTGGCCTGCGGCACGATCCGCACCGTCGAGGCGACCGCCCCCACCACCAGCGCGACCATGACCAGAACGATCAGCAGAAGTTCCATCTCGTACGCCCTCCTCTAGGGGGACAGCGACAGCGGGTCGCGCGGGTGCACGAGCGCAGTCGCGCCTTCGATCTCGAGCACGTCGACCCGGCATCCGACCGGGATGACCAGGTCCTCGTCATAGGGCCGGGCGGTCCATTCCTCGCCCGCGAGCCGGACCAGCCCGTGCGCGTAGCTCACCTCCGCGAGGACGACCGCTTGCCGGCCGACCAGGGCGTCGGTGCCGTCACGCGAGGGCGGCGGCACGGCCAGGTGCCGTCGCGCCACCGGCCGCACCAGCAGCACGCTGCCACCGCCCGCGAGGACGAAGACGAGCAGCTGCACCAGCACCGGCGCGCCGAGGGCCGCGCTGCCCGCGGCAAGCAGCGCCCCGCCGGCGACGAACGCGAACGCCAGCGTCATCGTGAACGCCTCGGCCACTCCGAGCAGCACCGCGACGAGGATCCAGAAGATCGACCACATAAGCCCACCAAGACTCGGTTTCTCCCCAGCGTACTCCCGCTGTGGTGGTCATCACACGGGATCAGTGGGAGTTGTTTTTCCCGTTCATCAGCGGCAGTCCCGCCCACAGCGAGACGAACAGGACCAGCACGGCGATGGCGGCGACGACCCCGGCTCCGAAGGAGAGGACGACGTCGAAGACGAGCAGCACGACCAGCGCCGAGGTGATTGCGAAGCCGGCCAGTCCGGCCCGTGCACAGCCGTGCGAGGCCTTGACCAGCCACGGCCGCTGGCGGCGCCGGAACAGGATCCGGTGGAAGGAGACCGGAGCGATGATGAGGGACGTGGTGATGACCGAGCCGACCAGCACCACGAGGTAGATCGTCTGCTGATGATCGGCCAGATCCGTGAAGCGGGGCGAGAACGGGACCGTCAGCAGGAAACCGGTGAGGATCTGCACACCCGTCTGCAGCACCCGCAGCTCCTGGAGGAGCTCGTTCCAGTTACGGGTGATCCGTTCCTCCGGCCGCTCGTCCGGACCGCCGCCCTCGATCTTTTCGTCGTGAAAGCTGCTCGCGGCCATCAGAACACCGGCCGTCCCCCAGTCACCCCGAGAACGGTGCCGGAGACGTAGGACGCCTCGGCCGGTGATGCCAGGAAGACGAACGCCGGCGCGACCTCGGCCGGCTGGCCGGCGCGCCCCAGCGGCGTGTTGGCCCCGAACTTCTCCACCTTCTCCGGCGCCTGCGTCGCCGGCTGCAGCGGGGTCCAGATCGGCCCAGGCGCCACCGCGTTCACCCGGACACCGTCCGGGCCGAGCTCGGCGGCGAGGTTGACGGTGAAGTTGTTGATGGCCGCCTTGGTGGCCGCGTAGTCGAGCAGGCTGGTCGAGGGCTCGTACGCCTGGATGGAGGCGTTGTTGATGACGCAGCCGTTGCTCTTCTGCAGGTGCGGGACGGCTGCCCGGGTCAGCCAGAGCAGGGCGTACAGGTTGGTCTTGAACGTCCGGTCGATCCGCTCGTCATCCATGTCCATCAGCCCCTTGTCGCGGGCGAACTGGTAGCCGGCGTTGTTGACCAGGATGTCGAGGCCGCCGAGCTCCTGCACGGTGCGTTCGACGACCTCGTCGCACGCCTCACGCTCGCGCAGGTCGATCGGGATGGCCAGCGGCGTACGTCCGGCCTCCTCGACCAGCTTCGAGGTCTCCTGCGCGTCCGGCTCCTCCTCCGGGAGGTAGGTGAAGGCCACGTCGGCCCCCTCACGGGCGTACGCGATGGCGACCGCGCGGCCGATGCCGGAGTCGGCACCGGTGATGAGCGCGACCTTGCCATCGAGGCGGCCGTGGCCCTGGTAGCTGGACTCGCCGTGGTCGGGCAGCGGGTCCATCTCGCCGGTGAGCCCGGGAGGCTCCTGCTGCTGCGCTGGGAACTGGGTGTTGTCATCGCTCATGAAGAGCCCGGTACCCACATCGGACACAATGGAGCCGTGAGCGGGACTGAATCGGTGATCGTCGACGGTGGACTGGCGCTACGGCATCGAGCGGACGGCCACCTGGAGCTGCGGGCCAACGGGATCTTCGTGATGGACACCCGGGAGACATCGACCGAGAAGGCGCTGGCGACGCGTGCCCTCGAGCTGCACCCGGAGCCGAGGCACGTGCTCATCGGCGGCCTCGGGCTCGGCTTCACCCTCGAGGCCGTGCTGACCGACCCGCGGGTCGAGGCGGTCACGGTCGTCGAGATCGAGCCGCGCCTGGTCGAGTGGATGCGGACCGGCCGGATCCCCCACGGCCCCGACCTGCTGAAGGACGAGCGCGTCCACATCGAGGTCGCCGACGTGGCCGTGATCCTGCGGGAGAGCCGGGCCGAGGCGTACGACGTCGTGCTGCTGGACGTCGACAACGGCCCCGGCTACCTGGTCCACGACGCCAACGGAGCGCTCTACGAGGCGCCGGCGTTGGCGGATGCCCGGCGGGCGACGGCCCCGGGTGGCACCGTGGTGGTGTGGTCGGCCGCGAAGGCTCCGGCGCTGCTGGAGGTGATGGCGCAGGTCTTCGACGAGGCCGAGGCGCTCTCCTACCCGGTCGACCTGCAGGGGCACTCCGAGACCTACTGGCTCTATGTGGGCCGGCTCTCTGCCGGCGGGGTCTCGCGAGGGAATGGCACCAACTAGTCAAAGGTTGAATCAGACATGGACGACATGAGCTTTCGCATCGAGCACGACTCCATGGGAGAGGTCCGGGTCCCGAAGGATGCGCTGTGGCGCGCCCAGACCCAGCGGGCCGTGGAGAACTTCCCCATCTCGGGCACGCCCATCGAGCCCGCGCTGATCCATGCGATCGGTCATGTGAAGGCGGCCGCCGCCAAGGCCAACTTCGATCTCGGCGTCCTGCCCGGCGACAAGGCCGAGGCGATCATCGCCGCCGCCGGCGAGGTCTCCGAGGGCCGGCACGACGACGCGTTCCCGATCGACGTCTTCCAGACCGGGTCCGGCACGTCCTCCAACATGAACGCCAACGAGGTGATCGCCTCCCTGACGGCTCGGGCCGGCAGGGACGTACATCCCAACGACCACGTCAACGCCTCCCAGTCCTCCAATGACACCTTCCCGACCGCGATCCACGTCGCGGCCGCCGTCGCCGTCACCGAGCAACTGCTGCCCGCGATCGACGTGCTGGCCGGCTCGCTCGAGGCGAAGGCCGAGGAGTTCTCCGGGCTGGTGAAGTCAGGGCGTACGCACCTGATGGACGCCACGCCGGTCACCCTGGGCCAGGAGTTCGGAGGGTACGCAGCCACCGTCCGCTACGCGGCCGAGCGGCTCGAGTCGGTGCTCCCGCGGGTGCGCGAGCTGGCGCTGGGCGGCACCGCGGTCGGGACCGGCATCAACACACCCGCCGGGTTCCCGCAGGCCGTGATCGCCGACCTCTCCAACCGCACCGGCCAGCCGTTCACCGAGGCCCGCAACCACTTCGAGGCCCAGGGCACCCGTGACTCGCTGGTCGAGCTCTCCGGCGTACTGAAGACGATCGCGGTCGGCCTGATCAAGATCAACAACGACCTGCGCTGGATGTCGTCGGGCCCCACCACCGGCCTGGCCGAGATCCACCTGCCCGACCTCCAGCCGGGCTCCTCGATCATGCCCGGCAAGGTCAACCCGGTCGTGCCGGAGGCCACCTTGATGGTCGCCTTCCAGGTGATCGGTAACGACGCCGCGGTGACCGCCGCCGGCGCCTCGGGCGCCTTCGAGCTCAACGTCGCGATGCCGGTGATGGCCCGCAACGTCCTGGAGTCGATCCGTCTGCTCGCCACCTCGATGACCGTCCTGGCCGAGCGCACCGTCGACGGGATCGTCCCCGTCCCCGAGCGCCTCCGTGCCTACGCCGAGTCCTCCCCCTCGATCGTCACCCCGCTCAACAAGTACATCGGCTACGAGGCCGCCGCCAAGGTCGCCAAGCAGGCCCTCGCCGAGGGCGCCACGATCCGGGAGACCGTCATCGAGCTCGGCTATGTCGCCGACGGCGCGCTCACCGAGGCCCAGCTGGACGAGGCCCTGGACGTCGAGTCGATGACCCACCCCTGAAAGCGCCGAGTCGGCTCGAACTGACCAAAAACCACGCCGAGTCGGCGCGTTCTAACGCGCCGACTCGGCAGTTGCTCAGTACCAGCCGACGGACTGGGAGTGGCTCCAGGCGCCGCAGGGGGAGCCGTAGCGGTCGTTGATGTAGCCGAGGCCCCACTCGATCTGGGTGGCCGGGTTCGTCTCCCAGTCGTCGCCTGCGCTGGCCATCTTGGAGCCCGGCAGGGCCTGCGGGATGCCGTAGGCGCTGGAGGAGGGGTTGGCTGCGGTGTGGTTCCAGCCGGACTCCTTCTCCCAGAGCGGCTCCAGGCAGGAGAACTGGTCCATCCCCCAGCCGAAGTCGCCGAGCATAGACTTGGCGATGTCCTTGGGGTTGCGCAGATCGATCTCGATCTCTTCGACGCCGGCGATGGCCCGTACGTCGTTGCTGGCCGACAATGCGGCCTGCTTGCCGGGGTCGGCGACTTCACGGCGGTCACCGGCCGAACGCGACAGGGAGGTCTCGCCGCCGCGGGCGGCGGACTCGGCCTCGATCGCGGCGCGCTGGGCGTCGCTCAGCTCGGGGATGTCGGCGGCTGCCGACTCGCCCGCGCTGAGCGTCGGGTCGTCGGTGGCGGGGCCGGTGTAGGCCACCCCGCCTGCAACTGCGGCGCCGGTCCCGCCTAGGGCGAGGACGGAGAGGAGGAGGGTTGTCTTGGCGGTCGTACGCGCAGCCTTGTGCGGAACGTCGACAAGCGGATTCGCTGGCGCACCGCGATGTCGCGGGGCACGATGAACTGGCTTGGTCACGGGCTCTCATTCGGGGGCTGAGGCATTGCAGACCCGCAAACAATGCATGAGCGCCAACCCCGTATCAAACCGGACGCACCGTTTGTAGGTCAGAAATGACCGTCCTGAGCATCACTTCCGTAACATGAGTCACAGAAATCACAACGGCCCCAGACCTTACAGGTCTGGGGCCGTTGACGTGACAATGATTACGGAACGACGTTCTCCAGCATCTCGGTGACGAGCGCGGCGATCGGCGAGCGCTCGGAGCGGGTCAGGGTCACGTGGGAGAAGAGCGGGTGGCCCTTCAGCTTCTCGATCACCGCAACCACCCCGTCGTGGCGTCCGACCCGGAGGTTGTCGCGCTGGGCGACGTCGTGGGTGAGCACGACCTTCGAGTTGGCGCCGATGCGGGAGAGCACCGTCAGGAGCACGTTGCGCTCCAGCGACTGCGCCTCGTCGACGATCACGAACGAGTCGTGGAGCGAGCGGCCGCGGATGTGGGTCAGCGGCAACACCTCCAGCATGCCCCGGTCGATGATCTCGTCGATCACGTCCTGCGTGGTCACCGCGGAGAGGGTGTCGAAGACCGCCTGGCCCCACGGCGACATCTTCTCGCCCTCGGTGCCGGGCAGGTAGCCGAGCTCCTGGCCGCCGACGGCGAAGAGCGGGCGGAAGATGAGCACCTTCTTGTGCTGGTTGCGCTCCATGACCGCCTCCAGGCCGGCGCACAGCGCCAGCGCGGACTTCCCGGTGCCGGCCCGGCCACCGAGGGAGACGATGCCGACCTCGGGGTCGAGCAGCATCTCGAGCGCGATCCGCTGCTCCGCGGAGCGGCCGTGGATCCCGAAGACCTCCCGGTCGCCGCGGACGAGGTGCACCTGCTTGTCCGGGCCGACCCGGCCGAGCGCGGTGCCGCGGTCCGACATCAGCACCAGACCGGTGTGGCAGGGCAGGTCGCGGGCCGTGTCGAGGTCGAGGACGCCGTCGTCGTAGAGCTCGTCGAGGTCCGCAGCGGCGACGTCCAGCTCGGCCATTCCGGAGTAGCCCGGGTCGGAGTCGTTGATCCGCTCACCGCGGTAGTCCTCGGCCTTCAGCCCGACCGCGGACGCCTTGATCCGCATCGGCAGGTCCTTGGAGACCAGGGTGACGTCGAGCCCGTCGCCCTTCAGGTTGCGCGCGACCGCGAGGATCCGAGTGTCGTTGTCCCCGAGCCGGAATCCGCTCGGCAGCGAGGACGGGTCGGTGTGGTTGAGCTCGACGCGGATGGTGCCGCCCGTCTCTCCGACCGGGACCGCGGTGTCCAGGCGGCCGTGGGTGATCCGCAGCTCGTCGAGCTGCCGGAGTGCGGAGCGGGCGAAGTAGCCCAGCTCCGGATGGTGCCGCTTTCCCTCCAGCTCGGTGATCACCACCACCGGGAGCACGACCTCGTGCTCGGCGAAGCGCGTCATTGCCTTCGGGTCCGAGAGCAGGACGCTGGTGTCGAGAACGAACGTACGCACTGAAGGCGACTCGCTCTCCGAGGGGGAAGACTCCGACGCCGGTGTCGGAGCGGCCGACGTATCGGCCTCGGTGACATGCTCGTTCGTGGTTCGGTTGGCCACGCGGATCACCTCTCGCGACCGGCTCATACACCCATGAGTCCGGTCATTTCATCACTAATCAGATGGACCGGACGGTGGACCGTCAGTCGGGGTGCCGACCGCCTCACACCCGTCGGGATCGATGAGATCCTGACGCAGGTTCGGTTCGTGACTACTCACGTAACGGGCCTCCAGGTGCGACGGGAATTTGTTCCCCGTCGTTGGTACAACGCTACGACGCCGGACCAACGGTCTGTGGCAACACGAACGATTTTTCTTTGTGAACACCTGGTGACACCACCGAAATGTTCCGTCCAGTGGTCAGGACGGCGGTCACCTTCCGAGGCGACGCTCGCGGTGGGCGTAGGCCCGTAGCGCACGCAGGAAGTCGGTGCGCCGGAAGTCGGGCCAGTAGGCCTCGCAGAAGTAGAACTCCGACTTCGCGCTCTGCCACAGCAGGAACCCGCCCAGGCGCTGCTCCCCCGACGTACGGATCACCAGGTCGGGGTCGGGCTGGCCCTTGGTGTAGAGGTGGTCGGCGATGTGCTCGACGTCGATGATCTGGGCGAGCTCCTCCAGCGAGGTGCCGCGGGTGGCGTGCTCGTTGAGCAGGGCGCGTACGGCATCCGCGATCTCGCGACGGCCGCCGTAGCCGACGGCGACGTTGACCAGCATCCCGTCGACGTCCCGGGTCGCCTCCTCGGCGGCCTTGAGGCGCTGGGACAGCCAGTCGGGCAGGAGGTCGAGCGCGCCGACCGGGTGCAGGCGCCAGCGGCGTACGTCTGCCAGCGAGTCGACCGCGTCGGCGATGATCTCGAGGAGCGGCGCCAGCTCGTCGGCAGGGCGGTTGAGGTTGTCGGTGGAGAGCAGCCACAGAGTGACCACCTCGATGCCGATCTCGTCGCACCAGGTGAGCAGCGGCTCGATGTTGGCCGCGCCGGCGCGGTGGCCGTGGGCGGTCGACTGGCCGACCTCCTTGGCCCAGCGACGGTTGCCGTCGAGCATCACCCCGACGTGCTTGGGCAGCTTGGACGTGTCGAGCTTGCGGAGCATCCGCGCCTCGTAGGCTGGGTACAGAACCCGACGTACGCCTTCCTTCCAGTCTGCCACGTGCAGAAGGGTATCGGCGCCGCGCCCACATCTCCCAGCGGGACGGGGTTCACCTGATCTTCAGGGTGGACCGATAGCCTTGGCCCTTATGAGTGAGATGACGGACGCGATGCGCCTCAAGGTCGGCACGATCACCGACTCGGTCTCCTCGACCGTTCACGAGGCCCTCCCGAAGCTGCGCGGCTGGATCCACCTGGCCAGCGCCCCGCTCACCCTGGCGGCCGGGATCGTGCTGATCGTGCTCGCCCCCGCGGGCGCGCCACGGATCGGCGCGGCGGTGTTCACGATGGCCGCGCTGCTGCTCTTCACCGTCTCCGCGATCTATCACCGCAGCAACGCGATGGGGAAGCTGAGCCCGCGCTCCCACACCATCCTGAAGCGCTGGGACCACGCCAACATCATGCTGATGATCGCGGGCTCCTACACCCCGTTCTCGCTGCTGCTCCTCGACGGCGTCACCCAGGTCGTGCTGCTCTCGGTGGTCTGGACCGGGGCCATCCTGGGCGTCTTCTTCCGGGTCTTCTGGCCCGAGGCGCCGCGCTGGCTGTACGTCCCGAACTACATCGCGCTCGGCTGGGCGGCGATCTTCTTCATCCCGTCCTTCTTCTCCGGCGCCGTCGCCCTGGGCGTCGGGATCGGGATCGCCACCTTCACGATGATCTGTGTCGGCGGCGCGCTCTACACCGCCGGCGGTGTCATCTACGGCTTCAAGCGGCCCAACCCGTGGCCGCAGTGGTTCGGCTTCCACGAGGTCTTCCACACCTTCACCATCCTCGCGTTCATCGTGCACTACACCGGCGTCTCGCTGGCGACGTACTCGCTGCGCTGAGCCTGATCCTGGGCGCGCGCCGCGGCGGCGTGCCGGGCGAGCACCGCGGTGAGGATGCCAGTGACGGCGAAGAGCCCGCCCAGCACCATCCAGCCGCCGGTGCCGTGGTCGATCGCGGTCGCCGTCACCACCAGCGGCGCGAGCATGTGGGCCAGTGCGTAGCCCATCTGGCTCACACCCTGGTAGGCGCCGGCCCGCTGCTGGTCGGCGAGCTCGAAGGCCAGCCCCCAGCTGCCCGCCTCGCCACGCGTCTCGGCGGCCGAGGCCGCCAGCGCGGCGATCAGCAACAGGCACGTGGCGAACACCGGGCCCGCATAGGCCGCCCCCGCGAAGAGGAGGCAGGCGGCGAGCAGCAGGAACCCGGCACCTCGTACGGCCCGGCCCGCCGTGGCGATGTCGTGGGTGCCGCGCGAGGCCCGGACCTGGAAGAGCGCGACGTAGACGGTGTTCACCACCAGGAGCAGCGAGACCAGGACCGTCGGCGCATCGGTGTGGTCGGCCACCCACAGCGGCACGCCGATCGAGGTGACCCCGAAGTGGATCGCCATCACGCCGCTGAGCACGGTCGCGGTCACATAGGTGCGGTCGCGCAGCGGTGAAGGCCCTGGGGTCACCGTTGGTCCGGAGCCGGCGTCCATGCACTCGGACAGGCCGGCGACCCGGCGTCTGAGCCCGATGAGCGGCACCGCCGCGAGCGTGGTGAGCACCCCGACGACCACCATCGTGGTGCGATAGGCAGCCCCGGTGTCGACCACCAGTGCCAGTGCGGCGAGCAGGGTGCCCGCGCCGATCATCACGTTCATGACCACGCGCAGCCGGGCACGTACTGCGACCCGCTCGGGGCCGGTGAACCAGCGCGCGACCAGCGTCGACTGGGCGCTCGACTGGAAGCCTCGCGAGGCCGAGACCCACGTCGCGACCAGCACGAAGGCGACCACGTCGCGGGCCAGGGCGTAGGCGAGCAGGGCGATGCCGTAGCTCGCCATCGCCCACAGCTGCACCCGGTCGGCGCCCCACCTGTCGCTGAGCCGCCCGCCTGCGTACGTCGCCACGACGCCGACCGCTCCGGCGACGGTCAGGCCGATGCCGACGGTCACCGCCGAGAGGCCGACCGTGCGGGTGAAGTAGAGCGCGCTGACGGCGAAGAACATGCCGCGGGCGAGCGAGAGGGCGGCGACCGCGCCGACGAGCGGGCGCTCGACCGGGTCGCTGGGAAGGCGGATCATGGGCCCAGTTGTCGCACCCCGCGCCTGCGCGCGCTAACGATGTAGCGTATTGCTTCATGATCAGGTACGAGCTGGCCGGTCCCGACCTGAGCGAGGTCCGGTTCGCCATCTCGCCGCTCAACGAGCTCACGCTCTCGCTGCGGGCGCTGCGCGACCCCGGCCGGTTCCCGCTCCATCTCCCCTGGCTCCGCACGGTCGCCACCGCGGACCTGGACCGCGAGACCCTGCTGGCGCTGACCAACGAGCGACTCTGGACACCCGACTTCCTCAACCCGCGCCCGCGCAACCCGCTCGCTCGGCTCGAGGACGAGCTCGAGGTGATCGCGGCGACCTCGCCGCAGCGCGTACGTGCCGACCTCGACGCGGTCCACTTCGACGGCGGACCACCGGAGATCCTGAGCGGACGCCCGCAGGTGGTACTGCGCCGCGTCCTCACCGCGCTGCGCGACTACTGGGACGCCTGCTTCGAACCGCACTGGCAGCGGATGCGAGCGGTGCTGGAGGCCGACATCGTCCATCGCGGACGGACGATCGTCCACTCCGGCATGGCGTCGATGTTCGCCGGCATCTCGCCGCGAGTCACCCTCGCCGACGACCTCCTCACGATCCGGCTCACCACGTCGAAGGTCGACTACCGGCGTACGACCGCCGGTGACGGGCTCACCCTGGTGCCCACTCTGTTCAGCCGCAACCCGTCGACGCCGATCTCGCCCGAGGAGCCGCCGGTCATGTTCTACCCGGCGCGCGGCCTCGGCACCCTCTGGACCAGCGACCGGCCGCAGGCGCCGCGGGCGCTGCGCGACCTCATCGGCGAGACCCGCTCCGGCCTCCTCACCCTGCTGGCGGCTCCGGCGTCCTCGACCGAGCTGGCCGTACGTCTCGGGGTGACCCCCACGGCCGTCAACCAGCACCTGCGGGCGATGCGCGCCGCCGGGCTGCTGACCTCGGCCCGCCACGGCCGATCGGTCCTCTACCTCCGCTCCGACCTGGGCGATCGCTTCATCGACGCCGCGAGGTGACCGTCTGGGCCCAAGACAAGGAAGGGGCGCGCGGCCATCCCGGCCACGCGCCCCTTCTCGTCTACGAGAGCCTCACATGTGCAGCGGCTCGACGACCTTGTCGTCGCCGCCCTTGCCGACCCGCGAGTTGCGGTAGCCGTAGAGGAAGTAGATGGCGAAGCCGATCGCCATCCACACCAGGAACCGCAGCCAGGTCTCGACACTCAGGTTGAGCGTCAGGTAGATGCAGATCAACGCGGCCACGATCGGCAGCACCGGGCTGAACGGCACCTTGAAGGAGCGCGGCAGGTCGGGGCGACGCTTGCGCAGGATCGGCACGGCGATGGAGACCAGCGCGAACGCGGTCAGGGTGCCGATGTTGACCATCTCCTCGAGCTGGCCGACCGGGGTGAACGTGGCCACGATCGCGACGAAGACGCCGATGGTGAGGGTGATCCGGACCGGAGTGCCGGTCTTCGGGTTGACGTGGGCGAACTTCACCGGGAACAGACCGTCGCGGCTCATCGCGAAGACGACCCGGATGGCGCCGATCATCAGCGTCATCACGACGGTGGTCAGACCGGCGACGGCGCCTGCCGAGATCAGGGTCGCGAAACCGCCGCGGCCGACGTCGCGGAACGCGGTGGCGAGCGCGGCCTCGGAATCGATCTGGTCGTACTTCACCATGCCGGTGATGACCAGGGCGACGGCGACGTAGAGGATCGTGCAGATCACCAGCGAGCCGATGATGCCGCGGGGCAGGTCGCGCTGGGGGTTGTTGGCCTCCTCCGCGGTCGTGGCGACCACGTCGAAGCCGATGTAGGCGAAGAAGACAACGGATGCGGCCGAGATGATGCCGAGGACGCCGAAGGTCTGCGGCTCGAGGCCGAAGGCCCACTGGATCAGCGGCTGGTGGATGCCCTCACCGCTGATGGATCCGGCGCGCTCGGGGATGAACGGGTCGTAGTTGGAGCCGGAGATGTAGAACATGCCGGCGACGATGACGAACAGGACGATGAAGAGCTTGACCGCGACGAGTGCGAGGTTGACCCGCAGCGACTCCTTGATGCCGATCGTGATGAGGCCGACCAGGACGATCACGAGCAGCAGCGCGGCCAGGTTGGGCTGACCGAAGTCGGCGTTGGCGTCCGGCCCGAACTCCTTGGGCCAGCCGAGGCCGATCTCCTCGAGGAACGTCACCAGGTAGCTGCTCCAGCCCTGCGCGACCACGGACGCACCGAGCACCATCTCCAGGATCAGGTCCCAGCCGATGATCCAGGCGAGCATCTCGCCGAGGGTGGCGTAGGAGAAGGTGTACGCCGACCCCGACACCGGCACGGTCGAGGCGAACTCGGCGTAGCACAGCGCCGCCAGGCCACAGCAGATCGCGGCGATGATGAACGAGAAGACGACACCCGGTCCCGCGTACTCGGCCGCGGCTCTACCGGTCAGCGTGAAGATTCCCGCTCCGATGATGACGCCGATCCCGAAGACGGTCAGGTCGACGGAGGTGAGCCGCCGTTTGAGCTTGAAATCCGGGTGGTCGGCATCGGCGAGGGACTGCTCGATGGACTTTGTTCGCCAAACAGACATGAGGGATAGCAAACCATCTCGATCGGTGGACTCGATAGGTCGGGGGGCAACCCCTATCGGTCACACCTGAAGCTGCTCGCCACCGAGGCGGGACCACCGACGTACGCCGGCCAGGCCGGCCATTCGCACAGCGGCCGCGTGCGGGCGGCCCCTGCATTTCCGTCGGCGACCACCTGGTTCGCGCCCGGCGCGACACCGCGCTCGGCCCACTTCTCCAGGGCCGTGAGCGAGTCGTACGAGGCGGAGTAGGCGACCGGGGCGAAGTTGGCGTGGTTGGCTCCGGGCACCAGGTAGAACCGGGAGGAACCGTCGGTCGCCCGCTTGCCCATCACCCGCTGGACGCGCTGGTAGTAGTCGATCGTGGAGCGGTGGCTGACCAGCTCGTCGGCGGCACCGTGGACCATGATCAGCCTGCCACCGGAGCGGGCGAATGGGCGCAGGTCAGCGTCGTTGACGTCCTGGAGCGCGGTCAGCTCGCTGATCCGGCGCTGCCACTCCCCCGGGTCGGCCGGGTCGATCGCGAAGGGGCTGATCTGCGGGTCGCGAGCGACGAAGTACTTGACCCACTGGTTCCAGAACTGCATGCCGTAGCCGGCGGTCACCGGCATCGGGTCGGCCGGCGCGGTGGTGCCGAAGCCGAGGACCGGCGTCGACATCCGTGCCCCGGACAGCACCGGGAACCCCGGGTAACCCCACTCCCCGCTCGCGACCCGGTAGGGAAGCCGCCAGCTGCTGTCGGCTGCGACGATCGCATCCACCTGCTCGCGGGAGAGGCAGGTGGCGCCGGGCGTCTCGCCGTCGCCGCACAGCAGCGTCTCCGGGTCGAAGTCGCAGCCGGCCTCGTCGGAGATCACTCCGTCCTCGATCCCATCGCCGCCGTCGCAGGCGGCGAGGACCCGCTGCGCGACGAGGTCCTGCTGGGCCTTCGACGGGAACGCGCCGGGCTTGCCGAACTCGTGGGTGATCCGGCCGAAGAAGAGGTCGAGGGTGGCGGCGTTCCAGGCGGGGTAGGCGGAGATGACCCCGTCGAAGTCGCGCGGCCAGCGCTGCGCGACCGCCAGCGCCTCCCGGCCACCGGTCGAGCCGCCGGCGAAGTAGGCCGTGCCGGGCGCGCGCCCGAGGGCCTTCGTGATCACGTACGTGGCGGTGTCGTGCACCTTCTTGAGCGCGTCACCGGAGAAGTTGCGCACCGCCTCGTCGTTCTGACCGAACCATCCGTCCAGGCTGGCGATCGGGTGGCGCGTGGTGTCGGCCTGGTGGCCGGAGTCGCTGGCGTAGGTGGCGTAGCCGCGGCCGAGCGGGGTGCGCTGGTCGACCGGCCCGAAGGGCACGTTCTGGGCGAGGTTGGGGACGGTGCCGTTGTAGCCACCACCGCCGAACATCATCGTCCGCCCGTTCCACCCCTGCGGCAGTGCCAGGCCCATCCGGATGTCCGGGGCGGCGGGGTCGACCGGGTGGATCGCGATGTCGGCGCGGCAGTAGGCCGGGAGAGCGGTCGGACCGGTCCCGGAGGCCGGCATCGACGTCGTCGCGGTGACCTCGGCACCGGTGGTCGGCAGGCCGATGCGGTGGGCGGGGATCCTCAGCCCGACCAGCGACGAGCAGTCGGCGGTGCCCGTCGACGGCGCGGCGCTCGCGGGCACCTGGCCGACGACCAGGGCCGCGGCGGCGAGGGCGAGCGACGAGCCGGCGGTCAGGAATCTGCGTACGAGACGGGTGGGGGGCATTCCCCAAGGATCGCGAGACGGTGTGACGCGCGCCATGTGGTCGCCGCACACAACTCCGGCGCTGGAAATGTGGGCGGTCGCGAGCCGGGCGCTGGCGGGCCAGCATGGGGATGAGCCACACAGTGAGCGGGCTCAGTGTGTCCCGAACCCCTATGGCGTACGTCTCACCACTTCCCTAGCGTCGCCCCTGTGACGAGCACCACACCGACCCCGAGGTGCGCACTACGGACCGAGGGTCTCACCAAGGACTTCCGCGGCTTCCGCGCGGTCAGCTCCGTCGACCTGGAGGTCGCCGAGGGCACCGTACACGCGCTCGTCGGCCCCAACGGCGCCGGCAAGACGACCCTGTTCAACCTGCTGACCGGGTTCCTCAAGCCCACCAGTGGGCGGATCACGGTCTTCGGTGACGACGTCACCGGGATGGCACCGGAGCGGATCACCCGCCATGGGGTGGCCCGCTCCTTCCAGATCACCAGCCTCTTCGAGAACCTCACCCCGCGCGAGCACGTCGAGATCGCGCTCCAGGGGCTGACCAACCAGGGACTGAAGTTCTGGCGCTCGGAGAAGCTGCTGAGCCGGCGCGGCGAGGAGGTCGACCGGCTGCTGGCCGAGGTCGGCCTGACCGAGCTGGCCGACAAGCCCACCGGGCTGATGGCGTACGGACAGAAGCGGGCGCTCGAGCTCGCTCTCGTCCTCGCCGTCGAGCCCCGGCTGCTGCTGCTCGACGAGCCGACGGCGGGGATGGGCATCGAGGATGTCGACCGCACCATCGAGCTCGTCCGGCGCATCGCCGAGGGCCGCACGGTCGTCTTCGTCGACCACAACATGCACGTCGTCGCCCACCTCGCCGACCGGGTCACGGTTCTGCAGCAGGGCTCGGTTCTCGCTGAGGGGCCTTACGACGAGGTGCGCGCCGACCCCCGCGTCATCACCGCCTACCTCGGAGAGGCCCACAGTGCTTGAGATCGAGAACCTGAGCGCGTGGTACGGCGAGGCCCAGGCCCTGCGCGAGGCCACCCTGAGCGTCGCAGAGGGCGAGGTCGTCACCCTCGTGGGCCGCAACGGCGCCGGCAAGACCACGCTCGTACGCTGCCTGATGGGCCTCCACAAGCACCTGACCGGATCGATCCGGCTCGACGGCCGCGAGATCACCTCGCTGCCCGCGCACAAGCGGGCCCGCGCCGGGCTCGGCTGGGTGCAGGACGACCGCGGCATCTTCGCCAACCTGAGCGTCGAGGAGAACCTCCTGCTGCCTCCGAAGGTCTCCGAGTCCGCCTGGACGTTGGAGCAGGTCTACGACGCCTTCCCGGCTCTCGGCAGCCGCCGGCGAGCGGGCGGGACGACGCTCTCGGGCGGTGAGCAGCAGATGCTCGCCGTCGCCCGGGTGCTCCGCACCGGCGCCCGCCTGCTCCTGCTCGACGAGCCCTCCGAAGGGCTCGCCCCGGTCATCGTCGCCCAGATCGGCGACATCGTGCGGACCGCGAAGCAGTCCGGGATCGGCGTACTCCTGATCGAGCAGAACGTACGTTTCGCCGCCACCGTCGCCGACCGCCACTACCTGCTCGCCCAGGGCCGCCTGGTCGAGAGCCTCGACAACGCCGAGTTCGTCGAACGTCAGGACGAGCTCCTCGAACACCTCGGGATCTGACCCCAAGCAGATATCGCAGTCCCCCAACCCCACGAGGAGAGACACGATGAACAAGCAACGCTTTGTTGCCAGCGCGTCCGTGCTGATGTCCGGTGTCCTGGTCACCGCAGGCTGCGGAGCCGGCGGGCCGAGCGCGAGCGGAGGCGACTTCACCGACGACAAGGTGGTCCTCGCCCTGCTCAACGACGCCTCCGGTGTCTACAAGGACGTCTCCGGCCCCAACTCGAAGATCGCGATCCAGATGGCGATCGACGACTACCAGGAGAAGTACGGCGAGGAAGCCGTCGTCGAGGACATCGAGGTGACCTCGGCCGACCACCAGAACGAGCCGGACATCGCCAACACCAAGGCCCAGGAGCTCTACGACCGCGAGGGCGCCGACGTGATCCTGGACGTGCCGACCTCGTCGGCGGCGCTGGCCGTCGCGACCCAGGCGAAGAACAAGAAGAAGCTCTACATGAACATCGGCGCCGGGACCACCGAGCTCACCGGCGCGCAGTGCAACAAGTACACCTTCCACTACGCCTACGACACCTGGATGTTGGCCAACGGCACCGGCACCGTCGTGACCGAGGAGGGCGACAAGAACTGGCAGCTGATCTACCCCGACTACGCCTTCGGCCAGGACATGGTGAAGTCGTTCACCGGCGCCATCGAGGCCGGCGGAGGTGAGGTCGCGGGCACGATCGCGACGCCGTTCCCGAACGACAACTTCGCGACGTACATCACCAAGGCGGGAGCCGCGAAACCGCAGGTCATCGGCACCATGCACGCCGGTGGCGACCTGATCAACCTGGTCAAGCAGTACAACGAGTCCGGGCTCAAGGACCAGGGCATCGACCTGGCTGTCGGGCTGATGTTCATCTCCGACATCCACTCGCTCGGCGTGGAGGCGTTCGAGGGCACGATCTTCACCGACGCCTGGTACTGGAACCTCGACGACGAGTCCCGCGAGTGGGCCGACCGCTTCATGGAGGAGACCGGCGACCGGCCGACGTACGCCCACGCGGGCAACTACTCGGCAGCGCTGCAGTATCTCGAGGCGGTCCAGGCGGCCGGCACCGACGACGCCGACAAGGTCGTCGAGGAGCTCGAGGGCAAGAAGGTCGAGGACATGTTCCTGCGCAACGGCGAGATCCGCGCCGAGGACCACCGGGTCATCCACGACGTCTACCTGGCTCGGGTCAAGGGGCCGGACGACGTCAAGGAGGACTGGGACTACGAGGAGATCATCAAGACCATCCCGGCCGAGGAGGCGTTCCGCCCGGCAGCCGAGTCCGGCTGCTCGATGTAGGCCCGAGGTCTAGAGGGATAGGTATGAACGCGGTTCTGCAGTACACCGTCCAAGGGCTCGCGGCCGGCAGCTTCTACGCGCTGGCCGCGCTCGGCCTGGCGGTCATCTTCGGGGTGCTGGGCGTGGTCAACTTCGCCCACGGCGCCTTCTACATGCTGGGGGCGGTCGCCGCCGCGGTGCTCCTGGACACCGTCGGGATGAGCCTGTGGCTGGCGCTGATCGTGGTGCCGCTGCTGATGCTGGTCTTCGGGATGCTGGTCGAGCGGCTGCTCGTGCAGTGGCTGCTGCCGCTCGACCCGCTCTACAACCTGCTGCTCACCTTCGGGCTGACCCTGCTGCTGGTCGACCTCGTCAAGCGCCGCTACGGCGTGAGCGGCCTGCCCTACGAACGCCCCGAGGTGCTGTCCGGCCGGGTGCAGGTGGGTGGCGTCGGGCTGCCGGTCTACCAGCTCTTCGTGATCGGTGTCGCGCTGCTCGTCTGCCTCGGCGTCTGGCTGCTGATGACGCGTACGCGGGTGGGCATGATCGTCCGGGCCGCGACCGAGCGGCCCGAGCTCGCCGGCGCGCTCGGGATCAACGTCGGACGCTGGGTGACGCCGGTGTTCGGCTTCGGGGTCGCGCTCGCCGGTCTCGCCGGGGTGCTGGCGGCACCGTTCCGGGCGATCACCGCCGAGATGGGCAGCGACTTCATCATCATCCTGTTCGCGGTCGTGGTGATCGGCGGGCTCGGCTCGATCGTGGGCGCCGTCGTCGGCGGGTTCCTGGTCGGGCTCGTGGAGGCCTTCGGGCAGGCGTACGCACCGACGTTCGCGCAGGTGCTCATCTTCGTGCTGATGGCCGTGGTCGTCCTGGCCCGGCCTGCCGGGCTCTTCGGCCGAGAGGAGGCGACGGCATGACCTCGATCGCGACAGCCGGTGCGAGCGTCACCGAGCAGCATGCGGCGATCGCGGGCGCACGCCCGTGGCAGCGACTGGTCCTGCTGGCGGTGGGGCTGGTGGTAGCGCTGGCGCTGCCGTGGTTCGTCTATCCGCCGGTGGCGATGGACATCGCCGCGTGGGCGCTCTTCGCGGTGGCCCTCGACCTGCTGCTGGGCTACTGCGGGCTGCTCTCGTTCGGGCACGCCGCGTTCTGGGGCGGATCCGCCTATGCCACGGGACTGATCGCCATCCACCTCGGCGTGCCGTTCCCGGTGGCGGTCCTCGGCGGCGCCCTCTTCGCGATGCTCTTGGCGGTGCCGATCGGCTACCTGTCGGTGAAGCGGTCGGGGATCTACTTCGCGATGGTCACCCTCGCCTTCGCGCAGATGCTCTTCTTCATCGCCAACCAGGCCTCCTCGCTCACCGGTGGGGAGAACGGGCTCCAAGGCGTGCCGCGGTCGTTCTTCGGGATCGAGGCCGTCGAGACCGACTCGTTCTTCTTCTACTACGCGGCGCTGCCGATCATCCTGCTCGGGATGTGGGCGGCCTGGCGGATCGTCCACTCCCCCTTCGGGCGGGTGCTGGTCGCGATCCGCGACAACGCGCCGCGGGCTCGGGCGCTGGGCTACGACGTCGAGCGCTACAAGTTGATCGTCTTCGTGCTCTCGGCCGGGCTCTCCGGGCTGGCCGGCGGCGTCTTCGCCGTCTCGCACGGCTTCGTCGCCCTGCCCGAGCTGCACTGGGCGACCTCCGGCGAGGTCGTCCTGATGACCGTGCTCGGCGGGATCGGGACGCTGTGGGGCGGCGTCATCGGCGCCGGCCTGATCGTGATGCTCGCCGACTATCTCGCTTCGTCCGGGTTCGACGGGATCGGGATCGTCACCGGCGGCGTGTTCGTGACCGTGGTGCTGCTCTTCCGGCGTGGGATCTGGGGCACCGCCCGTCATCTCTGGCTGACCAGGCGGCGTTCCTAGGCCGTTCTAGGCGACGAGCTGATGGAGCCGGAGCGCCAGCTGCACCTCGAGCTGGCGCTCCGGCTCCTGCCAGCCCTTGCCCAGCAGCCGGGTGACCCGCTCCAGCCGCTGGGTGACGGTGTTGACGTGCACGTGCAGCGCGCCGGCGGTGCGGGTGAGGTTGCGGTCGGCGGCGAAGTAGGCCCGCAGGGTCTCGACCAGCTTCGACCCCTTCGCGGTGTCGTAGTCGATCACCGGCCCGAGCCGCGAGGTGACGTACGCCGCCGGGTGGCCGTCGGAGCCGAGCAGCAGCCCCACGAAGCCGAGGTCGTCGGCGGTGACCACCTGGCCCTCGCGCCCGAGGGTCATCGCGGCGGCCAGGCAGCGGCGGGCCTCGTCGTAGCCCCGCACCACGGCGTCGGGACTGCTCAGCGGTCCGGGCACCGGTCCGGCGGCGCCGACCGTCACCGGGGCGCCGGCGGACAGCCGCAGCCCCTCGACCACCAGTTCGCCCGCGGCGCGGGCGTCGCAGTCGGGAAAGATCAGCACGACCTGACCCTGCCGCACCGCCGCGAACCCGTCGTGGGTGGCAGCGACGAACGTCGCCGCCTGACCGACCCGGGCCCGGTCGCCGGGGACGTTCGCGACGACCACGGCATAGGAACGGGACAGGTCGGCCTGCAGCAATCGGCCGCGCTCGCGCAGCGTCTCCGGGTCAGGAGTGGTACCGGAGAGGAGCTCGTCGAGGAGCTCTCCGCGTACGCGTCCCTCGGCCTCGGCGACGCTACGGCGGAAGAGCAGCAGCAGTGCGGTCACCAGCGCCGCGCGCTCCAGGATCCGCTGGTCGCCGTCCTCCAGATCACCGTCCTCGCGGTCGGCCTCGCGTGGGCCGAGGAGCATCGAGCCGAGCTGCTCGGCGCCGGCGAGGACCGGGGTGGCATAGATGTCGCCGCTGCCGGCGGTGCGGCTCAGGTCGAGGCTGCGCCTGGTCACGGCCGCCTCGTAGTCGGAAACGGGCTGGTCGGGGGCGCTGGTGGCGATGGTCTCGCCGCTCAGGTCCAGCACCACGACCCGGGCGCCGAGGACCTCGGCGACGCTGCGTACGACATCGTCGACTCCGCCGCCCTCGACGACGATCCGGGTGAGCCGGTCGTGGGCGTCGGCGGCCCGCTCGACCGTCTCGTTGCGCGTCTGCAGCTTGCGGGTGGTCACCTCGAGCTCGGCGACCGCGGCGCGGGTCTCCTCCAGCAGCCGGGCCTTGTCCACCGCGATCGCGGCATGGGCCGCCAGGGAGACGAGCAGCGCGCTCGCCTCGGCCCCGAAAGGACGTACGGTCCTGTTGGCGGCGAAGAGGACGCCGATGACCTGGGTGCCGAGCAGGAGAGGTACGCCGATGATCGCGCGGATGCCCTCGCCGCTGACCGCGCCGTCGATGTCGGGGGCGTGCCGGAACCGCTCGTCGGGGATGTAGTCGGCGGTCGAGTAGGGCTTCATGGTCTGGGCGACGAGGCCACCGAGCCCGATGCCGTAGGGGATCCGGGTCGAGCGGAAGGCCGCGGTCAGGATCCCCTCGGTGACCCGCATGTACTCGCCACGACGCTCGTCGTTGAGGGTCAGGTAGGCGACGTCACTGTTCAGCAGCTGCCTCGCCCGGGTCACGATCGCCTGCAGCACCGCCTCCAGGTTGGTCAGCATCGCCAGGTCGTTGGCCGACTCGAACAGCGCCCCCAGCTCGCCCTCGCGCCGGCGACGCGCCTCCAGGGTCGCCCTGACCTGCAGCGCGAGCCTCTTGGCGTAGTCGATCCGCTCCTGCTCCTCGGGGCTCGCCCCAGCCGCCCGCGCGGCCTGCGACGGTCCCTCGAAGTCGGCCTCCGCGGCATCCCCGGCCAGCAGCTCCAGGAACGCGACCACATCGACCGTCATGTGACCGAAGTTACACTTCTACGCGCGCACCGACATAGGGGATCGCCACATAGTTGCCCCGGATCAGGTATGGGACTTCGCCAGGTCCACCACGGAGGTGACGGGGCGCTCGCAGACGAACCCCCGACAGACGTACGCCGCCGCCTTCCCGTCCACGGGAGTGCGGCTGCTAAGCAGCGGGATGTCGTCGCGGGCCTCGTCGGCGACGACCACGACCGCTCCCGGCTTGCGCCGCGCGGCGTCCTCGAGGGCGTCGCGGTCGGGACCCGGCGGACCGACGACCGCGATCTCGAGTGGGCCCTCAGCCATCGTCGCCGCGGCCGCCAGCGACCAGCCGGCGAACCGGGGCGCCTTGGTCATCAGGTTGCTCGTGGCCGCAAGCGCCTCTTCGGCGGCAGTGCGATAGCGGCCCTCTCCGGTGAGCGCGTGGGCGGTGACGAGCGCATGGACCATCGCGCTGGTGCCGCTGGGGCTGGCGTTGTCGGAGGGGTCCCGGGGCCGGGTGACCAGCGCCTCCGCGTCGTCGGCGGTGTCGTAGAAGCCGCCGTCCTCGGCGCGGAAGTGGGTCAGTGCGGTGTCGAGCAGCGCTGTCGCCCGGTCGAGCCAGGTGCTGTCGCCGGTCGCCTGGGTCAGCGCCAGGAATCCCGATGCGACGCAGCCGTAGTCCTCCAGCACTCCCGCGTGCGCGCCGGCCGCGCCGTCGCGGCTGACGCGGAGGAGGCGGACGTCCTGAGTGTGAACCCGCCACAGCAGCTCCGCCGCGGTGACCGCCGCGTCGAGATACCGCCGCTCCCCCAGCAGCAGACCGGCGTCGACCAGCCCACCGATCGCCAGCCCGTTCCAGGCCGCGACAACCTTGTCGTCGCGCGCCGGGCGTACCCGCTCCGCACGCGCCGCCAGGAGGCGGGTCTTGACCGACTCGAGCCGCTCGGTGTCGTCGGGCCGATGCCGCAGCTGCAGGGTCGAGGCACCTTCCTCGAAGGTGCCGGCCTCGGTCACCTCGAAGACCTCCGCGGCCCAGGCCCCGTCCTCGGCGCCGAGGACATCGACGAGCTCGCCCGGGGTCCAGACGTAGAACTTCCCCTCGACCCCTTCGCTGTCGGCGTCGAGCGCGGAGGCGAACCCACCCTCGGCGGTGCCGAGCTCGCGGATCATCCAGTCGGCGCTCTCCCGGGCGACCCGGTCGCCGAGCTCGGTGCCGAGGCGGGCGTAGAGGCCGATCAGCTGCGCGTTGTCGTAGAGCATCTTCTCGAAGTGCGGAACGACCCAGCCGCGGTCGACGGCATAGCGTGCGAACCCGCCCCCGACCTGGTCGTAGATCCCGCCGCCGGCCATCGCTGCCACGGTCCGGGAAAGCATGTGCGAGACCCGTGAGTCCGCCCCGAGCGACCCGGCCGCCCGCCGCAGGAACTCCAGCACCATCGACGGCGGGAACTTCGGGGCACCCCCGAACCCGCCCGCCATCGGATCGAACTCCTTGGCCAGCGTCTCCACCGCGGCATCGACGTCGACCTGCCAGTCGCCGGCAGCCCCGGCTGTCCCGGAGATGTTGGCCAGATGCTGACGTACGTTCTCCGCCACCGCCCCGATCTCCGAGCGCCGCTGCGTCCACGCCTCCGAGAGCGCCTGCAGCACCTGCGTGAACGCCGGCTGCCCATGGCGCGGCATGTCCGGGAAGTAGGTGCCGGCGAAGAACGGGTTGCCGTCGTGGTCGAGCACCACCGTCATCGGCCACCCGCCCGACCCCGTCATCGCCGTCGTCGCCGCCATGTAGACCGCATCCACATCCGGCCGCTCCTCCCTGTCGACCTTGACGTTGACGAAGTGCTCGTTCATGTACGCAGCCGTCGTCTCGTCCTCGAACGACTCGTGCGCCATCACGTGGCACCAATGACACGCGGCGTAGCCGACCGACAGCAGCACCGGCACGTCGCGCTCGCGCGCTACGGCGAATGCCTCGGGCGACCACTCCCACCAGTCGACGGGATTGTCCTTGTGCTGCTGGAGATACGGGCTCGTCGCGGCGCCAAGTCGGTTCATGCCTCCATGATCCCGCAGGCCCAAGCGGGACTCAGTCTTCGAGCGGGCCCAGGGAGGGCCCGGCGACGAACCGGGCCGACGGATCGGCGAGCACCTCCAGCTCCAGTACGACCAGCTCGTTGCGGTCCGGCCGAAGCACTGGGCCCGGCACGAAAAGGGTGTGCTGCGGCCCGCGCCGCCAATAGCGCCCCAGGCAGAAGCCGTTGACCCAGGCGATGCCCTTGCCCCAGGCAATGGTGTCGAGGAAGAGGTCGACGTGGGGCTCGGCCGAGAAGTCTGCGCGCCACGCGGTGGGCCCGACCCCGGAGCCACCGCCGTCTGGTGGGCTGGTCTCCCACAGGCGCGGCACTCGGTCGAGGTCGATGGCCAGGACCTCCCAGTTCGTGAGCGGCACCCCGTCGAGCAGAGCCGGCCCGACCAAGCCCTTGTGCTCACCGATGCGGGCGCCGTAGTTGACCCGGCCCTGGTCCTCGACGACCAACTCCAGTCCGCCGCGCCCGCGCGGCAGCGCGATCGCCCGCTCGCTGTGCTCCCGCTCGAGGATGCCGACCGGAGCGCCGTCGAGGAAGACGGCGGCTCGGTCACGGACCTCGCCGAGGGTGAGGACGCCCGGGCTGTCGCCCGGCAGCTCGGTCCGGTAGACGGCCAGGCGAGTGTCTGTCTCCAGCTCGTCCAGCACCGGCGGCGACTCCCAGCTGCTCCAGGAGCCCCAGCGCGCGGGGTCGTCGAGCAGCCGGACCGGCTCGCCCAACGCCACCGTCTGCTCGGGGGCGAGACCGGCTGCGCCGGGGATCTCAGCCGGCACCGGGGCATAGCGGGCGATGACGTCGCGGAACGCGAAGTACTTCGCGGTCGGGTTCCCGGCCTCGTCCAGGGGAGCGTCGTAGTCGTACGAGGTCACCGTCGGCCGGTAGATCCCCTTGTCGTTGGCCCCGCTGGTGAGGCCGAAGTTCGTGCCGCCGTGGAACATGTACACGTTGACCGAGGCTCCTGCGGCGAGGAGGGCATCGAGCTCCTCGGCGGCCTGCTCGACGGGGGTGGTGTGGTGCCGGCCTCCCCAGTGGTCGAACCAGCCGTCCCAGAACTCCATGCACATCAACGGCCCGGTCGGCTGGTGGTCGCGGAGGGTGCGCAAGCGGTTCACGCTGTCCGAGCCGAAGGAGCTGGTACGCAGCACCCCGTCGATTCCGCCGGCGGTGAGCATGGCATCGACAGGCTGGTCCACGGTGACCAGCGGCACATCGATGCCAGCTCCACGGGTCATCTCCACGAGTGCCCGCAGGTAGCTCCGGTCGTCACCGTAGGCGCCGTACTCGTTCTCCACCTGGACCAGCAGCACGGGTCCGCCCAGGTCGACCTGGTGCGGGCGCACGAGCGCCAGGACCTGCTGGAGGTACTTCTCGACCTCGTCGAGGAAGCGCGGCTCGTGGCGGCGGATCCCGACGCCCGGCTCCCGGAACAGCCAGGGCGGCAGCCCGCCGTTGTCCCACTCCGCACAGATGAACGGCCCCGGACGCACGATCGCGTGCAGGCCAGCCTCCCCCACCAGGCGCAGGAACCGCGGCAGGTCGAGGATGCCGTCGGTGTCGAAGACGCCCGGGCGGGGGCTGTGGGCGTTCCATGGCACGTACGTCTCGATGGTGTTGAGGCCCATCAGCCTGGCCTTCTCGATCCGGTCCGCCCAGTGGTCGGGGTGGACCCGGAAGTAGTGCAGCGCGCCGGAGAGGATCCGGAACGGCTCACCGTCGAGGAGGAAGTCGGACTCGCCGATCGTGAACTCGGGCATGCCTACCTCTCGCGAGGACCGACAGCCGCCGCTCCGCGAGGTGCGGCGGCTGTCGGTCCTGTCAGTCGTGGGTCAGTTGACGCTGAAGCCCTGCTCGTCGCCGTACTTCACGAGCGCCTCCTGCCAGGCTCCCAGGCCGTCCTCGAGGGCGGAGTGGGTCTGGTAGGACTTGCCGACGGTGTCGCCGTAGATCGTGTCGGCGTACAGCTGGTACGGCAGGTACTCCCAGCCCTCGACCACCTGGGTGGCCGCTTCTGTGAGCACCTGGTTGACCTGCTGGCCACCGAAGTACTCGAGCTCCTTGTCGACGAACGCCGGGTCCTGCAGGTCCGCGACCGTGGCCGGGAAGCCACCGCTCTCCAGGAACGGCTCGACGCCCTCCTCGTGGTTGAGCCAGCGCACGAACGCCGCCGCCAGCGCGGGGTTCTCACTCTGGTCCAGCACCGACTGGGTGCTGCCGCCGTTCTCGGAGGTCACCGGCTGCCCGTCGTACGTCGGCATCGGCGCGGCCCGCCACTTGCCCGCACCGTCGGGTACGGACTGCTCGAACACGCCGGGCGCCCAGGCGCCGAGACCGATGGACGCGATGGTCCCGTCACCCAGCGCCTTGTACCACTCCTCGGTCCAGCCGGGGATGGTGCAGACCAGCTCGTCCTCGATGAGCTGGTTCCACACGCCCGTCCACTTCTGCGTGCCCTCGTCCTGCAGATCGATCGTGACGCTCTCGCCGTCGGACTGGAACGGTGTGCCACCGGCCTGCCAGATCATGCTCGTCGTGAACCCGGCGTCACCGCTGTCGTTGGTGATGCACTGCGACGGGTTCGCCTTCTTGATGGTCCGGGCGGCCTCGACGTACTCGTCCCACGTGGTCGGCACCTCGAGCTTGTGCTCGTCGAAGACCTGCTGGTTGTAGAAGAGCGCCATCGGGCCGGAGTCCTGCGGCAGCCCGTAGAGGCCCTCGCCGGCATGCACAGAGGCCCAGGTCGACGGCGTGTAGTCCGACTCGAACTCGTCGAAGCCGTACTGGCCCAGATCGACCAGGTCGCCGGGCAACGCGAACTGCGGCAGCGCCTTGTACTCGACCTGCGCCACGTCGGGGCCGCCGGAGCCGGCCTTGATCGCATTCTGCAGCTTCGTGTAGTGGTCGTTGCCGGTGCCGGCGTTGACCAGCTTCACGTCGACCTTCGGGTACTGGTCCTCGAATGCCGCCACCTGGGCCTCGGCGGACGGGGTCCACGTCCAGTAGGTGATGGTGCCACCTTCCTCGAGGGCGGCGTCGAGGTCTGCGGCCGTGGCTTCGCCTCCGCCTCCGCCGCCGCCCCCGTCGCCCGAGCCGCAGCCGGCGAGCACGGAGGCGGCTGTGAGGGCTGCCGCGACGAGGGCGATCCGGCGGGATCTGCGCCCATTGATGATCAACATGGCGTTCCTTTCATTTCACTGTTTGACGCTTCCCGCGCTCAAGCCGGACTGCCAGAACCGCTGGAGGAGGAGGAAGGCGATGACGAGCGGGGCGATGGTCAGCAGGGAGCCTGTGACCACCAGGTTGTAGACAGGCTGGGCGTTCGCGCCCGTCGCCTGAGCGCTCCACTGGGTGAGGCCCACGGTGAGCGGATAGAGCTTCGGCTCGCTGAGCATGATCAGCGGCAGGAAGTAGTTGTTCCACGTCGAGACAACGGCGAACAGCAGCACCGTGACGATGCCGGGAGCGAGCAGGCGCAGAGAGACCGTGAAGAAGATCCGAATCTCGCCGGCGCCGTCGATGCGCGCCGCCTCGAGCAGCTCATCCGGTACGGCGTCCGCGGCGTAGACCCACATCAGGTACAGGCCGAACGGGCTGATCAGCGAGGGGATGATGATCGCCCACACCGTGTTGGTGAGCCCCATGTTCGAGAACATCAGGAACGTCGGCACGGCCAGCGCGGTGCCGGGCACGGCCACCGCGCCGATGATGACGGCGAAGACCGCCCTGCGTCCGGGGAAGCGGTACTTGGCCAGGCCGTAGCCGGCCGCGGTGGCCAGCAGAGTCGCGCCGCCTGCACCCACCACGACGTAGAGAAGGGTGTTCGCCAGCCAGCGCAGGAAGATGCCGTCGCGGTAGGTCAGCGTGTCGCGTACGTTGCTGAAGAACGCGAACTCGTCGCCGACCCACAGCCCCGGGCTCGAGAACAGATCCGCCTGTGTCTTGGTGGCACTCAGGATCAGCCACGCCAGCGGCACCAGCGTGTAGACGAGGAACAGCGCCATCAGCACTGTCAGCAGCGGCGAACGTCGCGGCGCCAGCGGCGACGTGCTCACCCGGCTCGTCATTTCATCGCCTCTCGTGAGCCGCGGAGCTGGACGGCGTACGCGATCACCGCGGTCAGCAGGCCCATCACGATCGCGACCGTCGCCGAGTAGTTGTACTGCTGCCCGCCGAAGGACAGGTTGTAGGCGTAGAGGTTCGGTGTGTAGTAGGTCGTGATGATGTTGGGCTCCAGCGTGCGCAGGATGTTCGGCTCGTTGAAGAGCTGGAAGGTCCCGATGATGGAGAAGATCGTGGCGATCAGGATGGCCCCGCGCAGGGCCGGGATCTTGATCGAGAGCACGGTCCGCAGCGCCCCGGCGCCGTCGAGCGCGGCGGCCTCGTAGATCTCGCCGGGCACGGTGCGCAACGCGGAGTAGAAGATCAGCATGTTGTAGCCCACGAACTCCCAGGTCACGATGTTGGCGATCGAGGCGAGCATCCAGTTCTGGCTGAGCGGCGCGATCGAGGTTCCGAACAGGTCGTTGAAGTCGGCGGCCAGCCCGAAGTTGGTGCCGTACATGAAGCCCCACATCAGAACGGCCACGACGCCGGGAACGGCGTAGGGCAGGAAGATGAAGAGCCGGAAGAAGCTCGTGCCGTAGAGCCGGGCGCTGTCGATGGCCAGCGAGGCCACCAGGGCGAGGCCGAGCATGATCGGTACCTGGACGACGAAGAACAGCAGGACCCGCAACGAGCCGTCCCAGAACTTGTCGTCGGTGAACACGTCGACGTAGTTGTCCAGACCGACGAACTCCGTGGTGCCGAAGAACGCCTGCGCACGGAAGAGGCTGAGGTAGGCGGCGTAGGCGATCGGCGCCAGGAAGGTCAGCGCGAAGACCGCCAGGAACGGGCCGACGAAGATCCACCCCTTCTTATCGGTGCGCGACCACCGGCGACCGGGCACGGGCGGTCGCCCACCACCGCGGATCTCCCGGCTTCTCTCCAGCTGGGTCACGGTCCCACCTCCCTTCACCGCCTTTCGGTGGCGGCCTGTTAACGTCAACAGGTACAGTGACGCACGACACATGTTGACGTCAACAGGTTGGCGGAAGGATTATTCGGTCCATGGGGACAGACAGCACCGCCGGAGCACCAGTTCCACGGCGAGGGGCCTCACAGGCCGACGTTGCCCGGATCGCCGGAGTCTCGGGGCAGACGGTCTCGCGAGTCGCGAACGGCGCCCGCTATGTAGACGCGGCCACCCGGGAGCGGGTGCTGTCCGCGATGCGCGAGGTCGGCTATCGGCCCAACCGGGCCGCCCGGGCGCTGCGCAGCGGACGGTTCCAGAGCATCGGTGTGATCGCGTTCGAGCTCTCCAGCGTCGGCACCACCCACACCCTCGACGCGGTCGCGACCGCCGCCACCGAGACCGGGTACGCCATCAACCTGCTGCCGGTGCTGGACGCCACCCAGGACGCCGTACGAGCGGCCTTCGACCAGCTCGGCGAGCAGGCGGTGGACGGCATCATCATCCTGGTCGAGACGCACCGGCTCGACGGCGTCGCCGTGCCGGATGGACTGCCGGTCGTGGTGGTCGACTCCAGCGCGGAGTACGACTACCCGATCGTCGACAACGACCAGACCCACGGAGCACGGTTGGCCACCGAGCACCTGCTCGACCTCGGGCACGAGACCGTCTGGCACGTCGCCGGGCCCGAGCTGTCCTACTCCGCGCGGCGCCGCCGGGCGTCGTGGCAGGCGACGCTCGAGACCCACGGCCGAGTGGTGCCGCCGGTGGTGTCGGGCGACTGGTCGACCGGCGCCGGCTACGAGGCCGGCCTCCGGCTGGCCGACAACGAGGAGGTGACCGCGGTGTTCACCGCGAACGACCAGATGGCCCTGGGACTCCTGAGAGCCCTGCACGAGCGCGGTCGCCGGGTCCCCGACGACGTCAGCGTCGTCGGCTTCGACGACATGGAGGAGGCGGCGTACTTCTGGCCGCCACTGACCACCGTCCACCAGTCGTTCGACGAGGTCGGCCGGGGCGCAGTCGATGCCCTGATCCGGGAGATCCAGTCCGGCGAGCACGAGCACCAGGAGGTCCTCGTGCCGGCCCGGCTGGTGGTCCGGGCCAGCACAGCCCCGCCCCGCAGGACGACCGGATGAGCCGGCGACGCCACCGGTGGGTGCGGTGGCCCGAGTCGCTCGCGGTCGAGAGCGCTCGCGGACCGCTCGGCTTCGGGGCCGACTACAACCCCGACCAGTGGAGCCGGGAGGTGTGGGACGAGGACGTCCGGCTGATGCGTCAGGCCGGGGTGAACATCGTCTCCCTCGGGATCTTCTCCTGGGCGCGCCTGCAGCCGACCCAGAACACCTGGGACTTCGCGTGGCTCGACGAGGTCATGGATCTCCTGCACGCCCACGGCATCGCCGTGGACCTCGCCACCGCGACCGCCTCGCCGCCGCCCTGGTTGGCCGCCCGGCACCCGGAGATCCTTCCTGTCACGCGCGCCGGCGAGACCATGTGGCCGGGCGCTCGGCAGCACTGGCGGCCGACGTCACCGGTGTTCCGACAGCACGCCCTGGCGGTCGTCGAGGCGATGGCGAGCCGGTACGCCGACCACCCGGCGCTCGCCGCTTGGCACGTCTCCAACGAGCTCGGTTGCCACAACCTCTACGACTACTCCGACGACGCCGCGGCGGCGTTCCGCACCTGGCTGTCGCAGAGGTACGGCGACCTCGACGGGCTCAACCACGCCTGGGGCACCGCGTTCTGGTCGCAGCGCTACAGCGACTGGCGCGAGGTGCTGCCGCCGCGGCTGGCGCCCACCATCCCCAACCCGACACACCAGCTCGACTTCAAGAGATTCTCCTCCGACGCCCTCAAGGGCTACCTGCGCGCCGAGCGGGAGATCCTCGACCGGCTGACCCCCGACGTACCGGTGACCACGAACTTCATGGTGATGGGCCACTTCAACGGCATCGACTACGCCGACTGGGCGTCCGAGGTCGACTTCGTCTCCAACGACCACTACACGCTCGTCGACGACAGCGCCCGCGACGAGCTGTCGTTCTCGGCCAACCTGACCGGCGGCATCGCCGGCGGTGAGCCGTGGTTCCTGATGGAGCACTCGACCAGCGCGGTCAACTGGCGCGCGATCAACCCGCCCAAGGCGGAGGGCGCGCTGGTGCGGGACTCGCTCACCCACGTGGCACACGGTGCGGACGCCGTCTGCTTCTTCCAGTGGCGGCAGTCCCTGGCCGGCGCGGAGAAGTACCACTCGGCGATGGTGCCCCATGCCGGTGAGGACAGCGAGGTCTACCGGACGGTGGTCCGACTGGGCGGTCACCTCGAGCGGCTCGCCTCCGTCGTCGGGTCGCGACGCCTGCAGGCCCGGGCCGCGATCCTCTTCGACATCGAGTCGTCGTGGACCCTCGACCTGGAAGCCAACCCGAGCTCCTCGGTGAGCCATCGGGCGGAGGCGCTCGACTGGTACGTCGCGTTCCTCGCGCTCGGTGTCCGGGCTGACGTCCTGCCCGTCGGCGCGCCGCTCGACGGATACGACGTGGTGGTGGCGCCGGTGTTGCACGTGATGCCGGCCGCGACGGCCGACCTGCTGAGGGAGTTCGTCGACCGCGGTGGCCACCTGGTCACGACGTACTTCTCCGGCGTCGTGGACGAGAACAACCACGTGTGGCCGGGCGGCTACCCGGGTGCACTGCGCGACCTGCTCGGCATCCGCATCGAGGAGTTCGGGCCGCTCCTGGACGGCGTCGAGGTCGTTCTCGACGACGGCAGCACCGGGACCCGGTGGACCGACCGGATCACCGCGACGGCTCCCAGCACGCAGGTGCTCGCGACGTACAAGACCGGCCTGCAGGCGGGCCGCCCGGCAGTGACCCGGCGGGCCCTGGCTCGCGGATCGGCCACGTACGTCTCCACCCGGTT
The DNA here is from genome assembly GCF_040302165.1 of Nocardioides sp. NPDC127503. NCBI lineage: Bacteria > Bacillati > Actinomycetota > Actinomycetes > Propionibacteriales > Nocardioidaceae > Nocardioides > Nocardioides sp. NPDC127503. The sequence continues at coordinate 204,296 of NZ_JBEORH010000007.1, read as the reverse complement.
GGGTGCGGATGGTCTCGAGCCGCTGCTGGCCCGACTGCTCGAGGCCGCCGGGGTGGACAGCGAGGTGCCCGAGGGGCTTCGCGGCCGGGTGGAGCTCGCCATCCGCGCAGACGGCGAGAGGGAGTACTGGTTCCTGGTCAACCGGACCGACGACGTGGTCGACCTCGGCGAGCTGGGCGATCTCGGCGATCTCGGCGAGCCGATGTTCTCCTCGGGTGCCGATCGCGGCGTCGCCGAGCTGGCGGGCTCCGGGGTGGCCGTGTTCACCCGTACCGCCCGATGACCAGCGAGACCCGCGCCGCACGCGGCGTGCACCTCCGGCGCGGCGACACGAGCCTGGTTCTCCGACTGGATCCGACCGAGCTCCCGTGCATCCTCCACTGGGGACCGGACCTCGGCGAGACCGCGGTCGAGCACCTTCCCGACCTTCTCCGCTCGCTGGAGATGCCGAGCCTCGACGGGGCGATCTACCAGCACTCGTGGGCATCCGTACTGCCGCAGCAGACCAGCGGCTGGGTGGGTCGTCCGGGGCTGCTGGGCAGCCGCGCCGGCCAGGCCTGGGCGCTCACCTTCGACGTGGTGGACCACACGGTCACCGAGTCAACCGACTGCACCCGGCTCACCAGCGTCGCGCTGGACAGGCCGGCCGGTGTGGAGGTGACCACCGAGATCGAGCTGTTCGGGAACGGTCTGCTGCGCCTGCGTGCCTGCGTGCGGAACCTGGCGGCGACGCCGTACGAGGTGACGCTGCTCGAGCCGGCTCTGCCGGTGCCGGCCGAGGCCGACGAGCTCCTGGACATGGCAGGGCGGCACGCCCACGAGCGCACCCCGCAGCGCCACGCGTACACCCAGGGACAGCACGTCCGCGAGGCCTGGGGCGGTCGTCCCGGCCACGACTCGGCCACCGTGCTGTGTGCCGGCCGGTCCGGGTTCGGCTTCCGTGCCGGTCGGGTCTGGGGTGTTCACCTCGGCTGGAGCGGCAACCAGGTGCTGTGCGCCGAGAACTCCTTCACCGGCTGGAAGCTGCTGCGCGGAGGCGAGCTGCTCATGCCCGGCGAGATCGTGCTGGGCCACGACGAGACCTATGCCTCGCCCTGGCTCTACGCCTCCTGGGGCGAGGGGCTCGATGCCTTCTCTGGCCGCTTCCACGAGCACCTGAGGGCGCGGGACTCGCACCCACGGCGCGCGCGACCCGTACTCCTCAACACCTGGGAGGCGGTCTACTTCGACATGGACCCGCAGAAGCTCGTCGAGCTCGCCGAGCGTGCTGCCGACCTGGGCGTCGAGCGGTACGTCCTCGATGACGGCTGGTTCAAGGGGCGGCGCGACGCCACCAGCTCCCTGGGTGACTGGGTCGTGGACGAGGACGTGTTCCCCGACGGGCTCACCCAGCTGGTGAAGACCGTGCACAACCTGGGCATGGAGTTCGGCCTGTGGTTCGAGCCCGAGATGGTCAACCTCGACTCCGACGTGGCACGGGAGCATCCCGAGTGGATCCTCGGCACCCACGCTGGTCCTGGCATCAGTTCGCGCGACCAGCATGTCCTCGACCTCACCAATGAGGACGCCTGGGACCACGTGTTCGGTCAGATCTCGGCGCTGGTGGAGCGCTACGGCATCGCCTACATCAAGTGGGACCACAACCGTGCCCTGACCGGCGCGGGTCGCGGCCGGGACCGCCACCCCGGCGTCCACCTGCAGACCCTTGCTGCCTACCGCATGATGGACGCACTCCGTACGCGGCACCCCGGGCTCGAGATCGAGTCCTGCTGCGGCGGCGGCGGGCGCCTCGACCTGGGAGTCCTCGAGCGGACAGACCGAGCCTGGGTGTCCGACTGCATCGACGCGCACGAAGGGCACCGTCTGGTCCGGTGGACCGGGCTGACCCTCCCGCCCGAGCTGATGGGCACCCACGTGGGATCGAGCACCGACCACACCACCGGACGCCAGCACACCCTGCGCTTCCGCGCCGGCACCGCGGTGTGGGGACACCTCGGCATCGAGTGGGACCTCACCACCATGACGGACGAGGAGCGCGAGGAGCTTCGGGCCTGGATCGCCCTGCACAAGCGGTTCCGTGGACTGCTCCACTCTGGCCGCGTCGTGCGGGCGGACACCGTGCACGACGGCCTCCAGCTGGACGGCGTGGTGGCTCCTGACGGGCGCGAGGCGCTGTTCCGTCTGTCGGCGCTCGACCTCACCCTGGGCCAGCCGGCCGGCCGCATCCGGTTCCCCGGCCTGACCCCGGAGACGGCGTACCGGGTGACACCGGTGCCTCTTGCGGTGTCACCCAAGAACCGCCCACGACCCGCGTGGTACGACGGCGGCGCGGTGATGAGCGGCCGACTGCTCGACGAGGTCGGCATCGTCGCGCCCCTGCTGGAGGCCGACGACCTGGTCATCGTGCACCTGGTCGCGGAGGTGGCAACCCCTCTGCCGCGACGGGGCTGATCCCCGGCCGCGACACCCGGGATTCGTCGCTCGTTCGCGCCCTGTTGGTCTGGCCAAGCTCCACATGACGTACGGGTCCGATTGGCTGACTCACGCCTTACCGCTCGGGCTGGCATGCCAGCCATCGCCAGCAACAGGACCCCCACATGAACCAGATCAAGTTGGTCGTCGCCGGCGCAGTGGCCACCCTGGGCGCGATCGCCTTCAGCGGACACTTCGCGGACCCCGCACCGTCCGCCACCGACAAGGCGACCGCCGCGGCCGGCAGCAACAACACCCTTCGGATCGGTGTCGACAGCACCGAACCCGTCTACTACCAGAGCGGCGGCGCGACCAAGGGCTTCGACTACGAGATGGCGCACAGTGTCGCCGAAGGCATGGGCGTCGAGCCTGAGTTCGTGGCGATGGACTTCAACGAGCTCTTCCCGGCCCTGCGAGCGGGAAAGATCGACATGATCGGGGCCCAGGTCACGAGCACCTCAGAGCTCGAGAGGGAGTTCGACTTCAGCGCGCCGTACTTCTCGACGTACGTTGCCTTCCTCACCCCCAAGGGATCGACCATCCAGACGCGCGGTGACGTCAACGGGAAGAAGATCGCGGTCGTCGACGGAGCCATCCAAGGGTCCTACCTCGAAGAGAAGTACCAGGACGTCGAGATCGTCAGGGCCCCCAACGTGGGCGCTGCCATCGGGTTGATCGAGCGAGGCGAAGCGGACGCGTTGTTCCATGGAGCTCCGTACGCTCAGTCGATCATCAAAGGCGCACCCATCACCCTGGAAGAGCCGATCGTCTACCCGGTCAAGGACGCCCCGATCGGATTCGTGATGCGCTCCGGCGACCAACGTAAGGGACAGATCGACGAGGTCCTGAAGGACATGGTCCTCGACGGCGAGTGGCTGAGGATCAAGACCGCCTACTTCGAGGCAGACCCGCTCTCCGACGTGTTCCGCAACAAGGGATCCTGAACCCTGACCTCGGCGATCTCCGACCGCCGCTGCGTCCACGCCTCTGAGAGCGCCTGCAGCACCCACGTGAACGTTCACTCTCAACAGACACGGTCGCGCGAATCCGGTCGGCACTACGGGCTTCACGGGCGATATGTTCAGTAACCATTTACTCCTGCGTTAAGTGTTGCTACTTTCTGGGGAATCGGTGGCGGAGCGCCGCCCCGCCAGAGAGGGGAACTACCGCGATGAGGCTTCACCCAGATGCAGAGAGGTTCCTTGAACTAACGGCCGAGGCTCCTCCGCTCGACACCCTGACCGTCGAGCAGAACCGTGAGGACCTCGAGAAGGCGGTCGAGCTGACCGGCGATGCCGTGCCGATGGAGCGCGTCGAGGACGCGGAGATCAACGGCGTGCCGGTCCGCGTGTACGTGCCGTTCGACGCTGCGGAACCTCAGCCGTGCGTGGTCTACTTCCATGGTGGCGGCTGGACGATCGGCACGCTGGACCTTGCCGACACCACGGTGCGGGAGATCGCGGCCGAAGCTGGCGCCATCGGCATCAGCGTGGACTACCGACTCGCGCCCGAGCACCCCTTCCCCGCGGCTATCGAGGACGCCCTCGCCGTCGTGACCGCTGTCCTTCGAGGGGAGACCGACTTCAACATCGACCCCGAGAAGGTCGCAGTAGCTGGTGACAGCGCCGGCGGAAACATCAGTGCAGTGGTGGCACAAGAACTCCGCGGCCACACGCCCGCGCTGGTTCACCAGGGTCTGATCTATCCCGTCACCGATCTGTCAGAGATGGACACTGCCAGCTATCGCGAGTTCAGCGAGGGGTACTTCCTTCGCGCCAGGGACCTTGTGTGGTTCTTCGACCAGTACATCAGCCCCGACCAGCGTGAGGATGTCCGTGCGTCACCGGCCCGCAACGGGGATCTCACCGGGCTGCCGACGACGACCCTGATCGTCGCCGAATGCGATCCGCTACGGGATGAGGGAGAGGCGTACGGTCGCGCCCTGGCGGAACAAGGAAACGAGGTGTCGACAGTGAGGTTCCTCGGCCAGACGCATCCTTTCGTCTACCTCGGCGGTGTCGTCAACGACGCCCACGTAGCGCGCCGATTCCTAGGTCAACAATTGGGGGCGTCGTTCACGCGGTAAAGCCCATCGATTGCTGACTCGGCGGCAGGACCTCGTCAGATGCTTGGCTGCGGTTCCGATAGATCTTTGGGGCGCTTAGGACGCATCATCGAGTGCGACGTCAGCCGGCCGCATCCGCAATCGGTCGAGCAACGTGTCGAGCAAGGCGACCTCGGCCTGCGTGAAGTCGCGGAACAAGTGGTTGACGTTGGATTGCTGGTGCAGCACGGCTTCGTCCAGCTTGACCCGACCCGCCTTCGTCACCTCGGCCAAGGTCACCCTACGGTCCCGGGGGGACGGAACTCTGGTGACGTAGCCGGCCGCGTCCATGCGGTCGATGAGTTTGGTGATGCCTCCGGTCGTGAGGGCGGTCTGGGTTGCCAGATCGCCCATCGTCAGCTGCCCACCGTCAGAGCGGGCGAGGCGGAGCAGCACCTCGAACCAGGTGTGCGGGAGCCCGCACTGCGCCTGCAGCTGCCGGCCCATCCACCGCTCTGACCGACTGCTCGCCTCGATGAGCCGTCCAAAGGTCGTCAGCAAGGGGTCGTCGATGGGAGAAGCGGCGTCTGACGTCCGGGGCGGCATAGATCAACCATACCCGAATGACTGGACCGGAAGACTCTTCCATCCATATATCTTCCTTGTCATTAATTGACTAGCAAGATATTTCCTCTACGCTGGAGACAGGCCAGCCACCACAGAGGCGGGCGCCCACATCAAGGAGTGAACCCATGCGAGTTGCGATCATCGGTAGCGGCAACGTCGGCCGGGCGATGAGCCAGGCAGTTGTCAAGGCAGGACACCAGGTGGCACTGAGTGCTGCCGACCGCGAGAACGCGGCGGCCGCCGCAGCCGAGGTAGGGGCCGACGCGGCCGAGAACAACGTGGCCGCAGTGGCCGGTGCGGACGTGGTCATCCTCGCCGTGCCAGGCAACGTGGCGGCAGAGGTCGCCCAGGAGATTGCCTCCGCTGCTGCAGGCAAGACCGTGATCGACTCGACAAACCCTCTGAACGAGACCTTCACCGACCTGGATATCGAAGAGACATCAGCGGCCCAGGAACTCCAGCGCCACCTGCCTGATGCTTCCGTGGTCAAGGCGTTCAACACGATCTTCGCCGGACGGCACGGCGATCCGCAGGAGGAAGGCGTGCCTCTCGATGCGTACTACGCCGGTGACGATGTTGGCGCGAAGCAGGTCGTGGCACAGCTGGCCGAGTCCCTGGGTTACCGGCCGGTCGACGTCGGAGGGCTGCGAATGGCAAGGTCGCTCGAGGAGATGGCCTTCCTGAACATCACACTGAACGCGACCAACAGCCTGCCATGGCAGAGCGGCTGGAAGCTGCTAGGACCCGTAGAGGCCTGACTGGCGACCCACATCGGCTCGAGTACCTCACGACCCGGCAGGCTGCGGCAACAGGCAGCCGAGTGCCGGGTCGTGAGGCGGTCCGTCTCGAAGTTTCGTCAGGAGTGCCGGCAGGTACAACGGTCCGCCACCACTCCCCCGTAGCTTGGGTCGTGGCTAGATCTCCCGCGGATCCACCGCTGAGGCCAACGGCACGAGCGCTTCCGCACAATGACGATATGCGAGGCACAGCGGCACCCGCAGCACGGCATTGTTGGACGACTGCGCCTTCACCTTCTCGACCAGCTCCGGCATTTCTCCGAGCGCCTGCAGAGCCGGCTCCAGCGGCAGTTCGGCCATGACGACGGCCAAGGAACGCCGCGCCTCCGCCGGGTCGAGAACCGCCTTGGGTCCGTCTCCGGCTGCGGCCTGAAGGATCGACCGCGTGTTGGTGACGGCGCCCAGGATCGCTTGAGACTGCACGACGACGTCTTCCACGTCGTCAGCGCCGTGGGAGGTCGTGGACAGCGAGTCGAGAATGGTGTCGAGATCCTGGAGGTGCTGCAACAGGTGCTTCGAGCACGCTCTGATGTCGCTCATCGATGCCATTAGGTGCTCCTGGGTCTAGAGATGAGTGGGTGTGGAGTTCTCGAAGAACGACAGGTAATCGACCATGTCGATGTCATCGCGGGAAAGACTCGCGGCGTTCTCAGAGAAGAGAGCAGCCGCGGCGTCCATCGACCACGCCGCCAGCAGAAGCAGCCTTCCCGACTCGGCGCGGTTGCTGCGGATCGCTGCCGGCGTGAAGTCCACTCGCTCCAGATAGTCGAGCGCAACGAGCAGGAGCTTGCCAGCCATCAATCGCTGCTTCGCGCCTCTCAACGTGACAGACAGCACCGAGATCCACGGCCACGCATCAGGAGTGGCCGGGTCGAGCAACACCTTGTCGGCGTTCCAGGTCAGCTTCATCACGTCAACGAGCCACTGCCCCTTGTTTGCGAATCGCTCGCCTTCGGACTTGAGCTTCTCCTTGAGCATCCGGATCTCTTCCGGCTGACCCTGGCCCTCCATGAACAAGATGCCGGCACTCGCAACGGCGCTCAGCGGGTTGAGGTCCGGGCATCCAGCCGCGCCGAAGCGCCGGTCGGAGGTATCGAAGGGAGGAGTACGTGCCGGCTCCTCCGCCCGCTGCCAGTAGTCTCCGAAAACCTTCAACCTGTTCGCCTCCCGACTCATGTCGGCTGCGACCTCGAGGATCAGCGTGGCGTTGAAGCGCATGTGCTCACGGTGATACAGAGCGATGTTGTGCCGGGCATTGTGCGCCGAAGCCTCCGGGGTCATGAGGCTGTGGTCGTGCGGTTCCATGACGAACTCCTTACGACATTGATTGATGGGACGCAGCGCGAAGGCGCTCAGCCCCGCTTCGAGCTGACGATCGCGGTGACCTCGATCTCCACGAGCATCTCGGGAACAGCGAGGGATGAGACCTCGATGAACGTGTGAGGCGGGCGCGGAGCGCCCTCCAGCTCTTCACCTTGGACCTCGAAGTAGGTCCAGATATTCGAGCGGTCGGTGACATAGGCCGTCATCCGAACTACGTCGGCCAGGGTTGCGTCGTGCGCGGCGAGCACAGACTTGATCTTCTGGAAGGCCACGTGGGTCTGTGCGCGGAAGTCCCCGTCGCCCAGGATCGTCACCGTCTGCGGGTCGGTCGCCTCCGGATCCTCCGAAGAGACGCCGGAGAGGAAGAGGAACGTGGTTCCGGCGCTTTCCACGACGGCGACGTCGCTGAACAGGTCACGCGCCCAGCCTGCGTTGTGATTGACGTTCGTCTTCGAGACAGCGACTGCGTTCATGACGGGTTGTCCTCTCGGGGTGGTCATCGGATCTCCGACGTTAACTGCAATCGATTGCAGCGTCAAGGGTGATGATTGGGCCGCATTCCATGCGCGAACCGGGTGAGTCGCCCGGCAGGTCGGACTCAAGCAGAGGCATCTGACTGCAATCGGTTTCTACCGAACGCGCGCAACCGGCCATGTCGTACGTCTAGTACGGATTGGCCACGAACAGCTCTTGGGCGGGGAAGCGTGTCAGGACCTCGACTCCGTAGTCGGTGACAACCACTTCCTCTTCGATCCGCGCGGCCGATATTCCGTCCGACGCCGGACAATAGGTTTCCAACGCAAACACCATGCCCGCCTGCAGCTCGACAGGGTCACGCATCGAGTTCAAGCGCGAGATGATCGGGCGCTCGTGGAGCCCCAGCCCGAGACCATGCGCAAATTGCAGGCCAAAGGCCGCCAGCTCGTTCTCGAAGCCGAACTCCTCAGCCTTCGGTAGCACCGCAGCCACCTCGTCGGAACCCACACCCGGACGGATCACATCCAACGTGCGGTCCATCCACTCGCGCGCCCGCGCATACGCGTCGCGCTGACTCGGCGTTGCCCAACCGACTCCGAAGGTGCGGTAGTAGCAGGTCCGGTATCCGTTGAAGGAGTGGATGATGTCGAAGAACGCCTGGTCCCCCGGACGGATGATGCGGTCGGTGAAGTTGTGAGGATGCGGGTTGCAGCGCTCGCCGGAGATCGCGTTCACCGCCTCGACCTGGTCACTGCCGTACTCGTAGAGCCGCTTGTTTGCCAGGGCCACGATCTCGTTCTCCCGAACACCCGGCTTGAGGACATCGACAATGTCTTGGTAGACCCCGTCGACCATGGCGGCCGCTTGGTTCAGCAGCATGATCTCGTCCGGACTCTTGATGACTCGCGCGTCGAGCATGCGCTGTTGAGCATCCACGACAGCAAGCCCCTGACGCTGGAGCTCGAACATGAAAGGCGGCTCGACGATATCGACGCCCAGCGGAGCATCCGCGACGCCGGCTGCGCGCAACAGCGAAACGATCTCGCTGACCGCCTCGCGCATGAGGCCGCCACCCTCAGGGTCGACCGCTCCTCGGAAACCGAGGAAGCCTGCACGATAGTTCTGCTCCGGCAGCCAGTCCGAGTGGAGCTTGTGGTGCCGTACGGCTGAGCCGAAGTCCCACAGGATCGGGTCCTGGTCTCGGATGAGCAGAGCGTAGCGGATCATCTTGTCGCCCAAGGCACCACCGATCCAGGTCTGGGTGGTGTAGCGGATGTTGTAGAAGTCGAACAGCAAGAAGGCGCCACACTCGCTTTCCTCGAGTGCTGCCTTTGCCCGACCCAGGCGGTAACGACGCAGCCGGTCGAAGTCGACTCGGTGCTCGTAGTCCACCGCGGTCTGGCCCGGGGCGCCGATCGGCTGCTGGCCCAGGGGACGCTGGCTCGGCCGTTCGAAGCCGCGCTCGGCGCTGGTGCGGCGATCGTCAGGCTTCATCTGCTACAGCCCGTCGCTCACGTCAGCGTTCTCGGACTCGAGAACGAGCCCAGAGCCGCGCGCAGCCGTGAGGATCAGCGAAGCAAAGTCCTGCTCGACGTTTCCTCCCCCGGCTTCCTGCGCTACGAGGTTGCGCACCACAGAGGCAACCGGCATCACGACACCCAGATCCTGGGCCGCGTCCAGGCCCAGGTCGAAGTCCTTTTGCAGAAGGACGTTCGTGAAGGTGGGCGTGAAGTCGAGATTGACCAGAGCTGGAGTCTTGTACTGCGTGAACACCGAGCCCATGACCGAGTCGTTCATGAACTCCAGGAAGTCCTGGCGCCGTACTCCCGCCTTCTCGGCAAGGACCGTGATCTCCGACAGCGACTGGATCACAACGCCGAGAAGGACGTTGTGCGCGATCTTGACGATCCGGGCGACCTCTCCGTCGCCGACGTACGTCACGCGACGACCCCACGTTTCCAGAAGCGGACGTGCGGCCTCGAAGACATCGCGCGGGCCTGATGCGACTACCGTCAGCTTGCCCGCCGCGATCACCTTCGGGTTACCCGACACGGGCGTCGCCAGGAATCCTGTTCCCCGGCCCTCCGAGGCCGCCCGGACTTCCTCGCTGACCTCCACGGACACGGTGGAAGCATCGGCGATGATCTTGGGCGCATGAGCGCCGGCGGTCAGCAAGCCATCGTCCTCAAGCATCACGTGCCGCAGATCATCGGGTCCGGACACCATGCTGAAGACGATCTCCCGGTCGGCCAGGTCGACCGGCCGATCCACCACCTTCGCCCCGAACTCGGTCAGCGGATCCGCCTTCGCGCGAGTGCGGTTGTAGACGGCAACGTCATAGCCGGCTTCCAGCAGCCGCTTGGCCAACTGGTAGCCCATGCGTCCAGTGCCGATCCAGCCAACCGTGGGTTTCATGGTCATTCGAGTTACCTCCATGTGGATTGTGCAATCGATTGCAATCGTAAGCACCAGACGAGACCGATAGCAAGGCCCTGGTTTCGCTCCCACGCCGGTCCAATGTGGCAGCGACCGTCGACTCGTGCCAACAATCGATTGCAACAGGTGCCGCATTCGACTAGCGTGCCCAGCTAGTTGCCGGTGCCTCGCATGGGGGCCTGAAGCCAAGGAGACGACATGGGATCCAAGCAGTTGCTGCGTGGCGCGACCGTCCTGACGATGGATGAGACGCTCGGGGAGATAGACGCGGACGTCTTGATCGAGGGCGACACGATTCTGGAGGTCGGCCGTCACCTCGAGGCGTGTGACGCCGTCACGCGCGATCTCCACGGATCAGTCATCCTTCCCGGCCTGGTCGACGCGCACGCCCACCTATGGCAAGGCGCCGTGCGCGGCGTGGCGGCCGGGTGCTGGGGTCGCGAGTACTTCGGCCTCGTGCACCCGTTGTCCGGCAGGCTTCGTCCCGAGGACATGTACGCGGCCACGCTCGGCAGCACCGTCGAGATGCTGCTCTCAGGCACGACCACCGTCTTCGACTTCTGCCATGCCACGAACTCCGAGGATCACGCGCGCTCCTCGCTGCAAGGGCTCGATGAGTCGGGCATTCGCGGCATCTTCGGGTTCTGCTTCCGGCACCGGCCGGAGGCGAATGTCGAGGGCTTCGTAACGCTCGAGGAACGCCGCGGGGTTCTGCAAGCCCTCGCGTCCGAGTGGAAAGACCACTCTCGTGTATCGCTCGGCGTCGCTCTGAACAACATCGACCATGTCTCGCTCGACGTGCACGTCGCCGAGGTCGCTGCCGCTCGCGATCTCGGACTGGTCTCCTCCCTGCACTCGAACCTGCCGGGCCAGATCTCCGATTCCGCCCATCGGCAACTCCTCGGGGAGGACATGCTGTGGGTTCACGCCGGTTGCGCGACGACCGAGGAGCTGCGCCTTCTCCACGAGCACGGCGGGTCCATCATCGTCACCCCCGAGGTGGAGGCCGCAGCCATGGGAATCACCTCGGTCATGGGTCGGGCAGCCCGCGAAAGCGTAAACCTTGCCCTCGGCACCGACGTCCCCGCGATGATGAACGGCAACCTGTTCGAGCAGATGCGAATCGGGCGGGCACTGTCACGCGTCGACGATGTCTCCTTCGAGAGGTCGCAGAACCGGACCGGCGCCCGCACACCTACCTGTCCTTCCTTCGACTCTCGCGAGATCCTCCAGATGGCAACGATCGACGGGGCGCGCGCAGTGGGGCTGGCAGACCAGATCGGGAGCATCACGCCCGGCAAGAAGGCAGACCTGCTGGTCGTATCCACGGAGCCTTTCGGACTGGGCGCCGGAACTGCCGCAGACCACGTCGTACTGCAGGCGACGGCCCGCCATCTGACCGATGTCTACGTCGGGGGCAGACTTGTCGTGCAGAACGGGCGCCACCAGTGGGTCGAGACCCCAGGGCTCAGGCGCGGCCTCGACGAGGCTCGGGATTGGGTGCTCGGTCGATCTCCCGAGTCCGACTGGCCCGAGATCGACATGGATACCCGTGCGCGTTACGAAGCCGGCCAGGGCAAGGCAGACTGACCCGGCCTCAGGCTCAGGAGCGGGGCGGCGCGGTGGATTCGCGGTCGACCAAGGACACCGGCAGCACCACTGTCTGTTGGTCCAGCGAACCGCCGTCGATCCATTCCAGAATGAGCTGTGCGGCTCGTCTACCCATCAGCTCGGTCGGCACACGGACCGTTGTCAGCGGCGGCGAGAAGTCCTCTGCGAAGGGCATGTCGTTGAAGCCGACGATGGATACATCCGCGGGGCAGCGAAGGCCCCGTGCGCGCAGGGCGCGGAGGGCGCCGAGTGCAATCAAGTCGTTGCCAGCGAGCACCGCGGTTGGTGGCGTCCCGCGCCCGAGGACGACGTTCATCCCCTCTTCGCCGGCACGAGCCGTGAGTGACTCCACCCGCTCGACGGTGGCGTCGAGCTCAGGGTGCCTGAGGCAGGCTGCTGCGAAGGCATCAGCCCGCTTCGAGGTCGTCGAGAAGTTCGCCGGCCCAGCGAGGTGCAGGATGTGCCGGTGTCCTAGCCCGACAAGGTGTTCAACAGCTAGATCGATCCCGGCCCCGTCGTCCCCCCTGACGAGGGGGTAAGGCACCGCCCCGGCGTCACGGTTGAGGAGGACGACCTTGGTCCCGGCCTTGTGAAGCTCCGAGAGGACGGTTTCGTCTCTCTGCCCAGAAGCCACGATCAAGCCGTCGACCCGGCGGTCGATCAGGTGGCTGAGAGCCGTACGCTCCATCGCCTTGTCGCCGTCGGTGTTGACGAGAAGAGAGGTGTACCCCCTGGGGCTCACGACATTCTCGATGCCACGCACCATCGGCGGAAAGAAGGGGTTGGTGATGTCCGGGAGGACGACACCGATCGTCATCGAGCTGTTCGTCCGGAGACCGCGCGCAAGGGCGTTCGGCGCATAGCCGACCTGTCGGGCTGCCCGCTCCACCTTGTCGATGGTCGCGGGGCTGACCTGGTGCTTCTTCCGCTCGTTCAGGGCACGCGAGACGGTCGCCTTGTGAACCTTCGCGAGCTTGGCGACGTCATCGATCGTGGCGCGGCGTAGCGGCTCGACCTCGTTTGACCTGTCTGAATACTTCATCCGGCCGACGCTCCCAGTTGTGACTCGGCGCACCGAGTGTCCTGACATCGTGCAATCGTTCCGCACTTGTTGCGGGGACCCCGCCATAGTAGGTACTGGCTCCGTCAGCGACCAAGACCACAGCAATTGACCGGCGGTTCGCCCCAGCCGATCGTGATCGTTGTTCGTTGACGGCCCAGTGCCATCACGATAGCGTGCAATCGATTGCACTTGCCGACGAATCGAGGCTCGATGTATTTGAAGCGCCATCTTGATGTCAAAGCACGAGTGACAGGCGCGGCCGTACTGGTCGCCGTCACGCTAGCTATCACTGCGGTCCTGATCCCTCAGAGCGCGCGAGCGAACGAAGCAGCCGAATCCCCAGCCGAATCCGCAGCCGACTCCCCGGGACGCTGCTCGTTGCCGTTGCGGCCAGGGGTCAATCGGATTCCTCTCGTCTCGGGTGGGATTGCCCGGCCGTTCGAGCTGTACGTCCCCAAGGCGTACGACGGGCACACGCGCATTCCAGTGGTGATCGACGGACACGGCAGCACGAGCAACGGCCTCGAGCACTTCGCGGTGAGCGGGATGCCGGCTATCGCCGAAGAAGAGGGGTTCGCTGTCGCTGCGCCAACTGCCGCCGTTCCGTTCCCGGACCGTCCAGGCGGGTACATCTGGAACTTCCCTGGCGTGCCGCTCTTCGGCAGCAATCAACCTGCGCCGCCCGGTACACCTGACGACGACCTCATGGTCCTCGACATGATCGCCCAGGTGAAGCGGGTGCTCTGCACCGACTCACGACGCGTGTACGCGACCGGCTTCTCCGCCGGTGGTCGGATGGCCTCTCGTCTGGCTTGTGATCACGCGGACACGGTTGCCGCCATCGGTGCGGTCAGCGGTCTACGTGCAGGCTCCGAGCCCGATGTCACGGACTGTCACCCGTCCCGGCCGGTCCCGATCATCACCTTTCACGGCACCGACGATCCCATCTGGAGCTACCGGGCCACACCTAGTCGTTACGGCATCCCGGCAGCGGTGAGCCAATGGGCGGCCATCGACAGATGTCACCAGCCGCCCACGGTCACATCTGTGACACCTACGGTCGATCTCCAGAGCTACGCCCACTGCGCCAAGGGAAGCGAGATCGCCTTCTACACGCTCAAGGGCGCCGGCCACCGCTGGCCGGGTAGCAGTTTCCCTCTGCCCGACTCACAGTTCGGCCCCGCGGACAACTCGGTCGACGCCAGCAGACTGACCTGGGAGTTCTTCTCACGTCACGCACTGCCGGCATCGTGTGTGGTCCAAGACGGATGTCCGCCGCGCGGGAACGGCTCGCCCTCCGCAACAAGGCCCTGACCCCGGCCTGAGGCCTCGCGGCCGGCTGCAGGACCGTTGGGTCCTGCAGCCGGCCAACGCGCCTCGGCGCGCGGTCAAAGACCTAGGAGCGAGGCGATCCGCTCGGCCGCTGCCATGCCCTGGTCACGGCCCGCGTGCGCTGCCGGCACCCGCGTCGCAGGGTCCAGGGGATTTCCTCCGATCGCCCGGATCGAGGCATCGTCCGGCTCGAGGAGCGCAGTGGCAACGTTCGGCATCGCATCGAGCTCGGCTTCGATGCTTCCGCCTCCCCAAAGTCCACCAGGAAACGGTGCGATCACAAGGCAGGCATCGCAACCTTCGGCGAGCGTCGCATGCGTGGTCGACTCGATTCCTCCATCCATGTAGCGCCGACCTGCGATCGTCACAGGAGGCCACGCCCCAGGCATGGCACAGCTCGCCGCGACAGCATGGCTCAACGGGATCCCGTCCTGCTGTGTCCACGTCTTCAGCCGTCCGCTGTGGATGTCGACAGAGGTGAGAATGAGCTCCTGTTCCGGCCACTCAGATCGCGGAAGACGCGCCTCGATGATCGAGAGCCGCTCGTGCTCGCTCGTGGCCGCGCTGGAAACGGCATAATCTCCGATCCGGCGCATCGCCATGGCCGGGTCGTTCGCCCCCTCGGTGATGCGCGTCCAGTGGTCCTTTTCCTCCTGCAAGGCGTACGGGACGAACTTCTCGGGCACGGTTTCACGTATCTGAGCGTCGAACAGGTCCTCCAGCGGGATGCCGCTGGCGAGCTGGGGGCCGACGACAGAGCCCGCCGAGGTGCCGACGATCCGGTCAGCCGTGGTGACGTCGACTCCCTGCGCGGCTAGTCCCGCCAGGATGCCTGTCTCCCATGCGATGCCGGCAACGCCTCCGCCTCCGAGCACAAGTGCCAGTGTCATGTTCTGTCTCTGCTTTCTACTGTTGACATGCGGTCGTTCGAAAATGGGATGGGTGCCCGCTCCCGGTCACCCGGCGAGATCGCGATCCCGTGTCTCGGTGGTGATGAGGATCAGCGCAGCGCTGACAGCAGCAAGCGCCATGAGGAACAGCGCCATCGGCCAGACACCGCCCTGGTCGCCGCCGTCGAGAGTGGCCAGGATCGTTGGAGCGAAGCCGCCGCCGAGGGCAGCAAGCTGAAAGCTGAGCGAGGCGCCGGTGTATCGGCTCCCGGTGGTGAACTGCTCAGCCAGGAATCCGGCCATCGGACCGAACATCGCGTTCTGACACACGTTGAAGAGCAGGAAGGCCACGAAGACGCTCGTCGCCGAACCAGAGCCCAGGACGATGAACATCGGGTACGCCAGCACGACGATCCCGAGGGCACCGCCGAGCATCACGGGCCGGCGTCCGACCCTGTCGGACAGCTTGGCGTAGGCGAGCACCAGAAAGATCGCGACGAACGAGCCGCCGGCGAGACCGAGCAGCGCATCGGTCCTCGAGGTTCCGTGCTGCACGGCGTACCCGATCCCGAAGGTCGTGATGGTCGCCTGCATCGCGAAGCTGGTGACGCACGCACCGGCAGCGACCAGGACCGTCTGCGGTGTCTTGAGCACCTCGATGATCGGCAGCGCCGCCGCCTTGTCCTTACGATCCTGCTCGACTGCGGCACGGAAGATGGGGCTCTCGGTGATGCGAAGCCTGACGAACAGACCAACGACGAGCATGACGGCGGACAGCAGGAACGGGACCCGCCAACCCCAGGACAGGAACTGGTCATCCGGCAGCTGTGCCGCCACCATCATCGCCAACGTGCCGAGTACGCCACCTGCCGGTGCACCGGCATTGGTGAAGGACGCGTAGAAGCCCCGGCGCCGCGGTTCCGCATGCTCGAGGGCCATCAGGGCCGCTCCACCCCATTCGCCGCCGATCGCGACGCCTTGGCACACCCGAAGAGTGACGAGGATGATCGCTCCCCACGACCCGATCGCCGAGGCCGGCGGGATCAGCCCGATGAGCATCGACCCCAGCCCCATGATGGTCATCGATAGGACGAGCATCTTCTTGCGGCCCAGACGATCACCGAAGTGTCCGAAGACGATCCCTCCGATCGGTCGAGCCAAGTACCCAACAGCGAAGGAGGCCAAGGACGCGATCGTCGCCGCGGCGACCGACAGGTCGGGGAAGAACACAGGCCCGAAGACCAGCGCGGCAGCGGTCCCGTAGAGGAGATAGTCGTAGTACTCGATGGTCGTGCCGAGAAAGCTCGAGACGACCACGCGGCGCGCCTCTCGACTCTTGGCCACCGAGGACGGTGCCGGCTGGTCGGATGGTGTTCGTTTCACATCGGTGTCTCTGGCCATGGGGTTCTCCTCGAAGAAGCTCGGTCGATTGATCTGGATCGGATCGCTTACGCGAAGCGGTCATGGATGAACGGCGGCTGCAGAGGCCGGCGTCCTGCGCCACGCCGTTGTGGACAACCCGATGTCGTCAGCGGCCGAGCCGAGACTGTGACGTACGCCATGCGGGTGAAAACCATGTTCGCTGCCCGATGACCATGAGCACCAATGCCTATTCGTCGCGGCGATATAGCCAACCGGGCATCGCAGAGACGCCGTGTTCGGCCCTTCTCCGCACCGCACCCGGCGCCCCGGGCGACGGCTCGAGCGGACCCCGATCTCTCGCCACTCGCAGCAGCGCCTCGGAGTATGCTCTGGTCATGTCGTCCGGACGTCTGCTCGACGGCAGACTCAAGATCCGCCATCTGATCTTGACGAAGAAGATCGCCGAAGCCGGAAGCGTCGTCGGAGCTGCCGAGCTGCTGCACGTGACGCAGCCGGTTGTGACCCGCGGGCTGCGGGAGATCGAGGAGATTCTCGGCGTCGCGCTGTTCGAGAGACTGCCGCGCGGCGTGCAGCCGACGGTGTACGGCGAGGCGTTCCTCGCGCACGCAGGAGCGATCCTGGCCCAGCTCGGCGCGGCCGAGGACCGGATCGAGCGACTCCGGCGCGGAGATCTGGGGACGATCACCGTCGGTGCTCACTTTGCTGGGTCGAAGCTCCTTCCCCTTGCGGTCGCCGGGTTGAAGAAGGAGCACCCGCAGGTGATGGTGACCGTGAAGGAGGCCATCCCAGAGATCTTGGAACGACAGCTTCTCAGCGGCGAGCTGGACCTGATCGTCGGTCGCCTGCCGCGCAAGTCGTCGGATCGCGTCCGCCGGATCAAGCTCCACGAGGAGCCGTTTCGAATCGTTGCCCGGCACGGACATCCGATTCACGCTCATCCCGATCCACAGCTCGCCGACACCGCGCGGTTCCCGTGGATCCTGCCGCCCGATCAGACAAGGCTGCGCACCGAGCTCGAGCGTGTCTTCGCCGACCAGGGAGTGGCCTTTCCCAGCGACCTGGTGGAGTGCACGTCGATCGTCACGCTGCGCGACCTGCTGCACGCGAGCGACATGATCACGGCCGTCCCGATGTTCGTTGCCAAACAGGACCCGGCCCTTCGGTCTATACCCACGGATCTCAGCAGCATCCGCAGGTCGGTCGGTGTCATGCTCGATGCCGAGCGCCCGCTCGCTCCTGCCGCAGCGCTCCTCATCCGGCACCTGACCGATGAAGCGACTGCGATGGCGGCAGAGTCGGGCGAGCAGGACTGACAGCAGCAGCACCGGGTGCCAGGGCATCAGATTGCAGCCCTGGCACTCGGTGGCTTCCTACGGCATCACAGCAGGATGGACAGCGGGTTCTCGATCCTCTTCACGAAAGCGGCCAACCACTCCGCGGCGAGCGCTCCATCGAGCACGCGGTGGTCCGCCGACAGTGTCACGGTCATCACGCTGCCGACGCCCAGCTCACCGTCGTCCGTGACGATCGGACGCTTCGTCGCCGCACCCACGGCAAGGATTCCTGCGTGGGGCGGGTTGATGATGGCAGCGAACTCCTCGGTGCCGTACATGCCGAGGTTCGAGACCGCGAAGACCCCGCCTTCGAGCTCGTGCTGCTTGACCCGACCCTCTCGTGCACGATCCGCCAGGTCCTTCACCTTCGCACTCAACCCACCGAGCGAGAGGCTGTCGGCCCCGCGCACAACGGGGGTGACCAGGCCGTTCGGCACCGACACTGCGACTGCCAGATCGACCGCTTCGAACCGACGAGTGGCGTCGTCGGTCCAGATCGCGTTCGCTTCCGGCACGTCCTTGAACGCGTACGCGACCGCCTTGAGCACGAAGTCGTTGACCGAGATCTTCACACCCGCGCCGTCGTTGATCTGTGCCCGCAGCGCCAGCAGCTCATCGACGCGCGTGTCTGCGACCAGATAGAAGTGCGGGACGGTCGACTTGCTCTCGGTCAGCCGTCGCGCGATGGCTCGACGCATGCCGGTGTGCGGTAGGTCGGTGAAGGACGCTTCGGGCTCAGCCGGGCGAGGCGTGGACGAGGTGGACGACGCGGATGACACAGCGTCCGGTTCCTGCGTAGCTGCCGTGGCCTCCTTCTCGACGTACACCTCCAAGTCACGGCGGGTGATCCTGCCCCTCGGACCGGTCCCCGGGATCGCTCGCACCTCGATGCCGCGCTCGGCGGCGAGACGCCGGACGAGCGGGGTAGCGAAGATGCGGCCCTCGCGGGGCTCGGCGGCGGCCCGGGTGCGGTCGGTGGCCTGCGCGGCAGGCTCCGCAGTCACCTCGGTCTGAGCCGGCCCCTCGCTCGCCTCGGGCGGGGCGGGCTCAGTCGCCGCCGCAGCAGGAGCGGGCTCTGCGGCCGGTTCGCCACCAGCCTCGCTGAGCGCGACGTCGAGAGCTTCACCCTGCGCAGCGATCACGGCGATGGGTGATCCCACGGCGATCCAGTCGCCCGCGGCGACCAGCGTCCCGGCGAACACACCGGTGACTTCTGACTCGTACTCGACGACGGCCTTCTCGGTCTCGATCTCGACGATCGTCTGGCCGGCGTCGACAGCGTCTCCGGGCTCGACGAGCCAGGCCTGAACAGCAGCCGACTCGCCGCCGGCAGCCAGTTGTGGCATGCGGATCACGGTGGCCATCAGGCGCCTCCCCACTCCGCGCGCATGCGCTCCAGGGCGACGACGACCTCTTCGGTCTTCGCGATTGCGGCGCGCTCGAGCACCTTGGAGATCGACGGCGACGCTTCGCCGCCGGTGACACGCTCGATGGGGTGGTCGAGCCAGTCGAAGAAGCGCCGTTGCAGCTCATCCGCGAGCCAGCCGCCGTACGACGTGCCGCGGGCGCCCTGCTCCACGATCAACACTCGGTTTGTCTTGCGGATGCTATCGCCGACCGTGTCCCAGTCGAACGAGGCACGGTCGAGCCACCGCAGGTCGATCAGGTCTGCATCGATGCCGGTCTGCTCGATCGCCTCGAGCGAGTGCTGAACCATCGTGAGATAGGTGAGCACGGTGACGTCGGAGCCCGTCCGACGCACGGCGGCTGAACCTGGCGGGATGATGTAGTCGGCGTCGTCTTCGGGCAAGCGGTCGGCCTGCCCGTAGAGGTCGACATGCTCGATGACGAGCACCGGATCCTCGAGCGCCAGGGCGGCGTTGAGGAGGCCTCGGTAGTCGGATGCATTCGAGGCGGCGACGATGCGCCAGCCGGCCGCCGTGGCGAAGATGCCCGCCGGATCCATCAGGTGCTGCGATCCGTAGCCGGATCCCATGGCGACCTTGGTGCGCAGCACCAGCGGCATGCGATTGTTGTCGCCGAACATGTGTCGAACCTTGCCGACCTGATTGAACACCTGGTCGGCGGCAACCCACATGAAGTCCGGGTACATGAACTCCACGACCGGGCGGAACCGGCCGTCGAGGGCAACGCCGCCCGCCAGACCGAAGAACCCGTTCTCGCTGATCGGCGTGCCGATCACACGGTCCTCGCCGTACTTCTTCGTGAGTCCCTTGGTCGCGCCGTTGGTGCCACCGTTCAGCCGGTGTACGTCCTCCCCCAGCACGATGATGCGCTCGTCCTGCTCCATCCGACGGTCCAGAGTGCCCGCCACGGCATCAACGAACTTCACCTTCTGCCACGGCCCGTCGTAGCAGGCCGGATCGAGCTCGGTCCAGCCTGCAAGCTCGGAACCGTCGGAGCGGATGCCGTTGTCGACGACCGCCGGGTCAGGCCACAGAGCGGGTTTGATGCGGCGCTTGCCTTGGTCATCAGGGTCGGGTTCCACGAGTTCCCGCACCGCGGCGGCGAGCGCGGCCTGAGCCTGCTCGCGTACGCCGGCGACACTCTTCTCGTCGATCAGGTCGAGCTTGCCGAGCTCGGTCGCCATGCGGTCGAGCGGGTCGCGTGCCCTCCACTCGGCCTCCTCGGCCTTGCTCCGATAGCCGAAGGCGCTACCCGGGAACGGTCCGTTCTGGTGGAAGAAGCGGTACACCTCCGCCTCGATGATCGCGGGCCCCTCACCGGCGCGCATGCCCTCGGCAGCCTCCTGCATCGCCAGGTGCACGGCTAGCGGATCCATACCGTCCACCCGCCACGATGGGATGGCGAAACCTTGGCCTCGCACCGAGAAACGCGAGTCGGCGCTGGCCTCGTCAGCGTGCGTCGAGACCGCGTAGAAGTTGTTCTCGATGAAGTAGGCGACCGGCAGCTTCCACGCCGCGGCGAGGTTGAACGACTCCAGGGCCGAGCCTATCTGGGCAGCACCGTCGCCGAAGTAGTTGATCGTGAGGTCCGTCGTGCCGCTGTGCTTCTGCGCCCAGGCGTTGCCTGTCGCGAAAGGCGTGCCTCCAGCGACGATCGCGTTCGTGCCGAGCGCTCCGGCCTCGAGCCACTGCAGGTGCATCGAGCCGCCGCGGCCACCAGAGAAGCCCTGCGCGAGCCCGAGGATCTCTGCGAGCGTCCGCTGCAGCACGGCCTGCAGCTCGGGCGACACCAGCTCGTCGAGATCGAGCGTGCCTTGGGACACGTGTCCGATCACCTTCGCCAGGAACTGGTGGTGCCCACGGTGCGAGCCGTTCACGGCGTCACTGGAGCGAAGGCCCACGATCGAGCCGACTGCGCCACCCTCCTGACCGATGCTTGAGTGAGCCGGCCCATGCAGCAGACCCTCCCCCGCGAGCTCCAGCGCCGACTCCTCGAAGGCACGAACCAGATGCAGCTGACCCAGCATCGTGCGCAACAGCGATGGATCGGCAGCCTTCCAGTCGGCCGCAGTCGTCTCCAGCTGGATCCAATCGACTCCGGTCTGCAGTCGTTTCCGTCTCGGCACCTGGCCACCTCCGTATCTGGGCTTCTTAGCGAGCGACCCTAAGCCTCAAATCGGATCCAATACAAGCCCTAAGCGCGCTTCATGCCTGGACTTTTCGCCTCAGAACTCACAGAATGGCTCCAATCTGGCTATCTAGTGCATGTGAAGGAGGCAGGCCCAGATGCCCATCCCTGGAATCCGCGGAACCGACCACATCGGGTTCACGGTGCCGGACATTGACGCTGCGGAGCGCTTTCTGGTCGACGTCCTGGGCGCCGTACGGATCTACACGTTGGGCGCCAAACGCGCCGACGACGACTGGATGACGCGGCAGCTCGGTGTCCACCCGCGTTCTGTCATCAGCGAGATCCGGTTCTACCGGCTCGGGAACGGCTCGAACTTCGAGGTGTTCCAGTACGACGCCGCAGACGAACAGGCGGCGCAACCCCGCAACAGCGACATCGGCGGGCACCACCTGGCGTTCTACGTCGAAGACATGGACAGCGCCGTCTCGTACTTGCGTACGCGAGGTGTCGAGGTGATGGGCGAGCCGGTGCAATCAGGCGGCGCGTCGGCGGGCCAACACTGGGTCTACTTCCGCGCGCCCTGGGGGATGCAGTTCGAGTTGGTCAGCTTTCCTACCGGCAAGGCGTACGAGACCACAGCCGCCCTTCAAGACACTTCGGGTGCGATGTTGTGGCATCCGGCCCATCCGGCAGAGTGAATCGCATGACCATCGACCCAACGGGAGCCACGGACGCTCACGCGGCAAGTTCGACGCCCGACACCAATCTCGGTCACGGCGCAGCGGGAGCGCGCGTCGCTGACCGTCTTCGTGAAGCGATCATCGACGGCGCGTTCCCGCCCGGAACCCGGATCCGCCAGGAGGACATCGCCAGCCAGTACGCCGCGAGCCGGGCGCCCGTGCGCGAGGCCCTGCGCATCCTGGAATCCGAGGGGCTCATCACCCGGGTCGCGAACGCCGGAGCCTGGGTCTCGCGGCTCAACCTCGCAGAGTGCGAGGAGCTGTACCGGGTCCGCGAGCGGCTCGAACCGTTGCTGTTGAGCATGAACGTCCCGCTGCTAACCGACGTCGACATCACAAACCTGAGCGACCTCGCCCACCAGATGGAACGTGCCGCCGACGTCGAGGAGTTCCTGGCACTCGACCGCACCTTCCACATGACCACCTACGCAGCGGCCGAGACCACCATGCTGCGAACGACCGTCGTACGGCTATGGAATCGAACCCACCACTATCGACGCGCGTTCACCGGCGCGGTGCGGGCCGATGACGAGGACACCGCAGTGCACCTGGACCACCACATGCTCGTCGCCGCGATCAGGCGGCGCGACACCGACGAAGCCGAAGAGGTGCTCCATCGCCATATCCGCCGTACGCGGATGGGGCTCGAGCGTCACCCCGAGATCTTCGAGAACTGACCACTTTCCACCGGAACAACCGCGGCACCCCTACCAAGGAGAACAGGTATGTCGATATCAACTGTCAATCCCACCACCGGCGAGACC
Organism: Nocardioides sp. NPDC127503; assembly: GCF_040302165.1. NCBI lineage: Bacteria > Bacillati > Actinomycetota > Actinomycetes > Propionibacteriales > Nocardioidaceae > Nocardioides > Nocardioides sp. NPDC127503. The sequence continues at coordinate 181,445 of NZ_JBEORH010000007.1, read as the reverse complement.
GTGCAGGAGTTCGAGCCACACGGTGCTGACGAGGTCGAGCGGCGCATCGCCGAAACTCACGCCGCGGCACAGGCGCTACGTGGCACCACCTATGCCGAACGCGCGCAGTGGATGCACACCGCGGCGGCCCTGCTCGAAGCCGATGTCGACAATGGCGCCCGAGTTCTGACGCTGGAGATGGGCAAGCCGCTCGCGCAGGCACGCGCCGAGGTTCTCAAGTGTGTGAAGGCCATGCGCTTCTACGCGGACAACGCCGAGCACTTCCTCGCCGATGAACCGCTGGCCGACCCGTCGGTCGTGGGCGCATCGTCGGCGCACACGCGTTACCAGCCACTGGGTGTGGTCCTGGCTGTGATGCCGTGGAACTACCCGTTCTGGCAGGTCATCCGATTCGCGGCGCCTGCCCTGATGGCCGGCAACGCGGGACTGCTCAAGCACGCTTCCAACGTTCCGCAGTCGGCCATGTATCTGGATGACCTTTTCGACAAGGCGGGCTTTCCCACCGGCTCGTTCCGCGCTCTCCTGATCGGTTCACGCGAGGTCGAGCCCGTCATCGTCGACGACCGGATCAAGGCCGTCACGCTGACCGGCTCGGAACCGGCCGGCCGCGCGGTCGCCGCGACGGCAGGCCGAGAGATCAAGAAGGTCGTACTGGAGCTCGGCGGGTCCGACCCGTTCATCGTGATGCCGAGCGCCGACCTGGAGGCGGCTGCCGCGACGGCGGTCAACGCGCGGACACTGAACAACGGTCAGTCGTGCATCGCGGCCAAACGGTTCATCGTGCACGCCGACGTCTACGACGCGTTTGCGCGGATCTTCGTCGAGAAGATGGCCAGCCTGAAGCTGGGCGATCCGTTCGACGAGTCCGTCCAGATCGGCCCGCTCGCCACCTCGAACGGACGCGACGAGATCGCCGAGCTCGTGGACGATGCGGTCGCGCGCGGCGCCCGGGTGCTGACGGGCGGGCGAGCGCCCGAGCGCCCCGGCTGGTTCTACGAGCCCACCGTCATCGACCAGCTGCCCGACGAAGCCCGCCTCGTACGTGAAGAGGCGTTCGGTCCCGTGGCGTCGCTGTACCGCGTCGCCGACCGTGAGGAAGCGGTGCGCATCGCGAACCAGACGACGTTCGGACTTTCGAGCGCCGTGTGGACCGCCGACGCCGCCGAGCAGGACTGGTTCATCGATGCTCTCGAGGCGGGCGCGGTGTTCGTCAATGGCATGACGGTGTCCTACCCCGAGCTGCCATTCGGTGGCATCAAGGACTCGGGCTTCGGTCGCGAGCTCGCGGCGGTCGGCATCCGCGAGTTCACCAACCTCAAGACGGTGTGGAAAGCCTGACCGACCGACCCGCATGACGACGCGCGGATGAGCGCCGGATCCACAAAGCGGATCCGGCGCTCATCGGGTGCCGGTCAATCCAGTTGATCGATCGATCGCAAGACATCCACAGCCGAAGCCGGCGTGCTGCGGACGGAGCGAGGAGAAACAACGGGCGAATGCCCGCTCTCATCATGTCGCTGCGCAACGAACCAGATCCCGCGCGCGGGAACGTCGCCTCGGTTGGCGTACATGTGTGGGCGTTCGGAGTCGAAGCACAGCGAGTCGCCTGCGGAAAGGGTGATCTCGTCGAACTCGAGCTGCAGGACGAGCGCACCCTCGAGGAGGTAGGCGTACTCGATCCCGGCGTGCCGCATCAGCTTGCCCTCGATCGAGCTGCTTCCACCGGGCTCGTAGGTGACCAGGATCGGTTCAGCGGGGCCGCCCGGTTCGGAGGCGAGCCGCTCCCAGCGAACCCCGTTCTCCATCTCGATGGCGGGGTTGTCGGTCGCACGCTGCACCTCCCGACCGAACGAAGACGAGCCGTTGATACCCGGGAGCTGTTCGGCGTTGGTCTCGCGGCCGACCAGCCCGTCGAGGGAGACGCCTAGATGGTTGGCCATGGCGTAGAGAGTGGCGACGGAGGGCTGCGTCTTGCCCATCTCGACCTGCGACACCAGGCTGGCCGATACTCCGACGGCGTTGGCGAGCGAGCGCAGTGATAATCCGCGCTGCTGTCGTGCTTCACGTAGCCGCGTACCGAGACCGTCCGGCATTGCTCCATCCTCTCAGTTTGCGGCGACCATCGGCACACCCTTGGTCGGCGTCGCATTCTATCCGTGGTCCAGTGTGCCGATGGGTCGCCTCGAAGACTCCGCGCGCCTCGGAGTCACACCGCTGCAATGGCGTCGATCTCGATCGTCGCACCGTTGTACAGGGAGTGGACGCCGATGACCGTGCTGGCCGAGGGTTCCGGGATCTGCACGATCGAGTCGCGCGTGCGGCGCCAGACAGCGAGCTTCTCCTGGTCCAGGTGGGTGATGTAGACGTTGACGCGGACCAGGTCCTCGTAGGAGGCACCGCCCGCCTTCAGGGCACGCTCCAGCTCCGCGTAGGTCAGTTCGATCGCCCGCTCGAAACTCTCCGGGACGGACCCGTCCTCCTCGAACCCGACCTGACCGGAGATGAACAGCAGTTCGCCGGCCTTGACCCTGACACTGTCCGAAATACCGGGCACGACCGGGGCGGGTGTGTGAGTGAGTCGCTCATGAGGCATGTTCGTGGATCTCCTTCGATGTTCAGTGTTTTGTCGTGGCCGGCTAAGACAGTTCGTCGTCTTCGATGCGACCGTAGATGGCGTGATAGGGGAAGACCTTCTCTCGCAGCAGCGCCTCATCGTCGATCGCGAACCACCGTCGGCCGTGGTAGACCAACGGCAAGGCGTCTGTTTCCGCAGAGCCGTCGCGTGACGCCGCCTCCAACACCTCGACCACGATGAGCACCGACCCGTGTACGTCGATTCGGTTCACGACGCGTCCGCGAAGCCAAGCGTTGGCACCCGGGTAGTACGGCTCACCGGTCGGAAGCCGGCTCGATCCGACCTCGTCGCCGAACCGCACAGACCCGCTCGTGGCGCAGAGCTTTGCGAGGTCGACGTTGTCCGACGCCACCATGTGCGCCACAACGGTCTCCGCACGCTGGATGGTGGGTGTGCTGGACGCCATGGCTGAGGCGGAGAACACCAGCGTCGGCGGATCGACAGATACCGAGAAAAGGGAACTCACCGTCATCGCGACCGGTCCGTCTCCGGCGTCCGCCGTCACGATGGCGACGCCGGCGGGATGGAGTCTGAACGCGCGCTTGAACTCGTCGGCCGAAACTCTCGGTTCTGATGCCACGGTCATGATCACAACTTCCCCTCATCGATCCGTCACACGACGGGCAGAACGAAACGGGCGTCTTCCTCACGTCCGAAGAGCGCCTTGCCGAATGCCTCGTAGCCGCTGATGCTCAATGTGTGCCCGTGTCGGGCGGCGGTCGCCTGGTTGCGCCACACTCGCTGGATCAGAGCGGTGTCGGCGAAGCCTGCCGATCCGTGTGCGGTGACGAGGTCGTTGATCAGGTTGGTGATGCACTCGACGATCCAGCCGGCCTTTGCGCGCATCTCGATGCGCTCGGCGTACGGCGCGTAGTAGTCCCGCGCCGCCGCGTCATAGATCTCATCGGCCACCTGGGCGGCTACCAGCTCGGCTGCATTGAGCTGCACAGCAGCTTTGGCGATCGCGATCTGGAACGCCGCCGAGTCCGCCTGCTTCTCGTACCCGGTGTAGGCGATGGCCTTGGTCTCCGCCTTGGCGATCACATAGTCGAGCGCGGCACGCCCCATCCCGAGGTGCGGGCCGACGAGCTTCATGAAGAGCGACGGAACGAACACCGTCTGATAGGTCTGTTCGGCGTTGTCCCCCACGTATCCGCCCTCGACGGCGGCAGCCAGGGGAAGAATCCTGTGCTCGGGAACGAAGATGTCCTCGGCGACCTGCATGACGCTGCCCGTCGCCTTCATCCCGGCGACGTACCAGTTGTCCTGCACGCTCAGTTCGGAGGTCGGGACGAGCGCCAGTCCAGCGTCGACGACCTGGCCCTGCTCGTTCTTGAGCGGGATGCCGAGCAGCGACCAGGTCGCATGCTGGCTGCCGGTGCCGTACCCCCAACGTCCGGTCACGCGATATCCGCCGTCGACTCGCTCTGACTCCGAGGTCGTCGCGAGAACGATCGAGATGAACGAGTCGAGCCCGCCCTCGGCGCCCCAGACGTCCTTCTGCGCCCGCTCGTCCATGAGGCTCAGCACCCACGCCCCCGAATCGAGAATCCCGGTGACCCAGGAGATCGCTCCGTCACCGCGGGCAATCGCGCGCGCCACGGCGTGACACTCCCGCGTGTTCGCTGCAAGGCCGCCGAACTTCGTCGGCGCCGAGATACCGAACGCCCCGGTCGCGGCGACTGCTTGGAACACATCCTCGGGGATCCTGCGGAGCTCTTCCCCTTCCTGCGCACGCTCCATGAGCATCGGGCGCAGCTCGTCGATGCGGTCGATGATGGCCGCGATCTCCGGCCGGATGTCTGGCTCTGCCATGTGAAGACTCCTCAAATGCGAGTACGCCGATCCTGCTGTGTTGTGTGCCACAGCGTGACAGAGCAATTCGAAGTCTGTCAAGCATTACTGAACACCGCCATCCCAACATTTACGTTGAACCGCCGAGGACCTGACCTCCGAAACAACGGTTATCACCAGGCCTGAGCGGCTTCCGGCCCGGATGACCCACCCAAATGCCGCGCAGCTCCTTTCACACCTTCAAACGTTTCTGTTAAGTTACACTGCACACTCGGCCGTCATGCATGGCGCCGGCCCACGTCAGGAGGAACCAATGAAGGTGACCGGGACCACCGGGACCAATGCTGTCGATTGGGAAGAGCGGGTCGACATGGCCCGGCTTCGTGATGAGCGGCTGGCTCGGCTGCATGCGGAGCTCGAGCGCTCCTCGCTCGGGGCGGTGCTGGCCTTCGACTTCTCGAACATCCGCTACATGAGCGGGACTCACATCGGAACCTGGGCGATGGACAAGCTGATCCGCTTCGCTCTCGTGACGCGCAGGACCGATCCGATCGTGTGGGACTTCGGCTCCGCGGCCAAGCATCATGCGCTGTACAACCCTTGGCTCGACGTCACCACCGCCGAGGCCGACGCCGATCCCCATGCGCCGCACGAGGGTGCGAAACGACCTCGCATGGAGAGCGGTGCCCGAGCGGGCATCTCGACGCTACGGGGCGCCTTCCCACCCGATGCCGACCTCGCCGGCGACGTGGCGAAGAAGATCAAGCGCGAGCTCGAGAAGTTCGGCCTGGCGAACGAGCCGCTGGGTGTCGACGTCGTCGAACTTCCCATCCTCTTCGCCTTGCAGCGCGAAGGCATCGACGTCGTCGACGGCCAGCAGGTGTTCATGGAGGCGCGCCGGATCAAGACGAACGACGAGATTCGTCTGCTGACCCAGGCCGCGTCCATGGTGGACGCCGCCTACGAAGAGCTCCACCGGTTCCTGCGCCCCGGTATCCGGGAGAACGAGGCTGTCGGCCTGGTGGCGAAGACGCTCTACGACCTCGGCTCCGAGTACGTCGAAGGCGTCAACGCGATCTCCGGTGAACGCTGCGCTCCCCACCCCCACGTGTTCTCCGATCGGCTGATCCGGCCCGGCGATCCGGCGTTCTTCGATATCCTCCACAGCTTCAACGGCTATCGAACGTGCTACTACCGCACCTTCGCCGTCGGGTCGGCATCGCAGGCTCAGCACGACGCCTATGCCCGCGCACGCGAATACATGGATCGAGCGATCGCCCTGGTGAAGCCCGGCGCCACGACCGCCGACGTCGTCTCCGTCTGGCCCAAGGCGGAGGAGTTCGGGTTCCCCGACGAGATGGCCGCCTTCGCGCTCCAGTACGGGCACGGTGTCGGTCTCTCCATCTGGGAGAAGCCGATCTTCTCGCGCCTGACCTCCTTCGACCACCCGGAGATCCTCGAGGAGGGCATGGTCTTCGCACTCGAGACCTACTGGCCATCGGCTGACGGTTGGGGCGCGGCACGCATCGAGGAAGAGGTCGTCGTCACCGCCGACGGCTGCGAGGTCATCACCAAGTTCCCCGCCGAGGAACTGATCGTCGCGGGCCGGCAGTACTTCACGATCGACGGGCCGCTGAACCTGAACCGCGACGCGCAGTCCCACCGCAACACGACCTGGGGACGCGGCGAAGCATGAGCACCATCGGATTCCTGGGCGCAGGGTCCATGGGCTCTGCCATGGTGATGCGCCTCGTCGGCGCCGGCCACGATGTCTTGGTCTGGAACAGATCGAGCGGTCCGCTCGATCCGCTGGCCGAAGCGGGTGCGCGCGTCGTACACGAGCCCGCGGAAGCACTCGCCTGCGACGTCTCCTTCTCCATGTTGGCCAACGACGAAGCCATCGACACCGTGCTCTCCTCCGATCAGGTCGAGGCGGCACGAGGTCGGATCCATGTCTCGATGGCATCGATCAGCCCTGCCATGTCAGATGCTCTTCAGAAGCGCTTCCTGAGCGTCGGCGCGACGTTCGTCGCCGCGCCCGTGCTCGGGCGACCGAACGTCGCGGCGGCCGGGGAGCTGAACATCCTCGCCGCCGGCCCACCTGATGCCCTCGACACGATCGAGCCTCAGCTGCTGGCCATGGGGAAGCGGGTCTGGCGACTCGGGGACCAGCCCTCCGTCGCCAATGCGGTGAAGGTCGTCGTCAACTACAACATCGTTCACGCCCTCCAGGCGATCGCAGAGTCAGTCACGATGACCGAACGTCTGGGCGTGGACCCGGAGCAGATCACCGAACTGCTGGCCAGCACCTTGTTCAGCGGGGTCGTATACGACGGGTACGGCAAGCTCATTGCGCGAAGGGACTACTCACCGCCGGGATTCCGGATGGAGCTGGGCCGAAAGGACCTCGGGCTCGCCCAACGCGTCGCAGAGTCGGTCGGCTTCCGGCCCGCCACCCTGCCCGCACTTGTCGAGGTCTTCGATGAAGCCGTCGCCGACGCAGAGCTCAAGAACTACGACTGGAGTGCGATCGCTGAAGTGAGCAGGCGCAGTCAGGCGTGAACCGCCGTGGCATTCGGAGGGTGAAATGACGCGAGACCGATCAGGTGAGCCGGACGTCGATGACGAGAGCTTTCAGCCGGTCGAAGCGATGGTCGCGATGGCAATGGCATGGGGTGTCTCGGCCGAGGTCTTGTTCGGAGATCCAGACACGTAGTCCCCTCGGCGTCGGCGCGTGCTTGTTCGCCGACTCCTCCTGTTCGGGCAGACCGTCCCGCCAACCTTGGGATCGAGCAGGCGCCCTCAGGGCCTCGAACCGCAGCCCTGACGCCCTCACGTTTCATACAAAGAGAGTGATTCGCCACCGGGTCCGGACGGCCAGATTGAGATCGTCCGTTTTTACTTCCCGGCCGACATCGATCCCACGTGAGCGGCCGGCAGGCCCGAGGAGCGCTCCGTCATGACCGAACAGACCCCACCGACCGAGGAGACCACCTGGCAGGCGCCTGAACCGCCGCCCAGCGGTTTGGCGACCGGCTTCATCGTGTTCGCCGGTGTGATGATGATCGTGGCCGGCGGCTTCCAGGCCTTCGCCGGCCTGGTCGCACTCTTCGAGAACGATTTCTACGTCAAGACCCCCAACTACCTGCTCGAGCTCGACGCCACCGGCTGGGGCTGGATCCACCTGCTGCTGGGACTGCTCGTGGTGTTGGCGGGCTTCGCTGTGCTCAACGGCATGGTCTGGGGTCGAACGATCGGGGTCGTCCTGGCCACGCTGAGTGCCTTCGCCAACTTCGCGTTCATCCCCTACTCCCCGTTCTGGGCGATGCTGATCATCGCGGTCGACGTCTTCGTCATCTGGGCGCTGACGGTGCACGGTCGCGACATCACCCGCTGACCTGGACATCGGTTCGTCCGCTTCGGGTGATGTCTCGGGCCGACCCGCCAGCCAGCCTTGGGCGTGGCCTCGTTCGAAGCCACTCCCACGACCACCGAAGGAATGCCATGTCAGAGATGACCGCATCCGACACCCCCGTCCTCGACCTGCTCGCCAACATGACGGCCGAATCCGTGGAGGCATCGAACCTCGACGTACAGGCCATCGCGCTCGTCCGACTCGCGGCGCTCGTCGCGAGCGACGCTCCGGCCGTCTCGTACGCCTTGAACCTCGCGATCGCAGATGAGGTCGGTCTCGACGCCGAGGATGTCCGCGGTGTGCTCGCGGCGATCGCACCCATCGTCGGTACGTCGCGGGTCGCAGCTGCGACGAGCCGCATCGTCCTGGCGATCGGAGTCGGGATCGAACAGGCATCGGCGCAGATGGCCGACGACGAACTGAGCTGACACACCACCATGTCGAACGAAGCGCCCACCACGCGCGAGCTCCGAGAGCCCACCGACGAACCCGTGGCCACCACCGCGGACCGACCATCACGGGGCCGCTCGATCGCGGCGGTGATCTGCCTGGTTCTGGCCGGGTTGTTGACCACGCCGGCTGCGGTGGCCTACTGGGGGCAGCGCACATTGAACGACGCCGAGCGGTACGTCGAGACCGTCGGTCCTCTGGTCGAGTCGCCCGAGGTGCAGGACGTGATCGCGACCCGGGTCACCGGGGCGATCCAGCAACAGGTCGACGTCGAGGCGATCCTCAACACCGCGTTCGCCGGCGTGATCGACGACAGACCGCGCCTGGAGCAGCTCGTGGGGCCCCTCGCCGCGGCCATCAACAGCCTGGTGGAGCGCGAGGTCCGTGCGTTCATCGCCTCCGACGAGTTCGCCGACATCTGGGTCCTGGCCAACACCAGAGCCCAGCAGACCCTCCAGCGAATCCTGAACGGCGACGACTCCGGTGCCGTGTCGCTCCAGGGCGATGAGGTCGTGCTCGACGTCGACGAGGTCATCGAACGGGTCAAGGAACGACTCGTCGCCCGGGGTCTGACCATCGTCGAGAACGTGCCCATCCCCGAGACCGACCGTCAGATCGTACTGATGGACGCACCCCAGCTCAGGCAGGTGCGCACGATCTACGCGTTCTCGAACCCGGTGGCCCAGTGGCTCCTTCCCGTGGTCGGAGTCCTGTTCCTGGCCGCCTTGGTGCTGGCCCGCCGCCGCCCGAGGATGGCGGTGTGGATCGGGGCGGTCGTGGCGGCCAACGCCCTGCTGCTGGCGTGGGTGCTGTCCATCGGGCAGCAGATGTTCGTCAACGCGCTTTCCGGCACCGATTTCGGGCCGGCGAGCCGGGTCTTCTTCGACACCCTGCTCACCTACCTCGAACGCGGCCAGGAGGTGGTCCTGTGGCTCGGTCTGGTGATCGTGGTCGCCGGCTGGTTCGCCGGCTCCAACAGGTCCGGCACCACCGCACGTACAACCGTTGGCGGGGGTCTCGAGAACCTCGGCGCTCGCTTGGGGGACGGCCCCGTCGGCGGAGCGGGCCGCTGGGTCGCCGCCAACGTGGCCTGGCTGCGAGTCGCCGTGGTGGCGCTGGGTGCCGTGGTCCTGCTCTGGGGCAACAACGTCTCGATGGACCGACTCTGGTGGTCTCTGGCCCTGGTGATCGGCCTGCTGGTCGTTCTCCAGGTTCTGGTCGGAGCCGGCCGGCCCAGGGAGACAACCGCCTCCCCGGGCTCCGCCCCGGTGCGCTCCGCCTCGGTGACCTAGGGCAACGGGTGACCTCGCTCGGTCACCCGTTGCCCAGCGCCCGTTCGATGACGTCGACCACCTTGGGCCGCAGGTCGCTCGCCGCGATCACCTCGTCCACCGAGCCGACCTCGACGGCCCGGTGGATGTCGTGGACGCCGTCGAACTCGGCGGCGACCTCGGCGATCTTGTCCGCCCGCAGCTGAGCACGGAGCTCGGCCAGCTCGACGACGAGCGCCCCGCGTTCACCGTCCTCGGCGTGGTCGATGCGCTCCTCGAGCGCGGCGACCCGTGGGTCCGCCGCCGCCCGCTTGGAGACCTCCGCTGCGAACACGACGGCCGCCGCGGGCGCGCCACCGAGGACCGAGGCGTACGAACCCTCGATGGCGAGCACCGTCATCGACGGGTTCAGGTGCTTGGAGAACACCACGAACGCGCCGCCGTGGTAGCGGGAGATCACGCAGAAGACGATCGGGCCCTGGAAGTTGACGACCGCGCGGCCGATCTCGGCGCCGTACTCGAGCTGCAGGTTGCGCATCGACTCCGGGGAACCGTCGAAGCCGGACAGGTTGGCGAGCACCACCAGCGGCCGGTTGCCCGATGCCGCGTTGATCGCGCGCGCGACCTTCTTCGAGGACCGCGGGAACAGGGTGCCCGCGGTGTAGGTGTCCGGACCGTCGGTGGGAGGGAAGCCGGCGCGCGGCACCGGCTTGGACTCGATGCCGACCAGGCTGACCGGGTAGCCGCCGATCCGGGTGTCGACGACCACGGCGGTGTCGGCGTCGGCCATGCCGGCCCACCGCTCGAGCATCTCGTGGTCGGCGTCGGCCAACGCCCGCATCACCGTGCGGATGTCGAAGGGTCGCTTGCGGTCGGGGTTGTGCTCGGCCGAGAAGATCTCGCCGACGCTTGCGAAGTCACCCGCGTGGGGGAACGACGACACGTCGCGGTCGATCGGGTCGGCTGTTGGTGCGCGGCGCGGCCCGGTCTCGCCGGGAACCACGTAGCTGTGCTCGTAGTGAGCCATGAGTACCCGGAAGGCACCGGCCAGGTCGGGCACCCAGTACTGCGCCTGACCGTTCGGGCCCATGACCCGGTCGTAGCCGCCGATGCCGTGGTTGTCCTCGGCTGATACACCGCCGGAGAAGTCGAGCGACTGCTTTCCGGTGAGCACCATGGCACTGTCCGGGGTCATCACGAGGATGCCCTTGGTGTGCATCAGCATCGTCGCTTCGGCATTCCAGTACGGCTGGGCACCGACGTTGATCCCGGCGACGACGATGTTGATCTCGCCGCCGTCCTGGGTGAAGTGAACGATGCGGCGCAGCGCGGCGGCCACCCAGTCCATGTTCTCGGTGCCGCTCTCCATCGAGATCCGGGCGCCGGCCGACACCGCGAACCACTCGACCGGGATCTGCATCCTCTCGGCGAGATCGATGGCTGCGATCACCCGGGCGCACTCGGGCTCCGAGAGCGCGCCGAGCGACTTGAGCGGGTCACCGCAGAGCACGACTCGGCTGATGCCCTCAGGGTAGAGAGAGCTCGGGGTGGTCACGACAGCGACGATGATGCCGGCGCTGTTGAGCCCGGGATCACGGTCGACGGGTACGAGCACGCCGTCGGCGTCGAGGTCGTGCTCGACGACCGTGCCGCTCCCGGCCAGGGCGCGCTGGAGCTCATAGGGGTAGACGAGGCCGCGGCGTCGGGCGCGCAGCACCTTGGCGGCGTACTCGTCCAGCGGGGCGAGCGGCTCGGTGGGCGGTTCGATGACGTCGGCCACGACGCCCGCGCCTGGTTTGGCGTGGAAGCGGATGGCCAGCGGGGTCGGGGCCTCACCGTCCCGCCCGGCCACGCGGCCCTGCGCGAGCACCTCCTCGATCCCGGCGCCCTCGCTGAGCGGGGTGATCTTGCTCTGGAGCGCGGTGATCTGGTCGAGATCCGCCTCGACCACCGGCCACACCGTCACCCACACGTGGTTGACGTCGAGCTTGGTGCCCTCGCGGCCTCGGGCGGTGCGTACGCGGCGGATCGCCTCGAGGCAGTTCTCCACGGCACGCTCGACGTGGGGCAGCGCGATCACGCGGCCCTCGTCGTCGCGGACCACGGCGAGCTGGCGCGCCTGGGCAGCCGCGACGAGCCGGCGGTCGGCCGGGTTGGCCCGGGCGACGCACTCGTAGAGCAGTACGTCGTCGGGCGCGGCGAGCCTGGTGACGTCGAACTCGCTGAGGCGCCACAGGTTGAGCCTGCGACCGACCATCGGGTGCATGCCTCGGACCAGGCTGTCCTCGACCAGCTCGGCGGTCGGGGTCTGCGGTGCGCCGTCTGCGTGGTGGCGGTAGGTGAAGTAGTCGATCGGCTGCGGCGCGGCATGGCAGACCGCGATCGAGACACGGCGGGCGCGGCGGGCGAACTCGTGGCCGGCGAGCATCTTGGCGAGCTCGGACGAGGCGAGGTCCGGATCGGCGGGCGCGTCGGTCCAGCGCAGGTAGATCTCGACGACGTCATCGTGGTCCGAGGACAGCGCCGAGGTGATGGCCGCACCGAGCTGGCCGTCCGGCTGGGCGAGCTCCGTCACGTCGCCGATGGTGGACACGACTCGGGTCGCGCCCTTCTCGTCCGTGGCGTACTCGGCGTGGGCGACCGGGCGTCCGCCGTCATCGTCTGTGCCGGTGACGGTCAGATCGTGCAGGTGGTAGTCGCGGTAGTGCCGCCGGATCAGCACCTCCAACAGCGGCTCGCGCTCGGGAATGCCCTCGACCAGCCGGTCCCGGAGGAAGCCGACCAGTGGCTCGGGGACAGCCGCCAGTGCGTCGATGCGGGCGGCCCGGTCGGGGGCGTCCGGGTCGGTCAGGGCGGCGACCTCGGCCGGTACGCCCTCCAGCACCGCGCGACGCTCGTCATCGACCAGCGGCTGGTCGAACCAGCCGAACCGGACCGAGCGGGCCAGATCGCCGACCACGGCGAACCTGCGCTGCGTGGCGCGCACCATCCGCTCGAGCAGCGCGCGGACCGCAGCGGCGTCCTCCGATGCCGGCGGCGGGTCGCCGAGCCAGCGCTGCAGCACCCCGATCGCGACGTCCACGTCGGAAGGATGCTGCTGGGCGAGGAAGATGCGGAACACCGCACGCTCGAGCTCCGGCGTACGTTCGAGGTCGGAGACCCCGTAGTGCGCGAGGACGCGCAGCAGCTTGTCGCGGAAGTGGTCCGGGAGCGCGCCCCGGTCGGGGTCGAGGCTGCGCAGGTAGGTGTGGAAGTATTCCCGCGAGCTGTGCACGCGCAGCTCCGTGGACGGCTCGTCACCGGCCGGACGATTGCGGCTGAGCTCGGCGAAGTCGGTGAACAGCGACAGCAGGTCCATCTCGGTGCGCAGCGTGTCCGCGAGCGCACCGTTGGAGCGAGAGGCCAGGTGAGCGGCGAGCAACGCCGGGCGCTGATCGTCCTCGACGTCGTAGCCGAGCAGCAGGCTGCTCAGGTCGTCCAGCGCACCGTTGCTGCGGCCGCGCTCGGTGGTGGGCTCGGGCAGATCGAGATCGGCCAGGGTGGCAGTGGTCGCCTCGCCCTCGGCCTCGCCGGTCGGCTCGAGGCGCAGCAGTGGCGCCGCGGTCTCGACCTGGCTCCCGACCCGAACCAGGAGCTCCTTGACCCGGCCGGTGAACGGCGCGGTCAGCGCGGTCTCCATCTTCATCGACTCGAGGACCAGGACCGGATGGCCTGCTGCCACCTCGTCGCCGATGGCGAGCGGGGTGGAGACGACGAGCGCCGGCGCGGGGGCGCGGACCATGCCGCCCTCGTCGCGGCTGACCCGGTGCATCACGTCGTCGACCTCGACCAGGTGGACGGGGCCGTGGGTGGCGGTCACCAACCGGTAGCGGTGGCCGTCGACAGTGAGCCGGCCGTGCACCTCGTCGATCCGGTCGAGGGTGGCGGTGAGGGTGCGCCGCTCGCCACCGGCGGTGATGGTGACCTGGTAGCGGGCGGGTCCGGACTGCCGGACGGTCAGGGCGTACGTCGCACCGCGCAGCTTGAGCTCGATGGTGCGGGCAGGGTCGTGCTGGATCTGGGGCCGGCCGCCCTGGGCCGTCTGGAGCATGCGGGCGATCTCTCCGCGCTCGGCCTCGTCGTAGCCCTCGATCGCGGCGGCGACGAGCGCGATGCCGGCGTGCCGGGCGGCCTGGAGCCGCCCCTCGCCGCGCACCCGGTCGATCCAGCCGGTGTCAGCCCAGGCGGGGCTGCCGGTGGTGACCTCGGGCTGGTCGAGGAGGTCGAGGATGAAGCTCTTGTTGGTGGCGCCGCCGTCGATGATGACGGTGGTCTCGCCCATCGCCCGGCGCAGTCGCGCCAGCGCCTGCTCGCGGTCGGCGCCCCAGGCGATCACCTTGGCGATCATCGAGTCGAAGTCGGCCGGGATGGTGTCGCCCTCGGCCACGCCTGTGTCGACCCGGATGCCGGGGCCGGCGGGGAACTCGAGGCGGCTGATCCTGCCCGGAGCGGGCGCGAAGTCGCGGTCCGGATCCTCGGCGTTGAGCCGGGCCTCGACCGCGTGGCCACGCTCGAGCGGCCGGTCGCCGCTGAGCGGTACGCCGGAGGCGACCTGGATCTGCAGCGCGACCAGGTCGGTGCCGGTGACGGCCTCGGTGATGGGGTGCTCGACTTGGAGGCGGGTGTTGACCTCGAGGAAGGCGAACGTCTTCTCGCCCGGGTGGTAGAGGAACTCGACGGTGCCGGCTCCGGCATAGCCCACGGCCGTGGCGAGCCGCTCGGCGGACGCCTTGAGCTCGGCGGCCTGGTCCTCGGTCAGCAGCGGGCTGGACGACTCCTCGATGACCTTCTGGTTGCGCCGCTGCACGGAGCAGTCGCGTACGCCGATCGCCCAGGCGGTGCCTTGACCGTCGGCGATGACCTGGACCTCGACGTGGCGTGCGTCGGTGACCAGCTTCTCGAGGAAGACGACGCCGCTGCCGAACGCCCGCTCTGCCTCGTCCCTGGTGCGCTGGTACGCCTCGGTGAGCTCGGCACCGGAGGTGACCTTCCGGATGCCGCGACCGCCGCCACCGGCGGTCGCCTTGAGCATGAGCGGGTAGCCGATCTCCTCGGCGCTGGTGAGTGCCGACTCGAGGTCGTTCACGCCGCCGCGGCTCCAGGGAGCCACCGGGACACCGACCTCTTCGGCGATCAGCTTCGAGCCGATCTTGTCGCCCAGCTTCCGCATGGCCTCGGCGCTGGGGCCGATGAAGGTGACGCCCAGCCGGTCGCACAGCTCGGCGAAAGCCGGGTCTTCGGCGACGAAGCCCCAGCCGACCCAGGCGGCATCCGCCCCGGAGGCGACCAGCGCCTGCTCGAGGACGGCGAGATCGAGGTAGGGGCGATCCGCGGCGGCGCCGAGCAAGTAGGCCTCGTCGGCCTCGCGTACGAACGCCGACCCGGCGTCGACGTCGGTGTGCAGCGCAATGGTGCGGATCGTCCCTTCGGACGTATCCCGCGCGTTGAGGTCGCGGACGGCATGGATCAGACGCATCGCGGCTTCACCGCGGTTGACGATGGCAATTCGAGAGACCTGTGGCACGGTGCAGACCCTTTCATCAGGCGCCGC
This sequence comes from Nocardioides sp. NPDC127503, assembly GCF_040302165.1. Classification (NCBI taxonomy): domain Bacteria; kingdom Bacillati; phylum Actinomycetota; class Actinomycetes; order Propionibacteriales; family Nocardioidaceae; genus Nocardioides; species Nocardioides sp. NPDC127503. Next base: position 166,290 of record NZ_JBEORH010000007.1, on the reverse strand, counting down.
CCCTGTGACCGCTCGACTCCGACAGGCTTCTGATGGATTCCTTGTCGATTTCCTAGTGGACACCGCCGGCGACGCCCCGAGATCGCGCCGTTGTGATGCGTCCAGGATGGCCGTTTCCTACAACGTCCGGCGGGCTCCGTTGACCTTCTGCCGGAGCCAGTCCGGGACCCGGTCGTCGGCGCGAGGGAACGTCTCGAGGTCGAGCGCGTACAGGCCCGGGTGGGCCGGCCAGCGCCAGACCGGCTCGTCGTCATAGTTGAAGACGACATTGGTCGAGTGCTTCTCCCCTTCGCCATCCCCGCTCGCGATGGTCCAGCGGGCCGAGAACCAGGCGCCCCGAGCGGGCTCGTACATCACCCGCCTGAGCTCGTCGGTCAGCGCGAGGATGGTGTCGGGTGGCTTGGCGTGGGCGAGGCTGCCGTCCGGTCGGTGCACGTCGATGCGGCCGGTGAAGAACATGGACAGGTTGCGGTGGTTGAAGACCAACGTGGACCAGTCGCCCTCTACCTCGTCAGCGAGGTGGAGGGCGATCTCGTCGATGAGCTGTTCCTGTCTGACCACAGGAGGAACGGTCATGGCCATCAACCTACTACCGCTGTCGACAGCATTTCGAAACTCCGTTTCGCGGAGCAGGAACGGATGTGTTGTTTCCGACATACGACGGATCCGTGAGTTCCTCGTGACGCGGTGAACGCGGAGCACCGTCGACGGCTAGGTTGAGCAGGTGACTCGGAACCCGCGACAGTCCCTGGATCGCTCGGTGCTGCGGCTGGGCGCCCGCGTGCGGGAGCTGCGCAAGGCGCGGGGGATGACGCTGGTCCAGCTCGCCGAGGCGACCGACCTGTCGCACCCGTTCCTGAGCCAGATCGAGCGTGGAATGGCGCGTCCCTCGATGTCCTCGCTGTTCCGGATCGCCGAGACGCTGGGCACGACCCAGCAGGCGCTGCTCGCGGACAGCGTCGAGAGCGCCTCCGCCGGCCCCGTGTCGGTCGTACGCCGCTCCGACCCCGGCACCGCGGAGGCGGCCAACGGCGCCGTGCAGGCGCTGGTCGCCGGGGCCGATCACGCGTTCATCCCGATGGAGTTCACCGGGGACAGGTCGGCCTGGGACCACTACTGGCAGCACGAGGAGGATGAGTTCGTCTACGTGGTCGGCGGGACCCTTCGGATCGACCTGGACGGCGAGGAGCAGGTCATGGAGACCGCCGACTCGGTCTACATCCCCGGCGGCGTACGGCACCGGTGGGCCAGCGCCGACGGCGAGCTCTTCCGGCTGCTGGTGGTCAAGGAGCAGCGCGGGCGCTGAACCGGGCCAGGTCCGCGACGATCTCGCGCTCGTCGGCGGTGACGAGCACCCCATCGCGTACGACGACCCGGCCGGCCACGACCACGTGCCGCGGACGCCGCCCGGGCGAGGCCCACAGCAGCCCGGCGACCGGGTCGTGGACGCCGGCGTCGGCGACCCCGGAGACGTCCCAGATGCACAGGTCCTGGCCCTCCCCCAGCCCCGGCCTGCCGAGACCGGCCGCGGAGCCGGTGGTCGCCATCGCGAGCAAGTCGGCGGCCGCCAGCGGAGGACCCACCAGCGGCGCCACCTGCATCGCGAGCCGGGCATCGGCGAGCAGGTGGCCGGCGTCGTTGCTGCCGCCACCGCTGGTGCCGAGCCCGACCTCGACCCCGGCCTCACGGAGCGCGGCGACCGGCGCGATCCCCCACCCCATCGGCAGGTCGCAGCCGGGCGCATGGGTGGCACTGACCCCGGCCGCGCTCAGCCTCCGGATCTCGTCCGGCGTCACGTCGCACAGATGAGCCAGGGTCACGTCGGGCGCGAGCCAGCCCCATTCCTCCAGCAGGTCGATCGGGCGGCGGCCGTAGCGCTCGGCCGCGATGGCGACGTCGACCTGCTCGTTGGCCTGGGTACGCCGCCGCAGCCCGCGCCGGGCAGCCACCTCCCCCATCAGCCGGAAGGTCGGTTCCAGGTCAGAATGCACTCCGGCCGGGCCGACCGCGACCTGCAGCATGCCGTCGGCGCTCACCCCGCCGGGCGCGTCCCCGACCAGCGCCTCGGCGATCAGGTCAGCGCTGTGCGCCGCGGTCTCGGGGTCGTCCCGGGCAGCACCGCGGACGAAGACGAGACGGGCGCCGAGCTCGACCGCCGCTCGCGCGGTCCCCTGCGCCAGGGGCACCGTCTCCTCGGGCGTGAGGGAGGCCGGCCAGGTCAGGTGATGGTCGGCCACGGTGGTGACCCCGCAGAGCAGCGACTCGGCGAGCCCGGCCCGCGCGGCGGCGTAGGTGAGCTCGGCGTCGACCCCGACGCGGTCGTAGGCCGCCGCCATCGTGGGCAGCCAGGTCGCCATCGGGACGCCGCGGGTGCCGGGCAGCGTGCGGAACGCGGTCTGCAGCAGGTGATGGTGGGCGTTGACCAGACCCGGCGTGACCAGGCAGCCCGAGGCGTCGAGGGTGTCGTCAGGCCCCTCGACCGAGAGGTCGCCCGAGGCCGCCCCGGTGATCCGCAGCGTCATGCTGACGGCGTGAAGCGGGCGGCCTCCACGATGACCTCGGCCAGCGTGGCGACCCCTGCCTCGAAGCGAACCTTGCCGTCCTCGGCGGTGGCGGTGGTCGGGTCGCCGAGGTAGCCGTCGGTGCCGAAGTCGTCGGAGAGCCAGCCGAAGGAGACCGGCTTGCCGAAGCCGATGTGCCGGTAGCCGGCCAGCTGCTCGGGCACCTTCCGCTCACCTCGCTCCTGGTGCACCAGCTCGGGCCGCAGGTGGAGCATCATCGAGGTCTCGCCGTGGCCGCCGTGGATGCCGAGGCCGAGCTCGTCATCTCGCGAGGAGCGTCCACCCTGGTCGGGTGGCAACGAGAGATGCGCGAAGAACGTCGCCAGCCCGAACTGCTTGCGCAGCTCGCGGGTGGCGACCTGCCCGAGCGCAGAGTTCCCGCCGTGCCCGTTGACGAAGAGCAGCCGGGTGATGCCGGAGGTGCTCAGCGAGCGGCCGATGTCGACGAGGACCCGCATCAGGGTGTCCCAGGAGAGCCAGATCGTGCCGGGCGACCAGGAGTGCTCGTCGGACTTCGTATAGGCCAGCGGCTCCAGCAGCACCACGGACGCGCTGCCCGCCGCGGCGACCGTCGCCACCGCGGCCTCGGCGGCCTCGGCGGCGATCACGTAGTCGGTCGAGACCGGCAGGTGCGGACCGTGCTGCTCGATCGCACCCAGGCCGAGCACGGCGACGGTGTCCTCGGGCAGAGCGGCGATCTCGGGAGCGGTGAGGTCGGCGAAGCGGGGCATCAGCGGACTCCGATGTTGATGCGGGTGTCGACCAGCGCGTGGTCGGTGAGCTTGCCCTGGTTGAGCAGCCCCTTCGGGTCGCGCTCGCGCGCGACCGCGGTGACGAGCTCGACGTTGCGGTCGACGTACCACTGGTGCGGCGAGTGCACGCCGACCCCGATCTCGTCGAAGCGCGGGATGCCGGCGAGGACCTGCTCCTCGGAGACGTACTCGGCGACCACCATCGCCAGCGGGGCCTTCCCCATCAGCTCCAGGTGCAGCCAGACCGGACCGTCGTAGATCTGCCGCACCCGGTCGGCGTCGCTCCAGTAGAGCTCGCCGCCGGTCTCCATGTGGAACCAGCTCCGGTCGCGGTGGGCGCGCTGCAGGAAGTAGACCGGATGGTTGTAGGACATCCCGGAGAGCAGATCGGTCGCGGCGTAGTCCTCCAGACGAGCCCGTACGCTGCCTCCGGCCGCCACCACGAGCGACTCGATCGCGGCGACCGTGGACGCCTCGGCGATCACGCGCAGGCTGTGCTGGGACGGGTCGAGCTCGACGTTGGTGGTCAGGGTCGGGACCAGCGCGGGCTCGTCGCCCGAGGCCAGCCGCGGCAGCACCGGCAGGTCGAGCAGCCGGCTGTGCACGGAGACCATCGCGTCCCAGCTGTCGAAGGCGGCATAGACCGCCACCCAGTCCCGTGCGGGGTCGGTGCGAACGACCATCGAGGTCACCACGCCGGTCACTCCGTAGGCGTGGATGTACGGGAGCGTCTCCTCGCCTCGCACCGTGATCAGGCGCCCGCTGCCGTCCATCGGCGCCACCGTCAGCTCGGCCACGAAGCCGTCGGAGGTGGTGCCGTGCTCGATGGTCCCGGTGCCGGCGCTGCCGCCACCGATGAAGCCGCCGATCGTGGATCCCTTGGTGGAGGGGAAGATCCACAGGTCGCGCCCGGCCGCCCGGGCCACCTTGTCGATCCGGGTCATCCGGGCGCCGGCCCCGGTGCGTACGTTGCCGTCGGCCTGCACCTCGATCGCGTCGAGACCACGCAGGTCGAGGATGATCCCGCCGGTGAACGGGGTCGCCTGGCCGTAGTTGCCGGTCCCGGCGCCACGCGGGACTACCGGCACGTCGTGCTCGTAGGCCACGGCCAGCACGTCGGCGACCTCTTGCTCGGTCTGCGGCCGGACGATGGCGTCGGCGACGTACCTGCCGCTCGGCACCTTCTCCTGGAGCACCGGCGACATCCGAGACCAGTCCGAGGAGAGCTTGATCAGCGCGGCCGGGTCGGTCTCGACCCGATCCGCGCCGAGGCGGTCGGCGACCAGGGCGGTCACCTGGGACGTACGTTGCGAGATGGTCATCGACATCACTTCATCGAGATCGAGTCGTCGATGAACCGGTTGTCGTAGAGCGACTCCGGGTCGACGTCGTCGGACGTGATCGTGCCGGCCTGCTTCATGATCGGCGCGAACGTCTCGACGACCTCCTTCATCCGCTCACCGTCGATCTGGCCGAAGACGCCGGACTTCGGGTCGTCGTGGACCAGGTCGAGGTCGGTCATCGTCTTGGCGGCGTACGTGGCGACGCCCTCGCTGTAGGTCCAGCCGGTCTGGTAGCGCTCGACGATGTCGACGATGATCCCGTTGGCCCAATCGGGGTCGGCCAGGTAGTCGATCGCGGCCTGCTGCATCACCGGGACGAGCTTCTCGAGGCAGTCGGCCTCCTTCTCGACGTCCTCGGCACGCACCGCGATCGGCTCGGGGTAGATGGTGTAGCCGACCTCGGCGAGCAGTTGGTAGCCGATCGGCTTGGCCCAGCTGCCGATCTCGTTCTCGTAGATGTAGGGCTCGGCGGTGGCGAAGCCCTGCTGGAGGATCGTGGGCTCGGTGACGAAGCGCTGCGGGGTGCCCTCGTAGGAGAGGTCGGACTGCTTCTTCTCGATCATCCCCTGCGACTCGAGCAGCGCCGGGATCACGTCGCCGGCGGTGACGACCGGGTCGCCGTCCCCGGCGGCCTCGGCGATGGTCCTCGCGTCGTCCTGGCTCTTCGGGTCCCACATCAGGATCTGCGGTGAGACGGTCAGCTGCGAGGCCAGCGCGACGGTCGGTTGCTTCTCCGCGGCCGCGATCGCGGCGTCGGTGTTGACCGCTCCGATCAGGATGTCCTTGTCGAGGTACATGGTCGCGGGGACAGGCTGGAACCCGGTCGCCGGACCACCCGAGCGGACCTCGATCTTCACGCCCGTGTCGACGCCGCTTGAGACGAGCGGGCCGGTGACGGTCTTCTTGTCAGTGTCGACGGTGTAGCCATCGCCGATCAGGCTGTACATGCCGCCGTGCTCGGCCTCGGGCTGCCAGTCCTGCTGCATCACGACGGTCGCTGGACAGACGTCGGAGAGGTCCTTCGCGCTGCCCTTCTCCGCCTTCGTCACCTCGCCTGCGGTGGCGGTGTTGGCGGTGCCGGAGTCGCTCCCGCAGCCGGTCAGGGCCAGCGGGACGACGGTGGAGAGAGCGACCAGGGCGGCGGCTCGGTGGATTCTGGGTCGGTTCATGCTGTGTCCGTTTCTTGAGGGGGAGGAGGTCAGCGCTCGCCGTACCACTTGCCGATCACGGCACGGTCGAGAGCGGCGAAGGCCGAGAAGACGACGACACCGAAGAGGGCGGTCAGGATGATCGCCAAGAAGAGCGGCTCCATGCTGAGCCGGAGCGTGTAGACGCGGAGCAGGCCGCCGATGCCGGGGCTGCCCTGTTGGAAGTAGAAGTCGCCGACGATCACGCCGATGACCGAGAGCCCGGCGGCGTTGCGCAGGCCGGTGAAGATCGCCGGCATCGCGGCGGGCAGCTGCAGCTTGAGCAGCCGCTGCAGCCGGGTCGCCCGGTTGAGGGTGAAGAGGTCGTGCGCCGGCGCCGTCGCCGACTGCAGGCCGAAGAGGGTGTTGGCGATCATCGGGAAGACCGCGATGATCACGCAGACCACGATCCGGGCCGCGATGCCGTAGCCCATCCAGATCCCGATCAGCGGGGTCAGCGCCAGGATCGGGACCGTCTGCAGGATGACCGCGTAGGGATAGAGCACCTTCTCCAGCAGCCGGGTCTGCGCCATCACCATCGCCCAGGCCATCCCGATGACCACCGAGATCACCAGACCGGCCAGCGCGACCATGACCGACTGCCACAGCGCCGCGAGCATCGGCTGCATGATCTCCGGTCGCCCCAGCGTCTCGGCGAAGACCTGGTGCGGCGGTGGCAGCAAGAACCGCTTGTCCTCGCCGAGGACGAGGTACGTCACGGCGTACCACACGGCCGCCAGGCCGGCGAGCGCCGCGACCATCGGCACGACCTTGGCGAGGAGCCGGCCGAGCACAGGGGACGTACGTCTGGCGGGTGGCTCGGCGGGTGTGGCCTCGGTCGCGGGCTCTACGTCCGGCTCGACGATCAGTTCGGTACTCAGCTCGGTGCTCATGCGTGCTCCTCCAGTGCCTCGGAGACCTGGCCGACCAGGTGGGCGAAGTCGGACTCGAAACGCAGCTCCGGCGGGCGCGGGAACTCCCACGGCACCGGGATCTCCGCGACGATCCGGCCCGGCCGGCCGCTCATCACGACGACGCGCGTCGAGAGGTAGACGGCCTCGGCCACGGAGTGGGTGATGAAGAGACCGGCGAAGCCCAGCAGCTTGAAGAGCCGCTGCAGCTCCGTCTGCATCGCCAGCCGGGTGATCTCGTCGAGTGCGCCGAACGGCTCGTCGAAGAGGGCGAGATCGGGCTCGGCGACCAGGGCGCGGGCGATCGAGACCCGCATCCGCATGCCTCCGGAGAGCTGGCGCGGATGCTGCTTCTCGAAGCCGGTGAGGCCGACCAGGTCGAGGGCCTCCTGGGCCGCGCGGCGGCGCTGCTCCTTGGGCATCCCGCTCAGCTCACCGATCAGCTCGACGTTCTTCCGGGCGCTGCGCCACTCAAGCAGCGTGGGGTCCTGGAAGACGTAGCTGGTGGTGTCCGCGTCGACGTCGACCCGGCCGACGGTGGCGTCCTCGAGTCCGGAGGCCAGCCGGAGCAGGGTGGACTTGCCGCAGCCGGACGGGCCGACGACGGAGACGAACTCCCCGGCGTCGACGCTCAGGTCGACCCTGGTCAGCGCGGTCGTACCGGTCGGGAATCGCTTCGTCACCCCGGAGAGGGCGAGCGTGGCGGTGGTGGTCGTGTTCATGTCACCTCGGCATGGGATCGAGATCGAGAACGGTGCTGACGCGGGTGTCGGCGAGGACGCGGCCGCCATGGACGACGACGCGGGCGGCCTGGGAGCCGGCGACGACCTCGTCGAGAGGTACGTCGGGGACGAGCATGAAGTCGGCGCGGCTGCCTGCCCCGGTGCCCGCGTCCGGGAGGCCGAGCACGGTGCGGGTGCTCGTCGTGACGGCGGCGAGGGCCTCTGCCGGCCGGAGATGACCGGCGGCGACCAGGAGCGAGGTGGTCTCGAACGGGTCGGCCCGGCCGACCGGGTTGAACGGGTCGCGCAGGTTGTCGGCGCCGGCCGCGACCGGCACCCCCGCCTCGAGCAGCGCCCGGATGGCGGTGAGACCACGCGGCACCGCCCCGTCGGCGTCGCGGCCCTGCAGGTAGAGGTTGGTGATCGGGAGCGTCACGATGCCGATCCCCGCCTTCGCCACCAGGTCCACGACAGGGCCTCGGCGGTCGTGGCCGAGCATGCCGAGGCGTACGCAGTGGGAGGCGGTCACGCGCTGCTGCATCCCCCGGGCGATGACCTGCTCGGCGAGGTCGGCCAGGTCGAGGTGGCCGGTGGTGGTCTGCTCGTCGGTGTGCAGATCGACGGGGAGACCCGACCGCTCGGCGTGGTCCAGGATGCGGCTGGTCTCCTTGGCGGGCTCGTCGGCCAGGTGCGGACAGCCGCCGAGGACGTCGATCCCGCGCCCGATCGCGTCCTCGATCACCGCGTCCGGGACGTCCTGGCCGGCGAGCAGGCAGACCTGGAGCGTGACCGTCCCGCTGAGCTCCTCGCGCAGGCCGAGCAGGGCATCGACCCCACGCAACGGGTCGCCCGCGAGGAGCGCGTCGGCATGCGTACGGATCGTGGTGATGCCGTTCGCCACGTAGCGGCGGACCGCCCGCCGGGCGCGGTCGGCGAAGTCGTCGGAGGTGAGCGTGGGGACGAGGGAGCGCCACTGCTCGATCGCGGTGACAAGATCGTTCCCGGCCTGCGGGCCCGGCTCGATCTGCTCCGCGCTCAGCGCCTTGTCGAGATGCGCGTGCGGCTCGCCGGCGGCGGGAATCAGCCGCCAGCCGCTCGCGTCGGTCCCGGTGCCGGGCTCGGCGACCGGCTCCTCCCCCGCCGCCCGGACGGCGGTGATCTCGCCGGCCGCGAGATCGAGATCGGCGAGGCTGCCGTCGAGGAGGCGTACGCCGCGCAGCCCGGTCAGCTCCACGCCGGCCAGCTGCGCCGGGCCGTCCACCGGCCCGACCTGTCCTGCACTTCGTGCCACGGCCATCGGCCTACCCCTTCCGGCTCAAATGTTGATGAGATGAACATTTTCGAGCGTAAGGAGCGGTTATTTCGGTGGCGTAACCGTTTCGGTCCTCCTCGATGAAACCGGCGATGGCGGTCGTCCGGTCAAGCACGGGCGACGGACGATCAACGCGAGCGCCCGGATCGCGGCGACGATCGAAGGGTGACAACGACTTCGCCTGAAACGACCCCGTCCCCGACCACCTCCCAAGGCCGAGCGGCGCCGGTGGTCGCGCTCGCCGCCGGGATCGCGATCCTGGTCTCGAGCGAGTTCCTGCCCGCGGGCGTGCTGCCCACGATGGCGCGCGACCTCGGGATCAGCGAGGGGACGGCCGGGCTCGCGGTGGCGGCGACCGCGATCGCCGGGGCCGCGACCGCACCGACCATCGCCATGATCCTTCCCCGGATGGACCGGCGTACCTTGCTGGTCGGCCTCCTGGTCGCCGCGGCCGTCGCCAACCTGGCGGTCGCGATCTCCCCCGGTTTCATCGTCCTCCTCCTCGGCAGGCTCGTGCTGGGCGCGGCGATCGCCGGCTACTGGTCCTTCGCGTTCGCCGTCGGGACGTACGCGTCACCGGGCCGAGATCACGTCATCTCGACCGCGATCGCGATGGGCGTCACGGTGGCCACGATCCTCGGCCTGCCGCTGGGATCGCTGCTCGCCGACGGCCCCGGCTGGCGCTGGGGGTTCGCGGCCGCGGCGGTGCTGAGCCTGATCTCCGCCGCCGCACTGGCCCGGGCGCTGCCGCCGGTGCCGGCCCACCCCGGGGCCGGGCTGGCGATGATGCGTCAGGCCCTCCGCAACCCGCGGCTGGTCGCCGGTGTGGTCCTGGTCGTCGTGGTGGTGCTCGGCAACTTCGTGGCGTACCCGTTCATCCGGATCGCGATCTCGGCCACCTCGCCCGGCGACGAGATGTGGATGCTGGCGCTGTGGGGTCTCGGCGGGCTCTTCGGCAACCTCGCGGCCGGCCGGTTCGCCAACCGGCTGAGGGCCGTCGTCACTGCCGCGCCGCTCCTCCTCGCCGGGGGGCTGGTGCTCACGTTCCTCGCCGAGAGCACGCCGGTCATGGCGCTGGCGATGGTCGTGTGGGGCTTCGGATTCAACTTGGTGCCGGTCGGCACGCAGCTGTGGGTCACCCGCGTCGAGCCCGAGCGCACCGAGTCGGCGCTGGCGCTCCAGGTCACCGCGTTCCAGATCGCGATCACCCTCGGGGCGGCGCTAGGAGGCGCGATCCTCGATCAGTACGGCGTCGGGCGCGTGCTTCTCATCGGCGCGATCGGTGCGGCGATCGCCGCCGTGGGCTTCGGCGCGGTCCGCGTCCCGCGCGGTTGAGGCGTCCCGCCACGCCTGCGGCCCGGTCCCGTGGACTGCGGTGAAGGCCCGGCTGAACGCCGCGCCCGACCCGTAGCCCACGGCGTACGCCACCTGCTCGACCGGACGGTCACCGCCGGCCAGCAGGTGGCGGGCCGCGCGCATCCGCACGTCCCGCAGCGCCTCGCTGGGGCTCTGCCCCAGACCGCGCCGGAACCGCTCCCCCAGCGCCGACCTCGACAGGTGAACGGACTCGGCCATGGCCTCGACGGACCAGGCGCGTGCCGGATCCGCGATCAGCGCGGACAGCACCTTCGCCACCGTCGGGTCGAGGACGGGCGCGGGACCATCGATCCCGCGCCCGGTGTCCTCGAGCCATGAGGCCGTCATCGCCGCACCGAGCAGCGACGCGTAGCCCGACGCGAACAGCGCCGACGGACGGCACGGCCCCGCCAGCGGGCAGCGCCGCACCAGCTCCGCCACCCCGCCGTGCCTACCGACGAAGTCGCGCACGACCAGCGGATTGGCGAGCGGGTACGCCACCGCGACCGCCCGCAGATCAGCCCGGGTCACCGCGGCCCCGTCATGGGTCGCCAGCCGGTGCCTGACCTGGCCTCCGACCAGAGCCGCATCCCCCGTACGGAGCAGATGCGACTGCCCGGCGGCGGTCAGCACGACCGTGCCGTCGTCGACGAGCAACCAGGTGGCGGAGCGTACGTCCTCACCGGCGGAGCCGGCAGCCAGCTGCTCCTGGTAGGCGAGCGTCATCTCCCACGACGGACGGTCCTCGTTCACATCAGCCCCAGCGTGCGACCGCGGTCAGGCTATTCCCGAAGGCCGGTCGCGGGCACGTCATCCGTGCAGGTCGCGATACGCCGACAGCGCGCCGGGATGCAGGGGGATCCGCCCCGTCTGGATCATCGTGGCGGGCTCCAGATACTGAAGCCCTCGGACGAAGTCCGGGATGAGCAGGTCCGCTCGGCTGACCATGACATCGACGATCTCTCGCGCCACCCGGTGCGGTAGATCGCGGCGCGCCAGCAGCAGGTTGGGCACGCCGATCGTCGTGCCACCCGAGCGCGGACCGTAGTCGACCGGCGGCACCTTCCGGGTGGAGTAGCGGTAGCCCGACTGCCGTGACATCGGGGCAGCGAGCGCGCCGAGATCGATCATCCGGAGCGGCCGCTGACGCCCCGCCTTGCTGATCGTGGGCGTCGGGATCCCACCGGACCAGAACACGGCGTCGACGTCGTCCTCGAGCAGCCGGTCCAGACCGGCAGTCAGCCCCATGTACCTCACCGTGAGATCACGGGTCCGCAGACCAGCTGCCTTCAGGAGCACGACAGCGGTCACGGCTGCGCCGGACCCAGAGGCTCCGAGCACGACGCGCCGCCCACGGAGGTCCTCGACCTCGCGGATCGGGCTGTCATCGGTCACGAGAAGATGCAGATAGTTCTCATAGATGCGCGCCAACGCCATCGGCCGCTCTGCTTCGGGCATACCGGCGACGATCCGGTCGAGGCCGTCCTCGAGCGCCAGCCCGAGCGCGGCCTTGCCGTCTCTGAGGAGACGTACGTTGTCGAGACTGCCCTCGGTCGACATGACCGTCGGTTCCAGCTCGGGGCTCACGGCCCGCAGCTGATCGGCGAGCAGGCCCGCGAAGACCGCATAGGTCCCGTACGCCGTGCCCGCCGCGATCGTGACGGATGACGTCTCGGTGTCGCGGCATCCCGCCAAGGAGGCCACCGTCGGTGCAACGGCGGCGGCGGTGACCGTTCGCACCAGCGTCCGCCTCGTCAGCGGTTCAGCCGGCCAGATCATGACGCCACCCGCAGCGAGAACTCGGCGATCGTCCCGACCGGTTCGGCGGGCCGCAGGCGTACGCGGCCACCGTTGGCGCCGGCGAGCTCCTCGGCGATCGCCAGCCCGAGGCCGGTCCCCGGCCGCTGGTCACCGGATCGCCAGAACCGCTCGGTGGCCAGGTGCCACTCGTCCTGTTGGAGTCCCGGACCGTCGTCACGGACCCAGCCGACGACCCCCTCGGCGGTCTCGGTCGCCGAGACCTCGACGTGGGCGCCCGGGCCGGCATAGCGGATGGCGTTGTCGATGAGGACGTCGAGGATCTGATCGAGCACACCCGCTACCTCCACATCGGGCAGCTCTCCCGTGATCACCAATGACTGCCCCGCCGCTTCCGCGGACGGCCTCCAGGCTTCGACGCGCTCGCGGATGACGGCGCCCACCACCTGGTTGGCCACCGTGACGCGTCCACCAGCACGTGCGACACCTTCCTCCTGAGCCCGCGCCAGCGACATCAGCTGGTCGAGGAGCGTCTCCAGACGCGCCAGCTCCTTGGTCAGACCCGCATAGGCCCGCTCGCCGGTGCTGTTCACATGTGACTCCAGGCCGTCAGCCCGCAGGCGCAGCGCCGCCAGCGGGTTGCGCAACTGATGCGACGCGTCGGCGACCAGCTGACGCTGCTGCTCCAGGGACCTGTCGACGGCGGCACCCATGCGGTTGAACTCTGCGACCAGACCGCGAAGCTCCGCCGGGCCGGTCGCGAGCACATCCGCGCTGCGATCCCCGTGCGTGATCGTGCGCGCTGCCGCCTCGAGCGAGTGGACAGGGCGCATGGTCCACCGCGAGAGCCGCCTCGTCAGCACCGCGGCCAGCAACAGGAGCGCCAACGCCCCGACGGCGATGAGCGCCCAGTCCCGCCTCACCTGGGCGGCGGCGGCCGAGGTGTCGACCCGGGTCAGCGCGTACGCCCTGACCTCCCCGTCCTCGCGGCCCGGCGCTCCGCGCAGCGGGCCCGAAGTGGTCCACGGCTGGATCCGGCGCATGGCGACAGGAGGCACCCCCACCAGCCCGACACGCAGCGCTGCCTCGACGGAGGCGGCGCCGGTGTCGAGGTCGCCGGCGAGAGTGAGCGCCTGACCATCGGCATCGACCACGAGGACCGGCTCGTCATAGACGTCGTGGTAGCGATCGACCAGCTCGGTGACCGGCTGGCCGGAGGCAGCCGCCTCCGCGATCACCGCCATCTGCCGGTCCCGTTCGGACGCGAGCCGGGCGGTCCTCCGGTCAGCGAGCGTGGTCGCCAGCGGGAACGCCAGCGCCAGGAGCGTCCCGAGCAGGAGCAGGCCGACCACGAGCTGTACCCGGCGCTCCATCACGGTCGTCTCACCCTCACCGATCAGCCGAGCCGGAAGCCATAGCCGCGCACCGTCTGCAGCGGCAGGTCACGGCCCAGCTTGCTGCGGAGCGCGGTCACGAAGAAGTCCAGCGACCGCGACTTGCCGACCGCCGGCGTACCCCATACCTGGAGCAGCAGCTCGTCACGGCTCACCGCCTCGCCGGTGCGAGTGATCAGCGCGGCCAGCAGGTCGAACTCCGTCGCCGTCACCGAGACCGGTTCCCCGCCACGATGAACGGTGCGCGCAGCGACGTCGACGCTCAGCTCTCCCAACGTGACCACGCGCTCGGCCGGCCGTGGTTCGGCGGAGGCCATCCGGCTCCGCCGAACCAGCGCGTGGATCCGCGCGAGCAGCACCGCCCTGCCGACCGGCTTGACGAGGTAGTCGTCGGCGCCGGCACGCAGGCCGAGGACGACGGACCCATCGCTGTCACGGGCCGTGAGCACGAGCACCGGAACCGTGGAGACCCGCCGCACCGTACGTAGGAAGTCGAGTCCGTCCATGTCCGGCAGGCCGAGATCGAGCACCACCAGATCGGCCTCGGCGATCTTGTGCAGACCGTCGTCGCCGCGTCCACAGAGCATCGGGGTCCACCCCACGTCCTGGAAGGCGTCCACCAACGCCTCCCCGACGCTCGGGTCGTCCTCGACCACCAGAATCCGCACGGGATCAACCTAACGTGGCGTGGTGATCAGAACGCGCCTGTGATGACGACGCGGACCTGGTGCACCGCCAGTGCCAAGAAGACGGCGGCGCACAGGCCCATCACGACGTTGGAGTAGATCCGGTTGCGCCACTCGCGCGGCACCCGGTCGCTGTTGAGAATCCACAGGAGCGTGATGGCGAGGAACGGCATGAAGAGTGCCCCGAGCACACCGTAGGCGAGGATCAGGTAGACCGGTTGGTCCAGGAACAGGGCGATGATCGGCGGGAACGTCAGCCACAGGATGTACGTGCGGTACCAGATGCCGCCGGCGAGCCGCTCCGGCGCGTTCTCGGGGACTTTCCGCAGGTGACCGGCGAAGTCGGCGAACATGAGGCTGACCCCGTGCCACACCCCCACCAGCGAGCTCAGCGCGGCGGAGAGGAAGCCGATCAGGAAGACGGTACCGGCGGCCTGGCCGTACCGGTCCGCGAGCACGTTCCCGATGTCGAGCATGCCCTTGTCGCCGGTGTCGACCGCGATGCCGGCCGAATACAGGAGCTCGGCCCCGACGATGAGCGTGGAGACGACGAAGATCCCGGTCATGACGTACGCGACCGAGTTGTCGATACGCATCACCCGCATGAACGCCGGTGTCGCCCAGCCCTTCTCGCGCAGCCAGTAGCCGTACGCGGCGAGCGTGATCGTCCCGCCGACACCGCCGGCGACACTCAGGATGTTGAGCAGAGAGCCGTCCGGCACCCGGGGCACCAGGCCGACGACGAGGTCGGGCAGGTTCGGCACCGTGAGCGCGGCGGCGGCGACCATCGAGACGAACATCAGCAGCACCATGATGCTGAGCGCCTTCTCGAACAGTCCGTAGCGACCGGACCAGACCAGCGCGAGGCCGAAGATCCCGGCGATGATGCCCCAGGCCTTCACCGACAGCACCGGCATCAAGGCGTGGGCGGCGAGCCCGGTGCCGGACATGGCGGCAGCGCCGTACACGAAGCCCCAGATGATGAGGTACGGCCCGAAGTAGGCGTGGGTCCAGCGGCCCAGGCTGCTCCAGCCCTCGTAGATCGTGCGTCCGGTCGCCAGGCTGTAGCGACCGGCTCCCTCGACGAGCGCGACCTTCATCAGGCACCCGAGCACGACGGCCCAGAGCAGCGCATAGCCGTACTTGCTGCCCGCGATCATGGTGGCAACCAGGTCGGCGGCGCCGACACCGGTCGCCGCGACGACCAAGCCAGGTCCGATCAAACGCCAACGGGGAACGGACCCCGCGGTCTTGTCATCGATGACAGACATCAGTTGTAGCTCCTCGGTCTCGTCCGGGCCGGATCACCCGGACGCCGCCGACTATGTGACGGTCGACACAGTCGCGTCTACGAGGAGCTGCCCTGAGCGGGCTTTCCTTACACAAACCAATGAATCGGGAGGTCGACCCGATCCAGAGGCCAGGTTCAGGACTCGAGCAGCGGAAGTACGTCGGCGATGGAGGCGACCACGCGGGTCGGCCGGAACGGGAAGGTCTCGACCTGCTCGGGCCTGGTCGACCCGGTCTCGACGAGGATGGTGCGCATCCCGGCCTCGAGGCCGCTGATGATGTCGGTGTCCATCCGGTCGCCGATCATCACGGTCGTCTCGGAGTGAGCCTCGAGCTGGTTGAGGGCGCTGCGCATCATCAGCGGGTTCGGCTTGCCGATGAAGTAGGGGGCGCGGTTGGTCGCGGCGCTGATCAGCGCGGCGACGGAGCCGGTCGCGGGGAGCGTGCCCTGCGGGCTCGGCCCGCTCGGGTCGGGGTTGGTGGCGATGAACCGCGCGCCGCCCTCGATCAGCCGGATCGCCCGGGTGATCGCCTCGAACGAGTAGGTGCGGGTCTCGCCGAGCACGACGTAATCGGGGTCGTTCTCGGTCATCACGTAGCCGACCGAGTGCAGCGCGGTCGTCAGACCGGCCTCGCCGACGACGTACGCAGAGCCGTCCGGCCGCTGGTCGGCGAGGAACTGTGCGGTCGCGAGCGCCGAGGTCCAGATCGACTTCTCGGGCACGTCGAGGCCGGACCGGAGCAGCCGAACCCGGAGGTCTCGCGGGGTGTAGATCGAGTTGTTGGTCAGCACCATGAACGGCACCGACTTCTCGGTGAGCTTCGCCAGGAACTCTCCGGCGCCGGGGATCGGCTCCTCCTCGCGCACGAGGACACCGTCCATGTCGGTCAGCCAGGTCTTGATGGGGCGCTCGTCGATCACGGGGACATCCTCGCCCACGGATCAGTAGATTGGCGAGATGGAGTTGATCGATGGCGAGCCGGTGCTGGACCGGCCCTCGGTGACCGAGGTCGAGGCCTACTTCGAGACCGCCGATCCCGACACCCGAGCGGTGTGGCTGCGGCTGACCCGCAAGGGCGTCGAACCGGCCTCGCTCTCCTCCGACGAACTGGTCGACGTCGGCCTCTGCTTCGGCTGGATCTCCGCCGTACGCCGCCGAGGCGATGAGGCGACCTACCTGCAGCGCTACACCCGCCGGCGCCCGAGCTCGAAGTGGTCTCGGCTCAACATCTCCAAGGTCGAGCGCCTCACCGCCGCAGGCCGGATGCGGCCGGCAGGCCTGGCCGAGGTCGAGGCGGCGCAGGCCGACGGCCGCTGGGACAACCCCTGGACCTGACCCATCAGCTGCGCTCGAGCCTCTTCCTCAACCCGTTGGTCATCGAGCCGACCGCGACCGAGAGCAGAGCCCGAACGATGGGTGCCGTGGGTCCGGATCCCTTCGCCACCTCGACCGCAACGGTCCAGGTGAGCCGGGAGCCGGTCGGCGTGGACTCGACGACATAGTCCTCCGCGAAGCGGCGGATGCCGGGACGGGTCGACTCGGCGACCGCGAAGGTCATCCGCTGGTTCTCGTCCCAGCGGTAGAACTTCTCCCGCACCGTGGCCACACCGCCCATGGTGACCTCTCGCACCGTGCCGACGCCGTACGGTCGTGGGCCGACCCACCGCGTCTTCGTGGCACCAGGCCCCCACGAGACCACGGCATCGTCCGCGGCCAGCGCCTCCCACAACGTCTCGACAGGAACGTCGACATCGAGAACCTTGGTGGTGGCCGCGCGCGCGGTCCCCAGGAAGTCGTCGTCGGCGGGAGCGAGGGGATACCAGCGGGTCATGGGCCAACCTTTGTGAGCTCGAGAAGAGGATGACTACATCTTCGTCGATACAGGATCGGCAGGACCGCAGCGGCGCGGCGAGACGATCAGGTCACGACGTGAGCAGGTCCATGAGTGCCTCAGCCTCTTCGGCGCAGGCGCCGCAGGCCTTCAGATGCACCTGCATGGGAAGGTCCACGTGGCTTGGATCGGCCAGCAGCTGCTCGACGTAGGTGTCGAGCTGGTCGAAGCAGTCGTCGCAGGACAAGTAGGGGTTGGTGTCGAGCAGCAGGCCGTCGAGAGCGGCAGCAGGCAGGCGGCGGTTTCTGTCGGTCATGGCGCGCTCCGCAGGGACGGTTCGTCGAGATGGCCGCTCGCCAGCAGGGACGTACGTAGTCGCTGGCGGGCGTCGTGGAGTGTCTTGTACAGGGCGTTGCGGTTGGTGTTGAGCCGCTCGGCGAGCACGTCGATCGGCACCTGATCGATCAGCAGCGCCAGCGTGACCCGCCGCTGGTGGGGTGTCAGGACGGTGGCGATCGCGGCGTGGACGGCCCGCGAGAGATCATCCGCCTGCACGTATCCCTCGGGAGCGGTGCCGTCGTCCGGGACGTCGAAAGAGTCCGGAAGCGCGACCTCCCGATGCCGCCATGCCTGCCGCCGGACGGCGACACCGGCGTGAAGGACGCCGAACTTGTAGACCCAGGTGCTGAACCGGCTTCGCCCCTCGAAGGTGGCGAGCTTGCCGAGCACCGCAACCAAGGCGTCGTCGGCAGCCTGCTGAGCCAGGTCCTCCAGGTCCGCCGGCCCCGCACCAGGCAGCTGGCTCCGCAGGCGCCACACCTGATGCCGGGTCGCTCGCAGCAGCAGGTCATGGAGACTGCGCTGGGCGACATGCCCCGGAGGCCCGGGGTCGTTCAGATCGTTCACCCAGGGCTCGTTCGACGCTACGCCGATCTCAGCCATGCCACCCTGCACGATGTTCATGATCCCACCTCGCCCGGCGACGGATCCACGATCCTCACAGCCAGCTCCGGCGGGCACCCGCGATCCACCAGCTGCAGCAGCGCGTGCAGGTCGAGGCGTACGTCCGCGGCCACCGTCGAGGCCAAGTCGTCCGGAAAGCCGGCGCCGAGCAGGCTTCGCCGACGCCACGCCACCGCCTCCTCGAAGGCCTGGCGCGAGCGCAGCGCGCGGTCCCGCTTCTGCAGCTTCATGACTGGTTGGTGTCGCGTGCAGCGAGGTTCTTACCGGGTGAGCCGAACTTCTTGGACGGCGGTAAGACGCGGACGAGTCGATGACACACATTCAGCAAGGGCACCCGGGGATGTCCCGAGCATCGCCTTCATCCGCCTCTCCGAAAGGGAGCACTCATGACCAGCCACACCTCCGAGACCTCGATCACCAGGTCGATCGCCGAATCCTCCGGCAGCGCCCGCGCCTTCTTCCTGCTGCGTACGGTCTTCGTCATCGCCCCGGTCGCATTCGGACTCGACAAGTTCGCCGAAGTTCTCGCCGATTGGGACCGCTACCTCGCGCCCTGGATCGACAACATCGTTCCCGGCAACGCGCACCAGGCGATGCTGGCGGTCGGCATCATCGAGATCGTGGCCGGCATCGCCGTCGCGATCATCCCTCGCTACGGCGCACTGCTGGTCGCTGCCTGGCTGGCCGGGATCATCGTCAACCTCGTCTCGATGGGCGAGTTCTACGACGTTGCTCTGCGCGACTTCGGCCTGCTGGTCGGGGCGCTCGCCCTCGCCGCCCTCGCCTTCGGCCGCGAACGGAACGCTGCCTGATCGACCAGTGCGCCCCGGGCTCAGTCAGCCAGACGCAGGTCGCCTTCGGCCCGGGGCGGCAGGTTGGAGAGGGCGGCCTGGACGAGCGCGACGCGTGCCTTGACCGTGACCGCGCGGCGGAGCCGGCCGACGTCGTCACCGATGTTGCGCTCGACGGACTCTCGGATCTGCTCTTCCGGGAAGCTCGGGCGACCACCGACGGGGACATCGATGTCGGGGAGGTCGGTGAGCACCGGGAAGATCTGGGTGCCGATGCTGTCCAGCAGCTTGAACCGCTGGAAGCGGTCGGTCTCCTCCCAGACCTTGTCGATGTCGGCACCGCCCTTGCGGAACCTCCGGCCGGAGGCCAGGACGGTCTTGGCCGTCCCGGTCAGGGCCACGGTGAGCTCATGCTCGGTCAATCGCATGCGCCAAGCATGCCCGCAACCGGCCCGGACATCTCCCCCGGGCCGATTACCCTTCGATAACACCTGCCCCAGATATCGGGCGGCGTCGATCGCGGACAGGGCGACGTTCAGGCCGGGACGGGAACGGACGTACGCCGCTCGCCCCCGGGCGCACGGACGGCGACCAGCAGCACGAGGAGACCGAGCGCGGTGACTCCGGCGCCCGCCCACAGCGGCGAGGTGTAGCCGAACCCGGCGGCGAGGGTCACGCCGCCGATCCAGGCGCCCAGCGCGTTGCCGAGGTTGAAGGCGCCGATGTTCGCGCCGGAGGCGAGGGTGGGGGCCTGGTCGGCGTACCCCATCACCCGCATCTGCAGGGCCGGCACCGTGCCGAAGCCGACCGCGCCCATCAGGACGAGGGCGACGACGGTCAGCACCTGGCTGGTGGCGACGAGGGCGAAGGCGGCGAGGATGACGGTCAGCGCGCTCAGCAGCACGCCGAGGGTCTTGACCACGTTTCGGTCGGCTGCCCGGGCGCCCACGATGTTGCCGAAGAAGAGGCCGACGCCGAAGAGGACGAGCAGCCACGGGACCGCGCCCGCGGAGAAGCCGCTGACCTCGGTCAGGGTGAAGGCGATGTAGGTGAACCCGCCGAACATGCCGCCGAAGCCGAGAACGGTCAGGGCGATCGAGAGCCAGACCTGCGGGCTGGCGAAGGCGGCCAGCTCGGTGCGTACGGCCGGGGCGGCCTGCTCGCTGCGGCCGGTGTGGGCCGGGACCAGGAAGGCGATGCCGATGAAGGCGATGATCCCGATGACGGTGATCGCCCAGAAGGTCGAGCGCCAGCCGGCGGCCTGGCCGAGCAGGGTGCCGAGAGGTACGCCGAGGACGTTGGCCAGGGTGAGGCCGCCGAACATGAAGGCGATCGCCCGGCCCTTGCGGTCCGGGGCGACCAGCTGTGCGGCCACGACAGAGCCGATGCCGAAGAAGGCGCCGTGGCACAGGGCCGCGACGATCCGGCCGATCATCATCGTGGCGTAGTCGGGCGAGATCGCGGAGATCAGGTTGCCGAGGATGAACAGCACCATCAGGCCGAGCAGGGCGAGCTTGCGGGGCACGCGAGTGAGCAGGAGCGTCAGGCCGACGGCGCCGATCGCGACGCTGAGCGCGTAGCCGGAGATGAGGTAGCCGGCGGTGGTCTCGCTGACCCCGAAGTCGGTGGAGACCTCGGGCAGCAGGCCCATGATGACGAACTCGGTGAGGCCGATGCCGAACCCTCCGATCGCGAGGGCTAGCAGTGCGACGGGCATGGATGACTCCTGAACATGGACGGGTTGCGTCTGTCGATAGTCCGCGTGCGCAGTAGTTGCACACGCTTCGTATTTATAGTTGCACGCGCGTACTATCCGCGCAACTCGGGTATGCTGGAGGCGTCCACGAAGGAGGACCCATGGGAATCGCTGACGACGCCGTCGAGATCCGCGCGCAGGGCTGGCGCACGCTGGCAGCCGTGCACGGCCTGATCGAGGCCGCGCTCGAGAAGGCACTGCAGCGCGAGCACGGGCTGTCGGTCGTTGAGTTCACCGTCCTCGACGCGCTCAGCCGCCAGGACGGCTGGCACATGCGCATGCAGCAGCTGGCGCGCGCGGCGGCCCTCTCCTCCTCGGCCACGACCCGGCTGGTCACGCGCCTCGAGAACCGCGACCTCCTCACCCGCATCCTGTGCGCCGACGACCGCCGCGGGATCTACACCGAGCTCACGCCCGCCGGGCGAGCCCTGCTGAAGAAGGCTCGCCCGTTGCACGACGAGGTGCTGCGTACGGCACTGGACGAGGCCGCCGAGATCCCCGAGCTCGCGCCGCTCGTGCACGCGCTCGGGACGTTGTCGCCGGCCCCGGCCTGATCGCGCAGTCTCAGGCGAGCCAGCCGTTGCGGCGAGCGGTGAGGGCGGCCTCGGTCTTGTTGCGGGTGCCGGTCTTGCCGATGGCCGCGGAGAGATAGTTGCGCACCGTGCTCGGCGAGAGGAAGAGCTGGCCGGCGATGTCGGCGATGCTCGACCCGTCCTCGGAAGCCGCGAGTACGTCGCGCTCGCGCGCGGTCAGTGGGTTCGGGGCGGCACGGAGCGTGGCGGCGGCCAGGCCGGGGTCGAGGACCGTCTCGCCGCGGAGCACTCGGCGGATCGCGTCGGCCAGCTCCTCGACCGGGCCGTCCTTGA
Organism: Nocardioides sp. NPDC127503; assembly: GCF_040302165.1. Classification (NCBI taxonomy): domain Bacteria; kingdom Bacillati; phylum Actinomycetota; class Actinomycetes; order Propionibacteriales; family Nocardioidaceae; genus Nocardioides; species Nocardioides sp. NPDC127503. Next base: position 144,809 of record NZ_JBEORH010000007.1, on the reverse strand, counting down.
CCAGGAAGCCCACGGCGCCCGCGGCCATCGCCTGGCGCACATAGCCGGGCCGGGAGAACGTCGTCAGGATCATCACCCGGCACTCCGGGATTGATGCGCGCAGCTCGCGCGCGGCCTCGAGGCCGCTGATCCCGGGCAGCTCGATGTCGAGCAGGGCCACGTCGGGGCGTACCTCGAGCGCCGTCGGCACGATCTCGGTGCCGGTCCCGACCTGGGCGACCACCTCGAGGTCGTCTTCCAGCCCGAACAGCACGGCGAGCGCGCCGCGCATCATCGCCTGGTCCTCGGCGAGCAGGATGCGGATCACGATGCCGGCACCCTCGCCTCGAGGCGGAACCCGTCGACCCCAGGGCGTACGTCGAGGCGGCCGTCGACCGCACGCAACCGCTGCCGCAGGCCCTCGAGCCCGCCCGACCTCTCACCTGTGTCCGTCGGACCACCGACCCCATCGTCGACCACAGCGAGCCGGAACTCCCCGCCGTCTTCGGTGAGCTCGAAACGGCAGCTGGCCGCCCCGGAGTGGCGGAGTACGTTCGTAGCGCCCTCGCGCACGACCCAGGCGAGCGCCTGGCCGGCGATGTCGGGCACCTCGGCCGGGGCAGCGGTCACCGACGTACGGATCCCGGCGGCGTCGAGCGCACGACGGGCGCCGTCGAGCTCGTCGGACAGGGAGAGCGTCTTCATCTGGTCGACGGCGGCCCGGACGTCGGCCAGTGCGGCACGCCCGACCTCCTCGATGTCGGCCGCGTGCGCGGCGGCTGCCTCGGGGTCACGAGCCGCCAGGCGGCGTACGGCCTCAGCCTTGACGACCATCACGCTCAGCGTGTGGCCGAGCAGGTCGTGGAGGTCGCGCGACATCCGGGCACGCTCCTCGGCGACCGCCGCCCGGGCCAGCTCCTCGCGGGTGCGGCGGAGCTGCTCGACGGCCTCGATGAGGCGGAGGAACGAGGTCGTGGTGACGCCGGTGAGGAAGGTGCCGCCGACGCTGAGCAGGTAGGCGTCGCCGATGCCCTCGATCACCGCGATCGAGACCGCGACGCCGACCGTGGCCGCGACGATCGCCACCAGCAGACGCCAGCCGCGCAGGACCGCCGGGGAGACGATGGCCAGCACTCCCCAGACCGTCTGCCAGCCCTCGCCCTGGATCGCGGCGAGCACGATCAGGGCGACGAGGACGGGCAGCAGAACCGGGACCCGGCCGGTGACCACGAGAGCGACCGCGGTGGCGGCGAGGGCCAGCACCAGGACCACCTGGCCGGCGGCCGCCAACTCATCGCCGGAGAGGTTGAGCAGCGGAAAGAGGAGCAGCACCGGTAGCCACACCAGCACCACGCCGTGGCGCTGAAGGTGACACCTCAGGCCGGACACGCGCGTCACTTTACCGTCGCCGCAGGCCGGCGATGACCACAACGGCCACGACGACGTGCAGGCTCGCGAGCCCCAGTCCCGCGGCCACGGTGAGCGCGCTGGTCGGTGTGATCAGGGAGACCACGGCGACCCCGACGGCGAGCATCGTCCACCGCCTCGTCCCGCGCTCCGAGCGTCCCTGCCACCACCGCAGCAGCCCGCCGCCGGCCAGCGCGATCAGCAGGCTGCTGACGATCACCGACTCGATCCCGATCTGTTGGCTGCCGGCGCCCGATTTCACCTCGAGCTCGACTCCCCCGGCTGCGGTCCACAGCAGCCACAAGGCGGTCGCCGCCACGGCCGCGGCGGCCGCCGTTCCCACGATCCGCGGCCACCCGACCCGGGTGCGCTGCGAGGTCTCGTTCGTCATCGTCGTCATGCGTGTCCTCCGTCTCCACCACCCACCGCGGGTGGCGTCTCCAGACTCGCGCTCCGAGGCACCCAAGCGTCAGATCCGATTGTCCGGACCCGACGGTGACAATTGTCAGTGGTGGGTGTGCCTATCGTGGAGGCATGCGCATCGCCATCGTCGGCGGCCACGGCAAGGTCGCCCTGCATCTCCATCCGATCCTCGCGGCCGCGGGCCACACCCCAGTCGCGCTCGTACGCAGCGAGAGCTACCGAGATGAGCTCGAAGCTCTCGGGGCCGAGGTGGGCCTGCTCGACATCGAGAACCAGGACGCCGACGGATTCGCCGCCGCCTTCGCGGGCTGCGACGCGGTGGTCTTCGCCGCCGGCGGCGGCCCCGACGGCAACATCGAGCGCAAGCGCACCGTCGACCTGGAGGGCTCGACCAAGTCGATCGCGGGCGCCAAGGCCGCCGGCATCCGGCGCTTCGTGCAGGTCTCGGCGATCAGCGTCGACGTGCCGGTCCCGGCCGATGCGGGCGATGTGTGGAAGGCGTACGTCGAGGCCAAGCGTGACGCCGACATCGCCCTGCGCGACAGCGACCTCGCCTGGACCATCCTGCGTCCCGGCGGCCTCACCGACGACGCTCCGACCGGGCGGGTGAAGCTGGCCGAGAAGCTCGACCGCCACACCATCCCGCGTGCCGACGTGGCCGCGGTCATCGCCGCCGTGATCGACGACGACGCCACCGTCGGCAAGCAGTGGGAGCTGGTCTCGGGCGAGGCCACGGTCGACGAGGCCATCGCCGCCGTCCTCTGACCCGGGCGCTGACTCAGCGGAGACCCAGCAAGCCCTTGACGTACGCCGCCTGGCCGATGTGCTGGGCGGCGTCGTCCACGACGCTGACCAGTCGCACCGCGAGAGTCACAGGCGGGTCCCAGCGCGCATCGATGACACGGGCGAGGTCGTCCTCGCTCAACGAGTCGACAAGCTCGATCGTGACCTCGTGGACGGCCTGGTAGTAGCCGGTCAGCAGTTTCGGGTCCTCCAGCCGGAACGCCGCGACGTCCTCGGCGCTCTGCCCATAGCCCATCGCGCCGGGCGCGTACGGCAGTGCGAACCGCTCCACCCAGCCGTCGCGCGCCCACACCTCGTCGGTGCCGGCGAGCGGTGCGATCTGGGCGTCCTCCATCCGGGCGATGTGCCACAGGATCCAGGCGATCGAGTTGGCGCGGTCATAGGGACGCCACAGCAGGTCGTCGACCGAGAGTCCGTCGATGATCTCGGGAAGGGTCTCCGCGATCCGGCCGAAGCCGTCCGCGAGCAGTCGCTGGGGCCAGGTTTCGCTCATGCCTTCCGTTCTACACCGTCGCTCTAGACCACGTCCGGCAGCTGGTCTACCGAGTCCGCCCCCGCGGGCTCCCAGAGCTGAATCGGATTGCCCTCCGGGTCAGCGAGCTCCGCGAACCGGCCGTTGGGATAGCTCTCCTCGTGCTCGCTCACCTGGACACCGTTGTCCCGCAGCTGCGCGACCATCGCGTCCAAGTCGCCTACACGGAAGTTGATCGACCATGTGCCCGGCGCGGTGGCGAGGTGCGGCGACTCCTCGGCCATCGGGGCGAACACGGTCGGGCCGGCTTCCTGGCGCCACGAGGACTGGTCGTAGGACGCGGGCGGAGGCGCGACGCCGAGGTTCGTTTCATACCAGCGCGTCAGCGACTCCGGGTCTCGTGCGCGGAAGAAGACCCCACCGATGCCCGTCACCGACTCCATCGCTCGATGGTAGTCCGCAAGCACCGAGGTCATCCCTACAACGGCAGGTTCTCCTCGGCTTCGCTCCACATCCGTGCGACGATCTGGCCGGCGGGTTCGGGGACGGCGCGCCCGGCGGCTTGGCCGGCCCAGTGGTTGGCCCGGTCCAAGGGCGCCTCGGCGGCGGGGTCGAGCGTTCCCTTGCGCCACCGGGCGACCAGGCGGCGCTGGTGCGGGTAGGGCGCGGGCGACGGCGCACCCGGCGCGTCCCAGGAGCGCACATACGGCGTCGGGGCGGCGCGGCCGAGGCGGCCGGAGTAGGCGCGGGTGGCGACCGTGTCCTCCGGCGCGAGGCCGTCCAGCGAGGCCGCCCAGGCGTCGGCGATCCCGGTCTCCGGCGAGCGCAGCAGCGCGGTGCCGACCTGAACGGCGCTCGCACCGAGGGTCAGCGCGGCGGCTACGGCACGCCCGTCGGCGATCGCGCCGGTGGCGATGACCGGCAGGTCGACCCCGTCGACGATGTGCGGCAGCAGCGCGAAGAGCCCCACGGACGTACGCTCCGCCGTCCCCGGGTCGAAGACCCCTCGGTGCCCGCCGGCCTCGAGACCCTGCGCGACGATGGCGTCGGCACCAGCCTCTTGGGCGGCCAGCGCCTCGGCCAGGGTCGTGGCGCACGCGAACCAGGCGATCCCGGCCTCGTGCAGGCGGTCGACGTACTCCGGCGAGAAGAGCCCCATGATCGAGGAGACGGCCCTCGGCCGGGCGGCGAGCATCGCCTCGCACTGCTCCTCGAACGACGGCGCCGGCGGCTGCTCGGGGCCCGGCGTACCGAATCGGCCCAGGAACTCCTCCGCCGCCGAGATCCTGGCGGGGTCGTCATCGGGCGGGTCGGGGATCCAGATGTTCAGCTGGAGCGGCCCCGCCGACATCGACCGGAACTCCGCGACCCACTCCGCGATCCGCGCCGGCGAGTCGAGCACCACCCCCGCCGCTCCCATCCCTCCGGCATCGGCGACCGCGGCCGCCGCCGCGGGCGGACAGGCACCCGCCATCGGCGCCTGAAGGATCGGCATCGAGAGGCCGTACGCCTCGCAGAACTCCTGAGCACGTCGTCGAGCGGTCACCCGGCCAGGCTAGTCCTTCACCAGCCCGTCGCGGCCCCAGCGGGGCGTCGGCCCCGGGTCGCCGAGGTCGGTCCCCGGCGCCTCCTGGGAGACGTCCTTGGCGATGGCGGTGCCCCAGTCGAAGTAGGCCATCAGCGTCTTGTGCAGGTCCGGCCGGTCGACCAGGACCTCCTCGATCGCGGACTGCATCAGCTCGAGCCAGCGCTGCCGGTGCTCCTCGCGGATCCCGAGGCCGAGGTGAACATTCAGCAGGGCCTGGTGGCCGCCGAGCCTGGCGGTGAAGTCGGCCGGGCCACCGAAGATCTCGCCGAGCCAGATCGCGACCCGCTCGACATGGGTGGGCGTGAAGTTCGCGAACACCGGCGCGAGGAGCTCGTCGGCCAGCACCCTTTCGTAGAACGCGTCGCTCAGCCGGCGCAGCGCGGGCCCGCCGCCGAGGTCCTCGTACAAGGTCATGCCTCACCATCACGTGCCGCACCGAGATGCGCAACGAAATACTTGTGGCGGTATGGGGACCCGCACGGCAGGATCGGCCCCATGCGCACACTCATCTACTCCGCTTTCGTGTCCATCGACGGCGTCGTCGACTCCCCCGGCGGCGGCTCCGAATACGAGCAGCACCGCAGCGGCGGCTGGACCTACAAGGACATCGAGTTCCTGCCGGAGGCCTACGCGATCAAGGGCAGCGAGATGGAGGAGGCCGGCGCGATGATGTTCGGCCGGCGCAGCTATGAGGCCTTCGCTCCGATCTGGCCCGACATCGAGGACTTCACGGTGGTCAAGGAGATCCCGAAGTACGTCGTCTCGACCTCCCTCGGCGACGACGCCCTGGTCGAGGGCTGGGGCTCGCAGACCATTCTGAGGTCGTTCGACGAGGTCGAGAAGCTCAAGCAGGGCGACGGCGGCCCGATCCTGATCGCCGGCAGCGCCGAGCTCGCCCGCAACCTCTCCGACGCCGGCCTGATCGACCGCTACCACCTGCTCGTCTTCCCCGTCGTCCTCGGCGCCGGGAAGTCGATGTGGAGCGAGACCGACAAGGACAAGCAGCGGCTCGAGCTGGTCGAGTCGGAGACCTACGCCAACGGCATCATCAAGCTCGTCTACGACGTCGTCCGCTGACGCTGGTCAGGGGCAGCGCGCGTAGAGACGACGCGACCCGGTCCCGTACGCCGCGGGATCGGTGAACGTGCAGCCGTAGTCGGGTGCGGCGACGGCTGCTCGGTCGAGCACGTCGTCGCCCGCCGGACGGTCGCCGTGCTCGACCCAGTCGACGAGGTCGCCCCAGGCGGCCGAGGCCTCGGCAGGGCTGAACTCGCAGTGCCCGGCCGAGCGGATCGCCCGCTGCACGACCAGACCGTCGCGGTGGTGGCGGGCCACCTCACGCGCGTAGATCTGCTCCAGAGAGAACGGCACGAACATGTCGCCGAGGTTGTGCAGGCTCACCACCGGGGCGGTGGGACGACCGGAGATCCGGGACGGCGCGTTGAGCCGGTGGCTGTAACGCCCGGCGGGGTCGATGGAGTCGATCCGCTCGATCTCCGTGTTCAGGTCGACCGGCGAGCTCGGCGCGTAGACGGTGTCCTGGTTGGTCGCCACCCTGCCGATGTTGAAGCCCAGCGTGCCGCCGTCGTCCACCGACGGCAGCGTGAAGAGGAAGTCCTTCCACTGCCCGAAGGCCGCCGCCGCGCCCGGGCGCGGGCCACCGCTGCGCTCGATCGTCATCGCCCGCAGCTGCTCGCCCTCAGGGGTCAGGGTGCCGCCGAGCCCGAGCCGCTCCTTGATCACCGGGACGTCGACGCTCTGGTAGTCGGCGTCGTAGGGGTAGGCGTCGTGCCCCGCGAGCGCCTGCGCACCGAGGTTGTAGTCGACGAAGAAGTCGAAGAGCTCCACATCTCCCAGCTGCCCGCACATCGGCATCGCACCGTCGTAGAAGCCCGGATACTGCTCCAGCGAGCGCCCGATCACGTGCCCGCCCATCGACACCCCGGTCACATAGGTGCGGCTCGCCTTGCGCGGCAGCAATTCCGAGGCGTACGTCGCCAGGTCTCGCGTCGAGCGCACCCCGGCACCCACGTCGTAGCCGTTGGTCGAGTAGCTCGACGCCGCCCAGGCGTAGCCCTGCTCGAGGAACGTACGCCGCAGCCCGAACCCCGGGGTCTCGGGTGTCAGCGTGTAGCTGAGCCCGCGGTAACCGTGGGCCCACATCACCAGCTCGCCGTTCCAGTCGGCAGGGACCTCGAGGACGTACGCGGCGTGCTCGTGCACGCCCTGGCGCACCGTGGTCGCCTCGCCGCCGACGGCGATCGGCGCCACCGGCGGGTTGTTGATCGTGTAGCCGGGAAGCGGCTGGTCACCGGGTGGTTCGGGGTCGGCGAGCGCCGTGCCGGTCGAGGCGACCAGAGCGGAAGCAGTCAGGAGCAGGGCGAGGAGAGCGGCTGACGCACGAGGCATGTCTTCGAGAGTAGGGCTCGTTGTGACTGGCGTCACAAGAACAGTGCACGATGTGCCTCGTGCATTCTGCACAAGGGCTCAGCGGCCAACGGCCTTCCGGATCGCGCCGAACGCCGCCTGGCCGACGCCCTTGATGCCGGCCGCGATGAACGTCGTCCAGTCGAAGTAGTCGCGCCAGAGCACGATCTTGCCGTCGCGAACCTCGAAGGTGCCGCACACCCAGAACTCGGCCGAGACCGAGCCGCGGCTGAGGACGTCGATGCGTTCGGTGAGCACCACCGGGCCGTTGGAGGCGATGTTGATCATCCGCACCTCGAAACCGGTCGCGTACTTCCCCATGACCCGCAGCTGGCGCCCGACCTCGGAGAGGCCGCGCGCGGGCGGGAGGGGCACGTTCTGGTAGGTGACGTCGTCGGCGCACAGCGCCAGCGCAGCGTCGACCTCACCGGTCTCGAGCGCGGCCAGGAACTGCTCGACGATCTGGATCTCGGTCATGCCGCCACGTTATCGCTGTTCAGCGGCGAGCGCCGGGCTCAGGACGAGACAGTCCTGCCGGTGCAGCGCCGGATCATCGAGAAGCTCCTCGACAGCGACCCGTCCGCCCGACACCCGCCGCAGCGAGGTCGAGTCCTTCTCCTTCACGAACACGTCGCGGGTCCTGGCCAACTCGGCGAGGTAGCCACGGTCCATGTGCTCGATCTCGAGCATGAGCGCCCAGTGGGCAGTATCGGCCAGCGACTGCGCCGCGCCGTCGACGACCTCGCGCTCGAAGCCCTCGACATCCACCTTCACGCAGAACGGCCGCCCGGAGCCGCCGAGCACCTCGTCGAGCGTGGTGACCTGGACGTCGCGGAGCTGCCAGCGGGCCGAGCCGTCGTGGCGCTCGTCGTACAGCGACGACGTCCCCGACCAGGTCCGGTCGACCGCGAACCGCGCGGTGCCGGGCTTGTCGGCCACGGCCTGCGAGCGCAGGTCGATCGTGGTCCCGCGGGTGTCCAGGGTCTTGCGCAGCACCTTGTGCAGCGAGGTGTTCGGCTCGAACCCGATCAGCTCCGCACCCTTCGGGATCTCCACCCCGACGAGCATCTCGCCGTAGTTCACGCCGATGTCGATCACCGTCTGCCACTCGTGGAGCCCGAGCGCCACCCGCCACAGCTCCAGCGAGCCACGGATGATCCGCCCCTTGTTGGCGATCAGGCCCAGAGCCCGCGGATCCGTCGGCTTCACATAGATCCGATGCCCGTCTTCGGTTGTCGCATACGCCATCTCGAGCACCTTCGCCTAGGGATCTTCCGGCCCAGCCGCCATTGGCTGTCGCCGAACCCTAAAGTGCCTACGGAAACGCCAGCCGAACCTTGGGCGACGCGGATCAGGCCGCACGCAGCCCGAGCCAGGGTCAGGAGATCTGCTCGACCAGGTTGTCCGCGTACTCCTGGACGGTGTTGCCGTCCTGGAACTGCTCTCCGTCGAGCAGGACGGTCGGAGTGCCCTGGATACCGTCGTCGGCGGCGGCCTTGGTGGCGGCGTCGGCCCAGGCCTTGCCGTCGAGGTTCTCGATGCGCTCCTTGACGGCCGACTCCTCGGCACCGGCCTCGACGGCGAGATCGACGAGATCGGCGGCCTTCGGGAACGGGCCGGACTCGCTGGGCTGGTTCTCGAAGAGCAGGTCGTGGAAGGTCTTGGCGACCTCGTCGCCGGCCTCCTCCTGGACGACCGCGAAGGCCGAGGTGGCGAGCTCGGAGTAGGGGCCGACCTGGTCGAGGAGCACGAACGGGCGGTAGTCGACCTGGACCTTGCCGTCGGCGGCCAGCTCGGCGAGATCGTCGCGGGAAGCGGCCTCGAACTCAGCGCAGTAGGGGCACAGGAAGTCCTCGTAGATGACGACCTTGTGAGGCGCGTCGTCGGGGCCGATCACCAGGCCGTGCTCGCTGCTGCCGGCCTCGACCGCGGTGACCTTGCTGTCCCCGGATCGGTTCAGGCTGAACCAGACGAGGCCACCGATGATCACCGCGATGGCGACGACGACCGCCGCGACGGTGAGGATCGACTTGCGGGCCTGCTTCTTGCGCAGAGCCTCCAGCTCCGCGGCGGCCTTGGCAGCGCGTGCCTCACGCTTCTCCTTGCGCGAGTGGCTGCTGGCTGAATCCGTGCTCATGGAGCCAACATAGGTCGATCTCCTGAGCGCAGCCTGAAACCACGCCATGGGAACCGTTATCACATCGTCGCCTATCCCTCCGCGAAGCCGGCGACCAGCGGCGTTATGGTGCTCTGCGTGGCTTCACTGAACGAACGTCTGGTCTGGATCGACTGCGAGATGACCGGGCTGTCCCTCGAGCACGATGCGCTCATCGAGGTGGCAGCCCTCGTCACCGACTTCGATCTCAACGTGCTCGGCGACGGGGTCGACATCATCATCAAGCCCCCGGCCGAGGCGCTGGAGCAGATGGACGACTTCGTACGCGACATGCACACCAAGTCCGGCCTGCTGGTCGAGCTCGAGAACGGTGTGCCGATGCGCGAGGCGGAGGAGCAGGTCCTGGCGTACGTCTGGGAGCACTGCGGCAAGGACTCCCGGCCGCCGCTCGGCGGCAACACGGTGGCCACCGACCGCAACTTCCTCGCCCGCGACATGCCCGAGCTGGAGGGCTTCCTCCACTACCGCAACGTCGACGTCTCCTCGATCAAGGAGCTGTCGCGTCGCTGGTTCCCGCGGGCCTACTTCTCGGCTCCGCCCAAGCGCGGCAACCACCGCGCGCTGGCCGACATCCAGGAGTCGATCGAGGAGCTTCGCTACTACCGCGAGGCGGTCTTCGTGCCGATGCCCGGACCGGACTCCGAGGTGGCGAAGGAGATCGCCGGCCGCCACGGAGCCTCGATCACCGGCCTCGGCGACCCGGCGGCCACCCCCGATTCCACAGATCCGGTCTGATTCCCCTATGATTCTTGCTGGCTCGAACATGCGCTGTCCGAGCCGATGGTGGGCGTAGCTCAGCTGGTAGAGCATCGCGTTGTGGTCGCGAGGGTCGCGGGTTCAAGCCCCGTCGCTCACCCCATATGGCGAGGTTCAAACCTCCACCAGAGGGACAACCTCTGGAGGTTTGAACCTCGCCCTTCATCTATTTGAGCGTGACGCGAGCCAGCGCACCGTGCTCGAGAGCGACCCAGAGCGCGCCGTCCGACCCGATGGTGAGGCCATGCGGCTCGGAGTTCGGGGTCGGCAGCGCGACTGACTCGATCACGCCGGCCGTGGTGATCGACCTGACCCGGTTGCCGCCCCATTCGGAGAACCAGAGCTCATCGGCGCCGGCCACGATGGCGTGCGGGCGCGCACCGCGGTCGGGCAACGGATGCTCGGTGATCTTTCCGTCCACGGTGATGCGGCCGATCTGGCCCGCCGCGATCTCGACGAACCACAGCGCGCCATCGGGGCCGAGCGTGATGCCGACCGGCGCTGCGTCGGGAGTGGGGAGCTCGTGCACCGTCACCTCGCCGCGCAGGTCGATCCGGCCGATCGCGTTGGCCCGGTTCATCGTGAACCACAGCGCCTCGTCCGGGCCGGCCACGATCGCCGACGGGAACGCCTCGGTGATCGGGAGCGGAATCTCGGTGACCGTGCCGTCGGTGGAGATGCGTCCGATGGAGTCCGTCGTGGTCGCGGTGAACCACATCGCGCCGTCGGGACCGACTGCGATCCCGTACGGCCCGCACTCCCGCAGCGCATGCTCGCCCACCGCGCCGTCGACCGTGATCCGGCCGATCCGGTTGGCGCGGTACTCGGTGAACCACAGCGCGCCATCCGGCCCGGGCGCGATGATCGTCGGGCCGCAGTCGGCCGCCAGCTGGAACGTGACCGGAGACCCTCCCGGGACGAGGCGGCCGATCTCACCACTGCCCTCCAGGGTGAACCAGAGCGCATCGTCCGGACCTGCGGCGATGGCGTACGGGCCACGGCCCCGCACTGGATGCTCGGTGATGCGGCCAGGCTGTTCGGGTGTCATAGAGGCCTTTCTCCGTTCGGCTTCGGCGCACCCACTCTCGCCTCGCAGCGGACGCCCGAACAACTGGTTTTCGGGCCATCCTTGGAATCCTGGATTTACCTGACTAAAGTCAGGTATATGACAGTGGACACCTCGGTGATGCGCAAGTTCAACATGAGCTACGTCCGTCGGGTGGGAGCGCTCGAGGACTCTTTCCTCGGCAGTGGTCTCCCCTATGGCACGGCCCGGATCCTCTACGAGATCGGGCTCGCCACCTCGGACTCCGCCCCGGCCACAACGGTGCAGGACCTCAGGACCCGCCTCGGCAACCTCGACTCCGGCTACGTCAGCCGGATGCTGCGGACGCTGGAGAGCAAGGGGTACGTCGCGATGGACCGCGACCCGGCCGACGGTCGCCGCCGGCTGGTGGTGCTGACCGAGGACGGCCTCAAGCAGTGGGACGACCTCGAGCGCCGCTCCGAGGAGCGTGCCCACCTGCTTCTCGACCCGCTGACGCAGCGGCAGCGCGACCGTCTCAACGAGGCCCTCGCGACGGCCGACCTGCTGGTGCGGGCCGCCGCGATCACCATCGAGCAGGTCGACCCGCGCGACCCGATGGCCCAGGAGGCGATGGGCCACTACTTCGCCGAGATCGGCGACCGCTTCGGGTTCACGGTCGGCGACGAGGGCTTCGGCGACGACCCCTCCCTGCGGCCGCCCCACGGCGCCTTCTTCGTGGCCGCCAGCGACGGCGCACCGGTCGCCTCGGGCGCGGTGCGTGAGTTCGATGGGACCGGCGAGATCAAGCGCATGTGGGTCGACCCCGCCTGGCGCGGCGCGGGCCTCGGCTCACGCCTGCTGCGCCACCTCGAGGCCGAGGCGCTGCGGCTGGGACACCAGGTCGTACGCCTCGACACCCGCGACGTCCTCAGCGAGGCGATCGGGATGTACGAGCGGGCCGGCTACGAGCGCATCGACCGCTACAACGACAACCCCCACGCCACCCACTTCTTCCGCAAGGAACTGGGCTAGGCGTACGTCTCCAACCGCTCCAGCGGCGGCTGGGCGCTGGGATGCGCGACCGCGGCGGCGCCGACCGCGCAGGCCGTACGCAGCGCCTGCTCGTCCGGCGCGCCGCCCTGGATCGCGAGGGTGAGCGCCGCGGAGAACGCGTCGCCGGCGCCGACGGTGTTGACCACGTCCGGCGCCCGTGCGGCGGGCACGCGAGCGGTCTCGGCGCCCTCCGCGATCATGGCCGCACCCGAGGCGCCGTAGGTCACCGCGACCCGCCGGGCCGCACGCAGCTCGGGCATCGCGGCGTACTCGGTCTCGTTGACGATGAACAGGTCCACCCGGTCGACGAGATCGGCCGGGAGCGGCTGTGCTGGGGCCGCGTTGAGCGCGACGAAGCCTGACACCCGCGCGGCGACGGCGCGGACCACGTCCAGGGACAGCTCGAGCTGCATCAGCACCGCCTCGTCCGCCCCGGCCGAGATCCCGTCGGCGCCGACCGACGCGTTGGCACCGCTGCACACCACGATCTGGTTCTCCCCCGCCGCGTCGACGGCGATCAGCGCCGTCCCTGTCGGCGAGTCGGTGATGCGGATGCCTGCGACATCGACCCCCGCGGCGCGGATCGTCTCGACCGCCCAGCCGCCATCGGCATCGGAGCCGACCGCGCCGACCATCCGCACCCGCGCTCCCAGCCGGCTCGCCGCGACGGCCTGGTTGGCACCCTTCCCGCCGACGTCACGGCGCAGGCGGCCGCCACCGACGGTCTCCCCCGCGCCCGGCAGCCGCTCGACGAGCGCCGTCAGGTCGACGTTGATGCTGCCGACGACGACCAAGTCCTGTGGTGGGCGCACCGGCATCAGGGACGTACGAGGCCGATGCAGGAGTAGGGCAGGCCGGAGATCCGCTCCAGCGGCACTCCGCGCGCCTCGGCGAGCTTCTTGATCTGGCCCAGGTCGGCGTCACGCGCCGGGTCGACCAGGATCGTCGACGGCTCGCCGTGCAGCAGCAGCCGGATGGTCTCGTCGACACCGGCCTCGATCAGGCCGACGTCGCCGTCCGCGAACTTCTCGGCGACCTCTTCGACCGCGTCCCAGCCCACCCAGGTGGGTGTGTGGTCGCCGCCGAGGTGGGCAGCGAGGTCGAGCATCACCTTGGTGCGCACGATCGGGAAGCGGGCCGCGACCGTGTCGATGAACTTCTTGGACACGTCAGCGGCGGCCAGGTCGGAGTGGAACACCGCACCGTGGAAGTCGTTCGGGCTGACCCGGTCGTCATCGATGATCGGGCGCGAGACGAGGCCCGAGACGCTCGAGCCGAGGCACGCCGACGGGATCAGGTAGTCCTCGCGAGTGCCGTAGACGGCCACGCTCCGGCCCGGGTCGGCGAGGACCGCGAGCTCCGGGGAGAACGGCGAGGCCAGATGGGCGTCGAGCGTCGAGTTGGCCTTCTCGACCGACGCCGCCAGCTCCCGGGCGATCGCGCCGGTGCCGGTCCACCCGTCCACGAACATCACCTGCGCGGGGTCGTGATGGGCGGCCAGATAGGCGAGCGCGGTCTGGTCGATGCCGCGACCGCGAATCAGCGAGATCGCGTAGTGGGGCAGGTCGAGCCCGTGCACGCGCTGCGCCCAGCGTCGCATCAGCACGCCGATCGGGGTGCCGGCACGCACCAGGGAGACCAGCACGGCGTCCTGCCCGCGCCGGGCCAGCACCTGCTCGGTGACCAGGCCGATGGCGTACGCAACCCGCTGAGCCGATGCGGTCAGGGCTTCGTCGAAGAGCTCCCGCTGTGCCTCCGCGTGCTCCTCGGCCGGCGTCTCCGCCTCGTCCGCGGACAGGTCCTTGAGCAGCCAGGCGACGTCGTCGCGCTCGTAGGAGCCGAAGGCCGGTCCGTGGAGCGGGGCAGGCAGCTGCCGGGCCGGCTGGTCGTGACGCGGCTCCGGGGCGTACGCCGGGATGGTCACGACCACGACCCGCGGCGCGATCCGGGCGAGCTGGTCGACCAGACCGCCCTCCTCGTGCAGCGCGGGGGTGTCGGCCGGCTCGTCGACGACCAGCACGATCGTCTCGAAGGCGCCCTCACGCAGGTTGTAGGCGAAGCGTGGCTCGTCGCCGTCGGCCGGCGCGTCGTGGGACGGGAAGGTGATCGCGGTGCGGATCGCATAGCCCGGGTCGTCGACGTCGAGCACCGGCGACCGCGTCGTGGTCGAGTAGGTGATCTCGTGGCGGCGGCCCTCGGCCGCGCGCCGGTCCGCCAGGGCGGAGGCGATCCGCAGCGGTGCGTACATCAGCTCCTCGGTGCCGAGGACGTGCACCGGGCCGTCGGGGATACGGCCGGCGACGGCCGCGGCGGTCACCGTGACTGCCGACTCGTAGGAGCCGGCGGCACTGGGCGCGAAGCCGTGGCGGCCACCCTCCGGAACTGCGCGTGGCCAGGTCGCGACGACCTGGACGACCTCGCCGCGCGGTCGCTGGCTCGACTCGACGCCGGCCAACTGGCGGAGGTTCTCGACGGTGTCGATGAGCCGGTTGCCGTTGTCGGCGAGATCCTCGGGCAGCTCGATCTCGCCGCTCGCGAGGGAGACCACGTCCAAGGTCGCGCGCAGCCGCTTGATCGAGCGCTCCATCCGGCCCCGGTCGGCCTCCGAGCGCAGGTCGACGAGCGCGGCCACGACGTAGTGCTTGTGCGGGAACTTCTTGTGCAGCGCCCGGATGGTGTTGACGACGGTCTTGCCGGTGATGACCTCGTCGTCGACCAGCACCAGGGTGTCGGCGCGGGCCAGGAAGGCGGGGTCGGCGGGGAGCAGCCGGTGGGCAGTCGCGTGCGAGTGCTCTTCGTAGAAGTCGGCGACGGACTCGATCCCGTCGACGACCCTACGGGTGGAGTGCAGGTAGGGCGCCCCGATGGCGTCGGCGACGAGATGGCCGAGCGCGGTCGCGGTCTCGGCGTAGCCGAGGACCACCGCGTCACCTGTGACCGCGGCGCGCGCCTTGGCCCCCAGGCGCAGCCCGGCGTCGGTGACCAGACGTGGGTCGGTCGGGACGTGCTTGCCGAGGACGGAGGAGACGAGGAGCTGCGCGCGGCGAGGGTTGCGTCGCACCGCAAGACCGACCAGATCGGTGAGCATCATCCCGCTCGGCGCGTCGGTCGTCCGCAGACGCACGCCCAGACGTTCGGCCACCCAGGTGCCTGACCAGCCGCTCGCTTCGTCTCTCACAGGTGACATTCTCCCCCAATGCTCCTCATCTGACTCAACCGCACGTAGGGCACCCATGTCCACTGCGGAGCCCGTCCAAGCGGCCCAGACGTCCAGAATGAGAACACGTTCTTGTCGGTTGCGTCGGGGAGCAATAGGTTCCGCACATGCCTCGTCGCTCGGGAAGCATCGGAATCGTGGCCGCCGCGGCGGCCGTGCTCGCCTTCGGGACCTCGCTGTTGAGCCCGGTCGGGCCAGCTGGCGCAGACCCGGCGGAGGAGACGCCACGGCTGTCCCGCGAGGGGCGCTGGCTGGTCGACCAGCACGGCCGGATCGTGCTGGTGCACGGTCAGAACCTGGTCTGGAAGCACGATCCGTACGTCCCACCCGACTCGCCCGAGGGCTTCACCGCCGCCGACGCGGAATGGCTGGCGGAGCACGGCTTCAACGGCGCCCGGATCGGCACCCTGTGGGCAGGCGTGACGCCGGACGCCCCCGGACAGGTCGACGAGGACTACCTCGACGACTGGCAGCGGGTGATCGACCTGCTCGCCGACCAGGGCATCTGGATGCAGTACGACTTCCACCAGGACATGTGGCACGAGACCTACGGCGGCGAGGGCGTGCCCGACTGGGCAGCGAAGCGGCCGGCGCCCTACAACCTGCACCCGCCGATCAAGCTGTCCTTCCCGGCGACGTACATCACGCCCGAGCTGGCCACCGTCTACGACAACTTCTGGGCCAACAAGAACGGCGTCCAGGACGGCTGGGCCGCGGCTTGGGGCGCGGTCGCGGAGCGGTGGGGCGACCAGCCCTACTCGATGGGCTACGACCTCATCAACGAGCCGTGGGCGGGCCGGGAGTGGCTGACCTGCCCGATCACCGGGTGCGCGAGCTCCTACCGGGACGAGTTCCAGCCGGCGTACGAGCGGGCGACGGCGGCGATCCGCCGGTCCGACCCCGACGGGATCGTCTGGTACGAGTCGCAGCTGCTCGCCAACCAGGTCCCCAACTCGAGCTTCGGGCCGGCCAACGACGACCAGGTCGGCTACTCCTGGCACAGCTACTGCCCGTACGGCTACCTCGACTCCCAGGGCATCCCGGTCGGCGTCAGCGGCTGCAAGGACTATGACGAGACCCATAACCTCAAGGCGCTCGAGCAGGCCGAGACGATGGGCGCGACCAACCTGATGTCGGAGTTCGGCGCGACCGACAACACCGAGCTGCTGGCCATCGACACCGCCTCGGCCGACGATCACTTCACCTCCTGGATGCACTGGGCCTACAAGCACTGGGACGACCCGACCACCGCCGACGGCGCGCAGGGGATGTTCGCGGACGACGCCGATCTCTCGACGGTGAAGCCCGAGAAGCTGCGTACGCTGGTCCGCACCTACCCGCAGGCCACGGCCGGCAGCCCAGTTAACCTCTCCTTCGACCCCGCCACCGGCGCGTTCAGCTACACCTACGAGCCGTCCGCGGAGATCGACGAGCCGACCGAGATCTTCGTCAGCCCGATCCACTATCCCTCCGGGGCGGACATCGATGTCGAGGGCGGCCGGGTCGTCGGCGAGGCCGAGCACAACCGGATCCTGGTCGAGGCGACCGGAACCGAGCCGGTGACCGTCACGATTGACTAGGGTGGTGGTGTCCCGCCCGCTCCGGCCCGCGTCGGTCCAGCCCTCGGAGGATCACTTGTCCGTCTCGCTCGCCAAGGGGCAGTCGGTCCCGCTCACCACAGGTGACGGCAGCAGCATGACGCACGTACGGATAGCGCTCGGCTGGGACGCGGTCAGACAGGGCCTCTTCGGCGGGTTCCGTGGCGCCGACGTCGACATGGACGCCTCCGCGATCCTCTACGACGCGACCGGCGCCCACCTCGACCAGGCCTGGTTCCGACAGCTGAAGTCCAGGGACGGCGCCGTCGTCCACACCGGCGACAACCGCACCGGTGCCGGCGAGGGCGATGACGAGTCGATCATCGTCCACCTGGACCGCGTGCCCGCCGAGGTCGCGCAGATCGTGTTCACGATCAACTCCTTCACCGGACAGAGCTTCGCCCAGATCCAGAACGCCTTCTGCCGTCTGGTCGACGAGAACACCCGCACCGAGATCGCCCGCTTCGACGTGAGCCAGACCGGCCCGCACACCGCGGAGATCATGGCCAAGGTCAGCCGTCAGGACGGTGGCTGGGCGATGACCGCGCTGGGCGAGATCGGCAACGGACGTACGTTCCAGGACCTGCTGCCCTCGATCGCTCCGACGCTCTGAACCCTGAGGTCGCGGTCAGCCGAGTGAGCCGACACCGACGACGGTGAGGCCGGCGCCGAGGACCGTGACGCCGAGCGCGGCCAGGATCGGGGTGACCTTCGCCGCGACCTGGAGGTAGGTCTTCGACTCGGCGACGCGGACCACGAGGTTGTTACCGGCCAGAGCCAGCAGGCCGACGCCGAACAGGATCGTCGCCATTCCCAGGCCGAAGGTGATCACCAGCAGCAGCGCGAACGCCGAGCGGCCCGCGAACAGGCCGGTCACCAGGACAAGGAACGCGCCCGGGGACGGCGTCAGGCCGCCGGAGATGCCGAGCAGGACGATGCCGGGGCGGCGTACGCCTTCGCGGTGACCGTGTCCGTGCTCGCCGGAGTGGCCATGGGGGTGCCCGTGGGAGTGCCCGTGGGAGTGCCCGTGTCCGGCCCCCGAGCGGGCAGCGCGCCAGTGCCGGCGCAGCAGCCAGAGCCCGGTGCCGACGACCAGCACCCCGGCGACGATCTGCAGCCCGGCGGTGAGGTTCTCCAGGCGTACGAGATCCGAGAGCGAGAAGAACGCCCAAGCCACCGCGATGACCAGCACCGAGAAGGTGTGCATCACTGCCACCGAGCCGCCCAGCCAGGCGGCGTCGCGCACCCGGCCCTCCGCGCCGATCAGGTACGCCGCCGCCAGGGTCTTGCCGTGGCCTGGCGCGATCGCGTGCGCCGCGCCGGCGGCGAAGGCGAGCACGAAGGCGGCCGCGGCGATGCCGGGCTCGTCCAGATAGCCCTGCACGCGCTCGACCAGGGCCGCCGCGCCGAACCAGTCACCCGTCAAGAAATCGTCCATGTCAGGCGCAAACGATGGCACAGAGTTTCGTCGCCGGATACGGCTGAGGCAAGCGTTTACCAACCGGACAGACGGGCGTCAACAGCGGCGCTCGGCCACGTTCACCGGATCTCAGGATCCTCAGCCAATGGCCGGGCGTGTGCCTCGGCCGTTCGGCACCTCGGGCGATGCCGCACGTCATGCCGCACGACCCCAAGGAGCATCGTGTTCGCACCAACGAGTGCCAGCCTCGCCAGACCCGGACGGAGGCGACTCGTCGCCGTGGCCGCCGGTCTGGCCCTCGCGGGTGGTGTCATCGCCGCCCTGCCCGGTGACGCCGTCACCTCCGCCAGCGCGGCGAGCTACACCGCCGTCGGCGCACCGCTGACCGGACCGCCGCGCGCCGCGCTGGCGACCGTGGACGCCCCGACACCCGACGTACTCGACATCGACTTCGACAGCGGCGCCCCGCACGAGCGCGCCCAGTCGCTCGAGCCGCGCACCTGGGGTGCGCCGACGTACGGCACCGACGACAGCCTCGCCGAGACGCCGACCGACGTCATGACCGTCGACGGCACCGACGACGCGGTCTCCGTCGAGCACGACCCGTGGGCCGACCTGCAGCAGGGCTTCACCATCGAGTGCGTCTTCCGGGTCGAGACCACGCTGCCCACCACCAACGAGAAGGACCTCTGCTCCAACAAGGAGGCGGGCGGCTACTCGGTCTACGTGACCGGCTCCAACCTGGGCACGATGGCCCATATCGGCGGCGGCTACAAGACGGTGCTGACCCCGATCACGGCCAACCGCTGGTACCACGTGCTCTCGGTCTGGGACGGCCAGCGGCTGAACCTGTACGTCAACGGCACCAAGGCCGGCTCGACGGCCGCCACCGGCGCGCTGCAGGCCCCGGCCGCGACCTCGCGCCGCTTCGTGGTCGGCGCCGACTCGTCCCCCACCGGGATCGGCCAGCCGGCCCCGCCCGCCTCGTTCGCCGCTGCCTCTCTCTTCGCCCGGGCGGTGACCGATGCCGAGGCCGCGGCGCTGGCCGGCTCCTACGACACCGCTCCCCCCGTCCCGGCCGCGGACGTGCTCGACGTCGACTTCGACGACGGCACCCCGGCCGACGACACCGGCCGCGCCGTGACCACGGTCGGCGAGCCGGTGATCTCCGACGACACCGCACTGGACGCCAAGGTCGCCTCCTTCGACGGCTCCAACGACGCGTACGCCTATGCGATGGGCTCCACTGCCTGGGACCAGATCGACGAGCAGGTCTCGATCGAGTGCACCTTCAAGGACAACGGCACCTTCCCCAACGGGACCGAGCACTCGATCTGCTCGGAGAAGGAGGGCGGCGGCTACTCGATCGTCGTCTACAGCGGCAAGCTGACCTTCGCGGTCCACGCCGGCGGCGCCTACCGCAACGCCCAGGTCGAGATCGAGTCCGGCCGCTGGTACCACGCCGTCGGCACCTGGGACGGCTCGACCGCCCGGCTGTACGTCGACGGTCAGCTCGCCGCTCAGATCGCAGCGCCCGCTCCGCTGACCCGTCCCGGCGGCAACGCCCTCAACTCCTTCTACGTCGGGGCCGACTCGGTCAACCAGTTCTGGTCGCCCGTCACCGTGCGCACCGCGCGGATCTTCACCGACGTGCTCACCGCCGACCAGGCCAACGCCCTCAACGTGGCCGCGCTCGGTGACGTACGCGACGCCGGAGTGGTCGTCAACGGCACCACCCCTGCGGCCGGTTCGCACATCACCACGCCGACCGAGTTCGCCGTCGACATCACCAACCAGGGCAACGCCTCCGGCTGGACCTACACGCTCGACGGCGACCCGATCCGGCCCGGCCAGGAGATCGGCGCAGGCCTCGCTCGCGGCGAGCACACCATCGAGATCACTGCGAAGGACGTCTTCGGACGGCCGGTCGCGCACACCTCGACGTTCACCTCCGACGCCATCCCGACCGGCGGCGGCACCGACACGGGCCAGGGCAAGGGGAGGGTGACGCTCTCCGCGATCGCCAACAGCCCCGACGGCTCGGACGTGACCACCACCTTCAAGGCGGCCTCCGCATCGGTCGCCGACGGCGGCGTCCAGGGCGTCGTGCCGGTGCTCCCGAGCGCGCTCGAGTTCGACTACTCCTCCCCCGAGACGATCGCCGGGAGCCAGAAGC
Organism: Nocardioides sp. NPDC127503; assembly: GCF_040302165.1. Taxonomy (NCBI): domain Bacteria; kingdom Bacillati; phylum Actinomycetota; class Actinomycetes; order Propionibacteriales; family Nocardioidaceae; genus Nocardioides; species Nocardioides sp. NPDC127503. The sequence goes on along the minus strand of NZ_JBEORH010000007.1, from coordinate 124,286 downwards.
CGGACGGGCAGACCACCGACAGCGCTTCGAGCAAGCTGATCCCGTTCCAGCGCTACGACGTCTCCGTCCCGGCCTCAGACTCGCGTCGCCACGTGGTCTGGACCGGCACGGCCGACCCGGCCCGCTCGGTCTCGCTGCGGGTGTGGAACACCGTCGAGAGCCGCTGGGACGAGCTCGCCTCCGGCCGCGGGATCGCCGACGGCGACACCACGCTGCAGGGCCGGGCACTGGCCGCTCACGTCGACAACGGCGTCGTGCACGTCCTGGTGACCGGCATCGACCCGTTCGCCGACGACCTCTCGCCGCGCGACGACTCGGCCGCCGCCGACAAGGACCACTTCGAGAACCCCGAGGACTACGACTTCTCCTTCGCCCACTTCACCGACACCCAGTACATCGCCGAGGGTGCGGCCGGTGGGACGTACGAGAACTTCAACGGGATCGAGGAGCCCTCGGACGTGCAGCTGGTCGAGGAGCAGGCGGTGTGGCAGCGCGCCTACCGCGCCGAGACCGAGTGGATCCGCGACAACGCCGACCAGCGCAAGATCGCGTTCACCTCGCACACCGGTGACGTGACCGAGAACGACACCAAGGACCCGCTGGCGACCGACGCCAACGGCAACCTGCTCTACCCGGGGCTCGACGAGCAGATCACCCGCGAGTTCGAGTTCACCTCGGGCGCGCAGGGGATCCTCGACGAGGCGGGCGTGGTCAACCAGGTGGTCGCGGGCAACCACGACAACCAGGGTGGCCGCGAGACCGGGGCGCAGTCGCGGTTCAGCCGCTACTTCAGCCCGTCGCGCTATTACGACGCGGCGCAGGCGTGGCCCGAGGGCGCGTCCTACCACGCCTGGGACGAGGAGACCGACGCCTCCGGCAACGTGGTCACGCCGGGCACGGACAACCAGAACAACTACGTGCTCTTCTCCGCCGGCGGGCTCGACTTCGTCGCCGTCGGCCTCTCCTACGGCGTCACCCCGGAGGAGGCGGCCTGGGCGAGCGAGATCTTCGCCCGCTTCCCGGACCGCAACGGCATCCTGAGCACCCACGCCTACCTGGCGCCCTCCTCGGCTCCCGACGGGCGTGGAGCCAACTTCTCCACCGACGGCTCCCGGCTGTTCGACCAGGTCGTGGAGGCCAACCCCAACGTGTTCCTGGTCCTCGCCGGCCACGAGCACGGCGTCGGCACCAACCTCAAGCGCGGCATCGGCGCCACGGTCTCCCACAACGTCGTGGAACTGCTCGCCGACTACCAGTTCTACAAGGTGACCGCCGGTGAGCTCTTCCCCGACTCGGTCGACGCCTCCGGCAACATCGACCTGAACGGTGACGGGACCGTCGACCACAAGTCGACCGACCTACTGCAGTTCGGCGCCTCCTACCTGCGCCTGCTGCAGTTCGACACCGAGCGCGCCGAGATGTCGATCGACACCTACTCCCCGCACCTGGACGACTTCGGAGCGACGGAGTACGACGACCGACACCGCTACAACGGGGCCGAGGACAACCTGACGCTGCCTGTGGACCTCTCCACCAGGCGTACGTCCTTCAAGACCGACGCGCTGACGGTGGTCACCCCGACCGACACCGTGATCGGCACCGACACCGCGCGTTCGGGCTGGCCGGCGACGGTGGAGTGGGCCGGGCTGACCGAGGGCCAGGTGTACGCCTGGACCTCGACCTCCCGCACCGGTGAGGCCCAGACGCTCGGCTCGATCGACCAGTTCGGCGGCGTCTTCCTGGCCACCGCGGCCGGCACCGACGCGACGCCGCCGGTGCTCACGGTCCCGGCCTCGACGACGATCGAGGTGGGCGCGGAGTTCGACCCGCTGGACGGCGTCAGCGCGACCGACAACACCGACGGTGACCTCACCGGCAGCATCCAGGTCTCCGGCAGCGTCGATGTGAACACGCCGGGCGCCTACCCGCTGACCTACACGGTCACCGACTCCAACGGCAACCAGGCCGTCGCCTCGCGCGCGGTCGTCGTGGAGGAGGCCGACGTGCCGGACCTGACCCCGGTCACGCTCACCGCGAAGGACATCACGGTCCGCTTCGGACGGGACCTGGTGTTGCGTACGTCGGTCGCGCCGCGAAGCGCCACCGGGACGGTGCAGTTCCTCATCGGTGAGGACGTCCTGTGCGAGGCTCGGGTGCGGCGCGGGGTCGCCGAGTGCGAGGTCGACGTGATGCCCCCGCCGGGCCGTCACCAGGTGCAGGTCTTCTACCCGGGTGACGAGACGCATGCACCAGCGACGACGAACCTCACGCTGACGGTCAGGCAGCGTTAGTGGCTCGTCTGCTCCGGGCTCTCGCGGTGGTCGCCGGCATCCTGCTGGCGGCCACCGCGGGCCTGCCCGCCTCCGCTCATCCGTTCGGGGCACCGCAGACCGCGACGATCGCCGGCACCACCGGCGCTCCCAAGGTGACCTGGCGATTCGGGGCCACCGACGACATCGCCTACCTCGCCGTGCAGGTCGGCGCGCTGCCGCCGGACCGGATGACGCTCGACGGCGTCGTCCTCTACGAGCCCGGCGACGAGAAGGCGCTGGCGCGGTCGGAGGCCTACGCCGACTACGTGCTCGACCACATCCGGATCGAGGGCTGCGACGGGTCGGTCGAGGCGGGCGAGGACCTGATCACCGATGGCACCACGGTCACCTTCGACTGCCCGTCACTGGCCTCCGCCACGAAGATCGAGATCGACATGATGACCGACCTGCACCCGGCGTACCAGACCATGGCCTCGGGGCCGAACGGTCAGAAGGCGGCGTACGCAGGGACCACCCGCTCCCACGGCTGGACGCTCGACGAGTCGCGGGCTGCGGCGACCGGACTCAGCGCACTGCTCCAGCTCGGCGGCACCCTCGGCGCGATCGCGCTGGTCGGTGCCGGCGGGTGGTGGCTCGTGCGGCGCCGCCGGCAAGCTAGCGCTTGAGCTTCTTGATCTCGTCCTTGGCGGCCTGCTGGGCGATCGCCTCGGCCTGGGCCTCCTCGCCGAAGACACCCTCGACCTTGGCCTTCTCGACCTTCTTGAACTGACGCAGCATGCTCCACGCGATCACCGCGACGGCGACGCAGAGCGCGATGAAGATGCCGAAGGCGGTCCAGCCCGCGACCACGTCCTCGTCCTGCGGCGGGGTGGGCTCAGGAGCGGGCTGTGAGGTGTGCAGGGTGTGCGTCGTCATCGGGAGGCCGGACATACCGACATTGTCTCACTTGTACCTGAGGAAACCTCAGGCGGTGACGACCTTGCCGAAGCTGATGTCGCGTCCGACCGCGGCCTTGCCCTCGTCGTCGGCGGTGGAGACGTCGAGACCGGCGAAGAGATCGGTCTCCTCACGCTTCTCCGCCTCGGGCACCGGCACGTAGGAGGTCACCAGCTCGTAGTCCTCGGTCGGCCAGGCCTCCTTCTCGATCTCCCGGGGCACCGCGAACCAGGGGCCGTCGGGGTCGATCTGGGTGGCGTGCGCGAGCAGGGCCTGGTCACGTACACCGAAGAACTCGGCGCACTCGACCTTCGTGGTGACCCGCTCGTCCCAGCCCGGATCCGGCTTCCAGCTCTCGAGGCGGTCCTCGTACGGCGAGGCGAGGCCGTGACGCGTGATCGCATCGTGCAGGGCGATCATCCGGGGGTAGTTGAAGGTGTGGCTGTAGTAGAGCTTCAGCGGCTGCCACGGCTCGCCCGCATCCGGGAACAGATCTGGGTCGCCCGCCGCCCGGAACGCCTCCACCGAGACCCGGTGGCACATGATGTGGTCCGGGTGCGGGTAGCCCCCGTTCTCGTCGTACGTCGTGACCACGTGCGGCCGGAAGGCGCGGATGATCTCGACGAGCCGGCGCGTGCTCACCTCGAGCGGCGTCCGGCCGAAGCAGCCTTCGGGGAGCAGCGACCAGTCCTTGGCCCCCATCTCCTCGACCAGCATGAACTCCTCGACCCAACCGGAGTCGACGAAGCCGAGCCAGTCCTGCTTGATGCCGAGGATGTCGCGGGCGCGATGCATCTCCTCGCGGCGGATCTCGTGGATGTTCTCCAGGATCCCGGGGCGCTCCATCTTCGGGTTGAGGATGTCGCCCCGCTCGCCGCCCGTACACGTCGCGACATGGACGTCGACCCCTTCGGCGACGTACTTCGCGGTGATCCCGGCGCCCTTGCTCGACTCGTCGTCGGGGTGCGCGTGAACGTGCATCAGGCGAAACGCCTGCTGGAGCTGTTCTGGCATGAGTTCAATCCTAACCACGCTCTGTCTCACGGATCGGTTACCCGCTCCCACTCCGCGGACAACTTTGGTGGTAGGCGTCCGGGGACGGATGTGCGGTCTCCTTCGGCGAGGTGGGACCATGTTTCCTGTGAGCACGCCGTCAGCCGAAGAAACCCGCATCGCGGCCCGCTACGGCCGCGGCCCGCGCCGTCGCCCGGGCGTACTCATGGTCGCCCTGGTCCTCGCCCTCGTGGCGATCGTCGGCTGGTTCGGCTGGGCGCTGTGGCTGGCCCTGCACCCCGAGGTCTCCTCCGGCCTGGAGAAGTGGGAGGCCGTCAGCGAGAACGAGGTCGAGGTGACCTTCGTCGTACGCCTTCACGACAAGGACGCCAAGCCGGTCTGCACCGTCGAGGCCGAGGACGACCAGGAGGAGAAGGTGGGCCACCTCGAGTTCACCGCCACCGAGGGGCGCCAGACGATCACCATCCCGACCGAGCGCCGCGCGCTGCGGGTCGAGTGGGGTGACTGCACGGTCGAGTGACCGTACTTCTCAGGCAATCCCTGCACTTCTCTGGCATTGCATTGCCAGAGAAGTGCAGGAATCACCGGTTAACCGGGTATCCCTACGCGGTGAAAACCTCAGTCTTCAGGATCTCGACCTTGAGCGGCCCGCGAGGACCCTCGTAGGTCACGGTGTCACCGGCGCTGGCACCGATCAGGGCAGCGCCGATGGGCGAGGCGGCCGAGGAGATCTCGAGGCCGCCTGCGTACTCCTTCATCTCGATCGAGGCGATGAGGCGGGTCTCGGCCTCGTCGTCGTCATCGCCCTCGAACTTGAACGTGACCAGCTTTCCGACCGAGACGACACCGTCGTCCTCGGGGACGGTGGTGTCGGCCTTGCGCAGCAGTGCTTCGAGCTGCTGAATCTGACCCTCGAGCTTGCCCTGCTCCTCGCGCGCGGCGTGGTAGCCGCCATTCTCCTTGAGGTCACCTTCGTCGCGGGCGGAGCTGATCTCGGCAAGGATCTCCTGGCGTCGGGGGCCCTTCAGGTATTCCAACTCCGCGGTGAGCTTGTCGAATGCACCCTTGCTGAGCCAGATAGTGGCAGCCGTGGTCTCGGTCGACTGAGTCATAGCGAGTTACTCCTGATGGGTAGTGAATAGGTAAGGGGCGCCGGTCAACCCCCATCAACCGGCGCCTTTTCTCCCTGCTGAGCGGGCGTGTTTCACCCAGCTGAACGTTCCGCGGGAGATTGTCAGAAGGTTCAGTTTAACAAGGCAACCACACCCGAAGACAGTTCGCGACCGAAACGTTGCGCAATCTGACCTCGGGACCGTTCCACGGAACGTCAGGGGCTGATCGCGGGATATCCCTTGCTGCGCAGCTGCTCGAGCACCCGCTCGGCATGGTTCTGGCCCCGGGTCTCCAGCTGGAGCTGCACACCGACCTCGGCGAGCCGTAGTCCGGGGTTGGTGCGCGAGTGCACCACCTCCATGACGTTGGCTCCGGTGTCGCCGATCACCGACAGCAAGGTCGCCAAGGCGCCGGGCTGGTCGGGGATCGTCACCGCGACCGGCAGATAGCGCCCGGCCAGCGTCATGCCGTGCTGGATCACCTTGCCGAGCAGGAGCGGGTCGATGTTGCCGCCGGAGAGCACCACCACGACAGGGCCCTCGAAGGCCTCGGGCGCGTCCATCAGGGCGGCCACGCCGACCGCGCCGGCTGGTTCGACGACGAGCTTGGCCCGCTCGGCGAGCGCCAGCAGCGCGCTCGAGATCGCCTCCTCCGAGACCGTACGGATCTCGTCGACGTAGGCCTGGATCATCGGGAAGTTGGTCTCCCCCGGCAGGCCGACCGCGATGCCGTCGGCCATCGTCGGCATCTTGTCGAGCCGGATCGGGCGGCCCTCGCGCAGCGAGACCGGGTAGGCGGCGGCGGTCTCGGCCTGCACACCGATCACCTTCACATCGGGGTGCTTCGCCTTGATCGCGAGCGCCGCACCGGCGAGCAGACCACCACCGCCGAGCGGGATGACGACCGTCTTCACGTCCGGCGTCTGCTCGAGGATCTCGAGCCCGATCGTGCCCTGGCCCGCGACGACGTCGGGATGGTCGAAGGGGTGGATCATCACGGCGCCGGTGCGCTCGGCGAAGGCCATCGCGGCCTCGAGGCACTGGTCGACGTACTGCCCCTCGAAGATCACCTCCGCGCCATAGGCACGTGTGGCCTTCTCCTTCGGGATCGGCGCGCCCTCGGGCATGAACACGGTGGACGGGATGCCGAGGGTCGTCGCGGCCAGCGCGACGCCCTGGGCGTGGTTGCCCGCGCTCGCGGCCACCACCCCGTTCTTGCGCTGCTCATCGGTCAGCCGGGCGATGCGTACGAAGGCTCCGCGGGCCTTGAAGGAGCCCGTACGTTGCAGGTTCTCGCACTTGAGGATGACCGTGTCGCCGATCATGTCGGTGAGCCAGCGGGCTCCCTGGACTGGCGTCTCGGTGATGTGGTCGCGCAGCAGCTCGCGGGCCTCGATGATGTCCTCGTACGTCGGCTGACCATGCATCTCAGGCACTGCCTGCTCCTGGGCTCGGCGGGGGTGGGGAGGTCGGGCCGTTGGCCGGCAGCGGGGACGGAGGCGAAGTCGGCGCCTGCGCCTGGGTCGGAGCCGTGGCGGTCAGATGGTTGGCCACCGCATTGAGGGCGGCCACCAGCGGCACGGCCACGAGCGCACCGGCCACGCCACCGAGCACGATGCCGGTCGCGACCGCGAGGATGACGCCGAGCGGGTGGACCCGCACCCAGCGGCCGAGCAGGAACGGCTGCAGGCCGTGGGCCTCGAGCTGCTGGACCAGGATCACGCCACCGAGCATCAGCAGCGCCGTCACCGGCCCCTGGGAGACGAGCGCGACGAGCACGGCGACCGCGCCGGCGACGGTGGCACCGATCAGGGGTACGAACGAGCTCAGGAAGACGAGCACGCCGATCGCCACCACGAACGGGACCTGCAGGGCCGCGGCGATGATCATGATGCCGACCGCGTCGACCGCGGCCACGATGACCGTGGCCCGGGTGAACTGGGTCAGCGAGACCCACGCGACCCGGCCCGAGCTGTCCATCCGGCTGCGTGCGGCCCGCGGCGCGAGCCGGACCAGCCAGCCCCAGATCCGCTCGCCCTCGGCGCAGAAGAAGTAGGTGGAGAAGAGCACGATGAACAGACCGGCGAAGACGTCGAGGGCGACCCCGCCGACCTCGCTGACCCGGGAGAACGGGTTGGAGGCGTACGCCGCGGCCCAGTCCTCGAGCGTGGTCTGCACCGTGTTGAGCCAGGTGTCGATCTGGGTCTCGCTCGCGTTGAACGGGCCGTTGATCAGCCAGTCGCGGATCTCGTCGAGCGCCTTGACGGTCTGCCCGGCCAGGTCGTTGAAGCCGTTGGCTACCTGCGTGCCGGCGAAGCTGAGCATGGCGATGACCACCACGAGCACGCCGATCACCACGAAGAGGGCCGAGATGCTCCGCTTGAGCCCTATCCGGGCCAGGCCGTGGACGACCGGGGAGACGAGCGCGGCGATCAGCAGCGCGATGACCACCGGGACCACGACGATGCTGAGGAAGCCGAGGGCGCGGACGATGAGGTAGCCGGCGGCGACGATCACCAGGAACCGCCAGGCCCACTGCGCGGACAGCTCGACGCCGTAGGGGACGTAGGTGCGGCTGACAGCCTTGGGCGTCGTCACCGGCTCTGGGGCGGCCAGCTGCTCCTGGCGCTCCTCGCGCAAGCGCTCGAACTGGTTGACGAGCCGCAGCGCGAAGTTCTCGGCCGACTCACGGGCCTCCGCAGCGGCCTCCTTGGCCACCTCGGCCGACTCGCGCGCGTCGGCCTCGTCCTGGGCGAAGCGCTCTGCCTCACGCGCCTCTCGGCTGCGTCTGAACGCGCCCCTCATCCGCTCGAGGCCATCCTTGGCGCTCCGCTTCTCGGCACCGGGAACATCCCCCTGATCTGTCACCTGACAGAGGCTACCGGGAAGGTGTGAGGTGGGTCGCAAGGCGCCTTGCCGTCGCGGGATGCGACCTCGCGAGCATGCCCACCGCGGCGAGCACGTAGTCGCCGTCGACCGCCCGCAGCGGCGACTCCGGGAGCTGCCATCCACCGCGAGCCGACCAGCGCATCACCCGCTCCTCGATGCCCCGGCGACCGTGCCGGAGTACGCCGCCCGAGCCGATCACCACGCCCACCCGGCGCAGGTCGGTGCCGGTGCGCTCGATGACCTTGCCGCCCGGGGCCAGGACGACCCGGGACCGTCCCGCGTGCCGCTGCAGGGCCGTGGAGATCGCGATCCTCGCCAGGAGCTCGTCGATGTCTCTGTCCTGCTCGGTGCGCGGCAGCCAGCCCGGGTGGTTGCGTCGATGCTCGACCTCGCCGGAGAGGTCCGACTCGGCGAGACTCGGGTCGGAGTGGTCGGCCGCGGCGAGGGTCGTGGTCGCCGACCAGCGCATGCCCAGATCGCCCTCGACGGTCCGGGTCACCGGAGTGACGGCGACGACCTCCTCGCGTACATGCTCTGCCTCGGGATCGGGGCGGACCACGCTGTGCACGTCGGTCGTGGCTCCGCCGACGTCGACGACGACCACGTCCTCGCCGAGCACCTCGGCCAGCGTCTCGACTCCCTGGAGCACGACATCGGGCGTCGCCCCCTGGACGATCCGCCGGAAGTCGGCCCGCCTGCTGAGGTTCTTGCCGCCGATCACGTGCTCGAGGAACATCTCCCGGACCGCCGCGCGGGCGCTCTCGGGCGCCAGCACGCCGATCTTCGGAACGACGTTGTCGCAGGTCACATGGGGAACCTCGGCCAGGATCTCGTCGATCTCCGAGTTCGCCTCGCGGTTGCCCGCCACGACCACCGGTCCACGCCAGCCGGCCGCGGCCAGCTCGCGTGCGGCCGAGACGACGGCGTCCCGGTTGCCCCCGTCGGTGCCGCCGGTGAGCAGCACGAGGTCGGGGGTTGTGAGGCCGAGGGTGGCCCCTAGGTCACTCTCGGCTTCACGATCCGCGGTCGCGACCACTGCGACGACCTTGCCGCCGCTGGACAGCGCCACACGTCGCCCGGCCTCGGCGGTCACCAGCTCCTCGTTGCCCACCACGGCGATCCGGAGCCCACCGCCCGCGGAGGAGCAGGCGAGGATCTCGGCGTCGGCCGTCCGGGAGTCCTTCTCGGTGAGCGCGGCCAGGCAGGCGTCGTACGCCTCCATCACCTCGTGCAGCGACGTCGGGGCGCTCGCGGTGCCGAGGATCTCGCCGGAGACGAGGTCGACGTGGAGCGCCTTGGTCCAGGTGGAGCCGAAGTCGACGCAGACGGCGGTCTGTGGCGGGTCAGCTCTGGTCAAGGGCCTGCTCGAGGTCCGCGACCAGGTCCTCGGCGTTCTCGATCCCGACGGAGAGCCGCACCAGGTCGGCCGGCACCTCGAGGTCGGTGCCCGCGACGGACGCGTGCGTCATCCGCCCCGGGTGCTCGATCAGGCTCTCGACACCACCGAGCGACTCGCCCAGCGTGAAGATCTTGGTGCGCTCGCACACGGCGAGCGCAGCGGCCTCCCCGCCGGTGACGCGGAAGGAGATCATGCCGCCGAACCGCTTCATCTGCTTCTGGGCGGTCGTGTGGCCGGGGTGCGTCTCCAGGCCCGGGTAGATGACCTCGCCGACCTTCGGGTGCGAGGTCAGGAAGTCGGCCACGCGCTCGGCGTTGTCGCAGTGGCGGTCCATGCGTACGGCCAGGGTCTTGAGGCCACGCAGCGTCAGCCAGGCGCCGAACGGGTCGGCGATCGCGCCGGCGGCGTTCTGGAGGTAGCCGATCTTCTCGGCGAGCCCGAGGTCACGCACGATCACGGCGCCACCGACGACGTCGGAGTGGCCACCGACGTACTTCGTCGTGGAGTGCACCACCACGTCGGCACCGAGGGTGAGCGGCTGCTGCAGGTAGGGGCTGGCGAAGGTGTTGTCGACGACCAGCAGCGCGCCGGCCTCGTGGGCGACGGTGGCCAGGGCCGAGATGTCGGCGATGTTGAGCAGCGGGTTGGTCGGCGTCTCGACCCAGACGACCTTGGTCTTGCCCGGCTGGATCGCGGCCGCGACCGCGTCGACGTCGGCGACCTGGGCCGGGGTGTGCGCGATCCCCCACTGGCTCTCGACCTTGTCGATCAGCCGGTGCGTGCCGCCGTAGGCGTCGTCGGGGATGACCATGTGGTCACCGGGCCGCATCAGGCTGCGGATCAGGGTGTCCTCGGCAGCCAGGCCGGAGGCGAAGGCGAACCCCTTCTCGCCCTCCTCGACCGCCGCCAGCGCGCCCTCGAGCGCGGTGCGGGTCGGGTTGGCGGAGCGGCTGTACTCATAGCCGTTGCGCAGGCCGCCGACGCCGTCCTGCTTGTAGGTCGTGGTGGCGTAGATCGGCGGGATCACCGCACCCGTCGTCGGGTCGGGCTCGTAGCCCGCGTGGATCGCCTTGGTCTCGAAACCGGCCTTGCCGAGGTGCTGCTGCTCGCTCACACGCCGAGCCTACGTCCGATCCCACCTCGCCGCCCATCCGGGAACGTTCGCGCGTCGAACTGTGTTGGAGACTGGTAGCAACCCTGACTTTCTGGAGGTCACTCATGTTCGGTCGACCGACCCAACTCTTCCCCGCGGACCGCACCCTCGCCGGGCGCGACCAGGCCCTCTTCGACCTGCCCGCCAAGCACCGCGTACTGGGGACTCCGCTGCTCGCCTCCCCCGAGGACGGCACCGCGCCGGAGGGGGCCGAGGTGGCGTACTTCGGTCTCGGCTGTTTCTGGGGTGCCGAGGAGATCTTCTGGCAGACGCCGGGGGTCTACTCGACCGCCGTCGGCTATCAGGGCGGCACCACGGCCAACCCGACCTACGACGAGGTCTGCAGCGGTCAGACCAACCACACCGAGGCGGTCCGGGTCGTCTTCGACCCCACCGTGGTCTCCTACGCGGACCTCGTCAAGAAGTTCTTCGAGGTGCACGACCCGACGCAGGGGATGCGGCAGGGCAACGACGTCGGTACGCAGTACCGCTCGGCGCTCTACTACGTCTCCGACGCGCAGCGGGAGACCGCTGAGGAGCTGACCAAGATCTACGGCGACGAGATCGCCCGGCGGGGCTACGGCGAGATCACCACCGAGATCCGCGAGGTCCCGACCTTCTACGCCGCCGAGCCCGCGCACCAGCAGTACCTGGACCGCGTGCCCAACGGCTACCGCTGCCACGCGAACACGGGCATCGCCTTCCCCGCGAACGCCTGAGGTCAGGTCAGCGGCAGATACATCACGTGGAGGCCGACCCGGCCGTACGACGTCGAGTCGAACGCGTCCGGGACGGTCCCGATGATCTGGAACCCGAGGGACTTCCACAGGCGTACGGCGGTGGTGTTGGTCTCCACGACCGCGTTGAACTGGATGCCGTGAAAGCCCTGCTCGCGGTGCCAGCTCACGCAGTATTCGCCGAGGGCCCGGCCGACGCCCTTCCCGCGGGCGTTCGGAGAGACCATGAACGAAGCGGTGCCGATGTGGCTGCCGCGGCCCGGGCGGTTGGGACCCATCTTGGCGCTGCCGAAGATCTCCTCGCCCTCGACCGCGACGACCACGTGGTCATACATCCACAGGTCCTTGGCCTCCTCTGACGTGAGGCCCTCGGGGTAGGCGTAGGTCTCCCCCGCCGCCACGATCTCGGACCAGAACGGGTAGATCTGCGGCCAGTCGTCGGCCGTCGCTTCGCGGATCTGCATCAGAGATCGACCTTTCCGTCGATGGCCTCGCGCATGAGATCGGCGTGGCCGCAGTGGCGGGCGTACTCCTCGATCATGTGGACCAGGATCCAGCGCAGGCTGATCGACTGGCCGTCGCGGGTCGTGCCGACCGCGATCTGGTCGAGGGAGCCCGCTGCGTCGGTGAGCTCGTTGGAGCGGACGATCGCGTAGCGGAGCAGCGTGCGCAGCACCTCGGGGTCATCCTCGGAGGCGCTGGTGAACTCCCAGTCCTTGTCGTCGTCCCAGGGAGCCGTGTCGAACGGCGGGGCCGGGCTGTTGCCCGCCAGGCGTACGCCGAACCAGATGTCTTCCACGTAGGCCATGTGCTTGAGGAGTCCGGCCAGCGTCATGGTGGTGGGCGGGAAGGGGCGGTTGAGCTGCTCGTGGTCGAGGCCCGCGACCTGCCTGAGCAGGGTCGCCCGGTGGAAGTCGAGGAACGTACGCAGGGTCGTGGACTCGTCCGCGACGTAGGGGGCACCGGTCGGATGGCGGGTGTCCTCGAAGAGTGCCTCGGTCATGGGCGCCAAGGTAGCGGTGGCGAGTTTCCTCGGCGAATCACTTTCGCGAAACTGAAACGCGTTCTAGATTTGGCGCATGCCCCACGCTCCCAGAGGTCCACAGAGTCCCGAGAAGCCGCTCAGAGTCGTCGTCTGGTCCACCGGGACGGTGGGTCGTCACGCGATCGCGGGAGTCGATGCGCATCCCGACCTGGAGCTGGTCGGGGTCTGGACCTCGACGCCGGCGAAGGCGGGGCAGGACGCCGGGGAGCTGGCCGGGCTCGGACGTACGCTCGGGGTGGCGGCAACCACCTCGCGTGACGAGCTGCTCGCGCTCGCCCCCGACTGCGTCGTCCACGCGGCGATGACCGACGACCGGGTCTTCGAGGCGATCGAGGACCTGACCGGGCTGATCCGGGACGGGGTCAACGTCGTCTCGTCCGGGCCGGTGATCCTGGTCCACCCGCAGGGGACGCTGCCGGACGAGATGATCTCGGGCATCCACGAGGCCGGCCGCGAGGGCGGTGCGTCGCTGCACGTCAACGGCATCGACCCGGGCTTCGCCAACGACGTACTGCCGCTCGCGATGACGTCGCTGTCGCAGCGGATCGACCACCTCCGGGTCAGCGAGATCGCCGACTACTCGACGTACTTCCAGCCTGTCGTGATGAAGGACCTCTTCGGCTTCGGGGGCTCGCTGGAGGACAAGCCGTTCCTGTGGGAGCCCGGCGTGCTGAGCACCGCGTGGGGACCCGTCGTCCGGGTCCTCGCCGCCGGCCTCGGGGTGACTCTCGACGAGCCGCTCGTCGAGCATGTCGAGCGCCGTCCGGCGGTCAAGGACACCAAGACCGTGTCGGTGGACATCGCGGAGGGCACCCAGGGCTCCGTACGCTTCACCGTCACCGGCAGCGTCGACGGCGTCCCCCGCATCACGCTCGAGCACGTCACCAGGACCGACGCGGAGTCCGATCCCGACTGGCCGACCCCGGCGACCGGCGACGGCTGCTACCGCATCGAGGTCACCGGCGAGCCGTCGATGACCGTCGAGTTCAGCCACCACGGCGAGCACGGCGACCACAACGTCTCCGGGATGATCGTCACGGCCCAGCGCCTGGTCAATGCCATCCCCGCCGTAGTCGCGGCCGCCCCCGGCCTCGTCTCCCCTCTCGACCTCCCGCTGATCACCGGCCGCGGCCTGGTCACCGGAACCAACTGAAGCCGAGGCGTCAGCTACGTCGGCCGAAGCGTCACCGTGGTGCCCACTGGGCCGACGCGCGTGACGTCTCGGCCGACGGGGGCGACTTCTCGGCAGGAAAGGAAATCAGATGAGCATTCTTGATCGATTCAGACTGACCGACCATGTGGCCGTCGTGACGGGGGCGGGGCGCGGGATCGGGGCGGCCACCGCGGTGGCGCTGGCCGAGGCCGGGGCGAACGTGGTGATCGCCTCACGCACCGAGAAGCAGCTTCGGGAGGTCGCCGCGAAGGTCGAGGCGGTGGGGCGGCGGGCGCTGGTGGTTCCGGCGGACCTGGCCGACACGGAAGCGACGGCGGGGCTGGCGGCGACGGCGTACGAGGAGTTCGGGCGTCTCGACATCGTGGTCAACAACGTGGGCGGGACGATCCCGAACACGTTCCTCGACACCGACGAGGGCTACCTCGAGGAGGCCTTCCACTTCAACGTGACCACGGCGCACGCGCTGACGCGGGCGGCGGTGCCGTACCTGGTGAAGAGCCCGAACGGGCAGCAGTCGGTGGTGTCGATCAGCTCGATGATGGGACGTACGGCAGGGCGGGGCTATCTCGCCTACGGCACCGCCAAGGCGGCGCTGGCGCACTGGACCCGTCTGGCCGCGACCGACCTGGCGCCGCGGATCCGGGTCAACGGCATCTTCGTCGGCTCGGTGCGGACCAGCGCCCTCGAGTTCGTCGCGGGCGACGACACGATGCGCGGCGAGATCGAGTCGAAGACGCCGCTCGGGCGCATCGGCGAAGCGGAGGACATCGCCGCGGCGGTGGTCTATCTGACCTCCCGGGCCGGGCAGTTCGTCACCGGGAAGATGCTCGAGGTCGACGGCGGCACCGAGGCGCCGACGCTCGACCTCAAGCTCCCGGACGTCGGCGCCTAGCCGGTGCCTAGACCGTGACGTCCTTGTGCCAGGACTCGGTGACGTAGTCGGTCACCCAGCCCATCGACTTGTAGAGCCCGTCGGCCCCGGTGGGGCTGTCGGCGTCGACCTCGAGCGAGACCCGGTCACGGCCGCGCTCGAGGGCGTCGCCGATGACGGCGTAGAGCAGCCCCTTCGCCACCCCGCGGCCGCGGGCGTTGCGGTTGACGCCGATGTACTCGACGTACGTCCCCTCGACCCCGGCCGCGTTGGCGGGCAGCACCGAGGCGACCAGCGTGCCGGCAGGGAGCGTGTCGTCCACATAGGCCAGCCACCAGTGGTTCCAGCGGTGACCGGGGTCCTCGCGGAGGCGCTGTACGAACTCCGGGAAGCTCTCCCGGTAGGAGTTGAAGTGGTCCTGGAAGGACTCCTCCAACGTCTGGTGGACCGTCTGCAGATCGGCCGCGACGGGCATGCCGTTCTCGTGGGTCTCGACCGGCCGGATCGTCACCCCTTCGCGGAGCGGGGGCACGGTCTCGTCGGGCAGCACCGGCCGGCTCATGTGCAGCCAGGTGCGCTTGTTGGTGAACTCCGCTGCCGCCAGCCACTCGCGCTGCACGGTGTCGTCGGCGAACGGGCTGGCGTCGAGATGAGACTCGGTGATGCCGCGCAGCTCGGCCATCGATCGTGCCTGGTCCTCGAGCCAGGCGTAGAGCCCGGCCGCCACCTCGGCGGCCTGGGCGATGGTGCGGTCGACGTAGAGGTAGACGAGGGTGCGGCCGGCGGCGCGGTCGTGGGCGATGGCCCAGGCGCGGACGTCGCCGTCCGGGTCGATCGCGACGAGCTGCTGGCGGGTCCAAGAGGCGGGGCCGGCGATCTCGCCGGTGATGGCGGCGGCATCGACCTTTCCGGAGCCCTCGAACGGCGTCTTGTCGGCCGCCCGGAGCCTCAGCAGGGCGGGCAGATCGTCGAGGTCAGGGACCTTCGCCGTCCATCCGGTAGGGAGTTCCACGGGCGTCTCGCTATGGTCGCTCACCCGTCCATTCTCCCAAATGGTGTCAGCGGTCGACCCAGCGGTCCGCGCCTGGGACCAGCGAAGATGCACCCGCGGTGAGCTCGGCGAGCAACGATTCGAGCCGTTTCTCGTCCTCCGGAGGAGCCCCGATCCGCAGCGTCACGGCGTCCCCGTAGGAGGTGTCGAGGACAGTCACTCCGGAGGATCGCAGGTCGGTCTCGAGGCGGCCGGAGGCGTCGTACGGGACCTCGATCTCGTACTCCCGGACGAGCTCGCGCCGGCGCGTCCCGACCTCGTCGAGCGCCGTGCGGACGGCATCGGAGTAGGCCCGAACGAGACCGCCCGCGCCGAGCAGGGTTCCGCCGAACCAGCGGGTCACGACGGCGACCGTGTCCGAGACGCCCGCGCCGCGGAGCACCTCGAGCATCGGCGCCCCGGCGGTGCCGGCCGGCTCGCCGTCGTCGTTGGAGCGCTCGACCGGCTGCGGCGGCGGGCCGATCACGAAGGCGGAGCACGTGTGGCGGGCGTCCCAGTGCTGCTTGCGCAGCCGCTCGACCACCGCCCGCGCATCGGCCTCGTCCTCCACCCTGGCCAGCGTGCAGAGGAAGCGGGACCGCTTCTCCTCGATCTCCGCGGCTCCGTCGCGGCCGATCGTCAGGTAGTGCATGTCACCCCAGAGCCCATCTCACCACAGTCCCAGCACGCTGCCGCCGAGACGGATGATGAACCCGACGACGACGACGATGAAGAAGACGCGTACGAACCCGGCGCCCTTCGCCACCGCCGTCCGCGCGCCGAGGTAGCCGCCGATCAGGTTGCACACGCCCATCACCAGGCCGGTCTTCCACAGCACCGCGCCCTGCGGGATGAAGACGACCAGGGCGGCGAGGTTGGTGGCGACGTTGGCCATCTTCGCCTTCGCGCTCGCCTCCAGGAAGGAGTAGCCGAGGAGGCCGACAAGCCCGATCACCAGGAAGCTCCCGGTCCCGGGCCCCAGCGCGCCGTCGTAGAAGCCGACCGCGAACCCGACCACCATCGCGCCGATCAGATGCCGGTGGCCGTCGTACCTCAGCTCGGTCGCCTCGCCCAGGGACGGCTTGAAGAGCACCCACGCCCCGACCAGGATCAGCGCGATCAGGACGATGGGCTCGAAGACGCTCTCCGGGAGGTAGGAGGCCACTCCGGCCCCCAGCGCAGATCCCGCGAACGCGAGGATCATGAGCGGGATGAACGTCTTCGGGTCTGGCCCCACCCGCCGGTAGTAGGTCGCCGCGCTGATCGAGGTGCCGAAGATCGAGGCCAGCTTGTTGGTCGCCAGGATCTGCACCGGTGCGGCGCCGGGGAGGAACAGCAGCAGCGCGGGGAGCTGGATCAGCCCACCTCCGCCGACCACCGCGTCCACGTACCCGGCGGCCAGGGCCGCGAGGGCGAGAAGGGCAAGTACGTTCAGCGTCTCCTCGGGCACGAGCGCAGATTACGCGGCCGGATGCTCACCGAGTTAACTCGGTTCAGCCGGCCCACCAGCCGCGACCGCCGAACGCGTCCGGATAGCCGCCGTAGGAGTTCGACGTACGCCGCGCCGTCCTGTCACCGAGATAGGAGCCGACCACGGCGGCGCCGAGGTCGTCCAGCTCGGGCGCGACGACGCGGCCCTCGACGCGGCGGGCCATGGAGTCGATGAAGCGGGCCAGACCGGGATCGTCGCCTAGGCGGAAGAAGGTCGTCTGGGCGCCGAGGCGGCGGGAGTTCTCCAGCTCTTCGACAGACCTTGCGATCGTCACCGGGTGGGGCGGGTAGGAGAACCAGACGTCGCCGCCCGCCTCGAGATGGGCGGTGGGCTCGCCGTCGGTCACGATCAGGAGCACCGGCTGGGCGCCGGGGTGCTTGCGGAAGTGCCGGTTGGCGAGCAGCAGCGCGTGGTGCAGGTTGGTGCCCTTGTCCCAGATCGCGTCGAGGGCGGTCAGCTTCTCGATCTCCATCGTCTGGGCGTAGCGGCCGAACGAGATCAGCTGCAGGTCGTCGTTGCGGAAGCGGCTCTTGATCAGCGTGTGCAGGGCCAGCGCGGTGCGCTTCATCGGCACCCAACGGCCATCCATCGCCATCGAGAAGCTGGTGTCGACCAGGAGCGCGACCGCTGCCTGCGTACGCGCCTCCGTCTCCTGCACCTCGATGTCGTCGACGCTCAGCCGCACTCCGGGGCCGCGCCGGCCCTCGCCGACCTCGCGGATGACTGCGTTCGTGATCGTGCGAGGTACGTCCCAGGGTTCGGTGTCGCCGAAGGCCCACGGCCGCGAGGAGCCGGAGAGGTCGCCCGCCGCGCCGGCGCGCTGCAGGTCGCGTTCGCCCTGCCGTCCGGAGAGCCGCTGCGCGACGTCGCGGAGCAGGGCCTTGCCGAGCTGGCGCATCGCCTTCGGGGTCAGCCGGAGGTCGCCGTCGGAGCCGCGCTCGAGCTGGCCGGAGTCGCGCAGCGCCTGCTCGAGCTCCTGCAGGGTGCGGGCGTCGACCGCGGCCTCGTCACCGAGCTGCCGGGAGAGGGCGTCGAGATCGATGTCGTCGAGCCGGGAGCCGGCGTAGGACTGCTGGAGCTGCTCGGAGAGCTGGTCGAGCTCGGCGATGTCCTGCAGCACGCCGGTGCCGTCACCGAGGCCCAGGCCCTCGCCGCCGCCGAACTCCTCGGAGCCGTACCAATCCTCGCCGGGCCGCGCCGCCTGCAGGTTGGCGTCGAGCTGTGCCATCTGCTCCATCAGTGCGGGCGATCCGAAGGCCTGCTGGGAGAGCTCCATCAGCTCACGTCGCTGCTCGGCCGACATCGAGTTGAGCATCCGCTGAGCAGCCGCCGAGCGCTGCGCGAGGGTGTCGAGCAGCTCGTCGATGTTCTGCGGGTTCTCGGGGAAGTACTGGCCGTGCTTGGCCATGAACTCGTCGAAGTCCTCGGGGGTGTCCTCCCCGCGGTTGTGCTTGTCGAGGAGCTCGTTGAGATCGCGCAGCATCTCCGCGATCGCCTCGCGGTCCTCGTCGGTGGCCCCTTCGAGCGCCTGCTTCATCCCCTTGAACCGCTGGTCGAGGATCTCGCGGCCGAGCAGATCCTTGATCTCCTCGTAGGCCTCGCGGGCCTCGCGTGAGGTCCAGTCGTAGGAGGAGAGCTCGCTGACCGCGGCCGCGGTGTTCGGCGAGAGGTTGTCGATCTGCATCTCCCGGAACGCGCGGTCGCCGTCGTCCATGGTGACGTCGCGAGCCAGTTGCTTGCGCTCCTCGAGGACCGCCTTGTCCAGCAGCTCGCGCACCTGCTCGAGCGTGCCGTCGAGGTTGTGGCGCTGCAACATCTCGCGGCGCCTCTCGGCGACCTGCCGGGCGAGGTCGTCGAGCCCGCGCTGGTCCTGTCCCCCGCGCCGCAGGAACTCCCGCATCGCCCGCTCGGGCGAGTAGCCCGACATCACGTCCTCGCCGATCGCGTCCAGCGCCTCGGCGATGTCGACCGGTGGCGCGAGCGGGTCACCCCCGGCGTACTTCTTGTAGCGGCTCATGGTTGGTGCTCCTTCACGCATGTAACACGCTGTTCGTAGGTCTATCCGGTCGTTCTGATAGGGCGAGTAGTCCTACGAACGACGTGTTACCCCCGGCCGATGCCTCCCGGCTCAGCCATAGATCGTTTCCCCGTCGGCCGTGTCTTTGCCGATCTTTCTGGCCAGGAAGAGGCCCTCCAGGGCCAGCTCAATGGCGCTGGCGAGCTGGCCGTCGTTCTTGGGGCCGCCGGTGGACTCGTAGACGCGGTCGCCGATCTGGTCGTAGAGGTCGGACTCGCCCAGGACGGGGAGGCCGGCCAGGAAGTCGCCGGCAGCGACCTTGGTGCCGGTGGTGACCATGCGGCCGTCTTCGATGGCGTCGATGAGGAGCGCGAAGTCGAGGCCGCGGAAGGACTTGCGGACGGTCTCGGCGACGGCCGTACGCAGCAGGTGGGTGAGGATCTCGGCCTCGCGGCCCTCCTCGCCGGACTCGAACTCGATCTTGCCGGAGAGCACCTCGACGGCCGTCTCCAGGTCGACGATGCGGGCGACCGCGTCCGCCTCGCCCTGGACGGTGGCGCGGTGCAGCGCCGCGGCGGCGACGGTCTCCGCGCCCGCGATCGAGAAGCGGGCGGAGACGCCGGAGCGCTGGTCGACCGCGGAGGAGCTGCGCAGGTGACGGGTGAAGACGGCGAGGATCTCGAGGAGGTGGTCGGGTACGTCGGCGACCAGGGCGGCCTCCTGCCGGATGACCGCCATCTCCGCGGCGAGCTCGCGCGGGTAGTGGGTGCGGATCTCGGCGCCGAAACGGTCCTTCAGCGGCGTGATGATCCGGCCGCGGTTGGTGTAGTCCTCCGGGTTCGCGGAGGCGACCACGAGCAGGTCGAGCGGCAGCCGCAGCACGTAGCCGCGGATCTGGATGTCGCGCTCCTCCATCACGTTGAGCATCGCGACCTGGATCCGCTCGGCGAGGTCGGGCAGCTCGTTGATCGCGACGATGCCGCGGTGGGAGCGCGGGATCAGGCCGAAGTGGATGGTCTCCGGGTCGCCCAGCGAGCGTCCCTCGGCGACCTTCATCGGGTCGACGTCGCCGATCAGGTCGGCCACGGACGTGTCGGGGGTGGCCAGCTTCTCCGAGTAGCGCTCGGAGCGATGCTTCCACGCGATCGGCAGCGCCTCACCGGCCGTCGCCGCCAACCGCTGGGAGCCCACGCTGACGGGCTCATAGGGGTGCTCGCCGAGCTCGGAGCCCTCAATGACCGGGGTCCACTCGTCGAGCAGCCCGACCAACGTACGCAGCAGCCTGGTCTTTCCCTGGCCACGCTCGCCCAGCAGGACGACGTCGTGCCCGGCGATCAGGGCACGCTCGAGCTGCGGGATGACGGTGTCCTCCAGCCCGTGCAGCCCGGGCCAGGGGTCCTCTCCGGCTGCCAGCTTCGCCAGCAGGTTGTCGCGGATCTCCTCGCGGAGCGACTTGAACACATGGCCACTCGCGCGAAGCTGGCCGAGGGTGCTGATCGTGGGTGCGGCAGTCACGGACGCAACGCTACGCCGCCGCCCAACCCCTGGGCGGGCTCGGCGTCGACGTCCCGATCCGCGGATGCGGAGGAACCGACGCTGGCGAGCAGCTCCTCGACCCGCTCCCGGGTCAGCGCGGTGCGATCGAGCTCCCCGACCTCGTCGAGGATCGCGACGACCTCGTGGAGGGTCGCCCGGGCCTGCGCGAGGCGGTCGGTCTCGCGCTCGACCACGGCGCGGCGTACGAGGACGTTGGCCTCACCCCACCGGTTGCGCTCCTCGAGGCGATGGGTCAGCTCTAGGCGCAGGTGGGTCTCGGCCTCGGCGTATCGCCGCAGGCCGATCAGGGCATCGACCAGGGTCATCCGCGGCGAGGCGGAGGAGTCGACGTCGACCGATGCGTAACCGATCTCCTCCTGGACCAGCCGCACGGCGTCCTCGTAGCGCTCCATCCGGACGTAGACCTCGGCCAGCCCGATCAGGCTCGCTCGGGCACGGTCGGCCATCCCGGCCCTGTCCGCGACGGCGTACGCCTCCTCGAGGACCGCGACGGCCTCGTCGAGGGAACCGGTCATGCTCAGCGCCTGGCCGCAGTTGGACAGCGCCATCTCCAGGCCGGCCGCGGTGCCGGCCTCGCGGAACACCTCGGCCGCGCCACGGAACTCCGTGATCGCCCGCGTCAGGTCGCCGACCCGCGCCCGGCTGATCCCGAACTGGTTGCGGATGTAGGCCGCGTCGACGTGCTGACCCGCGCGAAGGGCAGCGTCGAGGCCGAGCTCCTGGAGCGGGATGGTCTCGACGGGTGGGTGCCGCATCGAGAGGCTGAACATCTTGTTGACCAGCTGGTAGGCGGCTTCCAGCAGCCCGGCGCGCACGGCGAGACGTACGGCACTGCCCATGGTCAGCCACTCCCGGTCGCCCCAGGCGCGAGCCTGCTGCGGGGTGGCGAAGCTCAGCGGCGTCACCCCGTCGGCGACGGGGTCGAGGCTCATCAGCCGGAAGGACCGGCCGTCGGCCTCGGAGGCGGCGACCAGGGAGTGGGTGTACCAGCTCACCAACCGCAGCAGCGCCTCGCCGGACTCCTTCTCGGAGCCCATCTCCAGGGCGTAGTCGCGGATCAGGTCGTGGAGTACGAAGCGCCCGGGGCGGTGCTCACGGACGAGGTTGGCGTCGACCAGCTTGTCGACCAGGCGGCGGGCGGCGGCGATGTCGACGGCGAAGAGCGCCGCCATCGCGGGCATCCCGATCTCGTGACCGGGTCGGAGGCCAAGGAGGCGGAAGGCGCGCCGCGACTCCTCGTCGAGGGAGTCGTAGGACCAGGAGAAGACGGCGCGGAGGTCGGAGATGGGGTCGAGCGGCGCCTCCAGCGCCGCCAGCCTGCTGGTCTCGCCGTCGAGCTCGGCGACGAGGTCGGTCAACGAGAGGTCGGGGTAGCGGCTGCAGCGCTCGGCAGCGACGGCGAGAGCCAGCGGCAGGTGTCCACATCTGTCCGCGAGGGCGCGTACGTCCTCCTCGGCCGCGGTCCGGTCGGTGAGCCGCTGCCTCAGGAAGGCCGCCGACTCCGCCGGGGCGAGGGTGTCCAGCGCGAGCCGGCGAGCCCCTTCGCGGGTCGCCAGGCCACGCAGCTGGCTCCGGCTGGTCACCAGCACCAGCGAGTCACCGCCCGGCAGCAGGGGCCGCACCTGGGTGGAGTCGCGAGCGTTGTCTAGCAACAGCAGCATGCGCCGCTGCGCGAGGGTCGTACGCAGCAGGGCCGACGCCGCGTCCACCTCGGTCGGCACCGAGGCGGCGTCGACGCCGAGGCCGATCAGCAGGGTCGTGAGCGCCTGGGCGTGCGAGAGCGGCTCGCCCGGCCCGAAGCCGCGCAGGTCGATGAAGAGCTGACCGTCGGGGAAGTGCTCGGTCCGGGCACGTGCCCAGTGCACCGCGAACGCGGTCTTGCCCACCGCCCCGATGCCGTGCACGGCGACCACGCTCGGGCAGCCGGCGTCGTGGGAGATCGTCACCGCGTCGAGCAGCCGGAGCTCGGCCTCACGCCCGGAGAAGCTGGGGATGTCGGCCGGGAGCTGTCTCGGGATCATGTCCTCCTCCGAGACGCGCTGCGCAGGCACGGTCGCCTGGCCCTGGGAGAACTCCGGCGCCGGCGAGGAGCCGGCCAGCAGCCGGGTGAACGTGGAGCGCAGCTCCGCGCCGGGGTCGGCGCCGAGTTCGTCGGCCAGCCGCGCGCGGACCTCTTCATAGGACTCCAGCGCCTCGGCCGTACGCCCCGCCGCGTCCAGCGCGTCCAGGAGCACCACCCACAGGGACTCGCGCAGCGGATGGTCACCCACCACCCGGCGCACGTCGGCGACCGCCTTCGCGGCCCGGCCGGCGGCGATGTCGAGCTCGGCGCGGTGCTCCAGCGCGGCGAGGTAGCGGTCGACCAGCCACGGTCGGGTGCGCTCGGCCAGGGAGTCCCCGGAGGGCTCGTCGAACGGCTCGGCACGCCACAGTGCGATGGCCTCCTCGAGCCGGTCGTAGGCCTCCGGGCCCTCCGCCGCGTCGAGCAGGTCGATGAAGGCGAGCGCGTCCACCGAGGAGCGCGGCAGGTCGAGGATGTAGCCGCCGGCGGCGCGGCGTACGACCTCCTTGCCGAGCACGCGACGCAGCCGCCCGATGTAGGTGTGCAGGCTGCCGCGCGGGTTGTCGGGGAGCTCCTCGCCCCAGAGCCGGTCGGCGAGCAGGTCGGCGGAGACCGGGGTGCCGGCCTCCAGGGCCAGCAACGACAGCAGCGTCCGCGGGCGTCGCCCCGGGACCTCCACGGGCTCGCCCGCGCGCGTGACGATCAGGGGTCCCAGCAGACAGATGTTCACATCCGTCACCGATGCACCCCCGCCGTCCCGAGCCGCTTGCGCCTGAGAGCCACCCCCACACAATAGACGGGGCGCTCCGGGCCCACGGCGAGAATGCGTCCTTTCCGGTACACAATGGGTCGCATGTCTCCCTTCGGCCGCACCGCCACCGGTTCGCCCCTCCCTCAGGAGTGCCCGTGCGGCAGCGGGCGGCGCTATGCGATGTGCTGCCACCGGCTGCACCGTGGCGGTGCCCTGGCCGAGACTCCGGAGGAGCTGATGCGCAGCCGCTACGCGGCGTACGCCCTCGGGGACTGGGACTACATCTTCCGCACCTGGCATCCGGGGACCCGCCCCGACGATCTGGGCGTGGCCGCGCCCGACCCGAAGCTGACCTGGACGGGGCTGGAGATCGAGGGCTCCGGGCTCGATGACGACACCCACGGCTGGGTGGCGTTCCGGGCGTCCTACCAGGCGCCGTCGGGCGACGGAGTGCTCGCCGAGCACAGCCGGTTCGAGGTGCGTGCCGGACGGTGGTTCTACGTCGATGGCGAGATCGCGAGTCAATGACCAAACGCAAGCATTCGCGTGAGTTTGAGGCAGACAGTGGAGAAACTGTTGCCGATATGTGGACGCGACCGGGTCCAGCACGACAGACTCTGACAGGTGACCACTGACGCGACCGAGGACCTGACCGGTCTGGAGCCATCGGCGCGCTCGCTCTTGGACGCGGTCATCGCGATGTCGAGCGAGCTCGACCTGAGCGCCATGCTGGAGAGAATCACCCGCTCCGCCTGCGAGCTGACCGGAGCGAGCTACGGCGCCCTCGGCGTCCTCAGCCCCGACGGCGACCTCCAGGACCTGATCACCTACGGTCACCAGCAGGAGCCGACGCTGCAGGTCGTGGGCAAGAGCCGGGGCCGCCGGGCTCGCCTCGACGACGAAGGCGATGACGACGAGCCGGCATCGACGACCCGGCCCCGAGGAATCACCGCTCCCGAGCCTCTCCTGCTGGTCTCACCCCGCACGCATGACGGCGGCGGCAGCCACGCGCTGCGTACCGGCGACCCCGGCAAGCGCAAGTTCATCGAGGTGCCGCTGCGCAGCGATGACCGCGACTTCGGTCACCTGCTCCTGTCCGAGAAGGTCGGCGGTGCCGAGTTCACCAGCCACGACGAGCAGCTCGTCGTCGCCCTGGCCCGCGCGGCCGGCGCCCAGATCGACAAGGTCCGCGAGCTCGAGCTCAGCGAGCAGCGCCGCAGGTGGCTCGAGGCGAGCGCCGAGCTCAGCCGCGCCCTGACCCCGCCGCTGGACCACCTGGTCGCCCTCGAGAGGATGTGCGAGACCGCGCTGCCGCTGATGCGCGCGATCGGGGTCGGTGCCGGCACCCGCATCGAGCACGGACTCGTCTCCGGTGTCGCTGCCGTGCCCGGTCAGGAGGAACGGGTCCGGGCCGTCACCGATAAGGTCCCGCTCCTGATCGACCGTCGCATCGTCGAGCCGTTGGACCTCGAGGTCGACGGGCTCTACGTCGTGGTCGCTCCGGTGCGCTCCTCGCTCGCCGGTCGCGGCGCGCTGTTGGCGATCTACGACAAGGCCAGCGCCGCCCACGACGAGCACGAGCGCGAGCTCTTCTTCGGCTTCGCCGGCCAGGCCGCCCTCGCCCTGGACCGTCTCCGCGCGGTCGAGGACCGGGCCGACCTCGCCGTCATCACCGACCGTGACCGGATCGCCCGCGACCTGCACGACGTGGTCATCCAGCGCCTCTTCGCGATCGGGCTCCAGCTCGAGACCCTCGGCCGCAACCCGCAACGGGTCGAGGACCTGCCCAAGCGGCTCTCGGAGCAGGTCGACGCGCTGGACCAGACCATCAAGGACGTACGCGGCTCCATCTTCGACCTCAGCAACCACGACGCCTCCTCACTGCGTGCGCAGGTGCGCGAGGTCGTCCGGGAGTACGCCGGCGTCATGGACTTCACCCCGGAGATCAAGATCACCGGGCCGGTCGACACCGCGGTGCCCGACTCTGTCCGCAACCACCTGCTGCCGGTCCTGCGCGAGGCGGTCTCCAACCTCGCCCGGCACGCCCAGGCCCACAGCGCCCAGATCGAGCTGAGCCTTCAGGACGACGAGGTCAAGCTGGTCGTACGCGACGACGGCGGCGGCGTCCCTGACGAGGCCGAGGAGAGCGGGCTGAAGAACGCCCGCTGTCGCGCGGTCCAGCTCGGCGGTCAGCTCGAGATCGGACCCCGCTCCCCCAGCGGCACCGAGCTCGTCTGGCAGGTGCCGATCACCGCTGGGGTCTGAGCTCTTTTCTTGGCGTCCTACTGTCCCCGGCGGGGGTGGAGGAGCTCCTTGGCCATCAGTGCCGCCTGGGTGCGTCGCTGCACACCGAGCTTGGCCAAGATGCTGGAGACGTAGTTCTTGACCGTCTTCTCGGCCAGGAACATCCGCCCGGCGATCTCTCGGTTGGTCAGGCCCTCGCCGATGAGCGCGAGCAGGCGCTTCTCCTGGGGCGTGAGCGCCTGCATCTGCGGCGACTCGCCATCGGGGTTGCGCATCTTCTCCATGACCTTCGCGGTCATCAGCGGGTCGAGCAGCGAGCCGCCACCGGAGACGGTGCGGATCGCCTCGACCAGGTCGTTGCCGCGGATGTCCTTGAGGACGTACCCCTTGGCGCCGGCCATGATCGCCGAGAAGAGCGCCTCGTCGTCGTCATAGGAGGTCAGGATGAGCGCGAGCATCTCCGGGTAGGCCGCACGGACCTCACGGCACACCTCGATCCCCGAGCCGTCGGGCAGGCGGGCGTCGAGCACGCAGACGTCCGGCTGGAGGCGGTCGATGTCCTCGCGTGCCTGGGCGGTGGTGCCGCCCTGGCCGACGACGGCGATGTCGTCATGACTGTCGAGCAGTGTCGTCAACCCTTGGCGCACGACCTCATGGTCGTCGAGCAGGTAGACCCGGATCGTCCTTGTCTCGGTCAACACCGTCTCACTTCCCCCATTCGTTGAAGGGAGACCACGGTATCGGTCAGCCCCAGTCCGGTCGATGTGTGAGTCATCCACAATACGGTTTTCGTGCCGCCATGCGGACCAGGCTCTGCGCCAGCTGTCGAGCCATCCTCCCGCGCGAGCACCTCACGCGCCAGCGACGCGGCGGTCGCGGTGTCCAGATGAGCCAAAGGTTCATCCAGAACCAGGACCTTGTGCCCTGCCAGCAGCGACCTCGCCACCGCCAGCCTGGCCCGTTCGCCCCCGGAGACCTCGGCGGCGCCGTCACCGAGTCTGGTCTTCAGTCCGGCAGGTAGGGCATCGAGCCAGTCGCCGAGGTGGGCTCGCCGGATCGCCTGCTCGACCTCATCATCGGTGGCTCCGGGCCTGGCCAGGCGTACGTTCTCGACGAGGCTGGAGGCGAAGACGTGCGGGTCGTCGTCGACGAGACCCACGATCTTCCGTACGTCCTGTGGGTCCATGTCACGGGTCGTCCGGCCGCCGAGCGTGATCGTGCCGGTGTCCGGGTCGAGGAAGCGCAGCAGCAGCGCGGCCAGGGTGCTCTTGCCGGAGCCGGACGGGCCGACGATGCCGATCCTTGCGCCCGGCTCGACGTGCAGGTCGGGGATCTCGACGCTGTGGCCGTCACCCGGCCGGGCGGTGACGTCGGTGATCGTGATCGTGGTGTCGTCGGTGAGCTGCTCGGGGTGCTCCGGGGCTTCGACCGCCGGGGAGCGGCTGGTCAGGTCGTCGAGACGGCGCTGCGCGGCCCGGGTGCGAGCCCTGGCCGCTCCGGCGTCGGCGAGCGTCGCCGCGGGCTCGGCCAGCGCCAGCGGGACCAGGGTGAGCAGAGCGAGCATTGGGCCGTCGCCGACGGTGGCGTACGCGGCGGTCGCGGCGACTGCCGCTCCGGCGGTGACCAGCACGATCGCCTTGGCGAGCGAGGAGGCCGACGCCGCTGTCGTGGTCGCCCTGGTGGCGGTGCCGGCCAGGTCGTCGAGCGTGTCGAGCACGGGCTCGCTGGCCTGCCACATCCGGCGCTCGGTCGCCGTCTGCGTCGCCTCGACCACCTGCTCGGACACCCTCGCCCGCACCGTGACCGAGATGTGCTCGGCACGTGCTGCTCCTGCGTACGCGATCCCGAAGGCGGCCCCGGCCGCCAGCACCGTGGCCGTGGTGAAGGCCGCCGCGACCGGGTCGATGAGCGCGGTCGCCAGGACCGCGAGGGCGGCCACGACGGCGTACTCCCGGATCGGCAGCCGCACCCGCAGCTCCTCGTCGAGCACCGCGTCGACGTCGTCGACGACACTCGCCAGCACGTCTCCTCTGCGGCCGGGGAGCGCGCCGGGAACCAACGGCGCCAGCGCGTCGTAGATCTCGACCCGTCGCTTGGCCAGCAGCCGCAGCGCACTGTCGTGCGACCACAACCGCTCCAGGTAGCGCAGCACCGGCCGCGCGATCCCGAACGTACGCACACCCACCATCGCCGCCACCAGCGTCAGGATCACCGGGTGGTAGGAGGCCTTGATGATCAGCCATCCCGCCAGCGCCGTCAGCGCCACCCCCGACGCCCAGCTCAGCCCGCCGACCACCGCCGACCCCCACAGCGCCACCCGCGCCGAGCCGTCAGGCGCGTCGGCCGAAGCGTCAGGTACGTCGGCCGAGACGTCAGCTGTTGCCGTCTCGACCGACGGGAGCGACGTCTCGGCCGACGCGGGCGACGTCTCGGCGGGCGGGGATTCGGCGGAGAGAGTGATGACCTGGTCGGCGATGTCGATGAGAGCCTGGCGGTGCGCGACGAGGACTACGGCGCGGTCGCGGGCAAGATCGGTGACGGTGTCGGCGATGATCCGCTCGGTGTCGGGGTCGAGGTGAGCGGTCGGCTCATCGAGGAGGACCCAGGGACGATCGGAGAGTACGACGCGGGCCAGCGCCAGCCGGGCTCGCTCGCCCGCCGAGAGGGAGCGGCCGTCCTCGGCGAGGTCGGCGCCGAGCCCGCCGGGGAGGTCGGCGATCCGGTCGGCGAGGGCTACCCGCTTGAGGACATGCCACAGGTCGCTCTCGGTCGCGTCCGGAGACCCGAGGCGCAGGTTGTCGGCGATCGTCCCGCTGACGAACACCGGTCGCTGGGGCAGATAGGCGAACCGCCGCCGCCACCCGTCGCCCGCGGCCGGGGTCTGTCCGTCGAGCTCGACCGTGCCCGCGTACGTCTCGTGTAGGCCAGCGACCGTCGCCAGCAACGTGGACTTCCCACAGCCGCTCGGCCCCACGATCGCGGTGATCCCCCGCTCGGGGACCGTCGCTGAGACCGGCGCCAGCGCCGGCCGCTCGCGGTCGGGATAGGTGATCGAGACCTCGTCGAGATGTAGCGCGGATGGCAACCGTGTTGGTTTCGACACCGGCTCGCTGGCGCTCGCCGGGCTCAACCAACGGTGTGCACTGAGGTCGGCGGTGGCCTCGAGAGTTGCCGTGCCTTCGGCGGCCGCATGGAACTCGGTGCCGACGCGGCGCAGCGGCCAGTAGGCCTCGGGGGCCAGAAGCAGGACCACGAGAGCCGTCTGCAGGTCGACCGAGCCGGCAGCGAGCCGGACCCCGATGATCACCGCCACCAGGGCGACGGAGATGGTGGCGACGAGCTCGAGCACGGCAGATGAGGCGAACGCGATCTTCAGGGTCTCGAGGGTGCGGCGGCGGTAGCGGTCGGTGATCGTGGCGATGACCCGCGACTGCGCACCCGCCCGGCCGAAGGCGACCAGGGTAGGCAGGCCCTTCATCACGTCGAGGAAGTGACCTGCCAGCGCAGACATCGCCCGCCACTGGCTGGCCGCCTGATCACGCGTGGCCAGCCCGACCAGCACCCCGAAGATCGGGATCAGCGGCAGCGTGAGCCCCACGATGAGACCGCTGAGCGGGTCGGTCCAGACGATCACCGCGAGCACCATGACGGGCAGCACGCACGCCAGCACCAGCGCCGGCACATAGCGCGTCAGATACGGCTCGGCGGCCGAGACCCCGCGCGTGGCCAGCGCCGAGAGCGAGCCAGAGCTCCCCGACCGGCCGCGCAGGATCACCCCGACCACCCGGCGCCGCAGGTCCGCCCCGACGACGCCGGCCGCCCGGGCTCCGGCCACGTCGGAGACAACCCCGACGAGAGCGCGGCCGGCGAAGACGGCCACGACCGCCAGGGCCCAGCCGCTCACGGACCCCGTGTCGCGGATCGCGGAGATGAGCAGTCCGGTGACGGCGTACGTCTGGGCGATCAGCAGCACCGCACCCAGCACCCCGGCCGCCACCACGACGGCCAGCGGCCGCCGGGCTACCGACAGCTGGGCTCGCAGTCGCGGGTCGTTCGGTCGCATGTCAATGGGCGGCGGGGATGTGATGGATCGAGATCCGCTTGCGGAAGATCCAGTACGTCCAGGCCTGGTAGCCCACCACGATCGGCGTGAACACCGCCGCGACGATGGTCATCAGCTTCAGCGTGTAGGGCGTCGCCGCTGCGTTGGTCGTCGTCAGCGAGTTGGCCACGTCGGTGCTCGAGGGCATCACGTCCGGGAAGAGCCCCACGAAGAGCCCCGCCACGGACAGCCCGATGGCGAAGAAGGTGCCCGCGAAGGCGACCCCCTCACGGCCGACGTACGCAGCAGCCAGCCCGCCCACGAGCGCGAGCGCCGCCACGACGAAGAGGACGGCGGTGCCGAGGTTGCCGGTCAGCATCTGGGTCCAGACCAGGAACACCACGGCCAGCACGGCGGCGACGACCCCGACACGGAGCGCCAGCGCACGAGCCCGGCCGCGGATCTCGCCGTCGGTCTTGAGAGCGATGAACAGCGCACCGTGGGTCACGAAGAGCGACAGCGTGACGAGTCCGCCGAGGAGGCCGTAGGGATTGAGCAGCGTCAGCACCGTCCCCGTGAACTCGAAGTCGGCGTCGATCGGCACCCCGCGCACGATGTTGGCGAAGGCCACACCCCACAGGAACGCGGGCACGTACGACCCGAAGATCACCGCGCGGTCCCACCAGCCGGCCCAGGTGACCGAGGGCCGCTGATGGCGGTACTCGAAAGCGACGCCACGCACGATCAGCGCGATCAGGATCAGGAACAGCGGCAGGTAGAAGCCGGAGAACAAGGTGGCGTACCACTCCGGGAACGCCGCGAACGTCGCGCCACCCGCGGTCAGCAGCCAGACCTCGTTGCCGTCCCAGACCGGGCCGATCGTGTTGATCATGACGCGCCGCTCGCGGTCGTCGCGGGCCAGCACGGGGAGCAGCATCCCGACGCCGAAGTCGAAGCCCTCCAGGACGAAGTAGCCGATCCACAGGACGGCGATGAGGCAGAACCAGATAGTCGTGAGTTCCATCAGCTGTTCCTCAGTACGCGAAGTTCATCGGCTCGTCGGCATCCGAGTCGGAGCCGCGCAGGGTGGGGTCGGGTGGCTCGACGAACGGGTCCGGAGCCTTCTTCACGTACTTGATGAGCAGCCCGACCTCGACGACGGCGAGCACCGCATAGAGCGCGGTGAACCCGATCAGCGACATCCATACCTCCCAGGGCTCGACGCCCGGCGAGACACCTTGGGCGGTCGTCAGCACCCCGAAGACCACCCATGGCTGGCGGCCCATCTCGGTGAAGATCCAGCCCATCGAGTTGCCCAGCAGCACCATCACCGGCGCCGAGATCGCCAGCGCGGGCAGGAAGCGCCCGACCAGCCCCGTCGGCGTACGTCCCCGGCGGGTGAACCACAGCACCGCCAGCCCGATGAGGCTGCCGACAACACCAAGGCCCATCATCCAGCGGAAGGTCCAGTAGGTGACCGGGATGTTGGGGGTGTAGTCGCCGGGTGAGTAGTAGGTCGCGCCTGGCGTCGAGCCGTACGTCTCCCGGTACTGCTCCTGCAGGTCGTAGATGCCCTCGACCTTGCCGTCGAAGGTGCCGGTGCCGAGGAAGGACAGCACGCAGGGCACCTCGAGCGCCCACTTCTCGTGCTTCCCGTCGCGGGTGCCGATGGTCAGAATGGAGAACGGCGCGCACGAGTCGGAGGTCTCCCAGAGCGCCTCCGCGGCCGCCATCTTCATCGGCTGCACCTCGGTCATGATCTTGCCCTGGATGTCGCCCGAGACCGCCACACCGATGCCGGAGAAGACCATGATCCAGGCCGCCAGCACCATGCCGCGCCGGTGCATCGGGCGGTCGGCGTTGTTCTCGCCCGGCCGGCGCAGGTAGAGCCAGCCCAGGATGCCGAGCATGAAGGCGGCCGAGGTGAGGTACGCCGCGAGGATGACGTGCGGGAACGTCCCCAGCTGCACCTTGTTGAACATCACCGCCCAGAAGTCGGTGAGCTCGGCACGGCCGGTGATCTCGTTGAACTTGTAGCCGACCGGGTGCTGCATCCAGGAGTTGGCCGCCAGGATGAACCACGACGACGCCAGAGTTCCGAGGTGCACGATCCACATGCACGCGTTGTGCAGCGCCCGGGGCAGCTTGTCCCAGCCGAAGATCCACAGGCCGAGGAAGGTCGACTCCAGGAAGAAGGCGAGCAGCGCCTCGATCGCCAGCGGGGCCCCGAAGACGTCCCCGACGAAGCGGGAGTAGTCCGACCAGGTCATCCCGAACTGGAACTCCTGCACGATCCCGGTGACCACACCGAGCGCGAAGTTGATCAGGAAGAGCTTCGCGAAGAACTTCGTCAGCCGAAGCCATTCAGGGTTCTTCGTACGCAGCCAGATCGTCTCCAGCACGGCGACGAGCATGGTGAGTCCCACCGTGAGCGGGACGAACAGGAAGTGGTAGACGGTCACGATGCCGAACTGCCACCTGGCTAACTCCAGGACGCTGTCCACGTCGGTCACTATGTCACTGGCGCAACATCGGCCACACCACCCCCTCCCCTAGGCATACGTCCCGTGTGTCGTGGCTTACGTCCCTTGTGAACTGGGCACCAACGCTCGCGCGGACGCAAAAGAAACCCGGCCGCCCTGGGCTCGAGGTCACGACCGCGGGGGGATGATCGCGACCTCGAGTCCGGGACGGCCGGGCTCTCAGGTCTTCGTGCCACCAGGGCCGCATACAGATGGGGGAGCTGATGCGGCAACCTGGTGTCACTCAGTGGTTCAGGCCGAGGAGAACCTCAGCCCGTGAGATCACTATCTCATCATCTGCGCCCAGAGGTTGCGGTCGGAGACGGACTGTTTACGTACTGTAAACAGGTAACCTGCGTATCAGTAGACGTAATACGCGGGCGATACAGCGTCCCCACAGAAAATCCGGTATGCATTTGGATGTACCTTGAGGTAGGGGGTGAGCATGTCGGATCGCGAAGGTGTCCTCGCGCGGGTGGTCGACGAGGTCATCGACTACGTCGGCGCGGGCCTGAGCGTCCATCTGGTGGGGCCCCGAGGATCCGGACGCAGCGAGCTCTGCTCCCTGGTCGCCAACCGGCTCGAGGACGAAGGCCGGTCCGTCCTGCAGATCAGCGGTCACCGCGCCTGGCAGAACGAGCCGTTCGCCGCGCTGACCGCCGCCGGCATCGGCAGCGCGACGCCCACCGGCCCCCGTCGCACCATCGGCGAGATGACCACGGCGCTGAGCAAGCAGCTCGGCAACGGCACCGTCCTGGTGATCGACGACGCCGACGCGCTCGACAACTACTCCGTCGGCGCCCTGCGCAACATCCACCGCCAGCGACGTCTCCTGGCCGTGACCAGCAGCCGCCACCAGCACCCCGTCGCAGAGAACACGCTGATGCTCGGCATCGCCCCGTCGGTCCAGGTGCGCTCCCCCGCGCTCGAGGTCGATGAGGTGCACGAGGTGTGCCGCGGGATCCTCGGTGGCCCGGTCGAGGCCGGGTCGCTGGCCCGGATCGCGATGGCGACCGGCGGCCTGCTCGGCCTGGTCCGGGCCATCGCCACCGTCGGACCGCGGGCAGGGGTGCTGGAGCAGCTCGACGGACTGTGGCGGCTGCCGCGGCGTACGGGCTGGGCTCCTGAGCTGGCCTCGGCCGTCGAACCGCTCGTCGCCGGGCTCGACCAGGACGCCTGGGACGGCGCGACCGCGCTTGCGGTGACGGGCCCGGTGCCGCTGGACGAGGCCGAGAAGATGATCGAGCGCAACGTGCTCGACGCACTCTTCGCCCACGGCCTGGCGCGGCACAGCGAGGACGGCCCGGGCAGCGGCGTCGTCGGCCTCTACCCACCGCTCATCGGCGACTACCTGATCACCGAGGGCTCCGCGTTCGGGCTGGTGATCGCGCGCAACCACCTCGCCTCCGAACAACCGCTCCTCGACTACACCACCCACCGGCCCCGCGGCGCCGACGCCGCCCTCCTCCACCAGCGCTCGCTGCGCCAGATGGCCGACGAGGTCACCCGTGCCCGCCGCTCCTGGACCGAGATGCCCTCGGCCGAGACCGCGCTGCCGCTGCTGGTCGCGCTCCGCAACACGGCGGCGCCTCGCGACCAGATCGAGGAGGTCGAGCGGCGTACGCCACTGACCGACACCCAGGAGTCGGCCTGGATGCTGGCCTGGTTCGCCACCTGGAAGGCGGTCGAGCTGGGCGACCTGAACGACGCCAAGGCCGTGCTCGACGACGGGCTGAAGCGGCTGCCCACCTTCGCCGCGACGCTCGAGGCCTCCCGCGCCCATCTGCAGTTCCAGACGGAGTACGTCCCCGAGGTGCCCACGGTCGAGCCCGACCCGCGCGACACGGTCGGCCCCGAGATGCTCGGAGTCGTCGCCGCCGAACGCCTCCTCGCCGCCGGGATGGTCGAGCAGGCGCGCAACTTGCTGGAGAGCCAGCAGCCGCAGAACCCGCTCCCCGCCGGGCTGCACGCCTTCCTCATCGGGCTCGCCGACATGCTCGGCGGTGACCTCGAACGCGGCATCGACTTCGCCCGCGAGCAGCTCGAGGCGGCCAACCAGAGCTCGAGCGCCATGCTCATCCAGGCCCACGCCTATCTCTGCGTGCTCGGTCTGAGCATCGCGGGCCGGCTGACCGAGGCGAGCCAGGCGGCGTTCCAGAGCCTCTCCTCCTCGAGCGTCGCGGCCTACCGCGACGTCGCCCACACCGGCATCCTGACGCTCGGCGCCGAGATCGCGATGGCGCAGGGCCGCCCGGAGTACGCCCGCAGCCTCGCCTCCCAGATCGGTGGCGCGAAGGTGGCCTTCGGCCCCTGGCCCGGGATGGTGGCCAGCATCATGGCGCCGGCCAGCGGCCGGATGCCCAGCCTCAAGGAGCTGTGCGAGCTCGTCGGCCAGCGGCTGGACGCCGGCTACGTCACCGGCGGCATCTTCCTCGCCGTCGAGGCGGTCGAGCGCGGCGCCAACGAGAACAAGCACATCACCCGGGCCGCCAGCCTCGCGGCAGGCACCGAGAGCCCGCTGCTGCAGGGCATGGGGGCGTACGCGGCGACCACCGCGACCGGCGACGTCGACGGCCTTCGCGAGGCGATCGTGAAGCTCGCCGATGCCGGCGCCCTCGTGTTCGTGACCAGGGCCGCGATCTCGCTGGCGATCCTGCAGCGCGAGGCCGGCGACCTGGCCGGCGCGGCCGAGACCCTCGACACCGCCTGGGAGCGCTCCGAGATCTCCGGCAGCCGAGCCGGCATGTTCCGTCGCGCGGCAACCCACATCGGGCTCTCCGGGCGGGAGAGCGAGGTGCTCCGGCTGCTCCCCGAGGGCCCCACCACCGCCTCGCTGGCCGCGGACCTGGAGATGAGCACCCGCACCGTCGAGACCCACCTGCACAACATCAGCCGCAAGACCGGGGTCTCCGGCCGCGAGGACCTCGCCCGGGTGGCCGACACCTGGCTCCGGCCGGCACCGAACGGCGACTATTCAGCCGGCGTCAGGCACTTCACCAACGGCTCGTAGAGCTCCTTGCTGGCCTTCTGATCCGCCTCCGAGAGATCCTCCGGGCTGATCTTGGAGACGTCCTCGGCCTCGACCAGAAGGCGTACCGCCTCGTCGGAGAGGCCCGACTCGTAGTAGGTCTTCGCCAAGCACTCGGCCTGCTTCTCGGTCACCTGGTCGCCGCTGCTTTTCGCGATCTGTCCCTGGATGTCCTCGACACTCGGCCGATCACCCCCGCCACCACCGCTGCCGCCCT
This sequence comes from Nocardioides sp. NPDC127503, assembly GCF_040302165.1. Lineage (NCBI taxonomy): Bacteria > Bacillati > Actinomycetota > Actinomycetes > Propionibacteriales > Nocardioidaceae > Nocardioides > Nocardioides sp. NPDC127503. The sequence goes on along the minus strand of NZ_JBEORH010000007.1, from coordinate 88,721 downwards.
CGCCACCACCACATGCGGTCAGCGAGAACAGCGTGAGCAGAGAGGCCGCGGCGATGGCCGTCAGGCGATGCTGACTGCCTCGGGCTCCGCTTCGGCGAGTGTGGGGGGACGCGATCATGAGCACGCATCATGGCGTACGCGACCCTCCCCCGCCAGGGGGAGGGTCACAGGCCTCAGGAGCTGGTCAGGAAGAAGAGCAGGTCCTGGCGGGTGAGGACGCCGACGGGCTTGCCGTCCTCGTGCACCAGCAGCGCGTCGGAGGAGCCGAGGGTGTGGGCGGCGTCGTGGGCGTCGGCGCCGGACCCGATCGAGGGCAGCGGCGGGGACATGTGCTCCTCGACGGAGTCGGTGAGCTTGGCCTTGCCGGTGAACAGCGCCTCCAGCAGGGTGCGCTCCGAGACCGAGCCCGCGACCTCGGCGGCGACGATCGGCGGCTCGGCGCGGACGACGGGCATCTGCGAGACGCCGTACTCCTGCAGGATGTGCACCGCCTCGGCGATCGTCTCGCCGGGGTGGGTGTGGACCAGGTCGGGCAGCCGGCCGGACTTGCCGCGCAGCACGTCACCGACGGTCTGCTTGGCCGCCTCGCCGATCGCGAAGCCGTACTGCGCCAGCCACTCGTCGTTGAACACCTTGGTCAGGTAGCCACGCCCGGAGTCGGGCAGCAGGACGACGATCACGGCGTTCTCGCCCTCCGGCGTGCCGGCGAGCTCCGCGGCGAGCTGCTTGGCGGCGTACGCAGCCATGCCGGCGCTGCCGCCGACGAGCATCTGCTCCTCGCGGGCGAGCCTGCGGGTGTAGGCGAAGGAGTCGGCGTCGGAGACCTCGATGATCCGGTCGGCGACATCGCGGTCGTACGTCTCTGGCCAGAAGTCCTCACCGACACCCTCGACCAGGTAGGGCCGTCCGCTGCCGCCGGAGTAGACGCTCCCGGCGGGGTCGGCGCCGATCACCTGGACGTCAGGGTTCTGCTCCTTGAGGTAGCGGCCGATCCCGGAGATCGTGCCGCCGGTGCCGACACCCGCCACGAAGTGGGTGATCTTCCCCTCCGTCTGGCGCCAGATCTCGGGGCCGGTCTCCTCGTAGTGGGAGCGCGGGTTGTTGGGGTTGGCGTACTGGTTCGGCTTCCAGGCCCCGGGCTGCGAGGCGAGCCGGTCACTGACGTTGTAGTAGGAGTCGGGGTGCTCCGGCGGGACGGCCGTGGGCGCGACGACGACCTCGGCGCCGTAGGCCTTCAGCACGTTGCGCTTGTCCTCGCTGACCTTGTCGGGGCAGACGAAGATGCACTTGTAGCCCTTCTGCTGGGCGACCATCGCCAGGCCGACACCGGTGTTGCCGGAGGTGGGCTCCACGATCGTGCCGCCGGGCTTCAGCTCACCGGACGCCTCGGCCGCCTCGATCATCCGGGTGGCGATGCGGTCCTTCACCGAACCGCCCGGGTTGAGGTATTCCACCTTGGCCAGAACCAGCGGTCCTTGGCCGGGTGCGGAGGCGCCGGCGCCGTCCAACGCACGCCCCAGCCGCACGAGCGGAGTGTTGCCAATAAGGTCGAGAAGCGAGTCCACGTACTCCATGCCGACAGCGTATGTCCACTAGGTGAGATCCCCTATATCCCGATACTGAGTGCCCGGTAATGGGCCGAAGACTTTAGAGTGGTCCCCGTGGCGAAGAAGAGTCTGGCACGCAAGACCGCGTACGCCGGCGGGGGTGTTCTGGCCGCGACGGCCGCGTTCGCCGGGGTCCTCGTCGCGGAAGCGGCGCTTGCCGTCAAAGCGACGCATCAGGTCAAGATGCCGGTGGCACCCTCCCCGACCGGGTGGTACGGAGCACGGCAACCGGGACGACCGATCAGCATCGCGCTGCTCGGCGACTCGAGCGCAGCCGGCTACGGGATGACCGAGGTCGAGGACACGCCAGGCGCCGTCCTCGCCTCCGGCGTCTCCGAGAAGGCACGCCGGCCGGTACGCCTGCACGACCTCTCCGAGATCGGCGCGAAGTCCTCCGACCTGCACCCGCAGGTCGAGAAGGCGATCGCCGCCGATGCCGACATCGCGGTCATCCTGGTCGGCTCCAACGACGTGATCCGCCGGGTGCGCCCGCGGGTCGCGGTGAGCCACCTCGCACAGGCCGTCATCCGGCTCCAGGAAGCCGGAGTGACGGTGCTCGTCGGCACCGTCCCCGACCTCAGCACCGCCACCCCGATCCTGCCGCCGCTGCGGTCGATCATGCGAGCCTGGTCGATCCGTATCGCCGCCGGCCAGATCTTCCACGTCATCCGCGCCGGTGGCCACACGGTGTCGCTGGGTGACGTCCTCGGTCCGGCGTTCAAGGCCACCCCGGCCTTCTGGTTCGGCGCCGACCAGTTCCACCCCTCCGCCGCCGGCTACCACGCCCTCGGCGAGGTGCTGGTGCCACCGACGCTCTCGGTGCTCGGCCTCGTCGGCGACGAGGACGCCATCCTGGAGACCTACAACGGCAAGCAGGTGATGCCGCTCGCGGCAGCCTCGCTGCGCGCCGTCATCCGGCCAGGAACCGAGATCGACCCGGCCCCGCGCCCCCGTGGCCGCGTCGGCCGCAACTGGGCCCGTGCCCGTTCCTTCGAGAACGAGCAGCGCGAGCCTCGCCGTGGCGAGCGCCCCGACGAGACTCCTCCGATCGCCGAGCGCCACCACGCCCAGCGCTGACGACAAACAAACCGCCCCGCTCCATTCCGGAGCGGGGCGGTTCTGTTGGTTCGTTCGATCAATCCTGCTGGAAGATCGCCAGCAGGCGGAGCAGGTTGGTGTAGATCCAGACGAGGCTGACGGTCAGGCCGAAGACGGCGCGCCACGACTCACGCTCAGGGAGCTGGGCACGGATGCCGTACTCGATCTGGTCGAAGTCGAGGATCAGCATGAACACACCGAGCGCGAGGCCGGCGATGGCGGTGATCATGCCGAGGGTCCCGAAGCCGAAGAGGCCGAAGCTGGCACCGAACATGCCGAGCACGAGCTCCATCAGGCTCAGGCCCACCATGCCGAACATCGCGGCGATCACGAAGGTGCGGAACTTGTTGCCGACCTTGATGTTGAAGAACTTGTACGCAGCCAGGGTGCCCGCGAACGCGGCGAAGGTGCCGATCACGGCCTGGACGACGATGCCGCCCCCGAACAGGGCGTCGAAGGTCTTGCTCAGCGCGCCCAGCGCGATGCCCTCGGCGAGAGCGAAGGCCAGGACCAGCGCCGGGCTGACCACGCGCTTGAACGAGTTGACCAGCGACAGGATGAACGCGGCACCGGCACCGAGGGTCGCGGCCAGGTAGAGCGGCGCGAGGTTGGCACCGGAGCTGATGTCGGGGGTCATGATCCACGTCGCGATGGCGGCCAGGAAAACCACGCCGAGCGTGATCGCACCCTTCTGCACCACCGAGTCGATCGTCATGGGGGCGCCCGTGGTGGGAGCCTCGGGGCCACCGGTCGACCACTGGCTCGGGTCCTGCCCGTAGCCGGCGTAGGACGCGCCGTTGCCACCGTAGGTCGCGTTGCCGTAGGCGTTCTGCGACGGCTGCCCGAAGCCCTCTGCCCTACGGAACACCGGGTTGTTGCTCTGCATTTGGGGGTCACTCCTCGAAAGCGACTGGAAAGGTTCCGCCACGGTGGCGGCTCCTACGGCCAGCGTACCGGCCCTGTGTCTCACTCAACGTCCGGGACAACCCCGATGTTCCGGGGATCGCAGAGTGCCCCGGGTGGGACTCGAACCCACACTGAAGCGTTTTTAAGACGCTGTCCTCTGACCGATTGGGATACCGGGGCGCGCGGAAGAGATTAGCGTCATAAGTACGTCTGCCGCTGGTGCAGCGCGTGGGCGCCGGCGACGCGGTCGATGAAGAGCAGGCCGTTGGTGTGGTCGATCTCGTGCTGCAGGCAGCGGGCCTCGAAGGCGTCGGTGACGATCTCGACGGTCTCGCCGGTGACCGGGAGCTGGCCGCGTACGGTCAGCCGGGAGGCACGCTTCACGTCGCCGGTCAGATCGGGAACGGACATGCAGCCCTCGCGTGCCTTCTCGTTGCGGCTGGCCTCGATGACCTCCGCGTTGCACAGGACGTACGTCCCGTGGTGGGTCTTGGTCTTGACGTGGGTGGAGACGTCGACGCAGAAGACCCGGGCCGAGACGCCGACCTGGTCGGCGGCCAGGCCGACGCAGCCGGGCGAGACCCGCATGGTGGCGATCAGGTCGGCGGCGAGCTGGACGGTCTCGGGGGCGGCGGGATCGACGTCCTTGCCGGGCACGGAGAGGACCTGAGCGGGAGCGCGTACGACCTCGAGGACCTTGCCCTCGACGCCCAGCTCGGCCTCGGTCCAGGCCAGCACCCGTTCGTTGATGGTCACAGGTCGTCGGCCTCGATCGGCCGCAGGGTGGCGTCGACGCCGAGCTCCTGGGTGACCCGCTTGATCGACGCCTCGAGCACGGAGACGTCGGCGTCCGCCGGCAGCTCGAGCTCGGCGACGACGACGTAGAGGTCCCCGGAGAGACGGGTGGTCAGGTCGGTGATGTTGCCACCGACGGAGGCGATCTCGGCGGTCACCGTGGAGACGATGCCCGGGCGGTCGCCACCGTGGACGGAGAGCACGAAGAGCTGACCGGCGCCGGCCGGCGCCTGCTCCTCGGGGAGCTCGTAGACCGTGACCGTCAGGGTGCCGTCGGACGCGATCGGCTCGAGATCGGCCTGGATGGCCTCTGTGGTCGCCTCACCCGCGCAGAGCAGCGTCATCGCGAAGTGTCCGCGGAGCCGGGTCATCGTCGAGTCCTCGAGGTTGAGTCCGAGTCCGGCCAAGCGGGCGGTGGTGTCGGCGATGATCCCCGGGCGGTCGTGTCCCAGGACGGTGATGGCGTGGATGGTCACCAAACCATTGTCACCCGCGGCCCGCCGATGGCGGACCGCGGGTGACTCAGATGGCCCCGCTATAACAGAGCAGCTCTAGCCGCAGCTCAGCCGCGGAACCACTTGTCCTTCTCCTCGTCGGGAGAGTCGACCGGCTCGGGAGCGAACTCGGGCGTGCCCTCCGAGGTGGGCTTGACCGCGGTGTCGCCACCGCCCAGGTCGTCGTAGGACGCCTTGTCGGGGTCGGCCGGCGGGGGCGGCGGAACCTCGGTGGCGTACGGGTCGGCCGGGGCGATCGGGTCGGTGAGCGGATCACCGGTGACCCCGGCCTGCGGGGCGGACGGCGTCGGCGGAACCGGCGGGACCGGCGGAGCCGGCGGGTAGCCGCCGTACTCGCTGCTCGAGGACGAGCCCGTGGTCGGCTCCGGGGCCTCCGGAGCGGACGTCGGGGTGGTGGACTCCGGGACGGAGCCGTTGCGGTGCAGCTTGTCGGAGGCGACCCCGGCAGCAGCCGAGACCTTCTCCTTGGCCTGCTCCGCGTAGGGACCGGCCTTCTCCTTCACCGTGGCGGCGTAGGGACCGGCCTTGGCCTTGGCGGCCTCGGCATAGGGAGCAGCCTTCTCCTTGATGGGCGCCGCCTTCTCCGAGGCGGTCGCGAGGGCCGACTGGACGCGCGGGTCGCTGGTGACCTTGTTCGCGCCGGCCTTCAGCTGCTCAGACTTGTTCTTGACCAGCACGCCGACACCAGCGGCGGCGATGGCAAGCAGGATGAGCTTTTTCACTTCTTGACCTTCCGAGAGACAGCTTTGGTTCTGTTTGATGGGTACGCCGGTGAACCCAAACCTAGGCGTCAAACACAAAGATCAAGTCCCCCGACATGCCTAGTCTCTAACGGACCAGGCGATTCCGTCGAGGATGTCGGACTCGGAGACCAGAAGAGACTCGACCCGCGAGCGCCTCAGGATGCGGCTGAGGATCACTCCACCGGCGGCGATCACGTCGGCCCGGCCGGGATGCATCCAGGGCAGCGCCAGCCGCTCGTCGACGGTCATCGCCAGCAGGCGGTCGACGAGCCGGTCGACGTCGTCGGGCGCGACCTCGGCGTGATCGGTGGCGTCGCGGTCGTACGCAGCCAGCTCGAGCAGCCCCATGGCCAGCTGGATCATGGTGCCGCCGACGGCGACCACGGTGTTGGCGGTGGCCGGGTCGACGGGGCAGTCGTCGAGGTGGGCGTCGATGTCGCGTACGCAGGCCTCGATCTCCTCCCGCGTGGGCGGGTCGGAGCGCAGGTGGCGCTCATGCATGCGCACCGAGCCGATGTCCATGCTGTCGGACTCGCCGACACTCAGCGACGGGCCGTCGCCGAGGATCAGCTCGGTGGACCCGCCACCGATGTCGATCACCAGCACCGGCGGCTCCGGGGTGCCACGCAGGTTGCGGGCCGCGCCGCCGAAGGAGAGCGCCGCCTCCTCCGCCCCGGTGACGACCTCGGGCGTGACCCCGAGCCGAGCGCGTACGCCGTCCATGAAGGTCTCCGCGTTGGCGGCGTCCCGGGTGGCCGAGGTGGCCACGAAACGCACCTTCTCGACACCGTGCTCGCGGATCAGCGCGGCGTACTCGTCGATCGCCCCGAAGGCGCGCTGCAGGGCCTCCTCAGCGAGCACGCCGGTGCGGTCGACGTCCTGGCCCAAGCGGACCATGCGGGCCTCGCGTACGTCCTCGGTCAGGCCGTCGGCGGTGACCGTCGCGATCAGGAGCTTGATGGTGTTGGTGCCGCAGTCGATCGCAGCAACTTTCACTGCTCCTCGTCCTCCAGCTCCAGGTCCACGCAGGGGCCGGACTTCCACCACTCGCCGAGGCGCTCGAGCACCTCGTCGCCGAGCGGGTTGACGCCGGGGCCCTGGGCCAGGGCCTGGCCGGCGAGGACGTGCAGGCACTTGACCCGATTGGGCATCCCACCTGCGGAGATGCCGTGGATCTCGGGCGGGTCGCCGAGCTCGTAACGAGCCTCGAGGTAGGCCTCGTGGGCCTTGGCGTAGGCGGTGGCGAGCTCCTCGTCGGTGGCCAGCCGCGCCTCCATGTCCTTCATCACGTGGGTGCCCTCGAGGGTGCCGATCTTCGAGGCGGCACGCGGGCAGGTGAGGTAGAAGGTCGTCGGGAACGGCGTGCCGTTGGGCAGCCGCGGCTCGGTGGTCACCACATCGGGCAGCGAGCACGGGCAGCGGTGCCCGACCTCGTGGATCCCCCGTGGCTCGCGTCCCAGCTGTGCCGTGATCGCGGCCACGTCCTTGGGATCGATCGCCATGTCTTCAGTCTTTCTTCTGCTTGGGCGGGTCGATCTCCGACTCCGGCCCGTCTCCTGTCTGCTCCGGCGGGTCACCGGCCAGCAGCACGGAACCCCACGCATCGTCCCACCATGCCTTCGGCTGCTCCGCACTGCCCACCTTGCTGGGGTCGGTGAGCTCCGGCTCGGTCTGGATGCGCTCGCCGTTCTCGTCGAGGGCGACGTACGCCGTCTCCCCCGGCATCACGAACCCGAACCGCTCCCGGGCCTGCTGCTGGACGTAGGCGGGGTCCTCCCAGCGACGGGTCTGCTCCTCGAGCTGCTTGATGTGTTCCTTGCGCTCGGCGATCTCGGTCTGGAGGGCGTTGATCTCGTGGCGCTGCTGGAGATAGGCGCGCAGCGAGGAGGCGTAGGAGATCACCATCACGGCGGCCACCACGATGATCATCATCGCCCGGCCGGTGAGCTTGGGCCGGCGCAGCCGCTTGCGCAGCGCGTCGATGCCGCCGATGCCGCCGATCGAAGCCGGGCGGGCCGGGATGGGGGCACGCGGCCGTCGCCCCGGCCCCTGTTGGGCCCGAGGACCGCGTACGCGCTTGCTCTGACCGGGTCCCTGCGTTGCCACGTCGCTCATCCTCCCATCCAGGACCAGCGACTCGGCGCATCTGCGCCGCCCGGCGGCGCCGAGTCGGGACCGACTCGGCGCCGCGATGGGGTAAAACCTGACGAGCAGGCTCTCCGCGAGGAGCTGACGTAACGGCCCACGGCCATCCTGTTCACGCCTGCCCCTGCTTTCTCGGGGATCTGGGAAGAACCGTTCCGAAGATCAAGCGAACTGTGCAAGGAGAACCATCATGAACATCAACGCCCGACGATTGGCACGTGTCATCGCCGTACCCGCCGTCTGCGCGCTGGCGCTGAGCGCATGCGGCGGCGCGGAGCGCCCGTCCGCCGACGAGCTGTCGGAGTCGCTCAAGAACGGCAAGGCCGCCGACGTGCTCAAGCTTCCGAGCGCCCTGCCGGACTCTGCCGTGGACTGCATCGCCGAGGAGCTCGTCGACTCCGACATCTCCGACGAGGCCCTGGCGAACCTCATGGAGGGCAAGGACAACACCCGCGAGGAGAAGGACGAGGACGTCATCAACGACCTCTCCGAGGACATCCAGAAATGCGCCTCCGACGCCATGAAGTAGGCCTACCCGAAACGAACTGCGGCCCGGCCCGAGGACCGGGCCGCAGTTCGCGTCTGTCTCAGGCCTGGTAGCGCGGGAAGGCGGAGGCGCCGGCGTAGCGGGCGGCCTCGCCGAGCTCGTCCTCGATGCGGAGGAGCTGGTTGTACTTCGCGACGCGCTCGGAACGGGCCGGGGCGCCGGTCTTGATCTGGCCGGAGCCGACGGCGACGGCGAGGTCGGCGATGGTGGTGTCCTCGGTCTCGCCGGAGCGGTGGGACATCATCGTCTTGAAGCCGGCACGGTGAGCCATGTCGACGGCGTCGAGGGTCTCGGTGAGCGTGCCGATCTGGTTGACCTTGACCAGCAGCGCGTTGCCCTGACCGCCCTCGATGCCGCGGGCGAGGCGCTCCACGTTGGTGACGAACAGGTCGTCGCCGACGAGCTGGGTCTTGGAGCCGATGGCGTCGGTGATCGCCTTCCAGCCGTCCCAGTCCTCCTCGTCGAGGGGGTCCTCGATGGAGACGATCGGGTAGGCCGAGACGAGCTCCTCGTAGTAGGCGGTCATCTCCTCGGCGGTCTTCTTCGCGCCCTCGAAGAGGTACGCCCCGTCCTCGTAGAACTCCGAGGCGGCCACGTCGAGCGCGAGGACGACGTCCTTGCCGAGCTCGTAGCCGGCCTTGCCGATCGCCTCGGCGATCAGGTCGAGGGCGGCGCGGTTGGACTCGAGGTTGGGCGCGAAGCCACCCTCGTCACCGAGGCCGGTGGCCAGGCCCTTCTCCTTCAGCACGGACTTCAGCGCGTGGTAGACCTCGGCGCCGACTCGCAGCGCCTCGGCGAAGGTCGGCGCGCCGATCGGCGCGATCATGAACTCCTGGATGTCCACGTTGGAGTCCGCGTGCGAGCCACCGTTGAGGATGTTGAGCATCGGCACCGGGAGCACGTGGGCGTTGGGGCCACCGACATAGCGGAACAGCGAGAGGCCCGCCGAGTCGGCGGCGGCCTTCGCGACCGCGAGCGAGACGCCGAGGATCGCGTTGGCGCCGGCCGTGGCCTTGTTGGGGGTCGCGTCGGCCTCGATCATCGCCTGGTCGATGGCGCGCTGGTCGTCGGCGTCGAAGCCCTCGATCGCGGGGGCGAGGGTCTCCACGACGGCGGTCACGGCGTTCTGGACGCCCTTGCCGCCGTAGCGCTCGCCACCGTCGCGCAGCTCGACGGCCTCGAAGGCTCCGGTCGAGGCGCCACTCGGAACCTGGGCGCGGGCGAAGGTGCCGTCGTCGAGGACGACCTCAACTTCCACAGTCGGGTTGCCTCGTGAATCGAGGATCTCGCGGGCGCCTACGGCTTCGATCGATGCCACTGAACTACTCCTGGGTCAGGACTGGATTAATAAGCGGGGAGGTGTCGTCCGTCAGCCTATTACCCGGCCGGATGGGCCTGGCGATTGGAACGTTAACCGGTCGGTAGGGCTTCTCCGACCCGCGCCCACCTGGTGTTCACGTCGAGGTCGGCACGTCGTCATCACGTCGATGCCTCCGGGTGCGGTGCCAGCCGGATCGTTCCTCCGGCAACATTTCCCCGAGAGGAACCCTCAGATGCTTCTCCACAAGAACCGCCTCGCACTCGCCGGGGTCGGCGTCCTGGCCATCGGGGGCCTGGGCGTCTCGCTGATGACCGTGCTCGGTGGCACCGCCACCGCCGATCCGGGCCGTCACCTCGAGTTCAGCCGGCTCGCGAACTATCCGGTCTTCCAGAACGTGCCCGCCGGGGTCGACCCGGCCGACGCGACCGTCGCCGAGATCTCGGCCGTCTCCGAGGACGGCAGGACGCTGGCCTACACCGACGCGGCCGGTGGCCGGATCGGCTTCCTGGACATCACCGATCCTTCCTCACCGAAGGGCATCGGCAGTCACGACGTAGCCGGAGCGAAGGGCGGCTCACCGACGTCGGTCTCGATCGTGGGCGACTACGCCCTGGTCGTCGTCGACGAGTCGACCTACCCCGGCCTCGAGGACACCGAGTGGGAGGACGAGGAGCCGGCCGTCGGCACCCGTGCCGGCCGGATCGACGTGATCTCGCTCGACGCTCCGCACGAGGAGGTGGCCTCCTACGACCTCGGCGGTCAGCCCGACTCGATCGCGGTGAGCCCCGACGGGACGTACGCCGCGATCGCGATGGAGAACCAGCGCAACGAGGCCGTCACCCCGGCCGGCGGCGAGGAGGGCGACCTGCCCCAGGCACCGGCCGGATCGGTCAAGATCGTCGGTCTCAACGGCGGGCCGGCCGAGTGGCGGATCACTGATGTGGCGCTGCCCGCGTCGCTGCTGAAGGGGCTGGACACCCCGGAGGACGCCGAGCCGGAGTACGTCGACATCAACGCCGACAACCAGCTCGCGCTCACGCTGCAGGAGAACAACGGCGTCGCGATCATCGACCTCCCGTCCGCGACCGTCGAGACGGCGTGGAGCGCCGGGAACGCGGTCGTCGAGGGTGTGGACGCGAGCAAGGACGGGCTGTTCAACCCGGTCGACACCATCGACGCGCCCCGCGAGCCCGACTCGATCCAGTGGGTCGGCCCCGGCCTCGTCGCGACGGCGAACGAGGGTGACTGGAAGGGCGGCACCCGCGGCTTGACCGTCTTCCGCGCCGCGACCGGAGAGGTGGTCTGGGACGCCGGCTCCACTTTCGAGGACCTCGCCACGAAGTATGGCCTGCACAACAACGACCGCGCCGCCAAGAAGGGCGCCGAGCCCGAGGGGCTGGCCTTCGAGACCTTCGGCGGCGTCCCGTACGCCTTCGTGGGCTCCGAGCGCAGCAACTTCGTGGCCGTCTACGACATGCGTACGCCTTCTGCCCCGAAGTTCACGCAGGCACTGCCGGCGACCAACGGGCCCGAGGGGCTGCTGCCGATCCCGTCGCGCAACCTACTGGCGATCTCCTCGGAGGAGGACTCGGCCGAGGACCTGGTGCGGGCGTCGGTCTCGCTCTACGGGTTCGGTCGGAAGTCGTCGTCCTTCCCGACCGTGGAGTCAGCCTCCCGGAACGGCAAGCCGATCGGCTGGGGCGCGCTCGGCGCGCTCTCGAAGGTGCCCGGCGAACCCGGCAAGCTCTACGCCGCCAGTGACGCGGCCTACGACACTGGCCGGATCTACACCCTGAACGTACGCCGCTCTCCGGCCGTCATCCGCGACGTGCTCGAGGTCACCGACTCCTCGGGCGAGGTGGCCGAGGGGCTCGACATCGAGGGCCTGGCCGCCCGTCGTGGCGGTGGCTTCTGGGTGGCCAACGAGGGTGCGACCGGCGCCGGGAACGCCCTGCTCCGCCTCGACCGTGACGGCCGGATCGCCGAGACGGTTCCGCTGCCCGCCGAGATCGCCGCGAAGGTCGGCAAGTGGGGCCTCGAGGGCGTCACGGTGACCGGGAAGCGCCGCTCGGAGAAGGTGTACGTCGCGCTCCAGCGCCCGCTGTGGGCCGACTCGACCGCGAAGAAGCCCGGCGTGGACGGCGCGAGCACCGCGCGCATCGGTCGCTACACCCCCGCGACGGGCGAGTGGGAGTGGTTCGGCTACGGCCTGGAGTCGACCTCGGTGGCCGGTGACTGGCTCGGCCTGTCCGAGATCACCGCCGTCGACGAGGACACCCTCGCGATCATCGAGCGCGACAAGCAGAACGGCACCACCGCCGCGATCAAGCGGGTCTACACGATCGACGTACCCCGCCGCGGCGTCACCGGGCTCAGCCCCGTGACCCCGCTGCGCAAGCGGCTGGCGTACGACCTGCTGCCTGCGCTGCAGGCCACCAACGGATGGACCCAGGAGAAGCTCGAGGGCTTCACGATCGGCGCCGACGGTCGCGCCTACGCGGTCACCGACAACGACGGCCTCGAGGACGCCACCGGCGAGACGGTCCTCCTCGACCTCGGTCGGGCATCCAAGCGCTGAGGATCAGCCTCACGTCGGCCCGTCACCGTCTCGGTGGCGGGCCGGCGTGATTCGTGGACCGGGTCAGTCTTCGGAGCAGCGGTCAGCCGGAAGATGCGTTCCGGCCCACTCGGTGAGCGCGCCGAGGGTCGGCGCGAGCGCGGCACCAGATCCGGTGAGCGCGTAGCGGACGGCCACCGGCGGGCCGGGGTCGACCTCGCGGGCGAGCAGGCCCAGGCCGGCCAGCTCACTGAGCCGCTCGGAGAGCATCGAGTCGCTGATGCCGGCCACCGCTCGCTTGAGCTCCGCGAAGCCGAGCGGGCCCTGGGTCAGGCTGCCGAGGATCACGCCGTTCCAGCGCTTGCCGAGGAAGTCGAAGGCCCGCACCAGCGCTGCATTGCACACCTGCGGATCGTGTGCGGGCTTCGTCGCGGGCATGCATCCCAGCGTACAGGACTTGCCTGAATCCCGAGGTACTACTATTTTCGAAGTAACCGGAATATCCCTAGTAACCACGGAGTTCAGAGCAACATGACCGAGACCACTGCACTCGAGACCACCACGCTCGAGAAGCTGGACGACCGCGGCCGCCAGATCGTCTTCACCGGTGCGCGCACGTCCAACACCTTCGCCGACACCCCCGTCACCGACGATGAGCTCGCCGACGTCTGGGAGCTCACCCGCTGGACTCCGACGATGGCCAACACCCAGCCGCTGCGCGTCGTGTTCGTGCGCACCGGAGAGGGCAAGGAGCGTCTCCTCCCGCACATTGCCGAGGGCAACGTCGAGAAGACCAAGGCCGCCCCTGCGACCGCGATCGTCGCCTACGACAACAACTGGCACGAGGAGATCCCCAACGTCTTCCCGATCCGCCCGGAGATGAAGGACTACTTCGAGGCCGACGAGAACGCCCGGCACGGTGCCGGCGGCTGGTCCGCAGGCCTGCAGGCCGGCGCCTTCATCCTCGCCGTCCGCGCCGCCGGTCTCGCCGCCGGCCCGATCGCGGGCTACGACACCGCGGGCGTCGACAAGGAGTTCTTCCCCGAGGGTGACTGGACCACCAAGATGATCGTCAACATCGGCCACCCGGGCGAGAACCCGTGGTTCGACCGCCTTCCTCGGGTTGAGACCGAGGCCGCGGTGAAGTGGGCCTGACCCGCTGACCTGCTCGCACGAGGCGCTCGCCTGCCGTCACGGCAGGCGAGCGCTTTATTGTTTTCGCCGGAATACAGTTAGCCAAGCTAAACTTTGCCTCGATGCCCGTGACTCGCACCAGCCCCCGCCTCACCTTCGCCATCGTCGCCATCGGCGTCTGCTCCTACTCCCTGCTGCAGTCGGTCTCCGTGCCGACGATGCCGCTGATCCAGACCGAGCTGAAGACCGACCAGGCGACCGGGTCCTGGATCCTGACTGCGTTCCTGCTCTCGGCCTCGGTCGCGACACCGATCATCGGCAGGATGGGCGACTCCTTCGGCAAGCGCCGGATGTACGTGTGGAGCCTGGCCGCGCTCACCGCCGGCGCCCTCCTCGCCGCCGCGGCCCCCAGCATCGAGGTGATGATCGGCGCCCGGGTCCTCCAGGGTTTGGGTGGCGGCACCTTGCCGCTGGCCTTCGCGATCCTGCGTGACGAGCTGCCCAAGGAACGCGTCGCCGGCGCGATCGCGGTGACCTCGTCCCTGCTCTCGATGGGCTTCGCGGCCGGGATCGTGCTGGCAGGTCCGGTCGCCGCGACGCTCGGCTTCCGGGCGCTGTTCCTGCTGCCCGCGCTGGTCGCGGCCGGTGCCGCGATCGCCGTGCTGTGGCTGGTGCCCGAGTCCCCGGTGCTCACCCGTGAGCCGATCCCGCTGCTCCCCGCCGTACTCCTCGCCGGCTGGCTGGTCGCGCTCCTCCTCGGTGTCAGCCGGGCACCGTCGTGGGGCTGGACCTCGCCCGCCACCATCGGCCTGCTCGCTGCTGCCGTCGTGCTCCTGGCCACCTGGATCCGGGTCGAGTGGACCGTACGGCAGCCGCTCGTCGACCTGCGGCTGATGGGCCGCCGCGGCGTCTGGACCGCCAACCTGGTCGCCCTTCTGATCGGCATCGCGATGTACGCCTCCTTCGGCTTCATCCCGCAGCTGACCCAGACCCCACCGTCGGCCGGCTACGGCTTCGGCGCGTCGGTCACCGTCGCCGGCTACCTGATGCTCCCGACGGCCATCACCTCGTTCCTGTGCGGCCTCGTCAGCGCCCGGCTCGCCGACCTCATCGGGATGCGCCGCATCCTGGTCATCGGCGGGCTGCTCACCGCAGTCTCCCTGGCCATGGTTGCCTTCGTCCACGACGAGCCGTGGCAGATGTGCGTCGCCGCCGGGCTCTCCGGCTTCGGCACCGGCCTTGTCTTCGCCAACCTCGCCAACGCGGTCGTGGCCGCGGTGCCACCGGAGCACACCGGCGTAGCGACCGGGATGAACGCCAACATCCGCACCGTCGGCGGAACCATCGGAACAGCGGTCATGACCTCCCTGGTCACTGCCCACACCCTGCCGTCGGGCTACCCGACCGAGCAGGGGTACATCAACGGCTTCGGCTTCCTCACCATCGTCGCTCTGGGCGCGGCCCTCGCGGCCATGCTCATCCCCCTGGCCCCGCGAAAGGTCGCCCCCGCCGGCCGAGAGGTCACGTACGCGAACCGAGGCGTCGCTCCCGTCGGCCGAGACGGCGCTGAGATGCCATGTCGGCCGACGTAAGTGCCGTTTCGGCCGACGTACGTGCCTATTCGGCGGGGCGGGCTCGCTCGGCGGCCTTGGCCGCCGACCAGAGCTGCTCGACCTCTTCGAGGGTGTAGCGGCGGCCTGAGGTGGCCTCGGGGCCGAAGACGTGCGGGTTGCGGCGCTTCATCTTGGCGGTGAGGCCGGCGATGACGTCGTCCATGGTGAACTCGCCGGCCTCCTCCGCGATGGCGGCGTGGAAGTAGACCTGGAGCAGGAGGTCGCCGAGCTCCTCCTTGAGGTGCTCGGGGTCGGCCTCGTCGATGGCCTCGAGGACCTCGTCGGACTCCTCACGCAAATACTGCGCGAGCGACGTGTGGGTCTGCGACGACTTCCACACGCACCGCTCACGCATCAGCCGCATCAGGTCGAGGAACTCGACGAGCCCCTCCCCCGATGCGTACGTCCTGCCCTCGTCGTCGGCTGGGCTCAATCCAGCGCCCCGAACGCGCTCAGGCACTGCCGCAGCAGTGCGCCGCGACCGCCCTCCATGTCTCCGACGACCTCGTCGGAGGCGGCCTCGGTCGGGGTCATCCAGGACAGCTCCAGGGCGTCCTGGCGCGGCTCGCACTCGCCGGTCACAGGGATGACGTAGACCAGCGAGACCGCGTGCTGGCGCGGGTCCTGGTAGCGCTCGCCGGGCCACGGGAAGTATTCGGCGACGGTCACCGGCACCGTGGTCAGCGGCAGGGTCGGGAAGGCGACCGCGCCGAGGTCCTTCTCCAGGTTGCGCATCAGCGCGTCGCGGATCCGCTCGCCGTGCAGCACCCGGCCGGAGACCAGGGAACGGGTGATCGTCCCGGTCGTGGGCGAGCCGCGCAGCAGCAGCCCGACCTCGGTGACCCGGCCGTCGGGGTCGACACGTACCGGGACCGCCTCCACGTAGAGGATGGGCACGCGCCCGCGGGTCTCGCCCAGCTCCTCCTCGGAGAGCCACCCGGGCTCGGTGTCCCACTCGTTGCCGAAGGGCTCCTCAGGGAAGGACTGCTCGCCGAAAGCCTCCATCGTCATGCGTCGATCCTGCCAGACACAGGCGTACGTCACGGAGCAACGGCGCCGCAGTGTGGACTCTCAGCGACGCAGCAGCAGGAAGCTGTCGGCCTTGAACGCCTTCTCGACCATCCACCAGGAGAATTTGTCGTAGTAGGGGCGCGCCTCGTCGCGGTCGAGGATCCGCGGCTGAGTGGCGGCGTGGTCGCGGCCCTTCCAGGT
This sequence comes from Nocardioides sp. NPDC127503, assembly GCF_040302165.1. NCBI lineage: Bacteria > Bacillati > Actinomycetota > Actinomycetes > Propionibacteriales > Nocardioidaceae > Nocardioides > Nocardioides sp. NPDC127503. The sequence goes on along the minus strand of NZ_JBEORH010000007.1, from coordinate 72,528 downwards.
GATCGTGCACTCGCCGGCCGCCAGCACGTTGCGGACCCAGTTGGTGCCGGCACCCCACGGGAGCGTGATCACAAACACGTCCTCGGTGTGCAGCAGCGCTACCGGGAGGCTCAGGTCGCGCCCGGTCTTGCGGCCGCGGTGGTGCACCACGGCCCAGAGCGGGAACAGGCGGCGCCCGGCGAGGGTCCGCATCATCGGGGCGGTCGCCTTCGCCATCCGCCAGGAGTCGTTGCTGGGAGTGATCGTCGTCGTCATGCTCCCCACTGTGCCCAGGGTCGCGGGGTCGCCGCTTCCCGGACAGTGGGCAGTCGGACTGACGGGTTCCCGTCAGTCCGACTCAGGCCGCGCCGTTGCGGATCGCCCAGGCGGTGGCCTCGGCGCGGCTGCGTACGCCGAGCTTGCGGTAGAGGTTGGCGGCGTGGCGCTCGACAGTGTGCTCGGCGATGCCGAGGTCCCGGGCGATGACAGCGTTCGTACGTCCCGTGGCGATCAGCCGCAGCACCTCGTGCTCACGGGTGGTCAGTGCCGTCGCGGCCGGTCCTGAGGCGGGCGCGGACCCGCGGTGCACTTCACCGGTCAGGAACCAGCGACTCACCATGGCGAGATCGCGGGCTCCGCCCTCGACGAAGAGCGTCGGCGTACTGCCCTCGAGCTCGACCAAGATTCCATTGCGTACGCCGTCGGCCAGGCGCCGGGACACCTCGACCGGGATCTGGCTCGCCGCCTGCCGGTGCAGCACGAGCGTCGGCGCCACGACCTGGTCGAGCAGGTCGCTGACGTCCAGCCGGGCGGCCTCCGCGAACCAGTCGCGAGCGACCGCGGGCGTCGCGGCGGTGCGGAACGCCTCGGCGACGCGGCCGGCGTTCTCACCCGACCCCCACCCCAGCCAGGCGGTCGCGGCGGCATCGGCGAAGAGGTCCCAGTCCTGCTCGACCAGCGACAGCAGCGCCTGCGTCTGCGCCGGGCTCATCGCCTCGCGCATCCGCGCCGCTCCGCCGAACAGGAGCATCCGGTCGACTCGTTGCGGGTTGGCCGCTGCGTACGCCACTGCCGCCGCGACCGCGTGGTAGTAGCCGAGCAGGTTGACCCGGTCTGCACCGACCGCCTCGATGACCGCCTCCAGGTCGCGGAGGTGTGCGTCGAGGCCGAGGTCGCCGGCCCGGCGGTCCGAGGAGCCGGTGCCGCGGCCGTCGTAGAGCACGAGCGTCAGGTCCTGGCTCAGCCGTTCGTAGGCCATCCGCAGCGCGGGCACCCGCCACTGCGCCCGGATGTTGCTGAGCGAGGGCATCCAGATCGTCACCGGCCCGCTCCCGACCGCCTGATAGGCGATCGCTATGTCATCGCTGGTCTGCGCGTAGCGCACCTCTGGCTCGCCGGTCACGCGGCCATTCTTGCGCCTGGGAGGGGTGAGTAGCGTCCTTGTCATGAACCGAGTCCTCCTCATCGGGCTGGCGCCCGAGGCAGTCGACCTCTCCGACGCACCGATCGACCTGGCCACGTTGAAGGAGCGGATCGCCGTCGGCAACGCCGAAGTCGCCGACGCCGGCTACGACGCGCTCTCCTGCGAGATCGGCACCGGCGTCGACGACGCCGTCGCGCAGGTCCGCGAGGCACTCCAGAAGCAGTCCTGGGACATCGTCATGATCGGCGGTGGCGTCCGGGCCGTCCCGGCCCACACCGAGCTCTTCGAGGCGATCGTCAACCTGGTCCACGAGCTCGCGCCCGAGGCCCGCTTCGCCTTCAACGCCGGCCCGGATACGACCCTGGCGGCGCTGCGTCGCGCGGCCGGCTCCCGGGGCTGATGGGGCCGGCTCAGGCGAGCCGCGTCACGGCGGCGTCGTACAGCGTCTGCGCTGCCTCCGCGGCCGCGTCGGCGGCAGCGTGCGTGACCGGCTTGCCGAGGTAGTTGTTGGCGTTGCGGTCCAGCCGCATCACGTCGTAGTGGGCGGCCGCGTCGCGCGGCGGCGGGGTGTCGAAGATGGCAGCGAGGAACCTGCCGACCTTCACATGGCCACCTGCGCCGTACGTCGTCTTGTAGCCGTAGCCCGCGAGCGTGGCCTCGCCGACGTCGTGCGCGGCCTTGTAGGCGAGGTTGTAGCGGTTCTCGGTCCGCGTGACGTTGGGTACGTCGGCGAGGGCCGACTCCGCGCCGGCGAGGAAGGCGCGTGCCTTCTTCTCATCCGGTCTCACGGCGCGCAGGGCGCCGGAGCGTACGAGCGCGTCAACCGCTTTCTGCTGCGCCGGGGTCAGCGGCAGGGGCATCCGGTCCTCCTCCATAGATCTCGATCACCGGGCTGGCCCAGACCTCCTCGAGGAAGCCGGTCTGCTCCTCGGCCTCCTCCGGGCTCATGATCGTCGGGTTGACGATGCGCCCCACACTGTCGGAGACCTCCCGGCAGACGCGGTAGACCGCCCGCGCGTCGGGGCTGCCGATCACCATCAGGTCGATGTCGTTCGGCGGCGGCCCCGGCTCGCCCTTCGCCCGGGCCGCGAACGACCCGAAGAGGAACGCGCGCTCGATCCCGTCGAGATCCTCGAGGGCCTCCCGGAGCAGTACGACCGGGCCGGTGACCGTCAGCAGGATCTCCCGTGTCGGCGCCAGCAGCGGGCTCTGCTCGTTTCCCCTGATCAGCCGGGTCCTTCCGACACGACGGTCGACGAGCAGACCCGCCTCGAGCAGCCGCGCGACCTCGCGATGGACCGTCGGATAGGGCAGCCCGGCCCGCTCGGCGAGGTCGGTCATGCTCATCTCCTCCGCCGGGAGCAGCAGTTCCGAGAGCAGCAGCGCCTGCGCCTCCGACCGGAACAGAGGCGCGAGCACCGGAGCCTGACTTCTCACAAAATGGATAATAACCTCCATTTTGTGGATATGAAACCCCTATGGGTCAGGTGAGCGGGTCGATGATGGCGTCGATGACGACCCGGGCCCAGTCGAGGAGGTCGGGGCCGTCGAGGGGCTTGGCGGGGAAGCCGGAGGAGACCGGGCGCGGGACCATGATGGTGTCCAGCTGCGGCTTGACCAGGGACTTCGGGTACATCCGGTTCAGCCGGACGACGCGGGAGTCGGGCAGCGAGACGGGGTGGAAGCGTACGTTCTTGCCGGCCAGGGTGACCTCGGAGACGCCGGCCTGGCGGGCGCGGGCGCGGAAGCGGGCGACCTGGAGCAGCGAGGAGACCTCCGCGGGCGGCTTGCCGTAGCGGTCGAGGAGCTCGGCGGCGACCGACTCGACGTCCTCGTCGGAGCGGACCTCGGCCAGGCGCTTGTAGATCTCCAGCCGCAGCCGCTCCGAGGGGATGTAGTCGTGGGGCAGGTGGGCGTCGACGGGGAGCTCGATGCGTACCTCGTTGAACTCCTCGGCAGCACCGTCCGGACCGGCCTTGAACTCGGCGACGGCCTCACCGACCAGCCGCACGTAGAGGTCGAAGCCGACGTCGGCGATGTGGCCGGACTGCTCGCCACCGAGCAGGTTGCCGGCGCCTCGGATCTCGAGGTCCTTCATCGCGATCGCCATGCCGCCACCGAGGTCGGAGTGTTGCGCCAGCGTGGCGAGGCGCTCGTGGGCGGTCTCGGTCAGCGGCTTCTCGCCGGGGTAGAGGAAGTAGGCGTAGGCGCGCTCGCGGGAGCGGCCGACGCGGCCACGCAGCTGGTGGAGCTGGCTCAGACCCAAGGTGTCGGCGCGCTCGATGATCATGGTGTTGGCGTTGGAGACGTCGAGGCCCGACTCGACCAGCGTGGTGCACACCAGCACGTCGAACTCCTTCTCCCAGAAGTCGACCATCACCTGCTCGAGCTGCTTCTCGTTCATCTGGCCGTGGGCGACCGCGACCCGCGCCTCGGGCACCAGCTCGCGGATCCGCGCGGCCGCCTTCTCGATCGAGTTGACCCGGTTGTGGATGTAGAAGACCTGTCCTTCGCGGAGAAGCTCGCGCCGCACCGAGGCGACGATCTGGCGGTCCTCGTAGGCCCCGACGTACGTCAGGACCGGGTGTCGCTCCTCGGGCGGCGTGGTGATCGTGGACATCTCCCGGATGCCGGTGATCGACATCTCCAGGGTGCGCGGGATCGGGGTCGCGGACATGGACAGGAAGTCGACCGAGGTACGCAGCCGCTTCATCGCCTCCTTGTGCTCGACGCCGAAGCGCTGCTCCTCGTCGACGACGATCATGCCGAGGTCCTTGAACCGGATGTCCTTGTTGAACAGGCGGTGGGTGCCGACCACGATGTCGATGGTGCCGTCGGCGAGGCCGGCCATGACCTCGGCGGCCTCCTTGTCGGTCTGGAACCGGGACAGCCCGCGTACGTTGACCGGGAAGCCTGACATTCGCTCCATGAACGTCGACAGATGCTGGGAGACCAGCAGCGTCGTCGGCACCAAGACCGCGACCTGCTTGCCGTCCTGGACCGCCTTGAACGCCGCCCGCACCGCGATCTCGGTCTTGCCGTAGCCGACGTCACCGCAGACCAGCCGGTCCATCGGCACCGGCCGCATCATGTCCTGCTTGACCTCGTCGATGACAGCGAGCTGGTCGACGGTCTCCTGGAACGGGAAGGCGTCCTCGAGCTCGCGCTGCCAGGGGTTGTCGGGGCCGAACTGGAAGCCCTTGGTCGCCTGCCGTGCGGCGTAGAGCTTGATCAGCTCGGCCGCGATCTCGCGGACCGCCTTGCGCGCCCGGGCCTTGCGCTTCTGCCAGTCGGCGCCGCCGAGCCGGTCGAGGCTCGGCTGCTCGCCGCCGACGTACCTGGTGACCTGGTCGAGGGCATCGGCTGGGACGTAGAGACGGTCGGCGGGTCCGCCGCGCTTGGAGGCGCCGTACTCCAGGACGAGGTATTCGCGGGTCGCGCCCTGCACCTCGCGCTGCTTCATCTCGATGAACTGCCCGACACCGTGCTGCTCGTGAACCACGTAGTCGCCGGGCTTGAGCTCGAGCGGGTCGATCTGCTTCTTGCGCCGCGCGGGCATCTTGACCATGTCGCGCGTGGACGACTTCTGCCCGGAGATGTCCTCACCGGTGAGCACCACGAGCTGGTTGCCCTCGTCGATGAAGCCGTGGTTGAGCCGGGCGTGGACGACGGTCACCGTCTTGTGGACGGGCTTGGCGGCCTCCTCGTCACCCTCTGCCAGGCGGGCCGGGACGTCGCGCTCTCCCAGCGCTTCGACCGTACGCTGCGCCGTGCCGTGCGCGGGCTGGACCACGACCACGCGGTAGGAGTCGTCGCGCCAGCGCTCGATGTCGGTCAGCGCGGCGGCGGTGTCGCCGCGGTAGGCCTTCGCGGGCTGCCAGTCGATCTTGCGGGCGGGGACCCCGACGACGTCCGGGTCAGCGAGATCGGCGTCGGCATCGTCGAGGCCGAACGGGCTGACCGACCACCAGGGCTTGCCCAGGGAGATGGCGTGGGCGCGTACGTCGGCGAGGTCGCGGTAGGAGGCCGCGGAGAGGTCGATCGGGGCGACTCCCCCGCTGGCCGCGGCGGCCCAGGAGGCGCCGAGGAACTCATCAGCGGTGGCGACCAGATCATGCGCGCGGCTGCGGATCCGCTCGGGGTCGAGCAGCAGGACGTGGCTGTCCTCCGGGATCAGGTCGAGCAGCAGCTCCATGTCGTCGACGAGCGCGGGCGCCAGCGACTCCATGCCGTCGACCGCGATCCCGGCGGCGATCTTGTCGGTGAGCTCGATGAGGGTGGGGTGGGCCTCGCCGAGCGCCTTGGCCCGCGCCCGGACCTCCGGGGTGAGCAGGAGCTCGCGGCACGGCGGAGCCCACAGCCGCTCGGTCGCGCCACCGTGCTCGGCCGGGATGGCGCGCTGGTCGGCGACCGCGAAGTGGCGGATCGAGTCGACCTCGTCACCCCAGAACTCCACGCGTACGGGGTGCTCCTCGGTCGGCGGGAAGACATCGACGATTCCGCCGCGGACGGCGAACTCGCCACGCTTCTCGACCAGGTCGACGCGGGCGTAGGCCGCGTCGGCGAGCTTCCGGACGACGACGTCCAGGGTCGCCTCCTGACCGGTGATCAGCTCGACCGGCTCCAGGTCGCCAAGGCCCTTGACCTGCGGCTGCAGCACGCTGCGTACCGGGGCGACGACCACCTTCAGCGGTCCATGGGCGCCGTCCGCGTCGGGGTGGCGGAGACGGCGGAGCACGGCGAGCCGACGGCCCACCGTGTCCGACCGCGGCGAGAGCCGCTCGTGCGGCAGCGTCTCCCAGCTCGGGTAGTAGGCGACCGAGTCGGGCGGGAGCAGGTCGGTCAGGTCGTTGACCAGGTCCTCGGCCTCGCGGGAGGTCGCGGTGACCGCGAGGACGGTGCGCTCCTGGCGTACGAGACCGGTGACCACGAACGGGCGCAGCGCCTCCGGCCCGGTGACGTCGAGCGCCAGCATCCGACCGCCCTTGGCCTCCGCCATCACCTCGCTCAGGGCAGGATCGCGCAGGACGAGATCGGCGAGCGGGGCGAGGATCACGGGTGACTCCAAAAAGACAGGCAAGCACGAGAGCCCCCGGCCGGAAAGACAGGGGGTGCTGGCACCAGTCTAGAAGACGTGTGTAAAGACGTTTGACTTCGAGCGCGCACGAGGCCGGAGCGTGGTTCGCATGAGATACACGACCATCGGATCAGGCGCCGGATCACGGCGCGTCAGCAAGCTCGCGCTCGGCGTGATGCGGTTCGGGACCGACACGGACGTCGAGACGTCGTACGCGATCCTCGACCGCTTCGTCGAGGCCGGCGGCAACTTCGTCGACACCTCCAACAACTACGCCTACTGGGCCAACGGCACCCAGGGCGGCGAGAGCGAGACCGTGCTCGGGCAGTGGCGCCGAGACCGCGGGATCGGCGACGAGCTCGTCATCTCCACCAAGGTCGGCGCACGCCCGACGGACGTCGTCGAGCGCGTCGAGAACGGATGGATGAACCAGCGCAACCGCACCTGGGAGGGGCTGGCCCCGGAGAACGTACGCGAGCAGGCCGACCGCTCCCGCGAACGCCTCGGCGTCGAGCGGCTCGACCTCTACTACGCGCACGTGCCGGACACGAACGGCGTGCCGCTGGAGGAGTACGCCGCGGGCTTCGCCGCCCTCGTGAAGGACGGTGTCATCGGCCAGTTCGGGCTGAGCAACCACTGGTCCTGGCAGGTCGAGCGGGCACGGGCGGTCAACCCCGAGGAGGCGCGGCCGAGCGTGCTGCAGTATCACCACACCTATCTGCGGATGCGCACCGACATCCCCAACCCGCGGCTCTCGGTCGACGGCGAGATCGGCGTGGCCGACGCCTCGCTGCTCGCCTACCTGCGGGCGACGCCGGGGCTGACGCTGGTGGCCTACACGCCGCTGCTCACCGGTGCTTACACGAATCCTTCGAAGCCGCTCGATCCCGCCTATGACCACCCCGGGACGACCGCCCGGCTCGCGGTGCTCGACGAGGTCGCGGCCGAGACCGGCGCGACCCGCAACCAGGTCGTGCTGGCCTGGATGCTCGGCGACGCCCTTCCTGTGATCCCGCTGGTCGGAGCCTCATCCGTGGCCCAGCTCGACGAGAGCCTGGCGGCGGTCGACCTGGAGCTCAGCGAGGAGCAGAGGGCTCGGCTCGACGCTGCTGGGCGATGAGCTCGGCATCCGGGTCCGTCTCGCCGACAGCCGCGGCGTAGTAGGCGACCTTGAACTCGATCGCGTCCAGATGGGCAGCCGTCTCCTCCAGCTGCGCGCGCACCCGATCGCGGTGTGCGCGCAGCAGGGCGAGGCGGGCCTCCTCGTTGCCGGAGCCGTCGCGGACCATCTCGGCGTAGCGCCGGATCTCGCGGATCGGCATCCCGGTCGAGCGCAGCCTGGTGATCAGCGTGATCCAGCCGAGGTCGCCCTCGGAGTAGGCGCGGTGGCCGGAACCGTTGCGGCCGACCCCGAGCATGAGCCCGTCGCGCTCGTAGTAGCGCAGCGTGTGCGCGGTCAGGCCGGTCCGCGCGGCCACCTCGGCGATGCTGAGCCCGTTGCTGTGCGCCTGCGTCGTCATGGACCCAGTGTCCTGGTTCGAGTGCACTCGAAGTCAAGCACTCAGAGCGCCGATCCGCCGGTCACGTCGAGCGTCTCGCCGGTGACCCATCGCGCCTGGGGCGAGGCGAGGAAGCCGACCGCGTCGGCGACGTCCTCCGGCGTGCCGATCCGGCCGAAGACCGACAGCGCGTCGGCCTGCGCCCTCGGTCCGGGCAGGTTGATCCAGTCGGCGTTGATGTCGGTCTCGATCACGCCGGGGAGGACCGCGTTGACCGTCGCCCCTCGTGCGGCGAGCGGCGCGGCGAGGGAGCGGGTGAGGTTGTTGATGCCGGCCTTGGCCGCGGCGTACGCCAGGTGGGTCGGCGCCGCCACCCGGGTATAGCCGGTCGATACGTTGATCACCCGGCCGCCCTCACGCAGGTGCGGAGTGACCGCCTGGGTCAGGAACATCGGCGCGATCAGGTTCACCTCGAGCACCCGGCGCGCGGTGGCCGGGTCGAGCTCGTGTAGCTCCTGGTTGCCGTTGATGCCGGCGTTGTTGACCAGGATGTCGAGGCCGTCATCGCCGGCGAGCGCCGCCTCGGTCCATGCCGCCGCGATCTCGGCCGCCGCCTTCGCGCCGTCATCGCCGAGGTCCGCCGCGATCAGGACCGCCCGGGCCCCGGCGGCCTCGACGAGTCGCGCGGTCTCCTCGGCGGCCGCGCGGTTCGAGCCGTAATGGATGCCGATCAGGCCGACACCGTCGGCGGCCAGACGTACGGCGATGGCGCGGCCGATCCCGCGCGAGGCTCCGGTGACGAGTGCGTTGCGGGTCATCTCGGTCTCATTTCTGTAGTGGTCGCTAAATAATGCCCTGGGAGTTAATGTAGGGATCACTATGGAAATGCGCAAGCCCTCCCGCGGACGACCGCGCTCCTTCGACGAGGAGGCGGTGCTCGATGCCGTGATGCGGGCGTTCTGGGAGCACGGGTACGAAGGCACGAGCGTCGCGACGCTCGAGGCCGCGACCGGGCTGAAGGCACCCAGCCTCTACGGGGCGTTCGGCTCCAAGGAGGTGCTGTACCAAGCTGCTCTCGAGCGCTACGCCCGTGAGCACGGCAACGTGCTCCGGCCCGACGGACCGGCTCGCGAGGCCATCTCGGAGTTCCTGTACGAGGCGGCCGACCGGTTCAGCGAGAGCGGCCTGCCGCCGGGCTGCATGGTCTCGACGGCCGCGCTGGCGCTGGGCACCGCCCAGCGCGGCGTCGCCACTCGCCCGGCGAAGATGCGCTCCGAGACGCTCGCGGGAATCGAGCAGCGGCTGCGGACCGCGATCACCGAGGGCGAACTGCCGGCCGGGACCGATGCCGGCGCGTTGGCCCGGCTCTTCGGCGCGGTGATCCAGGGCATGTCGGTGCAGGCGATCGACGGCGCCACCCGGCAGGAGCTACGTGGGCTCGCCAAGGCCGCGATGGATGCTTGGCCGCGATGACGCGGGACGGATCGGCGAGAGCCAGGACGTACGCCGCCGGGTCGGCGGTCCTCCTGCTCGCGCTCGGCGCGTGCGGCGGGGCGCCCGAGGCCGACCCGTCGCCGACCACCAGCGCCGCGGCTCCCTCGACCTCGGCGGAGCCGTCACCCAGCGACGTACCTTCGTCTTCTTCTCCGACTGTCGCGAAGCCGGGGACGGTGCCGCCGCCGTGGCTCGGGACCCGGGTGCTGAAGGAGGACGCGGAGGGCTACGGGATCGCCGGGCCGACGCCGAAGGAGCTGCGCAACCGGGCCTGGACGCTGCCGGACATGATGCCGATGCTGCCCGGTGAGGGCTTCGCGGCCGAGGTCGACATCGCACCGGACGACGTGATCGCGCGCTCGACCTGGGTGCCAGGGTGCCCGGTCTCGCGGCGGGAGCTGGCCTGGGTGCGGATGACGTTCTGGGGCTTCGACGGCGCCCGCCACACCGGCGAGATGCTGATCAACGCCCGGGTCGCCGAGGACGTCGTCGGGGTCTTCCGGCGGCTCTACGAGGCGAGATTCCCGATCGAGCAGATGGACATCACCACGAAGGCGGCCCTGGACGCGCCGCCGACCGGCGACGGCAACGGCACCGGCGGCTTCGTCTGCCGCCCCTCGGTCGGCCAGACCTCGTTCTCCCAGCACGCCTACGGCCTGGCGATCGACCTGAACACCTTCCAGAATCCGTACGTCAAGGGCGACCGCGTCATCCCCGAGCTCGCCCGCTGGTACCTGAACCGGTCCAGGAAGGCGCCCGGGATGATCCACGACGGTGACGTCGTGGTCCAGGCCTTCGCCGACATCGGCTGGGAGTGGGGCGGCGACTGGAACTCGCTGAAGGATTACCAGCACTTCAGCGAGAACGGCACCTGAGACTCAACGCAGAGTCAGGCGGACTCGGCCTCGGCGAGCTCGCGCTTCCAGTCGCGGAAGGTCTCCTCGGTGCGGCCGCGGCGCCAGTAGCCGGAGATGGAGAGGTCGGCCTTCGGTACGCCGCGCTCCTTGAGGAGATAGGGGCGGACGCCGTGCATGGTGACCGCGGCCTCGCCGTGGACGAAGGCGTGGACGCGGCCGTCGAGCCACTTCAGGTCACGGATGGCGGTGACGAGGGGCTGCTCGTGACCCTCGGCGTCCTCGGCGGCGTGGTGGGTGTGACCGCCGGTGACCAGCCAGGTGACCTCGACGCCGTCGGGGTTGTCGAGGGGCTGCTCGTGGCCGAGGTCCGGGACGTCGATGACGGCGTAGCCGCGGGCGTCGGCGGGCAGTGCGGCCAGCGCGGCGCGGATCGCGGGCAGAGCGGTCTCGTCGCCGGCGATCAGGTGCCAGTCGGCCTCGGGGTCGGGCGAGTAGGCACCGCCCGGGCCGCGAGCCGCGAGGGTGTCGCCGGGCTTGGCCGCGGCCGCCCAGGGTCCGGCGTACCCCTCGGTGCCGTGGACGACGAAGTCGATGTCAAGGGTGCCGTCCTCGACCGAGGGGTTGAGGGCGGTGTAGGTGCGGACCACCTCGCCGTCCACCTGCGGGAAGACCAGCTTCACGTAGCGGTCGGTGAAGACGCTCGACGAGAAGGCGCTCAGGTCCTCGGAGCGGAAGCTCACCCGGATCATCGTCGGGCTCAGCCGCTGGGTGGCGGTGACGACGAGGATGGTCTCAGGCTTCGCGGGACGGCTCATGTAGGCAACCCTAACTTGCTTCCAAACCGGCCGCAGTCAACCAACCGCGGTCAGCCCGCCGACCGGGTGGAGTGCGTAGACCGGGGCTGGGTGGCGTCGGCAGGGGCTGCCGGCGCGGGGATGGCTGGCGCGGGAATGGCGGGAGCGGGGCGCTGGGGCTTGGCGACCAGCGACAGGCTCGGCTCGAGCACCCGCAGCAGCGACTCGACGTGGCCGCGGGCCTCGGTCACCAGCCGCCGGGCCTCTCTCGGGGTCCGCTTCTTCAGGTCGAGCAGGTCGTCGTCGACCGGCCGCCGGACCCGCCGCCGGGCCTTCTGCAGCGGCGCGAGCTGGACGAGCGTACGCAGCCGGGTGGCCGCATCCGCCTCCGAACCCGCGGGGCCGCCCAGGGCCGTACGTCCCAGCAGGTCGCCGAGCGCGGCGATCTCGACGAGGGTGAAGGTGCGCTTGACCGCGGCGGGCACGAGTTTGGCGACCTCGCTGCGATGGGAGCGTTCGGCGGTGATGATCAGGTCGGCGCTCTCGATGTCGTCGACGTCGAGCGGGTAGGCCTGGTGCCTGGTCAGCCGGACCCCGGCGAGAGCCACCTCGGAGGCGATCATCGGGTCCATGTCGTAGCCCTCGAGCGCCTCGCTGCCGGCCGAGATCACCGTGATGCCGTGGCGGGCGAGCCCACCGATCTGGCCGACGCCCTCACGGAGCATCGCCTCGATCGCCGGCGATCGTCGTACGTTCCCGCTGCAGACGACCAGGATCGTCGCGGTGTCCATCCCTGCCTACCTTCGAAACAGTTGCCTGCCGGTTTTCTCGAGCGTGGACGTCACATCCACGCGGCCAACCCCCCGAACGTGACGGACAGACATTACGCAGTCGGCGTACGGCTCCAGAAACTGACGGCGGATCAATCCCCCATTTGGGGGAACGGGCCGGACACCCGGCCCTGTCATCCCCAAAACCGGGTGAGGATGTGCGATGGCCCCGTAGACCTGCCCTCATGGCGGATGAGTCGCGGACAAGCAGCCTGGCATAGACATCGGATGGAGTGACCGTTGGACCTGCGCGACTATGTCGCTGCCCTGCGAAAGCGCTGGTACATCGTCGCGGTGCTCGCGATCATCGGTGCCGGCGCGGCCTTCGCGCAGGCGCACGCGAGCCCGCCGCAGTACCGCGCGCAGAGCACCGTCTTCGTCTCGATCGCGCACGGCGCGACGACCCAGGAACTGGTCCAGGGCTCGACCTTCACCCAGGACATCGTCCAGTCCTACGCCAAGCTGGCGACGATGCCGGTGGTCCTCGACCAGGTCATCTACGACCTCGACCTCGACACCACCCCCAAGGCGCTGGCCGAGACGATCACCGCCGAGAACCCGCTCGACACCGTGATCATCGAGATCGACGCGGTGGCCACCACGAGCACCGGCGCCTCCGACCTCTCCAACGCGGTCGCCGACGAGCTCACCACCACGATCACCAACCTCTCCCCCACCTCCAACAAGAAGTCCGCTGTGCAGGTGACCGTGGTCGCCCGTGCCGACCCGCCCCAGGAGGCGTTCGCGCCGCGTACGCGGCTGGCCGCTCTGGTCGGTTTCGCCGGCGGCTTCGGCCTCGGCGTCGCGATCGCCGTGGTCCGCGCCCTCCTGGACACCCGGGTCAGGACCGCGGCCGAGATCGAGCAGCTCACCGACGTGGGGCTCCTGGGGGCGATCCCCCGGCGCCGGGGCCAGCGTCGCTCGCGCGGCGCGGTGACCGCCATCGATCCGCACAACGTCGCCGCCGAGGCCTATCGGAGGCTGCAGACCAACCTGCAGTTCCTCGACGCCTCCTCGCCGGTCCGCTCGATGGTGGTGACCTCCTCGATCGGCGGCGAGGGCAAGTCGACCACCTCGATCAACCTGGCGCTGGCGATCGCGGAGCAGGGCCAGCGCGTCCTGCTGGTCGACGCCGACATGCGCCGCCCCGCGGTCGCCGACTACTGCGGTCTGGAGGGTGCGGCCGGGCTGACGACGGTGCTGATCGGGAAGGCCGAGCTCGGCGACGTCGTGCAGGTCTGGGGCGACGCCAACCTGCACGTGCTCACCATGGGTGAGGTCCCGCCCAACCCCGCGCAGCTGATCGGCTCGCCGCGGATGGCCGACCTGCTGGAGGAGGCGCGCGCCGGCTACGACGTGGTCATCCTCGACTCCCCGCCGCTGCTCCCGGTGGCCGACGGCGCGATCCTGTCCCGCCTGACCGACGGTGCCCTGGTGGTCGCCAACTGCCGTACGATCCACCGCCCGCAGGTGCTGGAGGCCATCGACAGCCTCGAGGCCGTCGATGCCCGCTGTCTCGGCATCGTCGCCAACCAGGTCCGTGACACCGCCGCGCACACCTACTACGGCCAGCCGGAGCAGGGCTGGTTCGCCCGCCTCCTCTCCGGTCTCGTACGCCCCCGGGCACAGCAGCACCACCACCCCGCTGCCGGAGCCTGAGCATGGCCGTCGTGACGGCGGTCCGCGCAGAGTCTGCGAAGCGGAACGTACGCGCCGACCGCACCGGCTGGGAGGTGTTGACCGCGCTGTTGGCCGGGGCCGCGGCGGTCCTGGCCGGGACCAACTACACCCTGGTCAGCGGGCTGACCGTCGGCGGACTGATCGGCGCGACCCTGGCACCGATCTGGATCCGGGAGGCCCGCCGCTATCGCGGCGTGATCCTGGGTGGCGCACTTCTTCTTGCCTGTCTCGTCTCCACGCTGGCGCTGTCGACGTGGCGCTCGGCGACGCATCCGCCGACCGAGGCCGGGTTGCTGACCGATCTGCTGCCGGTGATCTCGGCGGTGCTGTGCGTAGGTGCGTTGTTGTGGGCGCAGCGGGTGCTGTCGCCGGGGGCCGTGGTGTGCCTCTACGCCGTCGGCTCGTTCTTGACCGTGACGTTGAGGCCGCAGTTCGCCGAGGAACCGTGGCGGTTCGGGTTCTCGATCCCGGCGACGATGCTGCTCCTGGGGGCGTGCCAGCTGATCAAGCGGCGGCCCCGGAAACAGCTCTTGGCCGAGCTGGTCGTGATCGGGGCGCTCAGCGTGGTCGGCGCGCTGTCCGGGGCCAGGTCGATGAGCGCGTTCCTGCTCATGACCGCGGTGCTGCTGGTGTGGCAGCACCGGCCGAGGACGGCGAAGCGGACCACGTCCGCGCTGCTCTCCCTGGTGCTGGTCGGCGCTCTCGGGCTGGGCATCTACAAGTCGCTCGAGGAGGCCGCCCTGGACGGCTATCTCGGCGCCTCGGCCCAGGAACGCACCGTCGAGCAGACCCAGGCGGCCGGGTCGCTCATCCTCGGCGGGCGGCCCGAGATCGGGGCCACCGTGGCCCTGATGATCCACGAGCCGTTCGGCTACGGCGCCGGCACCATGGCCACGCCGAGCGACATGCAGGCGGCCAAGCAGGGCATGTCCCGTCTGGGGTACGACCCCGACAACGGCTACGTCGAGCACTACATGTTCGGCACCCGGATCGAGGTCCACTCGCTCATCGGCGACCTGTGGATCTGGTTCGGTCTCGCCGGGCTGGTCCTCGCTGGTTGGCTGCTCTGGCTCGCCACCAGCTACCTGGGCCGCAGCATGGCCGACCGCACCGGCGCCGCCCTCGGCATCTTCCTCGCCCTGCAGCTGGGCTGGAACCTCTTCTTCGGCCCGATCATCAGCTCGCTGCCCCCGCTCGCGCTCGCGCTCGGGGTGTTCCTGCTCCAGCGCAAGGAGGCTGCTGCCGAGCCGTCTGGGCCGAAGCGGGTGCCGCCGGCGCCGCGGCGACGCCAGGGTCGTCGGGACCAGCGCGCTCGCCGGCGCTACCTCGCCGGAGGTCCGCAGCGTGCGTGAAGGCTGGATCGACTCCGCACGCGGCCTGGCGATCATCCTCGTGGTGCTCTTCCACGCCGTGATCAACCTCGACCTGGTCGGCCTCGCCGGCCCCTGGTCGCGGCTGGCCTACACCCTCGACACGTTCCGGATGCCGCTGTTCTTCTTCCTCTCCGGCCTCCTCGCTCCCTCGCTGCTCGCCCGGCCGCTCCGGGAGGTGCTGCGCACCCGCTGCCTGAACCTGATCTACCTCTACGTCCTGTGGTGCCTGCTCCTCGGCACCTTCCGCGCGCTCCTGCCACACTCCCCACCAGGTGGCGTCGCCGCGGTTGCCCGGGTGCTGATCGAGCCCAACGTCTACCTCTGGTTCCTCTACACGCTGTGCCTGTTCACGCTCGTCGGCTGGCTGACGCGGCGGCTTCCCGCGTGGCTGGTCGTCGGGACCGCGCTAATCGTCTCCGCGGTCTTCGCCGCCGGGCTGGTCTCCACGGGCGATGTCCCCTGGGACAAGACGTTCCGCTATTGGTTCTTCTTCGTCCTGGCCTCCCGCGCCGCACCCGCGGTGCGGTCGGTCGTGCCGCGGATGCGGCCGGTTCACGTGGTCGGGGCGGGGGTGACGTACGCGGTCGTGCTGGGGTTCTTCCTCTACGTCGCCGACGACCGGATCATCTTCGTGCGGCCGATGCTGGGGCTGCTCGCGGTGGCCGCCGGCTGCGGGCTCGGGGTGATGATCGCGCGAGTCCCCGCGCTCGGATTCGTACGCCATCTCGGCACCCGCACGCTGCCGATCTACGTCGTCCACGCCTTCCCGATCACCGCCACCGCGGCCCTGCTCACCGGCCGCGCCATCGACTGGCCGCCGGGGACCGGGCTGGTGGCCGTGCCCCTGCTCACGCTCGTCTCGATCCTGCTCGCGCTGGCTCTCGACCGGCTGGTCACCGGCCGCGCCCGCGGCATCTTCGACTTCCCGATCGCGCGCTGGACCACCAAGCGCAGCCCGCGACCGGCCACTCTCCTCCCTTCCGAGAACCTAGCCCCGAGGACGCCGTCATGACTTTTCCCGAGACCTCCTTCAACCTGAAGCTGCACACCGTCCGGCGCGACTCGGGACGCCTGTACAGGGAATTGCTGCGCAACCAGGAGCTCGAACCAGCAGCCCTCGCCGAGCTGCAGCGCACCAGGGCCGTCGCGATCGCCGAGTTCGCCCGTAGCCAGACCGTCTTCTACGCCAAGCACTTTGCCGACGCAGGCATCGACCCAGGCCGACCGCTGACGCCGGACGACTGGACCCGGTTGCCGCTTCTGAACCGAACGATGCTCAAGGAGCACGCCGACGAGGTCGTCTCGTCCGAAGCCACGCCACGGAACTCACGCCCGGCGCTCACCAGCGGTAGCACCGGCGAGCCTCTCAAGGCCATGCATGACACTCGAGTGCCGACACTCGCGCTCGCGTGGCGGATGTACACATGGTGGGGGATTCAGCCCTGGGACAACCTGGCGCGAACTGGACGTTGGGGTTTCGGGCGTTTCGACACGCTCAAGAACGACATCACCTGGTGGCCGTCCAAGCAACGCTATCTGGACGCCGGACTCATGAGCCCGGAGTCGATGCGACAGTTCCATGCCGAGCTCGCGAAGACACGGCCAGCGCTGCTCGAGGGGTACGTGTGGTCGACTGTCGCCTTCGCGGACTTCGTCCAGGCGGAGGGTCTCCGACTGCCTTCGCTGCGCGCGGTCGCGACGACAGCCGGTGCGCTCGATCCTGCCTCTCGCGCCCGCCTCGAATCGGTCTTCGGCGTACCTGCGCACGATGAGTACCGAGGTTCGGAAGTCGGCTGGTTGGCGGGCGAATGCCGCGAGCGCAACGGCCTGCACGTGTTCGCTGATGCACGCGTCATCGAAGTCGTCGATGAGGACGGGCGAGTGCTTCCCGCAGGAGAGACCGGCGAGATCGTGGTCACCGATCTCACCAACCGTGTGTTCCCGATCATCCGCTATCGGCTCGGCGATCGGGGCAGGCTTCTCGACCGACCCTGCGCATGCGGCATCGCTCTCCCGCTCATGGCCTCGCCCGAGGGCCGGGTGACGGACATGCTCTACACGCCGAGCGGCCGCAGCCTTGGTCATCGGATCTCGGCGATGTTCAGTGATGTTCCGGATGCCGTGCGCCAGATGCAGGTCCACCAGCAGCGCGACTATTCGATCACCATCCGCATCGTGGAGGGGCGGCTGCCTGACGCCCGAGTTCACGTGGAGCGAAAGGTCGACGTACTGCGGAATCGAATCGACAATGAGGTTCCCGTGACGATCGAGTACGTCGATTCGCTCCCCTACACCGGCGCGAAGCTGAAGTACGTGATCAGCGATGTACCTCGAGACCACTGACTGGGATCTATTCGCGAAGATACTCACTGATGTGTGAGCCCCAGGCACCGCGAACCATCCCCACACCGCGAACCACAAACCGGGTCCCTCGGGCCTGATGGGCAACAGACTTGGTCACGTGGCCGGCGAGCAGACGTAGGCATCCCCATCCGACTCGGACGATGCCGCGCGCCGTTGCCTGGACTCGCGTGATGCTTCGCCTTCCGCGCGGAGCGAGATGGACCCGCGTCCTGGAGTCGGAGTTACCAACACGGGAGGAGCGGGCGCGGGCCCATTCTCGCGTCGCGCGGCTGGCGGGGACCAGATCGTAGACCGTAGCCTCGTCGCACCACACGATCCGTCCTCCGGCATCCGAGAGGGCACGGGTGAAGACAGTGTCGGATCCCCCGGACAGACCGAAGCCGAGGTCAAAGCGCAGCGAGCCGATCTTGGCCATGTCGAGGAGCAGATTGTTGGTCGCGGCGGTGGTGACGATGGTGCCCGTCGTGTGGCGGGGGCGTTTGAAGTAGCCGCCAGCGATGATCCACGGATCCGGCTCACCGGAAAAACGCGACACCACCGGGCCGGCGACGGCGGCTGCGCGAGTCTCCTGCCAGCAACCGAAGAGGGTCGACAGCCACTTCTCCGAGGGCTGCTCGTCGTCGTCGATGAAGACGACGACCGCCT
The DNA here is from genome assembly GCF_040302165.1 of Nocardioides sp. NPDC127503. Taxonomy (NCBI): domain Bacteria; kingdom Bacillati; phylum Actinomycetota; class Actinomycetes; order Propionibacteriales; family Nocardioidaceae; genus Nocardioides; species Nocardioides sp. NPDC127503. The sequence continues at coordinate 54,513 of NZ_JBEORH010000007.1, read as the reverse complement.
CGGGACCGGCCTCGCTCAGAGCCCGGTTGCGGGCAGCGGCGATCCCGGGCGTGGGCTCGTGGACGTAGACGACGCGTACGTCATCCCCGGCCGCCTCCGCCACCGAGGCCGAGGCGCTGGGCTGCTCGTCGTTGTCGACGACGAGCAGCCGCGAGCCAGGAACCAGGTCGAGCTGGGCTCGGAGCATGCCGATCGCCTCGGCCAACCCCTCGGGTCGCCGGTAGGTGAGCATGCAGACCCAGACCGGCTGAGCCATCGGACCTGTCATCCCTGCGACATCATCTGATCGTGACCGTCACCCAGTCGGAGCGGGAGATGTTACCGAGCGGGTCCACTGCCTCGATCTTGTACTTCTGCGACGAGCCGCTGGTGCGGCCGGTGTCGGTGAAGGTCATCGCGGTGTGCTTCCAGAATGGGGCCGTGACCTTCACGGTCTTGATCGGCGTGGAGTCGAGCGAGCCGCGGTAGAGCTTGTAGGTGACGGTCGCGTTGTCCTTGTCGGGGTTGCCCGGCCACTTCAGCGTGGCCTTGCCCGCGGAGGGCGAGGAGCCGGTCAGCGCCCACTTCGCGCCCTTCAGCGTCGGACCAACCTTGTTGGGGGCGATGTCCTTGACGGCGAACCGCACCAGGCCCTGCTGAGCGACGCCGTTGACCTTCAGGAACTCACCGCCGTACAGCACGTAGCTGGCGTTGGCGGTCACGGTCCAGGTCGACTGCTTGGCGCTGGTGTAGGTGCCGTTGGTCCACTTGGGATACCACTCCAGGAACTCCGGGCGCGGGGTGCCGGGGTGGTCGGGGTAGCCGTACTTGTCGTCGGCGATGTTGGTGCCGCGTACGTCCTGGGTGGTGGCGGTGGCGTGGTACCAGGCCCGCGGCTTGGTCTCCGGGAAGCCACCGGAGGTGTCGCAGCCGTGCTTGTGACTGGCCTGGTAGACGACATTGGAGGTCGGCCAGACGGCGTAGGTGTCGCCGTGGCAGTCCTCGAGCCAGGTCAACTTGCCGGTGGCCCAGTCGGCCTTGAAGGAGCCCTCGGAGTTGCCGCCGCTGCCGTAGTCGTAGCCGGTGCCGTAGAAGCTGGTGCCGTCGGACTCCAGCGAGAGGATCGCCGCCTCCGCGCCGCCGTTGCGGATCTCGGAGTTGACCGGCAACGCCAGCGACTTGCCCGAGGAGACCTCGATCCGGGCCAGGCCGTAGCCAGGGTTGGAGGAGCCGTTGACGCTGGTGAACGCCCCGCCGATGACGATCTTGCTGCCGTCGGAGGAGACCACGATGTCGTTGACGTTGCCGCCGGCGAGCTTCGGGTTCATCGGCAGCAGGCCGGTGCCGGTGTCGCCGGGCTTGACGGCGGCCACCTTCGTACGCGCCGTCTTGTCGGCAGATGTGAAAACGCCGCCGTAGAAGATCGCGCTCGCCGTCGCCGCGACCGCGTTGGTGGTCGAGTTGAAGATCGGCCGGAAGCCGGTGGCCTTCCCGGTCGCGAGGTCGATCGCCGCGGCCCGGTAGCGGTTGACGCCGTCGACCTGGGTGAAGCCGCCCGCGACGTAGAGCAGCTTCTTGTCGGGCGAGAGCGCCATGTCCTTGACCTGGCCGTTGAACTTCGGCGCGAAGGTGGTGACCAGCTTCCCGGTCGAGAGCCGGTAGGCCAGCATGTTGGACCGGGCGGTCTCGCTGGTGCCGGCTGCGGCTCCCGCTGGGCGCGCCGAGGTGAAGTTGCCGCCGACGTAGACGATGTCGCCGACGATCACCTGCTTCCAGGCGACGCCGTTGATCTGCACGGTGGGAAGTACGTCGGCAGCGACCGTCTTCGGCAGGTCGGGATCGGTCGGCGCGGTATCCGCCGATGCGGAGGTCGCGGAGGCCAAGGTCAGGCTCGTTGCCGCGAGCAACAGAACAGCCAGGATCGGCTTCATCACATCTCTCATCGTGGGGGGAGGGTTATCGCTGGGGACGGCCCTTGAAGACCACCACGTCGGCGCCGTTGCCCAGATCGAGCTCGACGCGTACGGGGCGGCCTTCCTCGGGGATCTGGAAGACGTAGACGCCCTTGGCCGACTCGCCGTCCGCGACCGAGGCCGGGAACGGCACCTCGCCGTCGGAGGCGACACTGACCGCCGGGGTGCGCTCAGGCCCGTAGTAGGCGTTGACCACACCGAGCGCCAGGTCGAGCTTCTTCCCGGTCTGGTTCTTCACCTTCACGGTGATCGCGAGCGCCGGACCGCCGATCTCGCCGGGCAGGCTCGCCGTGGCCTGGACCGAGTCGATCCTGGCCAGCCGCGCCGTCACGCCCGGGGCCGAGGTCGCCTCGGCCTTGAGGCCGACGGCGCGGTTGTCGCCCGACGGCTTTCCCGGCTCCGACTCCTCCGACTCGGAGGACTCGGATTCCTTCTCCGACGGCGTCGCCGTCGAGGAGGGCGCGGCGGCCACCGTCGAGTCCGCCCCGGCGTTGGCCGGGCCGGACGGGTTGCGCACGATGAGCACGACCGCGACGCTCACTAGGACGACGGCAGCCACGGCTGCCGCGACGTACATCCTCGAGCGCGGGACTTGACTGAGCATGGGGGATCTTCCGCGGGCGGGTCGGACAAAGACATCGATTCAAAGACGTTGGATTAAAGCCCAACCCGGACGCCCGTGGGGGGATCCGCGCACGCACTCCCCAAGATCGGGTATGCCTCCTACGGTTCGATGACCTTCAGGTCGTCGTAGCCGACAAGGACCGGCGTGGTCCCGACCGTCGAGGCACCGAAACTGCGCAGCATCACTCCGCCGAGGATCTGGTTGGCGAGGGTCGAGTCGGTGAGCTCGTACGTCCAGCCCGCCGGCTCCGCGGAGCCGGCCGGCCACACCTTGGTGCGCACGGTCGCCGGGGCGGTGCCGGTGACCTGGAGGCGTACCTTCAGGCGGTCGCCGGGCGCGACGCTCAGGCCCGGGACGACGTTGGCGCCGACGACCGGGGTGCCGCTGCGTACGAGATGGACGCCGACGGTGCCGTCGGGGTTGAAGCGGAGCCGCGAGGCGTAGTGGTTGGTTCCGGAGACGCGGGCGCCGACGATCGACCAGACATAGCCCGCGTCGGGGAGGCGGGAGGCGCCGACGCTGACGGTGGCGTCGACGTCACCGGCCGAGACCTCCTCGAGCCGTGACTCGGTGGTCCCGCCGGGGGTGACGGAGTGCCAGCCGCGGCCCTCGGAGACCGAGAAGTTGCCGGCGGTGCCGGTGCGCGCCCAGGTGCCGCCGGTCGCGGCCGTGCCCCAGCCGCTCGCCTCGGCACGCTCGAAGGTGTCCTCGGCCACGATGCCCTCGGCCGGAGGTGCGGGCTCGCCGGCCACGTCGACGGTGACCCACTCGGTGGGCGACTGGTTGCCGAAGGCATCCTCGGCGACCACGCGGTAGCGCTGGGTGGTGCCCGGCGGTGCCTCGGTGTCGAGGAAGCTCTGCGTGGTCTGCTTCCAGAACGCCGCGGTGACGGGCTTGGTGTGGATCGGGGCGACATCGGTCGAGCCGCGGTAGACCTTGTAGGTCACGGTCGCGTTGTCCTTGTCGGCGTTGCCGGGCCAGGTCAGCCGGACCTGGCCGCCGGCCGGCGAGGTCGCGGTGAGCCCGAACTCGGCGCCCGAGAGGGCCGGGCCGACGTCGTTGGGGGCGATCGTGTCGACCGCGAACCTCACGAGGCCCTGCTGGGCGACGCCGTTGACCTGGAGGAACTCGCCGCCGTAGACGACGTAGTCAGCGTTGGCCGTCACCGTCCAGGGCGCCTGGTTGGCACCGGTGAAGGTGCCGGGGGTCCACTTCGGGTACCACTCCAGGAACTCCGGGCGCGGGGTGCCGGGGTGGTCGGGGTAGCCGTAGATGTCGCGGGTGTTGGTGCCGCGTACGTCCTGGGTGACCGCCGTCGAGTGCTGGAAGCTGCGCGGACTGGTCTCCGGGAAGCCTCCGGAGTTGCCGCAGTAGTGCTTGTGGCTGGCCTGATAGACCACGTCGGCGGTGGGCCAGATCGAGTAGGTGTCGCCGTGGCAGTCCTCGAGCCAGGTCAGCTGGCCCGTGGCCCAGTCGGCCTTGAAGGAGCCCTCGACGTTGCCGCCGCTGCCGTAGTGGTAGCCGGTGCCGTAGAAGCTGGTGCCGTCGCTCTCCAGGGAGAGGACCGCAGAGTTGGATCCACCGTTGCGGACCTCGGAGTTGACCGGCAGCGCCATCGAGGCGCCGGTCGCGACCTTGATGCGGGCCAAGCCGTAGCCCGGGTTGGAGGAGCCGTTGACCCGGGTGAAGTTGCCTGCGATCACGATGTCGGCGCCGTCGGGCGAGACCACGATGTCCTGCAGCGACCCGTTGGAGACGGTCGGGTTCATCGGGAGCAGCTGGGTGCCGGTGTCGGTGGGCTTGACCGCCGCCACCTTCGTACGCGCGGTGTTGTCGGCGGAGGTGAACGCGCCGCCGTAGAACACGGCGTCCGCGGTCGCGGCGACGGCATTGGTGGCCGAGTTGAAGATCGGGCGGAAGCTGGTCAGCGCCCCGGTGGCCAGGTTGATCGCCGCGCCGCGGTAGCGGTTCACCCCGTTGACCTGGGTGAAGCTGCCGGCGAGGTAGAGCAGCGTCTTGTCGGGCGAGAGCGCCATGTCCTTGACCTGGCCGTTGAAGCTCGGCGCGAAGCCGGGGATCAGCTCACCGGTCGAGAGCCGGTAGGCCAGCATGTTGGACCGCGGCGTCTCATCGGTGCCCGCTGCGGCACCCGCAGGACGGGCCGAGCTGAAGTTGCCACCGACATAGACGGTGTCGCCGACGATCACCTGCTTCCAGGCGACCCCGTTGATCTGCACCGTCGGAAGTACGTCGGCCGAAACCGTCTCCGGCAGCTCCGGGTCGACCGGAGCCGTGTCCGCCGTCGCCCCTCCCGACATCACCAGGCTGCTCACCCCGAGAACAGCTGCGACTGCCCCCGCCGCCAGCAGACGCCACTCGTGAATCCGCGTCATCATCCATCCCTGCACAAGGCGGCCACCTCGGCCGCGACACGGCAGTGTCGCGGACATCCGCGCTCATTCGCCCGTCAATCGCACTTCCGATCCCCTGAATCGGGTATGTGTGGGGGCGCAAGCATCCAACGCTCGCAAACTGCGGGGTTCAGGGGGCAGACTCCCAGACCATCAATTGGATGCAGAGTCCACAGGAAGGCGTACGTCTCTTGGCTGTCCCGTCCCGGGTCCTTCTCCTCGGTATCTCCACGGTCGCCACCGTGGTCGCGCTGGGCTCCACCTACGCGTTGACCTCCGGCCCCGCCGAGGAGCCCAAGCCGCGTGCGGAGAGGAACTACGGCGAGCTGCCACCCGACGACTTCGGCGGGCCGGTGACATTGACGCCGTCCCCTTCCCCGTCGGTGTCTCCCTCTGCCTCCTCGACGCGCTCGGCCAAACCCTCGGACGGCGCGGAGCCGAAGAAGCGGCCCACGGACTCCGGGAAGCCGAACCGCTCCGGCGATCGGCCGGGCGAGCAGCGGCCGCGCGAAGGTGAGCCGCTGAGCTCACCGCCGCCGGCGGGCGGCGGTCCGGGGCCAGGAGACACCGGCGTACCTCCGAAGAAGAAGCTGCGCGTCCACCGCGGCGACCTGATCATCAGGACCCCCGGGAAGGTCGTCGACGGCCTCGAGGTGCACGGCCGGATCAGAGTCGAGGCGCCGAACGTGACGATCCGCAACACCAAGGTGATCGTGCCGACCGGCTCGGAGACCGCCGGGATCTCCAACAACAACGGCAACGGCGCGGGGATGCTGGTCAGCAACGTCGAGGTGCTGGCCGAGAACGCCGCGCCGGGCGTCAACGGCGTGGTCGGCCACGACTTCACCCTGGAGGACTCCGAGATCCACCACGTCACCGACCAGGTGCACATCACCGGCAGCAACGTGACCGTGCGCGACAACTGGTTCCACGACAACTACCACTTCGAGAACGATCCGTACCAGGACGGCGCATCCCACGACGACTCGATCCAGATCATCGGTGGCAGCAACATCACGATCTTGGACAACCGCTTCACCGGCGCCTACAACGCCGGTGTGCAGATCACCCAGAGCATCGATGACGTCAGCGGGGTCACGATCCGCGACAACCTCCTCGGCGGAGGCGGCTGCACCGTCAACATCGCCGAGACCGGCCGCGGCCCGATCCGCGGCATGGTGATCCGCGACAACCGGTTCCTCAGCGACCAGCGCATCGACGGCTGCGCGATCATCCGGCCCTCATCGACGAAGGTCAGTCACTCCGGAAACGTCTGGGACGACTCCGGCCGACCGGTGGCCCTCAGCCGCGGCTGACCTTCTGGGCCAGCGCGCCCCTCACGGTCACCACCAGCGCCATCACATCGCGGCGGATCGGCGGGACGAACAGAAGAAGCGCGTACGCCGCGGCCCCGGCCGCCGCGCAGACCGGCACCGTCACCGCGGGGTGCTGCCCGTGGAGGGCCTGGGCAGTGGCGTACGCAGCGGCGGCGACCGCCCCGGCGACCAGCAGAATCCGGGCGGCGCCGAGGTAGAGCGGGCCGACCCGGAGCCGGGTGCGGCGGGAGATCCACCACAGCGACAGCGGCCACTCCAGGAGATGGGCGGTCGCGTAGCCGACCGCGACGCCGGTGACTCCGTAGCGCACCCCGACGAGCACGCAGAGGACCTTCAGCACCGAGGCGACCAGGGTGTAGTGGCGCAGCTCCGTGGTCAGCCCGTGGGCGAGATAGACCCAATAGCCGACGTAGGCCAGCGTCTGGAACAGGCCCGCGCAGGCGAGCAGGGCGACGATGCCGGCGACGTCCCAGCCCGGGCCGAGCAGGAGCGCACAGACCGGTGCCGCGGCGCCCGCGACCAGACCGAGCCCGGCGCCGAGGCTGTAGCCGAGCGCGACCTGGCCGCGCTGCACGAACCGCTGGGTCAGCGCCGGGTTGTCGCGGATCCGGCTCAGCACCGGCAGCGCGACCGTCGTGGTGGGGCTGCGCAGCTGGACCAGCGGGTTCATCAGCAACTGCCAGGCGCGGTTGTAGGTGCCCAGCTCGTGGGCGCCCAGGCGGGTGCCGATGAGGACCGAGTCGATGTTGCTGGCGGCATAGTTGATCAGCTGCGTACCCGCCAGTGACCAGCCGAAACGCAGGAATCCACCCATCTCGACGCCGCGGCGCGGCCGGCCGGGGAGCCAGCCGGCGAACGCGCCGGCGACCACCAGGCCGACACCGCCCTGGACCAGCTGCTGGACGACGAGTGCCCAGTAGCCGGCGCCGTTGGCCGCTGCGTACGCCGCGATCGCGAGGGCCAGCAGCGGCGCGAGGCTGGCCGCGGCGGCGAGCCGGGTGAAGAGCATCCGGCGGGTGAGGTCGGCGCGATACTGCGCGGCCATGCCGTTGAGGACGAACATCCCCGCCATCGCGGCGGTCAAGGTCGTCAGGGCCGGCTCGCCGTAGAGGGCGGCGACGAGCGGGGCGGCCGCGATGGCAATGAGCGCGAGGCCGACGCCCAGGGCGGTGTTGAGCCACCACAGGTTCGACTGCTGCGCCCGGGTGAGCACCTCGGCCTGGACCGCGGCGGTCGAGAGCCCGAAGTCGCGGAAGATCTCGGCGACCGCGACGACCGCCAGCACCATCGCGACCAGGCCGTAGTCGCGCGGCGTGAGCAGCCGCGACAGCACCACGACCGAGGCGATCTGGACCAGGATGCGTACGCCCTGGCCGCCGAGCACCACCATCCCGCCGCGGGCAGCGCTCCGGCCGAGGCCGCGCCGCTCGGTGTCCTCACTCACGCCGCCACATCCGTAGCGCAAGCGCCAGGGTACGGACGCGGCGACGTGTTGGCCCGACGGTTCGCTCGCTGGCGCTCGCTCACCCGAGGACCTCGGCCGCGATCTCCTCGCGGTAGCGCTCGGCGCCGAAGCGCTCCTCGGCGTCCTTGCGGCCGGCGGCGGCGAGCTCGGCGGCGAGGGTGGGGTCGGCGGCGAGCCGCTGGATGGCTGTGGCCAGATCATCGGCGTCGCCGGGCGTTACGAGGAGGCCGGTCTGGCCATCGGTGACGATCTCAGACAACCCCTGCACGCGGCTCGCGATCAGCGGCCGCTCGGCGAGCAGCGCCTCGACCGCGACGTTGCCGAAGGGCTCGACGCGAGACGGCACCAGCACGACGTCGGCCTGCTCGAGCTCGCGGGCGGGCTCGGCGACGTAACCGAGGAACTCGACGCTGCCGGCCAGGTCGCTGGCGGCGGCGCGGTCGCGGAGCTCCTGCTCGAACCACTCATAGCCCGCGAACACCGACCCGCACACCCGCAGCCGCGCATCGATCCCGCGTCGGCGCACCTCGGCGAGCGCTTCGAGAGCCACGTCGGTCCCCTTGCGCGGCGAGAGCCGCCCGACCAGCACCAGCCGCAGCGTCTCGTTCGGCGTCCGGCTGCGCGCCGCCGCCACGGACTCGGGCCCCGGCACCCCGTTGTAGACCACAGTCGCACGCCGCTCCAGCACCTTCACGGTGCGCACTAGAACGTCGCGCGATGCCTGCGAGTTGGCCACCACGCGGGTGGCCAAGAGGAGTGGGGCGGTCAGGGCGAGGCGTACGGGCTTCGGCTGGTCGTCCTCGGCCTCGTGCACGTGGCAGACCACGGAGACTCGGGCGGCGCGCGCGACGACGATCCACCACGGGATCGTCACGGTGTTGACCAGCAGCCGGCTCGGCCGGACCCGCCGCCACAGCCGTGCCGCACGGACCCAGAAGACCATCAGCGCCGCGACCAGCCGGACCAGTCCGGTGGGGCTGAGATACGCCTTGCGCAGCACCGGGAACGCCATCACCTCGACGCTCGCGCCGGCGGTCTCGAGCAGCGGAAGGAGGGGTCCGTGCTCGGGTACGACGACGGTGACCCGCTGCCCCGCCTGGTGCAGCCCACGCACCGTCTCGACCAGCTGAAGATCGGAGCCGTAGACGTCCGGCGACGGGTGGGCGACCAACAAACGCATGATGGGCAACGGTATGTCACCGGGACGACCCGGGCCGAAGGTCCTGACAAAGTCCTACCCAGATCTGGGGAGTGGACGCTCTTCGTGCCCTGCCATGATCGAGGCTCATCTAGGGTCCGCATGTCCAACCCCCACGTATGAGCGAAGCAGGATCGAGCATGGCCGCGACCGGCGCCGAACGCGCCCCAGGCGGGTTCCGTGCACATCTGGAGGCACTGGCTCAGGCGCAGAAGCCCTCGCTCAACACCGCGGCCTACTCGCGGCTCGTCAACCGGCCCGCCGGCCGGGTCGTCGCCGCGGCCGCACACACCGTTGGCGCGAGCCCCAACCAGGTGACGGCGGTGAGCGCGACGCTCTCGGCTGCCGGGCTGGCGGTGCTCGCACTGGTCGAGCCGCGCTGGTGGACCGGGATCCTGGTCGCGGTGCTGCTGGCCGCGGGCTATGTGCTCGACTCCTCCGACGGCCAGCTCGCCAGGCTTCGTGGCGGCGGGTCGCGCTCGGGTGAGTGGCTCGACCACACCATCGACTGCTTCAAGACCGCCAGCCTGCATCTGGCGGTGCTCGTGTCCTGGTATCGCTTCGGCCCGGTCACTGACGGCTGGCTGCTGGTGCCGCTGGGCTTCGAGGTGGTTGCCGTGGTGACGTACTTCGGGCTGATCCTGATGCCGACGCTGCGCCCCGCGTCCTCCGGGGCGCCGGCAGCGGTCCACGAGAACCCGCTGCGCAAGTGGGCGCTGCTGCCGATGGACTACGGCGCTCAGTGCTGGATGTTCGTGCTGCTCGGCTTCGGGGTGGTCTTCTCCTGGATCTACGCCCTGGTCTTCGTCTGCAACGCCGCCGCGCTCGCCATCGCGCTGCGCAAATGGTGGCGTGAGCTGCGGGCGCTGGACGGCCCGTCACAGGTGTCGCGATGAGTGACCTCGCGCGGCTTGCCGTCGTGGTGGTCAGTTATGGCGATCCCGCGCTGCTGGAGCGGCACACGACCCAGGTCGCCGCGGCGCTTCGGCCCGCGCGGATCGTCGTGGTCGACAACCACTCGACCGACGCCCACCGCTCGGCGGTCCGGGCCCTGTGCGAGCGCGAGGGCTGGACCGGCGTCTTCCCCGGTGCCAACACCGGCTTCGGCGCCGGCTGCAACCTGGGCGCCGCGGCTGCGCTGGCCGAGGGCGCCGAGGTGCTGCTCTTCCTCAACCCCGATGCCACGATCGACGTCGAGTCGGCTGTACGTCTCGTGGCCGCCGTCGAGGCCGAGCCGCTCCTGCTAGCCGGGCCGACGGTGCTCGGCCCGAACGGCGAGGTCGCCTCCGCGGGTCTCGATCTCGACCTCGACACTGGGACGATGCGCCCTTGGCGGCGCCGCGCTGAGGACCCTGACGCAGAGACGCTGCCGTGGGTCACCGGGGCCTGCTTCGCGGTCACGCGCGAGCTGTGGGAGCAAGTGTCCGGCTTCGACGAGCGCTACTTCCTCTACTGGGAGGACGTCGACTTGTGCGCCCGGGTCCAGGCGCTCGGCGGCCGGGTCGCGGTCATCGACGGGGCCACCGCGATCCACTCCGGCGGCGGCACCCAGCGCGCGGAGGGCTCCCGCGCCAAGTCGCCGGCCTACTACTACTTCAACGTCCGCAACCGTGCCCTCTTCGCCCGGACCTGGCTCAGCCAGGAGCGGCAGCGGGCCTGGCGTCGCGGGGCTCCCGGCGCTGCGTACGAGATCTTGATGCGAGGCGGCCGCCGTCAGCTCCTGCACCCAGTACGACCGCTCTCCGCGGTCGCGCGAGGCCTGCGCGACGGACGCCGCGACCGCCCGGTCCGGGTCCTGGAGTCGGCCCGGGAGCTGCGCGCGACGACCAACCCCTACATCGTCCAGCTCGTCGAGACCCTGGGGCAGCGCGACGACACCGAGGTCGTGCTGTTCGGCTTCGCCCGCGCCATCGCGGGCCGCTACGACGTCTTCCACGTGCACTGGCCCGAGCTGCTGCTGACGTCGGCAAGTACGCCCCTGCGCCGACTGGCCCGCCACCTGCTCACCACCGCGTTCGTGGCGCGGCTCCGGCTGACCAGGACACCGGTCGTACGCACCTGGCACAACCTCGTCCGACCCACCGGCCTGAGCCGCTGGGACCACCGGCTCCTCGACGCTCTCGAGCGCCGCACCAGACACGTCATCCGGCTCACCGACCAGACCGCTCCCCCGCTCGACGTACCGACCTCGACGATCGTCCACGCCCACTACCGCGACTGGTTCGAGCCGGTGATCGGGGCGTTGCGCGAGCCCGTCGAGACCGTCGAGAGGCGAGTCCTCTACTTCGGCCTGATCAAGCCCTACAAGGGCGTCGAGCAGCTCCTGGAGGCGGTCGCCGACAGCCCCGAGGCAGACCTGGACGTACGCCTCGTCGGCTCCCCCTCCGACCCGGCTCTCGCCGACCAGGTCCGCGCCGCGGTAGCGGCCGACGCAAGGGTGAGCGCCGACCTGAGCTACGCCGACGACGCCACCCTGGCCGCCGAGATCGCCGCCGCCACGTTGGTCGTACTGCCCTACAAAGCCATGCACAACTCCGGCGCCCTCCTCCTCGCACTCTCGCTCGACACCCCGGTCCTGGCCCCCGACAACGAGGTCAACCGTCGCCTGGCCGAGGAGGTCGGCGAAGGCTGGCTCCACCTGTTCGAGGGCACCCTCACCATCGAGGACCTGGAGCGTGCGTTGAAGGCAGTCACCGCCAACCCGCCAGGCGGTCGGCCTGATCTGTCCGCGCGGGAGTGGCCGGAGTCTGCAGCGCTCCACGCCGCAGCGTTCCGGGCTGCGCTGCTGCCCTGAGGCGCTTGGGCTAGCATCTGGGGCATGTCGAGTCCCGAATCAGACAGGCCAGGGGCTGCCGGTCACACCGCCAGCCCCATGAACTACTGAGCACGCCGGCCCGCGATCAGCGCGGGCCCGTTCGGCATCCTCCGGTCTGCTGGCCGTGGTGACCAGAAGAACCATCTTCTGACCACTCACCTCGGAGTACTCGATGCCCTTCGCCCTCTACATGCTTGCCCTGGCGGTCTTCGTCATGGGCACCTCGGAGTTCATGCTCGCGGGCTTGCTGCCCGCGATCGCCACCGATCTCGACGTCACCGTCGGTACCGCGGGTCTGCTGACCTCAGCGTTCGCCATCGGAATGGTCATCGGCGCGCCACTGATGGCTGCCTTCGCCCGCCGCTGGCCCCCGCGGGCGGCGCTGCTCGTCTGTCTGCTTCTGTTCGCCGCATGCCATGTGATCGCCGCGGTCACACCCGTCTTCTCCCTCCTCCTCGCCGCCCGCGTGCTCAGCGCCCTCGCCAACGCGGGCTTCCTCGCGGTCGCTCTGGCTACGGCAACCACGCTCGTGCCCGAAGACCAAAAGGGGCGCGCCCTTGCAATCCTGCTGTCAGGTACGACGATTGCCACGGTCGCCGGCGTTCCTGCAGGAGCGTTGCTCGGCGCCGCGGCCGGGTGGCGCGCGACGTTCTGGGCCATCGCGCTGCTGTGCGTGCCTGCCGCGATCGGAATCCTGCGGGGCGTCGCGGACAGGCGGAGCCGGGCCGATGCCAGCGCCGGTTCGCCGAGTCTCCGCGCCGAGCTGGGCCAGCTGCGCTCGCACCGTCTCCTCCTCGCAATGATCCTCGGCGCGCTGGTCAACGGTGGCACCTTCGCGGCCTTCACCTTCCTGGCACCGGTGGTGACCGATACGGCAGGGCTGACGGAAGCATGGATCTCCGTGGTGCTCGTGATGTTCGGGGTCGGATCGTTCCTCGGTGTCACGCTCGCAGGACGACTGTCGGACAACAGCCCGGGACTCGTGCTCGCGGTCGGCGGCCCGTTGCTGCTGTCGGGATGGATCGCGCTAGCCCTGGTCGCGTCGGTTCCCGCGCTCCTGGTCGTCCTAGTCCTCTTCCAGGGGATGATGTCGTTCGGCGTGGGCAGCACCCTGATCGCGCAGGTGCTCTACGCCGCGTCGGACGCACCGACGATGGGCGGTTCTTACGCGACCGCGGCACTCAACATCGGAGCCGCAGCGGGCCCTGTTCTCGGCGCGCTCGGACTCGCTACCGGAGCGGGCGAACTCGCGCCCGTATGGGTCGCGGCCGGCCTCACAGCACTGACTCTCATCGTCATGCTCCTGTCGAAGACTCAGCTCCAGGCGGTCCCTGCGAAGACCCTCGGGTGAGTTAGCCGAACACCGTCTTCACTCCACGCACGCGAGTGTGCCTGGTACGCCTTGCGGCGCGCTCCCAGGCTCGGGTGCCCGGTGCGCGCGGTGGTCCTCTTGGTCAGGGGCGGCGGGTGAACCGAATGGTGCCATCCGGTAGCCGCTCATGGATGAAGGCAGCGTTGTGCGCCAGGCGGTGATGATGCGGACACAACAGCGCCCCGTCCTTGAGGTTGGTCTTGCCGCCGGCGGCCCAGGGGTCGAGGTGGTGGGCATCGCACCACTCGGGTGGCATGTCACAGCCCTCGGCTTGGCAGCACTTCTGCTGCAACCGCATCGCCTTGCGCTGGATCGGCTGGAAGAACCTGCTGTCCCGGCCGGCGTCGAGGACCTGACCATCACCACCCAACACCCAACACCCAGGGGATGATGGTCGCGTTGCAGGCCATCCGCCGCGCCTCGGCCGCGGAGATCGTGGCACCGTTGGTCTCGTCGTAGCCCAGGGTGGCGATGCCGAGGTCCTTGCGGAGTTCCTCGAGGGAGATGACCACGTTGATGGTGGTCGCGTCACCGCCGTGGCGGGGTAGGGCGGCCGGGTCGATGGTCTCCAGGAGCCGGGAGAATCCCTGGCCCATCAGCCGTTCCCACGGAGGCAATGGCGCACCCTTGCCGACCAACTTCTGCTTGCGGGGCTGGGCCCAGGCCTCGACCAGCCGCTTGAACCGCATCCCCACCGAGACCGGCAAGACACCATCGAAGCCGACCGTGCCGTCGTGGTTGTCCCACACCCGCAACGCGGTCTTCTGCTGAGCCCGTTCTTCCTCAGCCAACAGCGCTTTGGCTTCGGCGTCTTCGAACCGGACCGGATCGACCTCGCACGGGATGCGTTTGCCGACGATGCGGAGCTCGTTGGCGGTCAGCTGGGTGGCGTAGTCGACCAGGAGTTTCTCGGCCAAGATCAGGTCCTCGCCGCTGGTGAGGGGGTTCGTCTCGATCTTGTCGAGCGCCCGGGTGATCACCCGCGCCTTGCCCAGAGACACCGCACCTTCAGCCAGACCGGCGGCGACGAGGTCGTACTTCGCGACACCGGCCGCGAGCTTGATCTGCGACCGTGCGGCGCCCTTGTCGACCAACAACTCAGCACGCATCCACCCCGACGCGTCCTTGGCGCCGGTCTCCTGAGCAATATCGCCAGCAGTGGCGAGCACCCTCAGCTTCAACGCAGCCTGCTGGGCTTGGAGTTTCTCCAACCGCTCCAGCAGGTCCTTCTTCTGCTCGGTGCGCCAATAGGCAGGGTCGGTGGCGAGGAGCTCTTGGAGGGCGAACTCGATGGCCTTCAAGGCAGCGTCGATCGCATCACCGGGGTTGGTGCCCCAGTGGTCGATCGAGCGGCCGAGACTCATCGCCATCCTCCCTTTCAGAGGTGTGCTGTGATGGGTCTGATTCTACGCCGACAACCCCTGTATGACTACCTATTTATGCAGGTCAACCCTGGTTTTCGCGGTGAGCGAACGGCATCGCATTGTGGATGGTAAGTGGCCCAAAGGGCCACCCTTCCGCCCCATCAAACTCACCTTTCCAAAGCAAGAATCCGCTGCGCCACACCCGGGCCGCCGCCCCGATAGCCAGCCAAATCTTTCTCGACGGGCCCCGGTGTCAAGGACAGCGAAGCGGCCGGCGAAGCCGGCGGCCGAAGGCCGTCCTTGACTCCGGGGACCGTCGAGAAGACCCTCGAAGACGGGTCGGCGGCCCAGACCAGCCCTCGGGCGAAACGCTCCGGCAGGGAGGTCTCGGCACGCTCGAACAGCGAAGGCACAGGTGTTGGTCTCGACACGCCTCCGCCTAGCGGCTCCGGCGGCTCGACCAGCGGGGGTCTCGACAAGCTCGACCACCGGGAAACCCAGTCCTTTACTAACCTGACAGAGTGCCCCCCACCCCAGACTCGTCCCCCCAGCGCCCACCGGTCTGGATCTCCATAGCCTCCTTCGTGAGCAGCTTCGACCGATTCGTGGTGAGCCCGATCCTGGTCCTCGTCGCAGCGACGTTCGAGGTCTCCGTCGGGCAGGCGGTGGCGATCGCGAGCGGCTACTACCTGGCGTACGGACTGTGTCAGCCGTTGTGGGGAGCCCTCTCGGACAGATTCGGCCGGGTGCGACTGATGCAGGGTGCGCTGGTCGGGGCGGGGATCGCGGGACTCGTCTCGGCGGCGGCCCCAAACCTGATCACCCTGGTGGTGGTGCGAGTCGTCGCGGGAGCGTTCTTCGGGGCGATCGTGCCGACGTCGTTGACGTACGTGGGGGACACCGTCTCCGCGACCCACCGACAACGCGCGCTCTCGGACCTGATGGCCGCGATGGCGGTGGGGACCGCGCTGGCCGCAGCGGCGGCGGGGATCACCGGGCAGCTGGCCGGGTGGCGGGTCGTGTTCGCGGTGCCGGCGGTCGTGGCGCTGATCAGCGCCTGGGGTCTGCGCTCGCTCGCCGAGCCGCCGCGGGCCGCGAACAGCGGAATCAAGGCATCGTTCCGGGCGGCGCTGAGCAACCGCTGGGTGTTGGTGGTCGGGATTCTCGTCTTCGTCGAGGGCGGTCTGGTGCTCGGCGTCCTCACCCTCCTCGCTCCTGCCCTGCAGGCCCAAGGAGTCGACGCGGCGCGAGCGGGGCTCGCGGCGGCAGCGTACGGCATCGCGGTCCTGCTCTCCTCGCAGGTGCTCAAGGCCCTGACCCGACGGGTCCCGCGCTGGGCGCTGATGGCGATCGGAGGCATCGCTCTGACCGCCGGGTACGCCGCCGCGACCATGAAGGTCTCGGTGCCCACGATCATCGGGATCGTGGTGATGCTCGGGATCACCTGGGCCTTTCTGCACACCTCGCTGCAGACCTGGGCCACCTCGATCGTCCCCGAGGCGCGCGGCACCGTCGTCGCGTGCTTCGCCGCTTCGCTCTTCATCGGCAGCTCCATCGCCGCGGTCATCGCCGGCCCGGCCGCGGACCACAACCAGTGGCACACCCTCTTCACGGCCTGCGCCGCCACCGCCGCGGTCCTCACCGTGGCCTGTGTCCTCGCCTACCGCGCCTACACCGCCCGAGAGGCAACACCGAGCGGCACCGACATCACCACCGACGTCTAGGACGGGTCAGCGCAGGTGGGCGCGGATGAGCTGCTCGTACTGGTCGGTGATCCGGCTCCAGGTGAACTCGGCGGAGTGGCGGGCGCGGGCGTGGCCGGACAGGGACGCCGCCAGCTCGGGCTCGGACAAGAGCCGCTCCAACGCGGCGACGATGCCGGCCCCGTCGGAGAAGTAGAGGGCGGCCTCGTCGGCGACCCAGCGGTTGTAGCGGTTGTCGTGGGCGATCACGGCGTTGCCGCAGCCGAGCGCTTCGACCAGGGACGGGTTGGTGCCGCCGACCTGGTGGCCGTGGACGTACGCCACGGAGTGGAAGCGCAGGGCCGAGACGATGTCCGTGTCGTAGATCGCGCCGAGGAAGACGACCTCGTCGCTGGCCGCCTCGAGGACGGCGCGCTGGTAGTCGTCGGCGGGGTCGTAGTCACCCAGGACGACCAGCTGCCGGCCCCAGCAGCGGCTGGAGAAGGCCCGGACGACCTCGAGGATGCTGTTCTCGGGCACCGGCCGGGCGACCACGGTGAGGTAGGAACCCGGCTCCAGCCCGTGGTCGAGCACCGCCCACTCGGGGGCGTCGACAACACGCGGCGCGCCGTAGGCGATCGTGGTGATCTTCTCGGCCGGCACCCGGGTCGCCAGGTGGCGGGCGATCTCGGGGTGGTCGGCGATGAGGTGGTCACCCAGCCAGCAGGCGGCCCGCTCCTGGGTCCAGAGGAACGCCTTCTCAGGACCCGACCAGCGGGCCCGCTTCCACTCGATGCCGTCCATGTTGATGATGTTGGGGACGCGGCGGGAGCGCAGCACCGCGTTGAGCGCGCCGGTGTTGTAGCCGAACGTCACGCAAACGCTGCCGTCCTGCTCGGCCTCCCGGGCGGCGTGCCGCACCGCGCCGACGTCGAACTCGATCGTCCCGCGCGGACCGTCGTGCCGGGCCGGCACGTGGACGCGCTCGATGCCCTTCCACGAGTCGATGCGCAGGTCCGCGGACGGCTCGTCGTCCTGGCAGTAGACGACGACGCGCCAGCCACGGTCGACCAGGTCCAGACCGATGTTCTCCACCGCGGTCTCGAAACCGCCGTGGGCTGCGGGCACGCCACGGGTCCCGAGCATCCGTACAGTTGGGGTCACGTGGGGTTGACTCCTAGTTTTTAGGAGCCGATGGCTCCTATTTTCAGCACAAGGAGCCATCCAAGGGGATCCGCGTGGACCGCGGTCCCGAAGTAGGGTTCATATACCCCAAATCGGTTACGTCACCGCAGGTCCGCGAGTGAGCACGAACTGGCGAAGCGCGTCCGGGTCATCCAGATCGACGTACTCGAACCCGTCGACCGTCGCCGGCACCTCCCCGATCGCGCACATCGAGTCGTAGACCTGCACGTACGCCGCCGACTGCGGGCCCCAGTCGAGCACCTTCGCCGCACGCTCCCGCGCCCGTAGGGCCAGCTCGACCCGCAGTTCGGGATCGTCCAGCAACGACTCGACCGCGTCGGTGAACGCAGCGACATCCCCGGAGGGGACGAAGAGCGCCGCGTCCTCGGCGGAGACCCGCGTCTCGACCAGGTCGAAGGAGACCGACGGCAGGGCGTACGCCATGTACTCCATCGTCTTGTTCATCGTCGAGACGTCGTTGAGCGGCGTCTTCAGGTCAGGGCACAGCCCGATGGTGGCGGCACTGAGGTGCTGGGCGATCAGCGCCGAGCCGGCCCGCCCGGTGAAGGTGACGACATCGTCGAGGCCCAGCTCGGTGCTGCGGCGCTTGAGGTCCTCGAGGCAGTCGCCGAAGCCCATCAGCACGGCATCGACATCGCTGCGGCCGCGCCGGTGGACGAGCTCGTCCATGACCTCCAGCACCGTGTCGACGCCGTCCTGGGGACCCATGATCCCGAGGTAGACCAGGGTGTGGCGGTTCGCGTTGGGCGCCGCGTCGTGGGGCCGCACCGGGCGCATCACCGAGGTGTCCGGCCCGCTGCGGACCACGGTCACGTCCGCGGGGGCCATCCCGCCGCGGGTGATCGCGACCTTCCGGTAGGACTCGTTGGTCGAGATGACCTGGTCGGCGGTGGCGTACGTCTGCTTCTCGAGCCAGCGCAGCGCGGCCAGCTGGGCGCGGCCGGACAGGGACGTCGGGGTGCCGAACCGGGAGAGGAAGAGCTCGGGGTTGAGATCGTGCTGGTCGAAGACGAACCGGACGCCACGGCGCTTCCAGATGCGGGCCAGCAGCCAGTAGGTGTCGGGTGGGTTGCACGCCTGCATGATGGAGAACGGGCGGTCCCGCCAGACCTTCTTGGCCAGCAGCGCCGTGCGGATCCAGCAGTAGACGAACTCGAGCAGATAGCCCAGCACGCCGCTGGCCTGCGGTGCTGGCCGGTACTTGTAGATGCGTACGCCGCCGAGCTGCTGGCGCCCCGGATCGCCGGGGCCCTTCGGGCAGATCACGCTGACCTCGTAGCCGCGCGCGACCAACGCCTGGCACTCCAGCCAGACACGTCGGTCGAGCGGCACGGGAAGGTTCTGGACAATGATCAGCACATGCGTCTTTGCCACGCCATGTCTCTGCTGGGCTGCGTTGACCATATGAGCAGGGTTGTGGAGCACGGAGACCCCCTCGGCGGGGGCGGCCGGCATATCCCCGAATCCGGGGATCGTGATGGGCGACGCCGGTGCCGGAGCGGTCCGCGGCTCCTAGCCTCGCATCCTGTGAACCCGCTGGCCGAGCGCATCCGATCCGTACGCACCCGACCCCGGTCGCAGGCCGTGATCGCGGACCGGCGCACGTCGGTCGATGCGGACGGGCTGGTCGGCGCGGCCGAGGAGCTCCGGCTGGCCCTCGTCGCGGCCGCCGGTGTCCCGCGGCCGCTGGTCGCAGTGTCGCTCCCGCTGTCCACCGACGCGGTGGTCGCGCTCGTGGCCGCGATCCTCGGTGATCTCTCGGTCTGCTTCGTGGACCCGTCGGCGGCCGAGGAGCACCGCCGAACCCTTCTCCAAGCGCTGCATCCCGACGTCGTGCTCGACCGGTCGGGGATCCGGGCGGTCGCCTCGTCTGCCTCCCGGTCCGACCTGGAGGCCGGGTACGTCGCGATGTCCTCCGGCTCCACCGGTGGCGGCCCCAAGGGCGTGCTGTCATCGTGGTCCGGCATCGACGCCTTCGTCCCGCACGGCGCGGACGCGCTCGATCTCGATGCCTCCTCGGTGTGGGCCGAGGTCTCGCATCTCTCCTACGACCTGGCCATGACCAACCTGCTGGTCGCCCTGGCCGCCGGCTCCTCCCTGCGGTTGTCCTCGTCGCTGGGTGACCGGCTCCGGCCGCTCGGCTTCAGTGCCCGCGTCGAGGCGACGCACCTGCGGCTGGCTCCTCGGTTCATCGACCTGGCCGCCAACGAACGCGCCGGCGCCTCCCCCCGCACCCTGCGGGTCTGGGGCTCGGGCGGCGACCGGCTCTCCGCCGCCGACGCCCAGCGCGTCTTCGACCTCGGCGTCGCGACGGTCGTCAACACGTACGGCACCAGCGAGACGATCGGCTTCGCCAGCGCCGCCCGGTTCGATGCCGGCGACGACCTGCCGACGGTCCACGGCGCGCTCGGGATCGGACGTGGGACGGTCGGGGCGTGGCGTACGTCGTTGCTTCCCGATGAGGCCGCGGAGATGCTGACCATCGAGTCACCGCACCTGCCCGGCGGCTATCTCTTCGGCAACCCGAACGGCGAGTTCCCGCGCTGGGACGGCGTGGAGCGGGTGCTCACCGGCGACCTCGGCGCTCGGCGCGGTGAGGAGCTCTTCTGCCTGGGCCGCGCGGGGCGTCGGGTGAAACGCAGCGCGAGCTTCGTCGACCTGGACGCGCTCGACGCCGAGGTGAAGCAGGCCTTCGGCCTGGCCACCTTCACCGCCGCTACCCCCGAGGGCGGCCTGGTCAGCCTCGTCGAGGGTCCCGGCACCGACCTCGGCGACCTCCGTCGTCGGCTCCCAACGGTCCTCCGTCCCGACTCGGTCCCGGACGTACTCGTCCCCGTCGCCCAGCTCCCCCGCCTCGGCAACGGCAAGATCGACCAGGCCGCCGCTCAGCTGCTGGCCGAGGGCGGGATGCTCACCGAGTTACCTCGGTGAACATCAGCCGATCTGAGCGCGCACGTACTCCGCCAAGGACCCGACGGACTCGAAGACCTCGGCGTTGATGTCGTCCTCGTCCATCTCGAAGCCGAAGCGGTCCTCCAGGACGGTGATCAGCTCGACCAGGGCGAGCGAGTCGAGCTCGGGCAGGGAGCCGAAGAGCAGGGTGCCCGCGCTGAGCGTGCCGGCGCTGTGGTCGGTGCCGATCACCTCGGTGATCGCCTCGGCCACCCGGTCGAGGATCGATTCGGTGGTGTCGATGGTCATGGACGTACTCCTTCGGTTCGGAAGATTCTGGGGACTCAGACGAGCACTTCGAGCGGCGCCGGGTGGCTCAGGAAGGCGGTGGGGCTGGCGGTGAGGCCGTACGCCCCGGCCTGGTGGACCACGACCAGGTCGCCCACCTCGGCGCGCGGCAGGCTCACCTTGTCGCCGAGCAGGTCCAGGGGCGTGCACAGGCAGCCGACTACCTGCACGGTCTCCTCCGCAGCCTCAGCATCACCAGCAGCCGCAGCGACCGAGATCGGGTAGTTGCGGCGGATGACCTGCCCGAAGTTGCCGGAGGCAGCGAGCTGGTGGTGCATGCCGCCGTCGACGATCAGGAAGGTCTTGCCGCGGGAGATCTTGCGGTCGACGACCCTCGTCACATAGACCCCGGCCTCGCCGATCAGGTAGCGGCCGAGCTCGATGACGACCTGCGCGGACGGCAGCGAAGGACGGACCCTAGCGGCGAGCAGCTCCTCGAGGCGCGCCCCGACCAGCGGGAGGTCGAGCGGCTGATCCTGGGTGTAGTACGGGATGCCGAAGCCTCCGCCGATGTTGAGATAGGTCATCGCCGAAGGAAGGTCACCGGCCAGCCGCAGGACGAGGTCGACGGTGCGCTCCTGAGCCTCGGCGAGGATCTCGGCGTGCAGGTTCTGGGAGCCGGAGAAGACATGGAAGCCGGCCACCTCGACGTCGCGGTCGTGCAGCGTCTTGAGCAGCAGCGGCACCGTCTCGGCGTCGACCCCGAACTGCTGAGCCCCGCCGCCCATCCGCATCCCGGAGCCCTTGACCTCGAAGTCCGGGTTGACCCGCACCGCGACCCGCGGCCGGATCCCGAGCCGCTCGGCGGCCTCGACCAGGCGGTCGGCCTCCAGCGGCGACTCGATCTCGACGAGCACCCCGGCCGCGACGGCCTGGGACAGCTCGCCGACCGACTTTCCCGGCCCCGCGAAGCTCACCGCACCCGGATCCGTCCCGGTGTCGAGCGCCACCCTCATCTCGGCCCCCGAGGCGACGTCGAGCGCGTCGACGGTGCGGGCCAGGTGCTGCACGACCGCGGGCATCGGGTTGGCCTTGACCGCATAGCTCAGGTGCACGTCCCCGGGCAGCGCCTCGCGCAGCGAGGCGACCCGGGCGTCGATCGCGGCCCGGTCGTAGGCGAAGAACGGGGTCGATCCGACCCGTTCCGCCAGCAGCCGCACGGGCACGCCCCCGACGGTCACACCGCCGACGTTCGGCATCTCACCACTCCAGACATGTCAGCTCGCTGTACAGGTAGTCGACCCGGGCCGGGTCGAGGGCGTCGCTGCGCAGCATCTTCGGCCGCGACCGCGAGAGCCGGTAGGAACCGTCCGGCGCCCCGCCCGCGACCCGGTGCTCGACCAGGGTCGCCGCGACGCCATGCTGGGTCAGCAGGTGCGAGGCCAGCCGCGGCGCGTGCCGCCGGAGCAGCTCCGGGTTGCTCGCGTAGAGGACCGAGGCGAAGGCGCGTACGCCCTTGCGCGTGTCCTTGCGGGCCACGACGTAGCAGTGCTCGGAGCCCGTGCTCAGCACCACGTGCCGGGCCGCCGCCGCGGCACGGTGGTCGGCATAGAGGTCCCGCTCCTCGCCCTGCAGGACCGAGTCCAGTACGTCGGGACGACTGCTCACCCGCACCCCGCGCCGCCTCGGCAGCGCCACAGCGGGCACCAGCGAGGTGGTCGTGTCCAGGTCGGTGAACTTGAGCTTCCGGTTGAGCGCGATCACGTTGCCCGAGGGCGAGAAGTCGGTGAACTCGTAGCCGGGCTGCTTGAGCAAAGTGGTCAGCAGCCGCAGCCCCGAATGACGGTGGCTGTCGAGCACGCACCAGGCGCCCAGGTTGCAGATCTGCAGCGTCTCCGCGCCGATCCGACGCTCGGAGTAGTAGGCGAGATAGGCCCCGACGACCCGCTCCCCCTCGGCGAGAAAGAACCCGTGGTTGGGCTGGGGTACGTCCCACGGCACCCGCAGCGCCTGGGTCCACTCCAGCTCCCGCACCCGCGGGTTCAGCTGCTCGTGCAGGAACGTCGAGACGGCCGGGAGGTCCTCGGCGGTGATCGGGGCGAGCACGGCCTTCATGCGCTCGCCACCCACTCGGGCCCACGCGGGGCGCTCATCCGGCGGGGGCTGACCAGGGTGCGTACCGCGCGTCGCGACGTCTGCTTCCCCAGCAGCGCCCGGCTGCACTCGCGGGCCAGGACCATCAGCCAGTACGCAGCCCCCTGGACCCGCCCGCGGCGGACCGTGAAGAGCCGCACCCGGTTGGCGACCAGAAGCGCCCACAGTCCTGGTGAGGTGGTGGACTCGCCGCCGAGGTGCACGGCGCGGGCGGCGGGCGCGAACCGCACCCGGAAGCCGCGGTCGCGGGCACGCAGGTGGAACTCGGTCTCCTCGGAGTAGAGGAAGTAGGACTCGTCCCAGGGGCCACACGCGCGCCAGCACTCGGCGCTGATCAACTGTGTCGACCCCTCGGCCCAGTCGGTGTCCTGGCCGCGCTCGTACTCCGCCGGGTCGGCCACGATCTCCCCCGCCCACCGGACCCGGCCGGCACGGTTGGCGCCCACGACGGCGTCGGCAAAGGCCCGTACCAGGCTCGGCGCGCCACGCATCGACTCGATCAGCCGGCCCTCGGCGTCGACCAGCCGGGGCACGGCCACGCCGACCCCGGGCGCGAGCTCGCGGGCGAGCGCGGCGCCACAGTCCGGCTCGAGACGTACGTCCGGATTGAGCACCAACACCGCGTCGATGTCGGGATCCGAAGCGAAGGCGGCTGCGACACCCGCGTTGATCCCGGCGGCGTAGCCGCCGTTGCGGCCGGTCTCGACGACGGTCGCGTCCGGCGCGAGGCGGCGCGCGGTCGCCACGGTGTCGTCGGCGGAGGCGTTGTCGGCGACCACCAGCCGCCACCCGAGACCGGCCAGCCCACCCGGCAGAGAGCCGACGAGATCGGCCAGCAGATGAGCGCTGTTGTAGGTCACCACCACGACGGCGATGGTTCGGATGGGGAGCGACACGTCATGAGTCTCGGCGGGGTCCACCCCCACCGGACCCTCCTCCCGACCGCAGATCCCCCGTATGAGGTAGGCCTTCCCACAGGTCGGCCGGACGCGGTCTCCGGATCCTTAGCGTGGACGACATGCCCGCCCACGTGACCAACATCTGCTTCCACGGCATTGGCGAGCCCGAGCGCGAGCTGGAGCCGGGCGAGGACCGCTACTGGATCAGCCAGGACGCCTACGAGGACATCCTCGATGCCGTCGCCGGGCGCCCCGAGGTGCGGATCAGCTTCGACGACGGCAACCACTCCGACGTCGCGATCGGGCTGTCCGGCCTGCAGGCACGCGGCCTGACCGCGACCTTCTTCGTACTGGCCGGACGGCTGGGGAAGCCGGGGAGCGTCGACCGCCTCGACGTCCGTCTCCTCCGGGTGGCGGGCATGCGGATCGGCACCCACGGCATGGACCACGTCAGCTGGCGTGGCCTCGATGCGGCGGGCGTACGCCGCGAGCTGATCCAGGCCCGCGAGCACATCACCATGGCGGCCGGCGAGACGGTGGACGAGGCGGCGCTCCCGCTGGGCCGTTATGACCGCGCCACGCTGCGTCACCTGCGTCGCCTGAGCTACCAGCACGTCTACACCAGCGACCGTGCCCAAGCGGTGGCCGGAGCCTGGCTGCAGCCGAGGTTCAGCATCACCGCGGACGACGACGGGGCCAGCGTACGCAGCCAGATCCTGACCGGGCAGGGCATCGCCAGAAGGGTGGAACGCCAGGCTGCGGGCCTGGTCAAGAGGCTGCGCTGAACCCCTGCACCAGCCTGAGAGAAGTAATCAGTTTGAAGGATGCCCCCGACCATGAGGTCGGGCAGGGTCGACACGACAGTGCCGACAAGACAATGGCCATCGAGACGCGAACGGGTGCGAACACATGCCAACCAAGCCAGGCCGGCGCCGGCGGATCGCGATCGCGGGTGGGCTGGCTCTGCTGCTGGTCGCCCTGACCTGGTTCCTGTGGCCCAGCACGAGCCCGGTACGCAACGTCGGCACCGACTCGCTGCCGACGGTCAATCCACCCGCGAGCGTGTCCCCCTCCCCCACTCCCTCGGCCGACGCGAGCCCGTTGGTCTCGTCGGCCCCGCCGTCGGCGACGCCCGCGCCGTCGGCGACCCCGGAGCGTAAGCAGTCGTCGACCGCCGCGCCGCCTGCCAAGGGCTTCCCCACCCGTGAGTCCGCAGGGCTGCCCGACGGTTGGAAGCCGAAGCGCACCGCGACCGGCGACTACTGGATCCGGCATCGCGGAGCGGTCGTGGAGGACCTGCGGATCACCAACGGCGTCATCTACGTCACCGCGCCCGGCGTGACCCTGCGCCGCGTCGAGGCGATCGCCTCGGTCGTGGTCAACGACTACAACGACCAGTGCAACGCCGGACTGCTGATCGAGGACTCCGACTTCATCCGGAGCAGCGCCCCCACGACCGAGGAGGCCTGGCCGGCGGTCTCCGCGGGCGGCTACACGGTCCGCAACGTCGTCATCGACGGCGTACCCGAGGGCCTGCGTGCATCCAACAAGGAGCGCTGCGGCGGCATCGGCATCCAGGACTCCTTCATCCGGGTCACCTCGCC
Organism: Nocardioides sp. NPDC127503; assembly: GCF_040302165.1. NCBI lineage: Bacteria > Bacillati > Actinomycetota > Actinomycetes > Propionibacteriales > Nocardioidaceae > Nocardioides > Nocardioides sp. NPDC127503. The sequence continues at coordinate 29,249 of NZ_JBEORH010000007.1, read as the reverse complement.
GGACGTGTGCAGCGACTGGCACGGCGACGGCCTGCAGGGCTACGGCGGCGGCAAGGTCAAGGTACGCCGAACGGTGATGATCCTGGACGTCAAGAACGAGTGCCACGGCACCGCCCCGTTCTTCAACCCCGAGGGTCAGGGCAACGAGTCGGTCGACATCGACGGCCTGGTCGTCGCCGGCGGCGGCTACCCGTTCCGCAACGGCATGCCCGGGCCGATCCGCAACCTGTACGTGGTCGACCAGAGCTGGGTCTACAGCCCCCTCGACGTCGACTGCTCGGTGGTCACCGACTGGAGCGCGGCCGTGGTCACCATGGACTCAGCTGGCCAGCCCGTCCCGATCCGCGACCTACCCTGCGAGTGACGGCTGGGGCTCGAAAACCCGCGATAGATACCGAGTTTTGGGGGTGTCTGTCCCGGACGGATCAAACGTAGTGTCGATGCCTTCGGCGGTATCCCATACGAACAGGTGCATTCATGCCCTCCCCCAGCATGCCCCCCAGCACGCATCGACGACGGATCGACCACCCTCCCCACGGTCGCCGCAGGACCACCCGGTGGCGGCGTACCGCCTTCGCCAGCGTCCTGGTCACCCTCATCGCGGGCAGCGCCCTGTGGGCATTCGGCACGGCGACCGCGCACCCGGAGACGGTCAGCCTTCTCCCCGACGACGCGGTCCCCGCGGTCCTGACGGACCCCGACTCCCGGCCGGTCGAGCTCGGGCTGCGGTTCCGGACCTCGGAGCCTGTCGAGGCGGTCGCGGTCCAGGTGTACCTGGGCCCGAACAACCATGGCCCGCACCAGGCGACCCTGTGGTCGGGACGGGGCCGCCCGCTCGCCCGCGTCCAGCTCGGCGGCGCGGCCGGAGACGGCCTGCGGGTCGCCAAGCTCGACCGGGCGGTACGTCTCGAGCCGGGCCGCTCCTACGTCGTCTCGTACACCGCGCCCGGTGGCCACTACTCGACCGACGAGCACTTCTTCGACCGTCCGATCAGTAACGGTCCGCTGTCGGCCGGCGCGAACGCGGGTGTCTACAGCTACCGGCCGGGCGAGTTCCCCCGGTCGACCTACCGCGCCACCAACTACCAGGTCGACGTCGTCGTACGGCCGACCGGCTCTGGCGAGGAGCCGACGACCTCACCGACGCCGTCCGGCAGTGCATCGCCCTCCAGCGCGCCGCCGTCCCGGAGTCCCAGCCCCTCGACGAGCGTCAGCCCGAGCGCGCCGGCGAGCTCACCGACAGCTCCGTCGACCTCCCCGAGCTCCCCGACCAGCACTCCGACGACGTCCGCCCCCACGCCCACCTCCGCCCCTCCCACCGGTGGCTTCCCGACCCGCGCCTCGGCCGGGCTGCCGGACGGCTGGCAGCCGAAGCGGTCGGTGACCGGGACGTACACGATCAGTACGCCTGGGGCGGTCGTCGAGGACCTGCGCGTGACGAACGGGACGATCAACGTCACCGCCAAGAACGTGACCCTGCGCCGGGTGCAGGCGGTCGGCTCGGTGATCGTCAACTACGCCAGTGCCACCTGCGCGACCGGTCTCGTCATCGAGGACTCCGAGATCGTTCGTGGCTCGGCCCCGACGACGGACGAGGCCTGGCCTGCGGTCACCTCGGGCGGTTACACGGCGCGCAACGTACTCATCGACGGGGTTCCGGAGGGCTTCCGGGCCCAGGGAGGGTCGGCGTGCGGCGGCGTCGCGATCTACGACTCCTACGTACGTGTCGTCTCTCCCGACGTCTGCACCGACTGGCACGGTGACGGCATCCAGGGCTACGGCGGTGGGGCGCTCACCGTCCGGAAGACGGTCATCGACTTCGTCGACACCAACGGCTGTGGCGGCACCGCCCCGTTCTTCTACCCCGACCAGGACAACACCTCCGTCGACATCGACGGCCTGGTCGTGAGCGGCGGCGGCTACCCGTTCCGGCTCGGCACACCGGGCACGGTGAGGAACCTGTACGTGGTCGACCGGAGCTGGGTCTTCGGGCCGCTCGACGTCAGGTGCAGCCTGGTCACCCAGTGGCAGGCCGCGACCGCGACACTGAACTCCGCCGGCCAGCCCGTCGTGGTGCGCAACCTGCCCTGCACGACCTGACCGGGACGGGTCATCCTGGTCGTACGGTCTGCGCGACCTCGCGCCTGGCCGCGGCGCGATCCGGTGGCGCCTTCGCGTTCAGCCGGGTGACCGCGCTCGCCAGCCCGAGCACGAGGAAGATCGTGCCCATGGTCATCGGGAAGGCGAACGCGTCGAAGAAGGCCAGCCCGGCGAAGCCGGCTGCGGCGGCGCCGATGAGCGCGACGACGAGGTCGCGCGTCTTCGGGTCCTCGCAGGCGCGGTAGACCCTGGCGAGCTGGATGAACGTCGCGACGACGAACGCCACGAAGAGAAGTACGCCGATGATCCCGATGCTCACCATCATCTGGAGGTACTGGTTGTCGAAGATGCGGTACTTCGGCAGGAACGTCCCCAGCCCGCGCCCGAAGAACGGGTTGCGGTCGACGAAGAACCAGGCCACGCCGTAGCTGTCGGTGCGCGAAGTGACGCTCGGGTCCTCCTCGGCACCGACGAACATGCCGGTCACCGAGTTGATGATCCGGGGCGCGACCAGGAACACCAGCCCCAGCCCGCCGACCGCGAGTCCCAGCACCATCGCCCGCTGCTTGCGCGACCAGCCGATCATGCAGACCGCCACCGCGATGGCGGCGCCGAGGTAGGCCGACCGGCTCGAGGAGGCGGCGATGATCATGCAGATCAGCACGACCGGCGCCCAGCGTACGAGCGGGTTGAGGTTGCGGTGCTGGAAGCCGACGTGGAGCGCGATCGGCACCAGCATCCCCATCAGGGTGCCGTACTCGATCGGGCTCAGGGCGGTGCCGGCGGGACGTACCAGGCCGTTGCGCATCGCCAGCTCGACCGTCGTCATCGGGGTCAGGACGGGGAACGAGATCCGGTCGACGAAGATCTGCCGGAGGAAGAATTGGGCCAGGCCGAGGACCGCGAGGAAGCTGCCGCCCACGACCAGCCGCCACACCAGCACATGGATCCTGGCCATGCTCGGGATGGCGTCGCCCGCGAGCAGCAGCGTGCCCACCCAGGAGACCATCGCGAGGATCGCGACGTCGGCCGGGCTCACCTCGTCGCGGCTGATCGGACGCGACATCGCGATGACGTAGGTGACCCCGACGCTGAACAGGAACAGCGCCAGCACCAGCCGCATCGGCTGCGCGGGCCGGTCCACCGGCAGCGGCCGGCCGATGCTCAGCAGCACCCAGAGCGCGAAGCTGCCCAGCCCCATCAGCATCGAGACCGACCCGGCGCTGCCCAGCGGCCGGAAGACCAGCCAGGAGGGGATCACGAAAAGGGCGAACGTGTAGAGGCTCAGCCACGTCACCGCATCGACACCACGGCGTACGGCCATCGTTCTCGCCTCAGCCGTGGAGGCGCTGGACGACGTGGTCGTCGCCACGGTCGTCCCGGTCGCGGTCGCCTTGGTCGTACTGGTCGTCTTCAGGCTCGTCGTCGTAGGCGGCGTCCTGGGCAGCCAGGGACGCGGCCCGCTCCTCGCGAGCCAGGCGTCGGCGCAGCACGATCCCGTCGATCGCGTAGACCAGCACCGCGGTCATCGCGAGACCGAGCACGACTGCCATGATCCGCGCCCGGAGCGGACCGCTGCCGTCGATGGCTGCCGTCTCGTCCAGCGCGAGCGGCCGGGAGCGCAGCCGGGCGTTGCCCTTCGCATTGACCTCGTCCTGGAGCCGGCCGAGGGTCTCCGGGATGGAGTCGGCGACGAAGTCGAGCGCCTCGATGGCGTTGGCCTCGCTGTCCGCACTGACGTCGATCGCGATCACGGGGCCGCGCGTCGACTCCTCCATCGTGACCGTGACCGCGGCACCCGGGGTGACCTCCGCGATCGCCTCCTGGGCGGGTGCGGACGTGTAGTAGGCGACCACCACTCGGGCCGGCAGGTCGAGCCCGCCGAGCCCCAGGAACGGGTTGCCGCCGGGGCCGACCGCGTTCTTGGAGGGGAGCATCAGGACCAGGCCCCGGGCGGTGTAGGTCGGTGCCACAAAGGCCGACGCGCTCCAGCCGAGCACTCCGGTCAGGAGGATGCCGACCACCGCGAGATACCAACGCCGCCGGATCGCACCGACGAACTCCGACAAGACCATGCGCCCGAACGTACCGATCCAGGATGGGTGCGAGCCGACCTCGCCGAGGTCCTACCCGATTTGGGCGATGACCCCGCTGACCTGGGCGGACTCGACCTCGGCGGACCTAGCGTTCCGACCATGGCGCTGTGGGACCTGCTGCGGGCGATGGTCCGACGATGGCCGATCGTGGTGGTCGGCGCGATCCTCACCCTCGCCGCCGCGAACTACGCGAGCCAGGACCGCAGCGTCTACTGGACGCGTACGGACCTGGTCTTCCTGGCGCCGAAGAACGCGCAGTATCCCAACGCGCTGCGGGCGACCTCCGAGGACCTGGTGATCACCGCCGGCGTGGTCGGCAAGCTTGTCGTCGGCACCCGGCAGATTCCGAAGTTCACCGCCACCGACGCGGGGCTGATCGGGATGGGCGTACGTGACGGATGGACCGTCCGGCTGCCCGACACCGGCGGCCAGTGGGCGCCCAACTACACCGACCAGTGGCTGATCATCGAGGTCGTCGGCCCCGACCCGGAGACTGTTCGCACCCGCAAGGAGCAGCTGGTCGAGGAGATGACCGCCGAGCTCGACCGGGTGCAGGACGAGTACCGGGTGGCCAAGGCGTTCCGGATGACCACCAAGGAGGCGCCCGGCTCGACCGTCGTCTACCCCGTCGGCGGGGACTCGAAGCGGGCGTTCGCCGTCTCCGGGCTGCTCGGCGCCGCGGCGACCCTCTACCTCGTCGTACGCATCGACCCGATCCTGTTGCGGCGCAAAGCGCGCCGCGCCGAGACGCCGCCGGAGACCGACCTTGGCTGAGACCCGCCCCCACACCGCTCTCGCTTGGAGCATCGCCAACACGGCGGTGACCAAGCTCGGCACGATGGTCGTCGGCATCCTGGTCGCGCGGCTGCTCGGGCCGGAGAGCTATGGGACGTACGCCGTCGCCTTCCTCGCCCTGATGGCGGTGCTGAGCTTCAACGAGCTCGGCGTGAGCCTCGCGGTGGTGCGCTGGAAGGACGACCCGCGCGAGATCGCGCCGACGGTGACCACGATCTCGGTCGTGGCCAGCCTGCTCATCGCCGCGGGGATGGTGATCGGGGCCGGCCCCTACGCGCGGGCGATGGGCGAGCCGGACGCAGCGGTGCTGGTGGCGATGTTTGCCGTCCCGGTGGTGCTCAGCGGGATCACCGCGACCCCGGCGGCGCTGCTGCAGCGCAACCTGATGCAGGGCAAACGGATGCTCATCGACCAGATGGCCACGCTGGTGGCTGTCCCCGTCATGCTCGGGCTGGCGCTGGCCGGCGCCGGTCCGTACTCCCTGGTCATCGGTCATCTTCTCGGCGTATCCGTCACCACCGTGATGTTCCTGCGGATGTCGCCGCTGCCGTGGCGGATGGGGCTCTCCCGTGCCCACGCGGTCACACTGCTCCGCTTCGGTGCCCCGTTGGCGGTGACCAGCATCCTGGTCTTCGCGGTGGGATTCGCCGACCAGATCGTCATCGGCAGCATGCTGGGTGCGACCGCGCTCGGGTTCTACGTGGTCGCCTTCAACCTCTCCAGCTGGCCGGTCACGATGCTGTCGCGACCGTTGCGGCAGGTCACGCCGGTGATCTTCGCCCGGCTGCAGCGGGACCCGGCCGAGATGCGGCATGCCTTCACACGGCTCTCCGCGCTGGTGCTGACCGTGACGCTCCCCGGCTGCTCGGCCCTGGCCGCGCTGGCGCCAGAGGTGATCGGGCTCGTCTACGGCGATGTGTGGCGGGCGGCCGCGGCACCACTCCTCTGGCTCGGCGCGCTGGCCGTGCTGCGGATCTCCTTCGAGCTCGCCTACGACTTCCTGGTGATCGCCGGTTCGACGCGCAGCCTGATGACGATCCAGATCGTCTGGCTGATCGCCCTGGTGCCGGCGTTGCTGGCGGGGGCGGCGTGGTCCGGCGTCGGCGGGGTCGGGATGGCCACGTTCGCGGTCGGGCTCGTCGTCATCCTGCCGCTGCACCTCTTCTACCTCGCGCGGGCCGGGATCGGCCTCGGTGGTCTCGCCGCCGGAGCCGCCCTGCCGGCCCTCGGCGCACTCGCCGTCTGGGCTGCGGCCGTCGGGATGCGCGTCGCGCAGCCGTCGGTCTGGGTGACCTGCGCGGTCACCGGCCTGGTGCTCGCCGCCGTGTGTGCGGTGCTGCTGCTGCGCCGGCGCGAGGACGTGAGCTGGTTCCGCTCCGGCGCCGGCTCCCCCACCCCCAGTGAGCCCCCCACGACACTGAACGAGGACGTCCATGTCTGACCGTCTCGACGACAACCACGACACCCTCGAGGAGATGTACGCAGCCGCCGCGGCCGCCGCTCGACGAAGGCCGCAGCGCGCGGCCGCTCTGGCCCAGGCCGCAGCCGAGTTCGCCTGGGGCAACCACACCGGCTGGTTCGCGTACGAGCCGCTCGAGCTGCTGCTCACCGAGCTGGGCCGCTCGCTCCCGTCGGTGCCGGTGCCGACCCGGCCTCGGCGCACGCTGCACGTGGTCACGCAGATGTACCAAAGCGGCGGGCACACCCAGATCATCGCCGGCTGGACCGACCAGCTCGCCGACCGGTCCCACGAGATCGTCGCCACCCGGCAGATGACCTCGCCGGTGCCGGCCAAGATCGCTTCTCGCGTCGGGGACCGGGTCGGCCTGACCCTGCTCGACACGCTGCCCGGCAGCCTGCTCCACCGCGCCGCCCGGCTGCGTGCGCTCGCCTCGACCGCCGACCTGGTGGTCTCCCACTGCCACCCGTTCGACGTGGTCCCCGCGCTCGCCTTCGCCGACCGCCGCGACCTGCCGCCGGTGGTCTACATCGACAACACCGACCACGTCTTCTGGGTCGGGGTGCGGGCCTACGACCGGGTCGTCCACCTGCGTCGCAGCGGCCAGGACCTCGCCCAGCATCGGCGCGGCCTGCCGATGGAGCGGTCGATCGTGCGCAACCGGCCGCTGTCCGTCCGCGGCCGGACCAAGCGTCGCGAGACGGCGAAGCCGCAGTGGGACGTGCGTGCCTCCGATGTGCTGGTCGTGACCGCCGCCGACTCGAGCAAGTTCCAGGGCGGCGACACCTTCTTGGCGGCCGTCGAGTCCGCAGTGGTCGCCGAACCCCGCCTGCAGTGGCGGGTCGCCGGCCCCAACCCGGAGTCTGAGCCGTGGGCCGGGCTGGCGCGGCGTACGTCCGGACGGATCCAGGCCGTCGGCATGCTCTCCGACGTCGCCCCGCTCCACCACGCCGCCGACGTCTACCTCGACTCGTTCCCGTTCGCTGGGCTCACCTCGCTGCTCGAGTCCGGCGGCCTCGGCAACCCGGTCGTCACCTTCCGCGGCCATCGGCCCGAGTGTGCGGTCTGGGGCTCCGACTCCCCCGGGATCGACCACCTCATGCTGCGCCCGAAGAGCGCCGACCAGCTGCGCGACACCCTCCTCGACCTGGTCCGCCGCCCGCGTGAGCGGGTCTCACGCGGCAGCTCGACCGCCCAGGCGATCCTCGAGTGCCACACCGGCCCCGGTTGGGTCGCCGACGCCGAGTCTCTCTACCTGACCCCCCAGCGCCTCGGCGACGACCTGCTCGCCCCCGTACGCGGCCGCGGCCACCTCGACCTGCTCACCGTCTCCGTCCAGGCGACCAACCCGTTCAGCCGCACCGGCGCCGACATCACCGCCGGTCTCCTCGGCGCGATGCCGCTCACCGACCGCATCACCATGTGGCGCCAGACCCGCCGCGGCGGCGCCGGCCGCGTCCGCGACCTCGCCCCCGACTGGGCTGCTGCTGCGGTTCGCGCGCGGCTGCGCCGCCGGCCGGCAGGAATACCCGGTTAACCGGGTATTCCTGCACTTCTCTGGCAATGCAACACCGGAGAAGTGCAGGAATTGCCTGAGCGCTGTGACACGTGTGACTGCCGAGGCTGCCGGACGCCGCTCAGTGCGGGCGGCGGAGGCTCCCCTCAAGCACTCCGCGGCCCCTGCGCGGTGATGCCGGATTCAAGGAATGCGCGGATCCGAGCGGCCAGGCGTACGGGATCTTGCAGATCGGCCCACGAGATCCGCATACAGCGCCACCCCGTCGCCTCGGCGATCCGCTCCTGGCGGCGCTTCTCCCGAAGAACCACGTCGGTCGCAGTCTCGCCGATCCGATAAGGGCGCTCGTACTTGACCTTGCCGTCGATCTCGAACCAAACGCCAAACTCTGGAAGCGCGAAGTCGAGTCGCCGAGTTCTCCCCTCGGAGTCCGTCACCTCGTATTGCGGGATCGGCATCGGCAGGCTCTGTAGCCACGCGACTCCGACGAACAGTGACTCAGCGAGCGACTCGATGCGTGGGTCCGCAAGCCGCAGCACGACCTCGGTCGACAGCGAGTTCGGCCAATGCTCCATCGAGAGCTCGTAGCGTGCCTTCACGCGCTCGAGGGTCGTGATCTTCCGATGCAACAGATCGTTGACGACGCCGAGAGCCGCGACCATCGGAGCCACGGTGGTCACCTCCACGGCCGTTCGCTCCGGCGAAGTCATCAGAAGGCCGTTCTCCGTCACGACATCCGCGTCGAGAAGCTTCCCGCTGTGTTGGCGTACCCCAGCCTCGCGCCGGCCGGTGCGATGGTCCGAACGACTCAGGTGCACCTCTGCGAGATCCAGACCCCACAGCGGCCCGTCACGAAAAGGAACGGCCGAGGTGTGGGAGAGGACCACGTCGGTCTTCGACTGCCGGTACGCCGCACGGCAGCGGACTGCGTACCGATCCCCCTCCGAAAGCCCGTCCCAAAGACTTCCATCCACGTACGCGCCCCGCCTCGGTCTCGCGAGTGCACCCGTACGCAGTGCTTGTGCCAGGGATCTGTCGTTGTGCCCGTTGTCGAGCAGCTCCTTGCGAAGAGCGATCGGAGTGAGCCGAGAATCGTCGAATGAGAGTGTCATGCTCTGCATCCTGCCGACGGCCACCGACATTTCAGTCGCTCATGTTTCCTTGCACTGCCGTGCGCGCGGCTGATGTGGCCTGACTTCTCTGGCATTTCCTGCACTTCTCTGGCATTGCATTGCCTGAGAAGTGCAGGGATACCCGGTTAACCGGGTATCCCTGCACCACGTCACCCGACGAAGAACGGCCGGTTGCGCGGCCGGCTCCACAGTGGAGCCAGAGCAGCCGGATCGGCGCCGAGGAGGAGCCAGAGGCCGGTGTCGCGGGCGAGGCCCACGACGTAGGGGCCGGTGGTGGTGGCGGCGAGGGGGGCGATCTCCTCGGGCCGCAGGCCGGAGACGAGGAGGAGCTGGTCGGGGGTGGTGGCGGCGACGGCGGCGACGACACCGGGCCAGCGGAGCGTGGCGGCGGAGAAGGCGATGCCGTTGCGCTCGAGACCCTCGGCCTCGCCGACGGTGCCGTCGCGGGAGGGGTCGATGACGCGGATCGAGGAGCTGCCGGCGAGCCGGGCGACGTCGTCGACGAGCAGGCGGATGTCGGCGAGCACCACCTGACCCCGAGCATGGCCCGGGGTCGGAACAACCCCGCGCAGCGAGCGCCTCACCCGGCGGGCACGGACGGACTCGCCCCAGAACGTACGCGCGCCACGCGCACGACGGACGGGCCAGGACGTGGTCCCGGCACCGTGCTCACCGGCGACGATCCCGCACGTCGTACGCACGGGCACCAGGCTTGCGTAGGTGTGGCCGACGCTGCGGTGGGCGACGTCTAGGCGGGCGAGGTTGGTGGTCATGCTGTTGTGGGTCAGCGGGATGTCGACGGCGGCGGCGCGGCGGCCGGAGGCGCGCATGCGGAGGCAGTACTCGACGGCGTACGCGTGCCAGGCCAGGTCGGGCGACTCCGAGAGCGGCTCGCGCAGGACCTGTGAGCGGGTGACCATGAAGAGCACCTCGTCGAGCGAGTCGACGTCGACCGGGACCGAGGTGGAGCGGCCGAGCGGGACGACCCGGTCGCGCATCGCGCCGACGACCTCGCCGCGGTGGCTGACCCCGACCGCGCCCAGCACCCCGATCGCCGGGTCGGCGAGGAGGGTCGCGGCGGCGGCCTCGAGCGCGGGCAGCGAGTGGAGGTAGACGTCCTGGTGGACGAAGACGACGACCTCGTTGCGTGCCATCCGGGCACCGTGGTTCAGCGCCGCACCGGCGCTCGCGAACGCATTCGAGACGTTGTCGACGGGAATCACCTCGGTCTGCCGCGATGCTCCCGGACCGGCCTTGATCGAGGCCGCCAGGCACGACTCCAGCACCGCCGGGTCGTTGTAGACGCAGACGATGGAGACCGGTGTACGCACCTCACCCATGCCTCACCGCCGCGGTGAGCACGTCGGCGACGTACTCCTGCTGCTCCGGGCTCAGGTGCGGGGACATCGGCAGCGACAGGATCTCGCCCGCCGCCCGCTCCGCGACCGGGAAGGAGCCCTCGCCGAACCCCAGGGAGGCGTACGCAGCAGTCAGATGCACCGGGAACGGATAGTGGATCCCGGTGCCGATGCCAGCCTCCAGCAGCGCCGCGAGCACCCGGTCACGGTGATCGACCCGGACGACATAGAGATGCCAGACGTCGACGTTTCCCGGCGCGGACGACGGCAGCCGAAGACCGGGCACGTCGTCGAGAAGCGCGTGGTAGCGGTCGGCGGCCTGCCGGCGCAGCTCGTTCCACTTCTCCAGACGGGCCAGCTTCGCGGCGAGCACGACGGCCTGGACCGTGTCGAGACGGGAGTTCATCCCGACGACCTCGTGGACGTACTTCGTCTCCGAGCCGTGCGCGGCGAGCAGCCGGACCATCCGCGCGATCTCCGGATCGGAGGTCGTCACCGCGCCCGCGTCACCGGCCGCGCCGAGGTTCTTGCCGGGGTAGAAGCTGGTCGCCGCGACAGTCGCGAGCGAGCCGCCGGGGCGACCGTTCCGGCGGGCGCCCTGCGACTGCGCCGCGTCCTCGATCACCGGGATCCCGGCAGCAGACGCGAGCGGGAGCAGCTGCTCCACGAATGCCGTCTGCCCGAACAGGTGCACCGGCACGATCGCCTGCGTACGTGGCGTGAGCGCTCGCTCGACCGCGGCCGGGTCGATCAACAAATGCGACTCGTCGACGTCCACGGGAACCGGTACGGCACCGATCCGGCTGGCCGCCTCGGCGGTCGCGATGAAGGTGTTGGCGGGCACGATCACCTCGCCACCGGGCCGCACCCCGACGGCCCGCATCGCCAGCTCGAGCGCGTCGGTCCCGTTGCCGACGCCGACGCAGTGGTCGGCACCGACGAAGGCCGCATAGGCGTGCTCGAACGAGGTCACCTCCGGCCCGCCCACGAAGGCGGTGCGCTCGAAGACGCGGTCCAGCCCGAGGCGTACCTCGTCCTCTATCTCCGACTGCTGCGACCCGAGGTCGACGAACGGCACCTTCACCAGATCAGCTCCTGACGTGAATTGAGACGGCGGGCGGGCACTCCGGCCCAGGTCTCCCCGGCGGGCAGGTCGTTGAGCAGGACCGCTCCCATGCCGAGGACGGAGTCGGCTCCGACGGTCGTGCGCTGGCGCACCGAGGAGCTCATCCCGAGGTAGGCGGCCTCACCGATCACGACCTCGCCGCCGAGGGTCACCCCGGCGCAGATGGTCGCGTAGTCGCCGACGATGTCGTCGTGGGTGAGGACCGCGTTGGGCATCGCGACGACATGGCGTCCGACGCGTACGCCGGCGGTCAGCACGACCCCGGCGAGCAGCACGGTCCCGGCCCCGAGCTCGCAGCCCGGAGGCACCGAGGCGGTGGGATGGACGATGGTCGCGTAGCGCTCCGGCGCCACCCCGTAGCCGATCAGCCGGTTGTGGAGGCGTCGGCGCGTCGACCCGGCCCCGGCGCAGATGACCAGGTCGTCACCGCAGTCGGTGGCGACCTCGACCGGCCCGATGACCTTGACCCCGCCGGTCCCGTCGACCGAGCCGATCATCTGGCCCCAGCACTCGCGGTCGTCGTCGACGGCGACGATCTCGTCGTACTCCGCCGCCGCCGCGATCTCTCCGGCGAGCCCGCTGGCCGCGACGAGAACCAGCGTGGTCATCGACGCCCTCCCCAAGAGCCCGTCCGGGAACCCGGAGACGCCGGCCAGCCGCCGCCCATCACGCACGCTCGCTGCGTTGTCGTCGGTCGGCGGCCAACCCCGGGCCGCCTCCCTCCTCCGCCTTGCGATCGCACGCGCTGGACGACGCCTGACTCGGCGCCGGGTCCCCGGACGCGCTCTGCCGGAGTACGTCGATGACCCGCGCCTGCTCCGAGTCCGAGATCTGGTGGAAGAGCGGCAGGATGAGCGTGTTGTCGGTGAGGTGCTCGGTGGCCGGAAGGCTGACGGACGGCGAGGCGTACGCAGGCTGCCGGTGCGACGCCATGATCCCGCGCCGCGCCGAGATCCCGGCCTCGGCCAGGGCGCTCAGCAGCCCCTCCCGGTCCAGTCCGTAGGGGTACCCCACCTCGATCCAGAACGACTGGAAGTTGGAGGTGCCCCAGGCCGGGTCGGCCACGGCCCGCAGCCCGCCGATCTCGGCGACCGACTTCGCGTAGACGGCAGCCAGCTCGCGGCGCCGGGCGACGACCTCGGGCAGCCGATCGAGCTGCACCAGGCCGACGGCGGCCTGCAGATCGGTCATCCGGAAGTTGAAGCCGACCTCGTCGTAGGACTCCGGCGGGGAGACCAGGCTGGCGTGCCGGTCGGCGGCCGAGACGCTCATCGCGTGCTCGCGCAGCTTGCGCGCCCGCTCGGCAAGGTCAGCTCGCGAAGTCGTCAGCATCCCGCCCTCGCCGGTGGTGAGGATCTTGCGCGGGTGGAAGGACCAGGCCGCGATCTCGGCGCCGGCGCCCACGGGACGACCTCGGTAGGTCGACCCGGCACCGCAGGCGGCGTCCTCGATGACCATGATGCCGAGTGGGTCGCAGACCTTCCGGATCGAGTCCAGATCGACCGGCACCCCGCCCTGGTCGACCACGATCACGGCCGTCGTCCGAGGCGTGAGGGCTTCCCGAACGGTCGACGCGGTGAGGTTTCCGGAGACCGGTGAGACGTCCGCGAAGACCGGCCGGGCGCCGACGTAGACCGCCGCGTTGGCGGTCGCGATGAACGAGAAGGACGGGACGACGACGTCGTCACCGGGGCTCACTCCCGCCACGACCAGCGCCAGGTGGAGAGCCGTCGTACAGCTCGAGGTGGCGACCGCGTGAGCAGCCTGCTGCGAGGAAGCGAAGCGGCGCTCGAACTCGGCCACGCGCGGCCCCTGGGCGACCCAGCCGGAGCGGAGCACCTCGGCGACCGCCTCGACCTCCTCCTCGCCCAGCCAGGGCTGCATGACGTTGATTCGGCTCACGACGTACCTCCGCTGAGCTCGCGCCCGGCCGCGATCTCGGAGCGCAGCGGCGCCCACCACTCGACGAGCTGGCGCAGCCCGTCCTCGAGCCCGATCGTCGGAGCCCAGCCCAGGTCGTCGCGGGCCGCGGAGATGGAGGCGAGCCGGCGGGTGACCCCGTTGACCGCGCGCTCCGGACCGTGCTCGACCCCGAGCGGGGAGTCCATCGCCCGTAGCAGCGCCTCGGCCAGCTCCAGCAGCGAGGTCTCGGTGCCGGAGGCGATGTTGTAGACGCCCTCGTTCACCTCGGAGGCGGCCGCCAGGATGTTGGCGCGGGCGATGTCGGGGACGCAGACGAAGTCCATCGTCTGGCGTCCGTCGCCGAAGATCAGCGGCGGCTTGCCGTGGGCGATCCGCTCCATCCACCGCACCAGCACCTCGGTGTAGGCGCCGTGGACGTCCATCCGGGGTCCGTAGACGTTGAAGTAGCGCAGCCCGACGTAGTCGAGCCCGTGCATCGCCCGGAAGGACCGCACCAGCCCCTCGTTGTAGGACTTCGCGGCTCCGTAGAGGGTGTCGTTGTTGTTGTGGTGGTGCCCCTCCGGCGTCGGGAACTCCTCGGCGAGCCCGAAGACCGAGGCCGAGGAGGCGTAGATCAGCTTCGAGACACCCGCGTCGACGGCGGCCTCGACCACGTTGAAGGTGCCGTCGACGAGCACCTCGTTGGCCAGCCGGGGCTCCTCGGCACACAGCGTGATCCGGATGGCGGCCTGGTGGAAGACCAGGTCCTTGCCGGCGGTGAGGTCGCCGACCAGGTCCCGGTCACGGATGTCGCCCTCCACGAGCCGTACGCGACCGGTGGCGAGAGCGTCGTCGAGGTTGGCCTTGCGGCCCCGGATCAGGCTGTCGAGCACGTCGACGTGCGCGACCCCCGCGTCGAGGAGCTGGTCCACGATGGTGGAGGCGATCGTGCCCGCACCTCCGGTGACCAGGACGTTCGCGCCGTTCAGTTTCGTGAGGTCGGGAGAGGTCATCGGATCAGCTCCAGGGTCGGGGTCTCGGCGGCCACCTCGACGAGGGCGCCACGGGCTCGGAGGCTGGTCTGGGCCGCCTCCAGGACGGAGAGGACACGGAGCCCGGCGGCCCCGTCGGTAACCGGTGCACGCCCGCCCCTGATCGCCCCGGCGAACTCGCCGACCATCCGGGAGAGTGCCTCGTACTCGGGCAGCGCCGGCGCCCAGGTGTCGCCCAGCCGGTAGGAGATGGTCGCTGCGGCACGGTCGGCGATGTCCACGCTCTGCTGGACCAGGTCGACGCCGCGGTCGAAGACGCTGAGCCGCTGTTGCGGGTTGAGGTCGTCCCAGACCAACGTACGCCGGCTCCCGCCGATCACCATCTGCCTGATCTTGGTGGGGCTGAGCCAGTTGACGTGGACGTGGGCCATCGCCCCGCCCTCCAGCGGCAGGGTCAGGTAGCCCACGCAGGACTTGCCCGCCCTGAGCGGGTCGGCGCCGTGCGCAGCGACCCCGGTGGGGCGCAGTCCGCCGGGCAGGATGAAGTCGAGGATGGAGAGGTCGTGTGGGGCGAGATCCCAGAAGACATCGACGTCGGGCTGCACCAGCCCGAGGTTGATCCGCACGGAGTCGACGAACAGGATCTCGCCGAGCGACCCGTCCTCGATCAGCTCGCGGATCTTCTGCACGACCGGCGTGTAGCAGTAGGTGTGGTCGGCCATCAGCACGAGATCGTTGGCTCGCGCGGCCTCGACCATGCTCCGTCCGGACTCCACATCGTCGGCCAGCGGCTTCTCGACGAGCACGTGCTTCCCGGCCCGCAGCGCCCGCTCGACGAGATGGCGATGCGTACCCGCCGGCGTCGCGATCGCGACCGCGTCCACGTCATCGCGCGCGAGCACCTCGTCGAGGTCGGTGGTGGCCAGTACGTCCGTGCCGCCGCCGATCACCTCTTGGGCCCGCGCGAGGTCCAGATCGACCACCGCGACCAGCGTCCAGTCCCGTGCGTTCCGGAAGTTGCGGACCAGGTTGGGCCCCCAGTAACCGGCCCCGACCACTGCCACGCCGAGCGGATCCACATCAGTCATGTCGCCCATGAAATCGGCGCGGGCGAGGCTCCGAAGAGCCTCGCCCCACCTATCCCTTCAATTAGGGACCGTTCAGCCGGCCTACGGGGACGCCGGGCGGAACCTCACGTCCACGAAGTAGTTCGTGGAGTTCCAGGATCGGTTCGGGAGCCCCCCTCCGGACCCGTACCGATACCTGCCGTTGGCTCCGCCCGGGGCCGTCAGTGGGCCGACCGTCCGAGACTGGGTGAGGGCGGCGGGCGTCGAGGCGTAGCGCCCGTTGGGCGCGTAGTAGGACACGACGTACGTCGCCCCCGGTGTGAGCGCGACCGGTGTCGGCAACGTGGCCGTCTGCCAGCCGGTCGCGGTCTCGCCGGTGAAGGTCACCTGGGCGATCCGGGTGCCGGCCGAGTTCCACAGCGAGCCGGTGTGGGTGCCGGTGTTGCCGGTGCCCTTGTAGAACCGGATCGCCGTCACCGAGCCGGCCACCGATGTCCTGAAGGCCGTGCCGAGCTCGATCGGCATCAGGTCCAGCGTCGACGCGTTCTGCGGAGTCACCCCGGTGAACAGCGACACCTCGGCCACGACGGCCGGGATCGTGGTGAACGACCACGTCTGCGTGGGCAGGTTCGCCCCGTCGGTCGAGACCACGCCCGAGACCGACACCGACACCGTCGCCCCGGACGGCAGCGCCGCCGACGGGGTGAAGCGCAGCGTACGTCCGTCGGTGCTCAGCGCAGCCGAACCCGCCACCGAGGACCCGTTGGCCGTGACCGACATGTTCCACCCGGTCGCGATCGGTGCCGAGAACGTGATCGACGGGTTCACCGAGGTAGCCACCTCGGTCGTGCCCGGGTCCGGATCCTGCTCGGTGACCGAGATGGTCGGGCCCGCCCGCTCGAAGACGACGTCGGCGAAGTAGTTCGTCGACCCGAACGAGTACTGCGGGAACCCACCCGCGGCGCCGTAGAGATAGCGACCGTTGGTGCCCGCCGGAGCGGTCAGGTCACCCGAGGAGTAGGCGCTCGCGAAGAACTGCGACGTGGTCGCATAGTGCCCCTGCGGAGCCAGGTAGGAGACCATGTACGACACCCCTGCCTGCACCTCGACCGGACTGGACAGCGTTGCCTGCTGCCAGCCGGAGGCGGTCTCACCGGTGAAGGTCACCTGGGCGAGCCGCTGACCGGTCGACGTCCACAGCGACCCGACGTGGGTGCCACCGTTGCCGGCTCCCTTGTAGAACCGGATCGCCGTCACCCGCCCGTCTCGGGTGGGACTGAACAGCGTCCCGACCTCGACCGGAGAGCTGTCGTCCTGGGCCTCGACCGCGGGCACCACGTCACCGAAGAGCGTCTGGCTCGCTGGTGTCTCCGCGGATCTGGTCCGGAACGTCCAGGTCTGCGTGGGCAGACTCGCCCCGTCGGTCGAGGTGACCCCACTGATCGTGACCGTCACGTCCGCGGATGCGGGCAGCGAGGAAGTCGGGTCGAAGGTGAGTGTGGTCCCGGAGTTGCCGAGCGTCGTCGTCCCCGGGATGGGCTGGCCGCCCGAGGTCGCCGACACCGAGTAGCCGGAGCTGATCGCCGAGGAGAACGACGCCACCACGTTGCTCGAGCGCGGCACCTCGACCGCCCCGGGAACCGGGCTGCGCGAGGTCATCGTCAGCGACGGCGCGCCCTTCTCGAAGACGACGTCGACCATGTAGCTCGAAGGCGAGGTCGCCGCCGGGAAGCCCGTGCCATAGGCGTACGCCCCTGCCGTCGAGCTCACCCTCAGTGGCGGCTTCGACAGGTCGGCCGATGCGAAGGCGTTCGGGGTGGCCGAGTAGTAGCCGTTGGTGCGGTAGGAGGCGACGTAGTCGGTGTTCGCCTGGATCTGCACCGGCTCGGTGAAGGTCAGCGTCTGCCAGCCACTGGTCGACTCGCCCGAGAAGGTGCCCTGGGCGAGCACGGCGCCGCTGGCCGACCAGAGGGTGCCGGTGTGCGGGGCGGCGTTGTTGACGCCCTTGTAGAACTTGACCCCGGTGACGGTGCCGGCCACGTCGGCGCGGAACCTGACGCCCAGCGTCAGCTGTGCGTTCTCCGGGTCCTGGAGGACCGTGGGCGTGGCGTCCTCGTCATAGATCGAGCACGGGCAGACTCCTGCCGCGGCCGGCGGCTTGGCCGTACGGAACGACCACGTCTTCCCGGTCGAGATCGCCGTCCCACCGCTGTCCTGCCCCGAGAGCGTGGCGGTGTAGGTGACGAACCCAGCGAGGTTGGCCGACGGGATGAAGGTCACCGTCCTGGTCGTCGAGTCGTAGGCCGTCGACCCGGCCACCACGTTGCCGAGGGAGTCGGTCAGTCGCAGCCCAACGGTCGAGGCGACCACCGGCTTGGTGAACCTGGCGCTCACCGTGGTGTTGCGCGGGACCGAGGAGGAGTCGGCCAGCGGCCACTGGTTGGTGGCGGTCAGCGGCGAGTTGTCCGTGGTCGTGAACAGCACGTCCACGAAGTAGTTGGGGTTCTGGTAGGAGCTCGCCGGGAACTGCCCGGCACCCGCGTAGACCCCTGCCGGAGCGGCACCATAGCCACCCTCGACCTCGAACGGGTACGCCTCGAATCCCTGTGCCGCGAACGCCCATGGCGCCACCGCATAGTGCCCCGCCGGAGCCGTGTAGGAGACGGTGTATCTCGCCCCCGCGGCGACCGCGACCGGCTGGCTGAACGTCGCCGACTGCCAGCCGCCGCTCGACTCGTTGGTGAAGGTGACCTGGGCCAGCCGCTCGCCGCTGCTGCTCCACAGGGAACCCACGTGGGTGCCGGTGTTGCCGGCGCCCTTGAAGAAGCGGACGCCCGCGACGTACCCGTCGGCCTGGGGCGTGAAGCGCAGGCCGAGCTCGGCGGCGCCGCCGTCGTTGGCCGACGGTGTCGCCGGGCTGGTGACGGCGTTCCAGGTCGTCGGCACCTCGCGCTGGCCGAGGATGCTGCACGGGCAGGTGACCGCGAAGCTCCTGGTCACAGCGGTGCCGATGTTGGCGCTGTCATCGACTGCGCGGACCCGGACCGGGGTGCTGCCGACCCCTGGCTGGACGTACGTCACCGACCAGGCGGTCGTGCCGTTCGCCGGGTGCCACGAGGTGCCGTCATCGAGGGAGTACTCGACTCCGGCCACCACGCCACCGCCCGTGTCTGTCGCGGTGCCGGTGAGCGTCACCTTGGTGCCGTTGGGTTGTGTCGAGCCGGCAGCCGGCGACGTGATGGCGACCGACGGACCGGTCGTGTCAGTGGTCTTGGTCGCCGCGACCAGGCCGCTCATCAGCGTCGTCGGCTGGGCGTCCATGTCGGCCAGCAGGTTCACCTGCGCCTGCTGCATCCGGCGGTCGGCGGTCTCGTCGTGATACGGGTTGTCGTGCTCGGAGTCGAGGCCCCAGGTCCATTGGACCGATCCCGCGCCGAAGACGAGCGCGCCGCTGGCGGCCCGATAGAGCGTGAGCGCGTGGGTAGTGGTGCCGTCGCCCGTGGTCCGGCCGAAGTCGGTCATGTACTGGTTGTCGATGAACCCAGTCGTCTCCGACATCCGGATCAGGCCGGGTGGTCGGAACCCGTTGTCCTGGTCCTCGTCGGACTCATAGCCGACAGTGTGTGGCGCCAGCTCGGTCTGGTCAGCGGTCATCCCGGACAGCCCGGTGTTGCGCCACAGCCGCAGCCCACCCTGCGACTTCTTCACGGTCACCGGCAGGTCGGTCAGGTTGGACATGAAGATGGTGCCGGTCAGGGAGTTCTCCGGCTTGCCACCGCCCAGGCTCTTGGGGGTGTAGCGCGGGTCGCGCCAAGTGCCGGTCGACTCCGGGGCCGGGTCGAGCTTGGCCTGCGCCCAGGACTCCTTATAGGTGACCAGGGTCCGGTAGGGCGTGTTGGTGCCGTCCTTCGAGGCCTCGTAGCGGGTCCGCCAGTAGACCTCGTTGCCGCTCAGGAACTGCAGGTTCACACCCGCGTCGCGGGCGGCCTCGACGTTGGCCCGCTGCTGACCGCTCCAGTACTCGTCGTGCCCGACGCTCAAGAAGGTCTCGTGGTTGGTGAGCAGCCCGCCGCGACGGTCGGTGTCGATGCCGGAGATGTAGCTGACGTCGTAGCCGTTGCGCTCCAGGAACCTCACCAGCGGGTATTCGTTGGCGAAGAAGAAGTCGTGGGACGTCCCGCCGGAGCGGGTCGCGAACGGGCGGTTGTAGCTGAGCTTGTAGGCCCGGCCGTTCCCGCCGCCGGTGTAGAAGCTGGACCCGCCGTAGTTGTTGTAGGCCTGCCAGGTGGTGTCGGAGGTCTGGAAGACGACGTCGGAGGTGCTGTCGTCGTCACGGACGATGAAGGTGATGTGGCTCGACTCGTTGGTGTCGGCGCGATCCAGCTTGGCGACGTAGACGCCCGAGACCGCTGTCACCGGCACGTTCCAGGAGGCCGAGACCGCCCAGTTGCCGCAGTCGGTGATCTCGGTGGTGGTGTCGCGATAGCAGTTGGGCTGGTTCTGCGGGAGGCTCGCCGACGGGGTCACCGAGGTGATCCTGCGGGCGCCGTCACCGCCGTAGTAGCCCATCCGGTAGATCGTGACCGTGTACGCCGAGGCATTGGTGTCGACCTTGAAGTCGATCCGGTTGCCGGCGTCGACACTGATGTCGGTGGCAAACCCCTGGATCGAGCTGTCACCGGCGCCGGTGATGCCCCATTCGCTCGAGGGACTCCCCGGTTTGCTGTTCTCACATGCAATCGCATTGCCCTCCGGGCCACATGGGTCGGCACTGGCGCTCGTGGCAGTGACGAGCGATATGACAGGGGTGACAAGAACAACTCCGAGCAACGCGGCCAGTCCCGTTCGCAGCTTCACAGTCGTGCTCCTTCTCGGATCAGGCTCGCGAGCTCTCGTCGCGTAACCAGGTGGTGTAGTCGCCGGTCCGGACAGCTCTGCGGGAGAGCATCCGAGCGACGAGGGTGACTGTCATGAAGACCGGAACCCGAAGTCCGATCGCAGGCTGACGCAGCCCGAGCGTGAGGAGATCCGAGAAAGAGGTGGATCCTTGCCGAGCACCATGGGCGTCGGCTTGGGCATTACCGGTCGCGACGCGGATCCTGCGCCTGACCAGGTCTTTGACCGTACGCGGCGGCCGCACGACCACGGTCGCGTCGGCGACAACCCGGCGCTCGGCGGGCGTGAACAGCTCCGAGGCGACCAGGTCGTCGTTCATGAGGCTCGCGCCGGCAGCGACCCGGGCCTGGCCCTCGACGGTGAGGCAGAAGGCTCCGCGGCCGAACAGGCCGCTGCGTACGGCCGGGAGGGACTGCCACACCCGGTAGTAGGCACGGACCGGCCAGGAGGAGTGCTCGGTCGGGATGCTCCGCCCGGGCGCGACGGCCAGCACCCCGTCCTCGTCGAGCGCGTCGACCAGTCGGAGCAGGTCGGTGCCGGTGAGGCGTACGTCGGCATCGAGGTGCAGCCGCGGATAGATCGTGGCCGCGGCGTTCCCGACCTCGACCGCGCGCGCTTTGGAGGCCTCGGCGATCTCCAGGACGCGTACGCCCGGGACCTTCCGCGCCACCGCGGCGGTGTCGTCGGTGCAGCCGTTGCACACGACCACCACCTCGACGGCCCCGTGAGGGATGCCGTCGAGCAGAGCCGTCAGGTTCTCCGACAGCCCCTTGGCCTCGTTGTGCGCCGGCACCACGACGCTCGCGATCATGACGGTCGCACCCCGTTGGGGACGACGAAATTGATCATGTTGCTGTTGTCGTAGTCCTTGGCGATGACCCGGCCGGGGTTGCCGCAGACGAGGCTGTGGGGCGGTACGTCCTTGGACAGCACGGTGCCGGCGGAGATCGTGCAGCCGTCGCCGACCGTGATCGCGCCGGTGATCACCGCGCCCGGACCGATCCAGACGTCGTCGCCGATCGTGGGCAGACCCTGGTCGCCGTCGGCGATGCGCTGGCCGATGGTGACGTTCTGGTGGAGGACGCAGTTGCTGCCGACCACGGCCGGGCCGACGATGATGCCCGAGCGGTGCATGAGCAGCAGCCCGGGCCCGATGTCGGCGCGCCGGAAGATGTCGGCGTGGTGGACGCGGATGTTGCGCCGGTTCCAGAACCAGTAGACCCCCAGCGCGAGCACGCCGAGCAGGCGGTTGCGGGTGCGCAGCCGGGTCGCCCAGCGTCCGAAGCGGTAGCAGGCGACGCAGTGCAGCTCGTAGTCGAAGAGCCAGAAGCGCAGCCGGGACAGCCAAGACGTACGCGGACCGTCGAGGACGATCGCGTACATCTTGGCCAGGTCGACGTCGAAGTCGCCTGTCACCCGGGCTCCGTCAACTAGCAAGGCTCTCTCGATCCTGGACCGCGGTCTTCCGGCCGACGTACGCCACCAGGTTGGCGACCCCGTCGAGGTTCTCGGGCACGGTCTCGGCCTCGTCGACGGAGATCTCGAACTCCGCCTCGAGGAACTCGATGAGCTCCAGGATCCCGGTCGAATCGATCACGCCCGACTCGACCAGCGACTCCGACGGCCCGGGCAGCCGGGTCTCATCACCCAGCAGCAGGCTGTCGAGGATGAAGCCTTCGATCGTGCGCTGTACGTCCGTCATCACATCTCCCTGTTTGTGAACGGTCTTCGAATGCCCCTTTGTTCTGTCAGCCGAAGCGGGTCGGGAGCCGAAATCGGGCCCGGAGATGCCGACATTGGGTGATAAACCGGCCGATCCCGATGCCCTGCCATACCTGCACGAGCAAACCTTCGGGCACCGTTCGGGATCGATCGAGGAGCGCCATGTGCGGGATCTGTGGGGTGCTGAGCAGCACCGAGGCGCCTGACCCTGCCCTCGTGCGGGACATGCTGGGCGCTCTTGCCCACCGTGGCCCCGACGGCAGCGGCTACTACCGCGACGAGCGGGTCGCGCTCGGCCACACCCGGCTGGCGATCGTGGACACGGCCGGCGGCACCCAGCCGATGACCAGCCGCTCGTGCCGATCCTCAGGCGAGAGCGAGCAGGTCTGGGTCACCTTCAACGGCGAGATCTTCAACCACGTCGAGCTGGCCGCGCAGCTCCGCTCCCGCGGCCACGTCTTCGACACCCGCTCGGACACCGAGGTCATCGTGCACGCCTGGGAGGAGTGGGGGCCGGGCTGCTTCGAGCGGTTCAACGGCCAGTGGGCGCTGGCTATCTGGGACCGCCGGACGGGAACGCTCGTCCTCTCCCGGGACCGCTTCGGCGTCCGCCCGCTCTTCTACACGCGCGCCGCCGGGCAACTGCTCTTCGCCTCCGAGGTCAAGGCGCTGTACGCCTCCCCCGACGTCCCGCGCGAGCTGGACCCGGCCGGGCTGGACCAGGTGCTGACCCTGTGGTCGGCGGTCGCGCCGCGCACCGTCTTCCGCGACATCGCGCAGGTGCCGCCGGGCTCCTACCTTTCCTTCCGCGATGGCGTCGAGCTCGAGCGCCGGTACTGGGCACCCTCGTTCCCGCCGGCAGGGGCCGAGGAGCTCACCGACCTGGAGGCCAACGCCGAGGCGCTGCGTACGACGCTGATGGCCGCCACTCGGCTGCGGTTCGAGCGCAGCGACGTGCCGGTGGCGGCGTACCTCTCTGGCGGGATCGACTCCGCGGTCACGGCCGGGGCAATTGCCGGCTTCACCAGTGCGCCGCTGCACACGTTCTCGCTGCGGTTTGCCGAGGCCGAGTTCGACGAGGGCGGCTTCCAGGCGCTGATGGCCGAGCGGCTCGGCACCGTCCACCACGACGTCGTGGTCAGCGAGCGCGACATCGCCGACGTCTTCCCCCAGGTCGTACGCCACGCCGAGTCGCCGCTGCTGCGGACCGCCCCGGCGCCGATGTTCCTGCTCTCCCGGCTCGTGCGAGAGTCCGGCTTCAAGGTGGTCGTCACTGGCGAGGGCGCCGATGAGGTGCTCGGTGGCTACGACATCTTCCGCGAGGCCAAGATCCGCGATCTGTGGCTGCGGGACCCGGAGGCCGCCGAGGCGGCGGTCGAGCAGCTCTACCCATGGATGCACCGCTCCCCCAACCAGGCGCCGGCGTTCGCGCGCAGCTTCTTCTCCCGCAACCTCTCTCCCGACGACCTGGCGATGTCGCACCGGCCGCGGTGGGACTCCACGGCGGTGCTCGGCTCGATGCTGCGGCCGGAGATCCGGTGGCCCGGCCGTGCGGCCGACGGCGTCGTCGACGCGATGCCCGCCGCGGCCGCCTCGTGGGACCCGGTCGCGCGCGCCCAGTGGCTGGAGATGACGACCCTGCTGCCCGGCTACATCCTGGCCTCCCAGGGCGACCGGATGCTGATGGGCAACTCGGTCGAGGGCCGGTTCCCGTTCCTGGACCCGCACGTCGCCGAGCTCGCCGGCCGCGTCCCCGCCGAGCACAAGATCCTCGGCATGGACGAGAAGCACCTGCTCAAGCGGGCCTTCGCCGACCTGGTGCCCGAGGAGATCCTGCGCCGCCCCAAGCAGCCCTACCGGGCGCCGGACGCGGCCGCGTTCTTCGCCGGCGGCACCCCGGACTGGGTCTTCGACGTCACCTCCGGCTCCGCGCTGGAGGCCGCCGGGGTCTTCCGGCCCGACCTCGTCCAGCGGCTGCTGGAGAAGGCCCGGCGCACGGGCGGCCGGGGTCTCGGAAACACCGACAACATGCGCCTGGTCGCCGTCCTGTCGACCCAGCTGCTGCACAGCGAGCTGCTCACCGCACCCATCGCATCGGCCTCACCGCCAACGCCACTCACCGTCTTCGACCAGATTCTCGGGACCACCAGCCTCGAGCCCACCGGAAGGACCCCAGCATGACGACCATCATGACCGCGAACAGCCAGAACGCAGCGTACGGACTGGAGACGCTCCGTATCGACGAGGAGGCGGAGGCGACCCGGATCGGCGACGCGATCCGCCGCTACCTGGTGGCCAACAAGCGCAAGGGCATCGTGCTCGGGGTCTCCGGCGGGATCGACTCCAGCGTGGTCGCCGCGCTGGCGGTCAAGGCGCTCGGCCCGGAGCGGGTCTTCGCGCTGCACATGCCCGAGCAGGAGTCCTCCGAGGACACGATCGGGTTCAGTACGAAGCTGACCGACGCCCTCGGGATCGACTCGGCGCTCGAGGACATCTCGCCGGTGCTGGTCGGCCTCGGTGCGTACCAGCGTCGCGACGACGCGATCCGGCGGGTGGTGCCGGCGTACGGGCAGGGGTGGAAGTCGAAGATCGTGCTGCCCAGCGTGGTCGACTCCGACGCGTTCCGGCTCTTCTCAGTGGTCGTCGAGGACCCCTCCGGCACCCAGAGCACGCACCGGCTGACGACCGAGGCCTACCTCGAGATCGTGGCCGCGACGAACTTCAAGCAGCGTGCCCGCAAGGCGCTGGAGTACTTCCACGCCGACCGGCTCAACTACGCCGTCGCCGGCACCCCGAACCGGCTCGAGTACGACCAGGGCTTCTTCGTGAAGCTCGGCGACGGTGCCGCCGACGTGAAGCCGATCGCGCACCTCTACAAGTCGCAGGTCTACGCGATGGCCGCCCACCTCGGCGTGCCCGAGGAGATCCAGGCCCGCCCCTCGACCACAGACACCTACTCGCTGGAGCAGTCGCAGGAGGAGTTCTACTTCTCGCTGCCCTACCAGCGGATGGACCTGTGCCTCTACGGGCTCAACCACGGCGTACCGACCGCCGAGGTCGCCGAGGCCACCGGGCTCACCGTCGAGCAGGTCGAACGCGTCTACCGCGACATCGAGCAGAAGCGGCGTACCACCGCCTACTTCCATGCCGCCCCGATGCTCGTCGAGGACGTCGCCGAGATCGCCAGTCCTAGGTAGATCTTTGAGGCTGCGGCTCGCCGTGCGGTGACCGGAACAGGGTGGATGGAGACATGTCCCATCCAGAACCCAGGAGGTTCCATGTCCGATCCATCACCAGAACCCGGCGAGATCGTAGACCTGTCACTCGGTCTCTCCGACACCGAAGCCAAGCCGATGATCGACGCACTCGAGATCGAGATCGACGAGGCCGTCACCGCTATCAACATCTTCGACGAGGACACCGAGGACGGCGAGGCTGCGGAGACCGCAGGCACCGACGCGATGATCCCTGCCGAGGATCTTCCGGAGGACCTGATCTATGAGTGAGATGCTCACCCTCAACGGCAAGTCGATCGACTGGAACAACCCCCCGAAGCAGACCGATCTGGCGCTGTGGTCGCGAACGACCTCGAGCGGCAAGCAGGTCAAGGGGTCGGCTCGGACCATCGCGCACCTGTGCGCGATCGACACCGCTGCGCAGAAGAAGTTCGGCACCAGGATCGTCATCATCCAGGCGCCGTTCAACGACACCGTCAAGGCGTCCGCGGGCACCCATGACCACGACGCGTGCACCGACCTGCACATCCCGGGCGTGAACTGGAGGACCCAGGAGAAGTGGCTACGGGCGCTCGGGTACGCCTGCTGGTACCGGTTCCCGCCGGCCTTCGGCCACCACATCCACGGGTTCACGCTTCCGCCGCAGTCCGGAATCGTCCGGACCGACGACTTCCGCGACCTCGGGGTCAGGGTCGGGAAGTACGTCGACGGGGGCTCGGCTCTCTTCGGCTTCCAGGCCACGAGCTCGCAGCTCGAGGACTACCTGCACCACGCGTTCGGTCTCAAGGGCCAGCACGGCGCGAACACCGACAAGGCCTGGCACCCCGCCGACATCAGGGCCACGATCTTCGACTACGCGGCGTACGCGAGGTCGAGGGCCAAGCCCGTGTGGAAGCCGAAGAACACCAAGTCGAACCTGGCGATCGTCCAGCAGCAGTTCCAGATCGCCGCGGGACTCCGCAAGGGCAAGCGGATCCGCACCAACGGGGTGGGGTGGATCCAGAACGCGCTCAACGCCAAGGCCGACGCGAACCTCGTGGTCAACGGCATCGTGGACGACGCCACCCTCGCCACCTGGAAGAAGTTCGAGCTCAAGACTGGCGGCACCGGGGCGAAGTCGACCCCGGATCCCAGGAGCCTCAAGAAGCTCCAGATCGCGTTCCGGTTCGTCGGGCCCGAGGCGCACCTGCCTGGCGGCTGAGCAGGGTTGAATATCAAGATTCATTGATATAACGTCGCAGGCATGAGCACACCACCCTTCATTCCTGCCGACCACCTCGGCGCCGTGAACCGCGCCCTGACCACCACGACCCGCGGCGGCGAGGAGCTGCGCGTGCTCGTCGTCGAGCGCAGCTACGACGCCGAGCCCGACGAGGTCTGGGACGCACTGACGACCAAGGAGCGCATCCCGCGCTGGCTGATGCCGGTCACCGGCGACTTCGAGGTCGGCGGCCGCTACCAGCTCGAGGGCAACGCCGGCGGCGAGATCCTCGCCTGCGACCGCCCGAAGCTGCTCTCGATCACCTGGGCCTACGGCGACATGATGTCCTGGGTCGACGCAACCCTGACCGCCTCCAGCGGCCGTACGCTGCTCCGCCTCGAGCACTCCGCCCCGGTCCCGCCGGAGCAGTGGAAGGAGTTCGGCCCCAGCGCAGTCGGCATCGGCTGGGAGCAGATGCTGCTCGGCCTGGCCCTCCACCTCTCCGCCCCCGAGGCCGAGAAGATGGACCCGATGTCCCCCGACGCGCTGCCCGCGATGATCGAGCACACCAAGGGCTCCGCCGCCGCCTGGGTCGAGGCCGACATCGCCTTCGGCACCTCCCCCGACCAGGCCCGGGCCGCCGGCGAGCGCTGCGTCGCCGCTTACACCGCGATGCCGGACTAGCCGCTTGCACGCCTTCGACGTCCTCGGCGATCCCGTACGCCGCCGCATCCTCGAGCTCCTGGCGTCCGACGACCTCACTTCCGGCGAGATCGTCGAGACCATCTCGGCCGAGTTCGGCATCCGCCAGCCCGCCGTCTCCATGCAGCTCAAGGTCCTGCGCGAGCACGGCTTCGCCAACGTACGTCCCGACGGCACCCGCCGCATCTACTCCCTCGACACCGGCCCGATGGCCGAGGTCGACGCCTGGCTCACACCGTTCCGTCGCTTCTGGACGCAGCACCTGGACGCTCTCGACACGGAGATTCGGCGGGGGCGTCGGAAGGGTTCTTCGGGGGACTGAGCCGATTTCGGGCACGGAAGGCTCGTGGAGGTGGCCGTGGCTTCGTCTCGGTGTTTCGCCGCCGACCCTTGGTTTGATTGTTTCTCGATCACGCACCGCGTCAAGGACGGCCTTCGGCCGCCGGCTTCGCCGGTCGCCTCCGGCGATCCTTGACCCGGCACCCGATCGAGAAAGATTTGGCCTGTATCGGGTCGGCGGCGAGGGTGTGGTGCAGCGGTTTCAGTTGGGTACGGGTTTGGGGCTGTGGCTGGTCGTGCGCGGACAGTCCGGTGCCTCGTGGGTGCCTACGACAGTGGGCGGGACCTTGTGAACCATTCACAAGCGGGCCGTCGCGGTGGCTGGGCCCGGTTCGGTGCCTGGTAGGTCATGAGTTCACCACTGATCCGAAGACTTCCCCACGGGCGTGGAGGTTCCCCACCCTCCGGGGCGTGGGGAACCTCCGCCGCCGTGGGGAAGTGTCCCCACCAGCCGGGAAACGGCCAGTGTGGAGTCGAGGGAGTTGGCCGAAACGCTCGTTGGGCACCGGGACAGACGGCTTCAGCAAGACCGAGACCGGTCAGCGACGGTGTCATCAGGGCTAGCGTGCAGGCCTGGTGGAGTGATTTCTCGCCCAGCTGGTTAGGGGCGGCGGGTGAATCGGATCGTTCCATCCGGTAGCCGCTCATGGGTGTAGGCGGAGTTGTGCGCTAAGCGGTGATGGTGGGGGCAGAGCAGGGCGCCGTCTTTGAGGTTGGTCTTGCCGCCGGCAGCCCACGGTTCTAGATGGTGGGCGTCGCACCACTCCGGCGGCATGTCACAGCCCTCGGCTTGGCAGCACTTCTGCTGCAACCGCATCGCCTTGCGCTGGATCGGCTGGAAGAACCTGCTGCCGCGGCCGGCGTCGAGGACCTCGCTGTCTCCGCCCAACACCCAGGGGATGATGGTGGCGTTGCACGCCATCCGGCGGGCCTCGGCCGCCGAGATCGTGGTGCCGTTGGTCTCGTCATAGCCCAGGGTCGCGATGCCGAGGTCCTTGCGGAGCTCCTCGAGGGAGATGACCACGTTGATGGTGGTGGCGTCGCCACCGTGGCGGGGCAGCGCGGCGGGGTCGACGGTCTCGAGGAGCCGGGCGAAGCCCTGGCCCATGAGTCGCTCCCACGGCGGCAGGGGCGCGCCCTTGGCAACCAACTGCTGTTTGCGGGGTTGGGCGTAGGCCTCGACCAGCCGCTTGAACCTCATCCCCATCGAGGTCGGCAGGACGCCGTCGAACCCGACGGTGCCGTCGTGGTTGTCCCACACCCGCAACGCGGTCTTCTGCTGGGCCCGCTCTTCCTCAGCCAATAGCGCCTTCGCCTCGGCATCCTCGAACCGGACCGGATCGACCTCGACCAGGATTCGTTTGCCGACGATGCGCAGTTCGTTGGCGGTCAGCCTGGTGGCGTAGTCGACCAGCAGCTTCTCGGCCAACACCAGGTCTTCAGCACTCGCGATCGGGTTGGTCTCGATCTTGTCGAGCGCTTTGGTGATCACCCGGGCTTTGTCCTGGGACACGACACCCTCAGCCAGGCCGGCAGCGACAAGGTCGTACTTCGCGACACTGGTCGCGAGTTTGATCTGCGAGCGGGCGGGGCCCTTGTCGACCAATAG
>NZ_JBEORH010000006.1:0-401315 GCF_040302165.1 Nocardioides sp. NPDC127503 | reverse complement strand
GTCGTTTTTTTGGAGTTTAATATAGTGTTCGGGTGGGGGCCCGTCGTGCTCCCCCCCCCCCCCCACAACTGCGTTTTCGGCCGACGTAACTGACGTCTCGGCGTCCACAGGTGCCCATTCGGCCGACGCGGTTGACGTTTCGGCTAGGGGAGGTGGATCTGGCGGCCGTCGGCGCCGCGCTGGGTGCCGGTGATGCGGTCGCAGGAGCCGGTGTCGACCCAGCAGCGGAGGTACCAGGAGTCGGTGGCGGTCGCGGTGTGGAGGACGACGCTGCGGTCGGACTCGAAGCCGGCGACGCGGACCTTCTCGACGGAGTCGGGTACGCGCAGGTCGATGTGCTCGGAGGTGCTCATGTTGACCGCGATGCCGCGCTCGGCGCCGTAGCTGATCATCCCGGGGTCGCTGGGGTTGCGGGCGATGGCGACGATCGAGCCGTCGGGGGAGTCGGCGACCGATCCGGGCAGCGGCGCGTGGACGCCGGGTTGGGTGAGGCTGCCGTCGGCCTCGATGGCGGCGAAGCGGGCCTCCCACTCGCCGGGGTTGTGGAGGAGTACGCCGCGCCGCAGCGGGATCAGCTGCTGGTAGCCGAGCGGCAGCGAGATCCGCTGGGTGGCCTCGCCGGGATCCCAGGCGGTCACCGGCGGCCGGGAGACGGTCAGCTCGCCGTAGTTGCCGGGCACCGGCGGCGGTGTGGGCACGATGCCGGTGCGGAAGTAGGCCCGGGTGCGGTCGGTGCCGAGCACAGCGGTGGCGGCCGGGGCGCCCTCGAGCACGAGCCGGTCGGTCTCCTCGCCCGTGGTGGTGTCCACCGCGACGAGGGCGGAGGTGGCGTCGTCGGTCTGCTGGAGCGCGAAGAGCTGGTTGCCGTCCTTGCTCAGGACCGGCTGGGTCCACAGGCCGGGGACCTGGATGGTCGACCCACGCCGCGCGATCCACACCGGACCGGGCTTGTCGGCGCGCTCGTACATCAGCACCGTCCAGCCGGCCACGCTCATCTGGGAGCCGAAGACCTTCTGCGGCTTCGCGCCGAGCTGCAGCCGGCCGGCCTGATCCACGAAGGGCAGGGTCGTCGCGGGGCCGACGGGCAGATCGGCGTACGTCGCCGGGATGGCGGGCTCGCTGTTGCGGACCGTCGGAGCGGGCGGCGCCGGCGTCGGTACGTTGGCGCCGGTGCGGCCCTCGGCGAGCCGGGTCGTGTGGACGGCCAGCCAGGCCACGGAGGCGATCAGGGCGAGGATGATGCAGGCCGAGAACAGGATCCCGGCGCGGCTGTGCCGCACCGTGGTCTGCGGCTCCTCGAGCACCACGGTGGGCTGCTCCTCGTCGATGTGCACGTCGGTGATGGTCGTACCTTCCTCGTCCTGTCTCCCGAAGGCTGCGATGTCGAAGCGGTGCTGCGGACGTGCCCCGAGTCTCTCCACGGTAACCACGTCGAGACGTCGGAATCAGGAGAGATCAGGTGAACAATCCGTTTTCACATGCCGTCGGTATGTTCGGAAGTCCCGGAGATGGCCTAAGGTCGATCGCGTGGTGAGAAAACGAGTAGCTGATGCAAGCAAACAGGCCGGAAGAGTAGTCGGCGCGGTGCGGGAGACGGCCGGGAAGCTGGTCGCCGACGTGGTGTCCGGCAAGGTCCGGGTGCCGCGGCCAGGACGCAAGGCGCCGGCCAAGGCCGCTGGGCCGGTCGTGAAGCCGCCCGCCAAGCCGGTCGCTGAGCCCGTCGCCGAACCGGTGAAGGCCGAGCCCACCGAGGCGGTTGCGGACCCGGTGGCCGAGGCGGCTGAGAAGGCCGCGCCGGCGAAGAAGACCGCCGCCAAGAAGACCACGGCCAAGAAGAGCCCCGCGAAGAAGACGACGACCGCGGCGAAGAAGACGACGGCCACGAAGGCTCCGGCGGCGAAGAAGGCGCCCGCGGCCAAGAAGACCACCGCCAAGAAGACGACCGCGAAGAAGACCCCCGCGGCCAAGAAGACCACCTCCGCTGCGGCTACCCCGGCGAAGAAGACCTCCGCCCCGGCGACCGCCGCGGAAGAGACCCCCGCCGCGTCCACCCCGGCGAAGACGACGGTCGCGAAGAAGACGGCTGCCAAGAAGACCGCAGCCAAGAAGACGACGGCCAAGAAGGCGCCCGCGAAGAAGGCTGCGGCGAAGAAGACCACCCCGGCGAAGAAGGCACCGGCGAGCGGGACCTCAACGACGAGCCCGGCCACCGGGACCGAGACGCCGTCCAGCGACTCTAAGTCGTCCTAGCCGGGACTCCCGACGCGGACCGACGCGAGAGTCGTACGCGGCCCGAGCCCCAGGCTGCGTACGTTCTCGAGATCCTCGAGGGTGTCGACGTCGTGGCGCAGCGAGTGGAGGTCGCCCTCCAGCGGATGGGCGCCGCCGTCGCGATGGGCGGCGGCGGACCCGGGCCCGAACGCGGGCCGGAACCGGTCGTGGGGCGCGGTGTAGAGGGTGGTGCCCCCGCCCGCCGCGTCCTCGACGTACGCAGCCCCGAACCCCTCCGCGGCGCTCAGCGCCGCGTCCAGGTCGACCGAGCGGAGTGCCGGCAGGTCGCCGCACAGGGCCGCGGGGCGGAGCCCCGGCCAGCGGCGCCGGGCCTCGAGCGCTCCCTGCACCAAAGTCTCGTTGAGGTCACCGCTGACCCCGTCGGGGATGACGGCGGCGCCGAGGCGGGCGACGTCGGCGGCGAAGAAGGAGTCGTCGGTGATCACCAGCACGGCGCCGACGCCGGAGGCGGCCAGACACGACTCGGCGGTGTCGAGGGCGAACGAGCGGGCGAGATCGGCCCTCTCGTGCGACTCGATTCCGACCAGCCTGGACTTGCCGCGCGCCGGAGGCTTGACGGGCAGCAGTACGACGTAACCGGGTGCAGGTACAGGCATCAGGGTAGATCCTGACAGGTATCTCACAACGTCGCGGATACGGCCCGGTAGCCTGCCCTGCGTGGGAAAGTACCGAAAGTTCCAGGAGGGCAGGCTCGGCTGGTCGTGGGTCGTGGCCGTCGGCATCGTGAAGCCCGTCCTCCTCGCCACCACCAAGCACGAGTGGGAGGGCGGCGAGAAGATCCCGGAGAGCGGGGGAGCGGTGTTCGCGCTGAACCATGTCTCCGAGATAGACCCGTTCACTGCGGCGCACATCGTGTGGGACTACGGACGTCGCCCGAGCTACCTGGCCAAGGCCGCGTTGTTCAAGGGTCCGTTGGGCAAGTTCCTCCGGGCCGCCCGGCAGATCCCCGTGGACCGGACGGCCGGCGCGTCGGCGTTCGACGCGGCCGTCAAGGCGGTCAACGACGGCAGCATCGTGGTCGTCTACGTCGAGGGCTCGATCACCAAGGACCCGACCGGCTGGCCGATGCGCGGCAAGTCGGGTGCGGCGCGGATCGCGCTCGAGACCGGCGCCCCGGTCTACCCGGTGGGACAGTGGGGCGCCCAGGAGCTGCTTCCCGCGTACTCTCTCAAGCCGCACCTCATCGGTCGCAAGATGATCCAGATGAAGATCGGTGATCCGGTGGATCTGAAGGATCTCGAGGTCCAGGAGCACACGCCGGCGGTCGTCAACGAGGCGACCGACCGGATCATGAAGGCGATCGTCGGCCTGGTGGCCGACATCCGGGAGGAGGAGCCGCCCAGCGAGCTCTTCGACCCGAAGAAGGCCGGTGTGAATGCGACCGGCGACCCCCGCAAGACGAAGAAGAAGGACAGCAATTGACTAAGAAGGTAGCGGTCTTCGGAGCGGGCTCATGGGGCACCGCGTTCTCGGTCATCCTCGCCGACGCGGGCAACGACGTGACCATGTGGGCGCGGCGTGAGGAGGTCGCAGCGGCGATCAACGACACCCACGAGAACCCCGACTACCACCCGGGCACCGAGCTGCCGCACAACATCAGCGCCACCCACGACATCGAGAAGGCCGCGCACGGAGCCGACCTGGTCGTCCTCGCGGCGCCGTCGCAGACGCTGCGCGCCAACCTCACCGACTGGGCGCCGTTCCTGCCCCAGGACGTACCGCTGGTCTCGCTGATGAAGGGTGTCGAGCTCGGCACACTCGAGCGGATGAGCGAGGTGATCGCCCACGTCACCGGTGCGGGTCCGGATCGGATCGCGGTGGTCAGCGGTCCCAACCTGTCCAAGGAGATCATCCGTCGCGAGCCCGCCGCCGGTGTGGTGGCGTGCGCCGACGAGGAGGTCGCCAAGACGATCCAGGCGCGCGTGCACTCGCCCGCGTTCCGTCCCTACACCTCGACCGACGTCGTCGGCTGCGAGATCGGCGGGGCCTACAAGAACGTGGTCGCGATCTCCACCGGGATGGCCGCCGGGATGGGGTTCGGCGACAACACCCAGGCGTCGCTGATCACGCGGGGTCTCGCCGAGACCGCGCGGCTGGCGATGCAGTTGGGCGCCAACCCGATGACCCTGATGGGCCTGGCCGGCCTGGGTGACCTGGCCGCGACCTGCTCCTCGCCGCTCTCCCGCAACCGTACGTTCGGGGAGAAGCTCGGCAAGGGCATGACCACCGCCGACATCCTCGCCTCCAGCCACCAGGTCGCCGAGGGCGCCAAGTCGTCCCACTCGCTGCGCGAGCTGGCCGCGAAGGTCGGGGTGGATGTGCCGCTGGCGCAGTACGTCGATGACGTCGTCTCCGGCGCGAAGACCGTCAGCGAGATCTTGGACGAGATGCTCGAACGGCCGACGAAGGCCGAGACCGAGTAGGTCCCTTCGTCAAGGTATGTAGCCGAAGGCCCGCTTCCCGTGCGGAACTCCGCGCGGGAAGCGGGCCTTTCTCTGCGTACCTTGATGGAGGATCAGCGGACTAGGCGGTGCCGAGGTCCTTCCACGGGCCCCACTCCTCGGTGCCAGGAGTGTTGCCCTGGGTCCACCACTTGGCCTCCCACAGGTGACCGCCGTAGGTGACGCGGTCACCGGCGACGTACACCGTGGTCGCCGACCATGCAGCCGCCCCGGCGGGCGGGTCGGTCGGCGGGTCCGTGGGCTCCTCGGTGGGCGGGTCGGTCGGGTCCGGTTCCTCGACCGGGCCGCCGGTGCCGTTGCGCATGGCGTCGGCGAAGGTGCCGATCAGCTCGCCCTGGCGGTCGCCGGAGAGCTCCCACCACATGCCTCCACCGAGGCCCTTCGAGATGGCGTACGCCGCCTTCTGGGCGATCGTGCGGGTGTTGTCGTAGCTCCACCACTGGTTGCCGTCGTAGCGCCATGCGGCGCCGGTCGCGGCGTCGTAGTGGTCGGTGCCGCGGGACTTGAGCTTGTCGTAGTCCTCGTTGCCGGCCTCGTACGTCCCCGGCGCCGCGGCGGTCGCCGGACCCCACGGGGCGGAGGAGGTCGCACCCTGCCAACCGCGGCCGTACGCAGCCATGCCCAGACCGAGCTGGGCCGGTGAGACCCCGGCGTCGAGGTACTCGCGGACCGACTCGTCCACGCTGAACCGCTTGCCGTCGGGGCGCGGGTCAGCCGGGTCGGCGTAGAGGTTGCCCTGGTGACCGGTCAGCTTCGGGTCCCAGGCTCCCCACAGGTCATAGCCCTGAATGTTGCCGAAGTCGAGGGAGTTGAAGATCGCCGGGTCGTTCCAGCCGCCGGCCTCGATGTCCTGCGGGTTGGCCGGGAGGAACGCCGAGAGCTGGTAGTCCTTGCCCGTGGTCGAGCCCAGGGCGTCCAGTTGGGAGCGGAACTCGGCCAGGAGCGCCTTGAAGTTGGCGCGGTCGTTGACCGGGTCGACGTGGTTGCCGGCATTGCCGTTGGGCGAGCCCGGCCACTCCCAGTCGATGTCGAAGCCGTCGAAGACGCCGGCGGCGGCTCCGGCGCCGCCGCGGCCGTCGATCACCGGCAGGTTGCCCTTGATGTAGAGGTCGATGCAGGAGGAGACGAACTTGCGTCGCGACTCCGGCGTGGCCGCCGCGAGGGAGAAGTTCTTCGACCAGGTCCAGCCGCCGAGCGAGAGCAGGACCTTCAGGTCGGGGTGCTTCGCCTTGAGCTGCTTGAGCTGGTTGAAGGAGCCAGCCAGGGGCTGGTCCCAGGTGTCGGCCGTGCCGGAGACGGATGCGTCGGCTGCGTACGACATCCCGTAGTCGGCGTAGGCGTCACCGGCGCCGTCGGAGCCGTTGGGCCCCTCGCCCTGGGCCTTGTTGGCCTCGAAGCAGGTCAGCGTCTGGTGGTGGATGTTGCCGAAGGCGTAGTTGAGGTGGGTGAGGTCGTCGGCGACCCCGGACGTCTCCAGCTGCTTGAGCTTGAAGGCGCGACCGTAGACACCCCACTGCACGAAGTAGCCGACGTTGCGGTAGCCGTTGATCGCGGTCGGCTCCGCGGCGGCCGTCTTCAGCGATGCGCTGGACGGGGTGCTGGTGAGGACGAGCGTGCCGGTGAGGGCGAGCGCTCCGGCGAGTGCGCCGATGAGAAGGCCGGCAATCCGGCGTGATCTTCGCTGGGAACGGGGCAAGGCGACATGCATGGTGACACCTCCGAGGTGATGGCTGGCTCGGGCACCAGGCGCCCGAATCGCCATTTGATGGTGGCAGTCGGTTTGTTTGTAAGCAACCCTTACTAATTAAGGAATTTCAGAACGTAATTCGAGGTCGGCGCGGAAGTAGTACCTTCGACGAGCCGCCAATCTCTGGGAGATCGCCATGCTTGGACGCCGCCCTGCAGTTGTCGCAACACTGACCGGAGGGGCGCTCGCGCTGGCCACCCTGGTCCCGTACGCCGGGGCGGCCGCCGCCCCGGAGGACAGGCTCGCGCCACCACCGAAGATGCCCACCGCGGTCGGGTACGGAGGCGCGGTGGCGAGCGTCGACGCCGACGCGAGCCGGGTCGGGCTCGAGGTGCTGCGCAAGGGCGGCAACGCGACCGACGCGGCGGTCGCGACGGCTGCGGCGCTCGGCGTGACCGAGCCCTACTCGGCCGGGATCGGCGGGGGCGGCTTCTTCGTGCACTACTCCGCGCGCACCGGCGAGGTCGAGACGATCGACGGTCGAGAGAAGGCGCCGGCCGCGATGCCGCACGACGCGTTCATCGATCCCGAGACCGGGAAGGAGTATCCGTTCTTCCCCGACATGGTCACCAGCGGCGCCTCCGTCGGAGTGCCCGGCACGCCGCTGACCTGGGACAAGGCGCTGCGGAAGTGGGGAACGCGCTCGCTCGGCCAGTCGCTCGAACCGGCCGCGCGGCTGGCTCGGCGCGGCTTCGTCGTCGACCAGACCTTCCGCCAGCAGACCGTCGACAACGCGGAACGTTTCGCAGCGATCGATTCCACCGCGGAACTATTTCTTCCCGGAGGATCAGCGCCAGAGGTCGGCAGCCGGTTCCGCAACCCCGACATCGCCGCGACCTACGACCTACTCGCACGCAAGGGCGTGAAGGCGTTCTACCGCGGCCCGCTGGCCGCCGAGATCGCCGCGACGGTGGCCGAGCCGCCCAAGACCGACGACACCGACCTGCCGGTCCCGGCCGGCTGGGTGACCACCGAGGACCTCGCCGCCTACACCGCCCCCGACCGCGAGCCGACCCACTCGACCTACCGGGACCTGGACGTCTACGGGATGGCGCCGCCGTCCTCGGGCGGCACCTCGGTCGGCGAGGCCCTCAACATCCTGGAGCGCTATGAGCTGGCCGGGATGACCAACACCGAGGCCTACCACCACCTGCTCGAGGCGAGCGCGATCGCCTTCGCCGACCGCGGCGCCTACCTCGGCGACCCCGACCACGTCGACGTACCCGTCGAGGCACTCCTCGACGACACCTTCGCCGCCGAGCGGGCCTGTGGGATCGACCCCGCGGCGGCCCAGCCGAAGCCGGTGGCGGCCGGGGATGCGTACGACTTCGACGGGGTCTGCGACGGAGCGGCCGGCGCCGGCGAGACCGCGAAGGACACCGAGAACCTCGAGACCACCAACCTGACCGTGGTCGACCGGTGGGGCAACGTCGTCGAATACACCCTGACCATCGAGCAGACCGGAGGATCCGGGATCACCGTGCCCGGCCGCGGCTTCATCCTCAACAACGAGCTGACCGACTTCACGACGACCTACCGGGCCGACGACCCCAACCGGATCGAGCCCAACAAGCGCCCGCGCAGCTCGATGTCACCCACGATCGTCCTCTCCGACGGCCGGCCCGTCCTGGCGGTCGGTTCGCCCGGCGGCTCGACGATCATCACCACGGTGCTCCAGATCCTCGTCGAGCGGTACGCGCGCGACCGGACCCTGCCCGAGGCGATGGCGGCGCCGCGGGTCTCCCAGCGCAACGGGGTGAACACCAGTGCCGAGCCGGCGTTCATCGAGGCGTACGGAGGACCGCTGACCTCGCTGGGCCACACCTTCGCCTCGACCGCGGAGCTCGGCGCGGCCACCGCGATCGAGATCGGCCCCGACGGCCTGCTCACCTCGACCGCCGAGCCGTGGCGACGCGGTGGCGGATCCGCGCTGGTGGTGAGCCCGGTCGACTAGCTCTCGATCAGCTCTCGATGCGGTCCAGGGCCTGGAGCAGGTCGGCCCAGAGGTCGTCGACGTCCTCGATCCCGACCGACATCCGCACCAGCCCGTCGGGCACCGTCGCCGACTCGGTCTTCCAGCGACGACGGCGCTCGAAGGTGGACTCGACGCCGCCGAGCGAGGTCGCATGGACCCACAGCGAGGTCGAATGGGTGAGGAGGTCGGCCTGCTCCGCGGTGGGGAGGACGGCCGCGAGCATGCCGCCGAACCCGGGGTAGCGGACCTCGGCGACGGCGGGGTGTGCGGGCAGGCGCTCGGCGAGGATCGCCGCGTTGGCGGAGGAGCGCTCGACGCGCAGGTGCAGCGTACGAATGCCTCGAAGCGCCAGCCACGCCTCGAATGGGCCGGGAATCGCGCCGAGGAGGTCGCGACGCGCCTTGAGTACGTCCCACAGCGTGTCGTCGGAGACGACGACCGCGCCCATGACGACGTCGGAGTGGCCGGCGATGAACTTGGTGGCCGAGTGGATGACGATGTCCGCGCCGAGCGCGAGCGGCTGCTGGAGCAGGGGAGTGGCGAAGGTGTTGTCAACCACGACCCGCGCCCCGGCCTTGTGTGCGGCGGCGATGACGGCCGGCAGGTCGGCGAGCTGCATCCCCGGGTTGGTCGGCGTCTCGACCCAGACCAGCGCGACCTCGCCGTCGAGTTTCTCGAGCAGCTTCACGACCGCAGCGGTGTCGGAGAAGTCCGCGAGGCGGGCGGTCAGTCGACCGCGCCCCTCCAGATCGGCCAGCTGGCCGATGGTCCCCAGGTAGCTCTGCTCGGTCGCCACGACCACCGAGTCGTTGACCAGATCGAGGAGCGTCGCGATCGCCGCGAGCCCGGACGCGAACGACAGCGCCCGGCCGCCCTCGAGCCTTCCAAGCGCCTCCTCGAACGCCACCCACGCGTCGTTGGTGTAGCGCCCGTACTCCTTGTCCCCACCGGCCACATACGTCGAGGCCATCGTGATCGGTACGTTGAGCGGCTGGTCGGGCTCGTGGGCCGGCCGCCCGGCGTGGACGGCGATCGTGGCGGGCTTGTGATCCATGACTTCGACCCTATTGCCCGGCCTACAACCGGGCTCACGCGCCGCGCGGTTACGGGTCAGCGCATGGTCCCGGATAAGGTTGCGGCCGTGTTGACGACCCTGCTGGATGGACGTGCCTTCGGTGAGAAGCACGGCAAGGATGCTGCCACCGTCGTGGCCCTGCACGGCTGGGCGCGCAACCGCAGCGACTGGGGCTCGACGCTCGAGGGCCTGGACGCGCTCGCGCTCGACCAGCCCGGCTTCGGCGCGACCCCGGCCCCCGAGGAGGTCTGGGGAAGCAAGGAGTACGCCGAGTGGCTGGCCCAGATCCTCGAGGGTCTCGACCGTCCGGTGCTCGTCGGCCACAGCTTCGGCGGCCGGGTGGCCGTCCAGCTCGCCGCGACCCGCCCGGAGCTCGTCCGCGGCATCGTCCTCACCGGCGTGCCGCTGTTCCGCCCGAAGACCGGCGGCAAGCCCAAGCTCGCCTACCGGATCGGCCGCTGGCTCCACTCCAAGGGGCTGATCCCCGAGGCCAGGATGGAGGCGCTGCGGGAGAAGTACGGCTCGACCGACTACCGCAACGCCAAGGGCATCATCCGCGACATCTTCGTCAAGGTCGTCAACGAGTCCTACGGTGACCAGCTGGCGGCCATCCCGAAGAACCTTCCGGTCCGCCTGATCTGGGGTGAGAACGACACCGCCGCACCGGTCTGGATGCCCGGTGAGGCCATGGAGATCCTGGGGGACAACGCAACCCTGGAGATCGTGCCCGGCTCGGCGCACCTGCTCGATGCCGGGCTGGTCAAGAGCCTGCGAGGCTCGATCGACGAACTGCGTACGTTTTGAATCTGAGGGGCTGAAGAAGAAGCATGTGGATCGTCCTGGTCACCTCCGCGCTGACCCTGGTCTCCTACTACCGCTGGCTGCGGGTCGCTCAGCGTGAGCACTACGAGCCGACGCGGCTGTTCGCGATCGAGTGGATCTGGATCAAGGCACGCCCGGTCGAGGCGATCCTGCTCGGCGCGCTCGTCGTGGTCTGTCTGGCCTCGTTCGTACTGCCCTACGGCGCGCTCGTCGGCGCTCTGCTGTTCATCGGCTGGCCGGTCGGGATGAGCTTCAGCGGCGCCAAGCGGCTGGTGTGGACCGACCGCGTCAAGCGCCTGGCCGCTGTGCTCTTCGTGCTGCACGTGATCGTGACGGCCGTGATCGCGCTGGTCGTCCCGGCCGCCGCCGGTCTGCTCCCGATCCTCGCGGTCCCGCTCGCCGAGGCGGCGCTGGCGATCATGTGGCCGATCGAGAAGGCGATGGCGAAGAAGTGGCAGGTCCAGGCGGCCGCCACGATCAAGAAGGTCAACCCGCGGATCGTCGCGATCACCGGCTCCTACGGCAAGACCTCGACGAAGAACTACGCCACCCACCTGATGCAGGGCCGCTGGTCGACGCTGGCCTCGCCGGCGAGCTTCAACAACGCGATGGGCCTCTCCCGCGCGGTCAACGACCGCCTCCAGCCCGGCACCGACATCTTCGTGGCCGAGATGGGGACGTACGGCCCCGGCGAGATCGCCGAGCTGACCGAGATCTTCCCGCCCGAGGTCGCCGCCATCACCACGATCGGCGAGGCCCACCTGGAGCGGATGAAGTCGCGCGAGACGATCGTGAAGGCCAAGTCGGAGATCCTCCCGAAGGCCGGCACCGTGGTGCTCAACATCGACGTACCCGAGCTCGCGCTCATCGCCGAGAACCTCCGCGCCAGCAAGCGCGTCATCGCCTGCTCGGCCGTGCCGGGCACCACCGCCGAGGTCGTGGTGGCCGACAGCACCCTGCAGATCAACGGCGAGAAGTACGCCGTCCAGCTGCCCGACGAGGTCGGGCACCCGATCAACGTGGCGATCGCCGTCGGCCTCGCCCTCGCGGTCGAGGTCCCGATCGAGACGATCACCCAGCGGCTGGGGTCGATCCCCGGCACCCCTCATCGGGCCGAGGCCAACAAGACGCCCGGCGGCGTCTGGGTCATCGACGACACCTTCAACTCCAACCCGACCGGAGCCGCCGCCGCGCTCGCGAAGGCCAAGCGGCTGGCGGGGGAGTCGGGCACGG
Source organism: Nocardioides sp. NPDC127503 (assembly GCF_040302165.1). Classification (NCBI taxonomy): domain Bacteria; kingdom Bacillati; phylum Actinomycetota; class Actinomycetes; order Propionibacteriales; family Nocardioidaceae; genus Nocardioides; species Nocardioides sp. NPDC127503. The sequence goes on along the minus strand of NZ_JBEORH010000006.1, from coordinate 389,709 downwards.
TGTGGACCATCACGCCCGGTATGGTCGAGCTGGGCACCGAGCAGGCCGCGCGCAACATCGAGTTCGCGCAGGCTGCCACGGCCTCCGACAAGATGCGGCTGTGCATCGTCGGTCGCACCAACCGAAAAGCGTTGCGCTCGGGGGAGCCAGCGCGAACCACTGCGTTCGAGAGCCGCAAGGCGGCAGCGGATCATGCTCTGACCGCGGCCAAGGAGGGCGACGTGGTGCTGTACGAGAACGACCTCCCCGACCACTACGCGTAGGACCCCCAGGAGCTTTCACCATGAGCGTAACCAAGGCCACCATCGTCTTCGGCGGTCCAAGCGCCGAGCACGACATCAGCATCCTCACCGGCCTGCAGGCCGAGCGGGTCCTCTCCGGTGCCGGCGTCGAGGTGACGTGCCTCTACTGGGCGCGCTCCGACAAGTGGTTCCTGGTGCCCGCCAAGCAGGAGGCGCGTGACTTCCTCGGCGGCGAGCCGAAGGGCTCCAAGGCCATCGAGTTCCGCCTCGGGTCCGAGAAGGGCGACGGGTTCTACACCGTCGGCGGCTTCGGCGGCGGCAAGCGCCTCGAGACCGGCCCGATCCTCTCCGCCTTCCACGGCGGCGCGGGCGAGGCCGGCGGCATCCAGTGGCTCTTCGAGCTCGCCGGCCTCAAGGCGACCGGTGCGACCCCGGCCGCGGCCGCGCTCGGGATGGACAAGCTCGCCTTCGGCGCGGTCATGCTCAACGCGGGCCTCCCGTCGCTGCAGCGCGAGCTGCTCTCGCGCTACGCCGCCCCGTCCTTCGAGGGCCCCTACATCGTCAAGCCGCGCTTCGGTGGCTCCTCGATCGGCATCGAGGTCGTCGACGACTACGAGACCGGCCTGGCGCTCCTCAACACCTCCCCGCACCTGCGTGCGGGCGCGGTCGTCGAGCCGTACCGCCCCGACCTCTTCGACCTCAACGCCTCGGTGCGCACCGCGCCCGAGGTCGCGGTGAGCGACGTCGAGCGTCCGCTGCGCTCGGACGAGGCGAAGATGTACGACTACTCCGCCAAGTACGTCCACACCGACGGCCTCTCCTCCTCCCCTCGCGAGTTCCCGGCCCAGGTCGAGGAGTCGATCACCAAGCAGATCAAGGACCTGGCCGTACGCGTCGTGGAGCTCACCGGCCTGACCGGAATCCTCCGCATCGACTTCCTCTCCGACGGCAAGGGCGAGGTCTACATCAACGAGGTCAACTCGATCCCCGGCGCCCTCTCGCTCTACCTGTGGCCCGACACCCCCGCCTCCGAGGTCCTCACCAGCGCCATCGCCGAGGCCGAGAAGCACATCCCCCAGGTCACCCGGAACTTCGAGGAGGGCGTCGCCCTCAAGGCCGCCGGCGGCATCGCAGGCAAGCTCACCGGCCTGAGCTGACGCTCCGCCGCTGGTCGAGCCGCGAGCGCTAGCGAGCGTGTCGAGACCAACACAGTCGCGTAGGCGACTGTGTTGGTCTCGACACGCCTCCGCCTAGCGGCTCCGGCGGCTCGACCAGCGGGTGCGGGTCAGCGGGACAGGGCGCGCTTGAGCAGGGCGAGGGTGACCTCGCCCATGGAGGTGCCGTCGTGCTTGGCGGCGAAGGGGAAGACGCTGGTCTCGGTGGCGCCGGGGGTGATGGCGACCTCGAGGACGACGAAGCTGCCGTCGGGGGTGACCATGAAGTCGGTGCGGGAGATGTCGCGCATGCCGAGCAGCTCGTGGGCGCGTACGGCGGTCTCGCCGAGCTCGGCGAGCAGCGCGTCGGGGAGGTCGGGGCGGCCGAAACCGACGAACTCGGCGGTGTAGCGCGCCGCGAAGTCGAACTCGTGGCCCTTGCTGAAGTCGATGGCGATCGGGGTCAGCGGCTTGACCCCGTCATCGGTCTCGTGGACGACCACGGAGACGTCGATGCCGGCGTAGAAGCGCTCGATGAGCGCCTCGTCGCAGTAGGCGTAGGTCTTGACCAGGGCGGCGGGGAGGGCGGAGAGGCCGTCGACGCCGGTGACGCCGAGCGCCGAGCCGCCGCGCGAGGGCTTGACCACGACCCGCTCACCCAGCCGCGAGATGACGTGCTCCATCAGCACCGGCGCGCCCACGTCGCGGAACGTCGTGGACGACAGCGAGACCGAGTCCGGCACGGGGATTCCCCCGCGGCGCAGGAGCTCGCGGGCGGCGGTCTTGTCGAACGCGACGCGGCAGGAGGTGGAGACGGTGCCGACGTACGGGATCCCGATCAGCTCCAGGAGCGTCTGGATCTCGCCGTCCTCACCGAACTGGCCGTGCAGAGCCGGCAGCGCCACGACCGCCTTGTCGCGCTCGAGGTTGTGCAGCAGCGCCCGGTCGAAGTCGTACGCAGCCACCTCCACGCCCAGCGCCGACAGCTCACGCACGAGGTTGCGGCCAGAGGCCAGCGACACGTCGCGCTCGTGGCTCAGCCCGCCGGCGATGACGGCGACAGGACCGGAAAGAGGAGGTGTGCTCATGAGTTCGTTGTAACAGACGGCCGGGTGCAGCCGTGAATCAGATGTGGACGACCGGGCAGGTCAGGGTGCGCGTGATGCCCTCGAGGCTCTGGACGCGGGCCACGACCAGCTTCCCGAGCTCATCGACGTTGCGGGCCTCGGCCCGGACGATCACGTCGTACGGACCGGTGACGTCCTCAGCCAGGGTCACGCCCTGGATCTTGCCGATCTCGGTGGCGACCTCTGCGGCCTTGCCGACGTCGGTCTGGATGAGGATGTACGCCTGTACGACCATGGTGCTGCTCCTGTTCTCCGTGCCTTCCTTGGCACAACGTCAGGCAAGTAACCTATCGCGTTATCTATCGATCGACCTACACCGACCCTGGGGATAAGACGACCGGAGTGAGGCCGAGCGGCGAGCTTGCTCGTCCGCTCGCGCCGAACGAGGGAGTGACCGAGCGAAGCTCGGAGACACGGTGATGCGTGTCCCGGTATCTCCGCGCGTCGCGAGGAGGGTTGGATGGAGCCATGGCTTTTCCGAGGGACACGACACTCGCCGACATCGGTGAGTTCGGGCTGATCACCGAGATGACCAAGCACTTCGCCCAGGGGGAGCAGGTGCTGGTCGGCCCCGGCGACGACGCCGCGCTGGTGCGGGTCAAGCAGGGTCATGTGGTGGTCTCGACCGACCTGCTCGTCGAGGGCCGCCACTTCCGCCGAGACTGGGCCGAGGCGTCCCACATCGGCCACCGGGCAGCGGGCCAGAACCTCGCCGACATCGCCGCGATGGGTGGCGTCGCCCACTCGATGACTCTCGGGCTCGCTCTTCCCTCGGACCTTCCCGCCGAGTGGGCGGTCGACTTCGCGGAGGGGTTCGCCGCGGAGTGCTCGCTGGTCGGCGCTTCTGTCATCGGCGGTGACGTCACCGGCGCCGACCAGATCGTCATTTCCGTGACCGCCATCGGCGCGGTCGCCCAAGCACCGGTCCTGCGTTCGGGCGCGGAGCCCGGTGACGTACTCGCGCTCTGCGGCCGCCAGGGATGGGCCGCGGCCGGCCTGGCGATCCTCAAGCGAGGGTTCCGGTCACCACGGGTGCTCGTCGACGCCTACCGCCGCCCGCAACCGCCGTACGCAGCCGGCCCCGCAGCCGCGGCCGCCGGTGCCTCGGCGCTGATCGACGTCTCCGACGGTCTCCTGTCCGAGGCCCGGCACATCGCCGATGCCTCGGAGGTCTCCATCGACGTGCACACCGCTGCGCTGACCATCCCCGACGAGCTCAACGCCGTTGCTTCGGCGACCGGCGCCGACGCGCTCGCGTTCGTGCTGGGCGGGGGAGAGGACCACTCGCTGCTTGCTGCTTTTCCGCCTGACGTCGAGCTGCCGGAAGGGTGGGTCGTGATCGGGACGATCGGGGAGCCTGGTGGGGAGCCGGTCACTGTCGACGGGGAGGTCTACGAGGGGTCTACGGGGTGGACGCACTTCTGAGCGTCTAGACCCGCGTCTGGGTTCGTTTCTCGGTCCGGCTTGCGTCGGGTTTTGCGCCGACGCGGCGCAAAGGTCCCTCCCCCGCTTCGCTCCTCCGGGACATTTGCGCCGAGTCGGCGCCGTTCATGAAATAGCAGAAGGGGCCCCGCTCAGCGCTTGCGCGCTGCCGCGGGGCCCCTTCGTGCTATTTCAGCGTGAAACCTTGCCGGCCTTGATGCAGGTCGTGCAGACATTCATGCGCTTCGGGGTGCCGTTGATGACGGCGCGGACGCGCTGGATGTTGGGGTCGAAGCGGCGCCTGGTCGCCTTCTTGGACCACGGCCGGTTGTTGCCGAAGCCCGGCTTCTTGTCGCAGATGTCGCAGACGGCAGCCACCGTGAACTCCTGAGGTTGAATAGATGATCGAGGTCGATTAGATAGTGTCGGCGGGCGCGATGAACGGCTGCCCTGCCGAGACAACCGAACAAGCGTAGCCCGTCCGACTGTGCCCGGCGAAATCGTCACTCCTCCGAGCGGCGATCCCGCCACTTGTCCAGCGGTGCGGCCAGTGCGGTGGCCAGCTTCCACCGCTTCGAACCGCGCAGATCGTCGATCTCGGAGCGCTGGCCGGCGAGCTGCTTGCGCTGCGACTCGAGCCGCCGCCGCTGGTCTGCGACGACCTTGCGGAGCTTGGCGACCTCGTCGCGCAGCTCGATGCCCTGCTCGACCCAGTCCGGGATGGCGGGCACGGCGGGGAGGTCGGGGGATAGGCCGCGGCGCAGGACGACGTAGAACTCGATGTCGTTGTCGGGCACGGGCAGGAGGGACTCGACCGACCAGCCGGTCAGCCCCAGGCGGCGCAGCTCGGCGATGATCTCGGGGAACGAGCGGTCGGTGTAGGTCCACACGTGGCAGTCGACGTACTCGCCCCGGCGGGCCCGCTCGACCTGGGTCCTGGTGTAGCCGAGGTCGTGGATGCAGGTCTCGGCCTCGCTCGGGCCGCGGTGGTGGAGCCGCTTGGGATCGTGGTTGACCGCGGAGCGGTGGTGGTCGAAGACGGCGCGTACGGACGGGGTGGTGTCGCCGGTCTCGTGAGCCTGCAGGATCTGGCCCATCGTCGTCGGCGGCCGATGGGCGTCGAAGGTGTAGCGCCGGTCGGGGACGACGAGGACCAGAGCCCCTTCCGGGGCGACGACGGCCTCGACCTGCGCCAGCCAACCGACCAGGTCAGGTACGTGCTCGACGACGTGGCTGGCCAGCGCCCAGTCGAACGGGGCGCCGTCCTTGGCGGCCTCCTCGAGCGTACGCATCCGGGTGCCGTCCCACATCGGATAGTCGATCTCGGGGATGGTGTCGTGGTTCACGCGGGAATGCTCGCCGTACGACTCGTAGAGCCGGTCGCGGTCGTAGAGGTCCAGATAGGCGACCTCCGCGGCATCTCGGGGGACGAGTGGCTGGTGCAGGGGTCCGATCTCCAGGCCGTGCCCGGCCGAGAAGTCGAAGAGTTCGTTGACGCGTTTCGCGCGTGGGGTCGGGGTCGGGATCGACATCCGTGAGTCCTTCGGCGTTGGGAGATCTCCACACTAGGGATGGATCGTCACCGGCGCAGGGGATGACTCGGTAGAAGTTGTTACTCGCTCGTGTCTTTGCTGCAGCCTCGGATTTGTTCACCCGTCGTTTACCCCGTACCCAGAGACCGCCTACCCTTGGGGCCGCGATACCGGGATTTGTGCCCGGCGTCACGGTGTCTGGGTGTATGCAGGGGTGTCGAGGTGTAGGGAGGGCAGCGTGGCCGAGGTCAAGCTCGATCTGTTCCGCCGGTTCGGCGACCTGGCGACCGATGCGCTCGCGTCGCACCGCGAGGAGATCGACGCGCTCAACGTCTTCCCGGTGCCCGACAGCGACACCGGCACCAACCTCTACCTCACGATCGCCGCGGCCCGTGACCGGCTGCGCGAGTTCACCGGCACCGACTGGCGCGAGGGGCTGCGCGCCTTCTCGCGCGGCGCGCTGCTCGACGCCCGCGGCAACTCGGGCGTGATCCTGGCCGAGATGATCGGCGCCCTGTTGCGCCGTCTGAACCAGGCCACCGAGGAGGAGCGCACCGCCACGGTCTTCGCCGACGCGCTGCGCAGGGCCGCCAACGCCGCGTACGCCGCGGTGGGGGAGCCCCAGGAGGGCACCATGCTCAGCGTGCTCCGCGCCGCCGCGGACGCGGCCGAGGCGTGCGTCGAGATCGACGAGGCCGCACGCACCCGCGACGTGATGTCGGTCGCCGCCAGCGCGGCCCGCGCCGCTCTTGTCCGTACGCAGGAGCAGTTGCCCATGCTCGCCGCTGCTGGGGTCGTCGATGCCGGCGGCCGCGGGATCTGCGTGCTTCTCGACGCCTTCGAGACCGCCCTGACCGGGCGCCGGCCCAGTCCGCAGGAACCCACCGCGCACATCCCGATCCCGATCCCCGCGGCTCTGGGCGGGGCTGACGGCCACGCGCTGGAGCCCGGTGGCCCGGCGTACGAGGTGATGTATCTGCTCGACGCCGAGGACGCCGCGATCCCCGACCTCCGCAAGCGGCTCCAGCCGCTGGGCGACTCGCTGGTCGTGGTCGGTGGCGAGGGCATCTGGAACGTGCACGTCCACGTCGACGACGTCGGCGCCGCGATCGAGGCCGGGATCAACGCCGGGCGGCCCCACCGGATCCATGTGACCCACTTCGCCGAGCAGATCGCCGGACAGGCCCACCGCCGCGCGACCCGTGGTGGCCGGGCGGTGATCGCGTTCGCGGCCGGGCCGGGGCTGGCCGAGCTCTTCCGCGGTGCCGGCGCGATCGTGATCGAGGGCGGCCCGCACCGCCGCCCGACGACCTCCGAGCTGCTCGAGGCGATCACCGCCTCCGGTGCCGCCGAGGTGATCGTGCTCCCCAACGACTTCCCGACCCGGCAGTCGGCCGAGGCCGCGGCCCGCACCGCCGAGGACGACCTCGACATCAACGTCGCGGTGATCCCGACCCGCAGCCAGGTGCAGGGCCTGGCTGCGATCGCGGTCCACGAGCCCGGCCGCAAGTTCGACAAGGACGTGCTCGAGATGACCGCCACCGCGCGACACGCGCGGCATGGTGCGGTCACCATCTCGAACACCCGAGCGATTACCATGGCTGGGCCGTGTATGCCGGGCGACGCGCTCGGGGTGCTCGACGGAGACTTCGTCAAGGTCGGCCAGGACCTCGAGAAATGTGCGACCTACGTGCTCGCCCGGCTCATCGGTGGTGGCGGCGAGCTGGTGACGCTGGTCTCCGGTCTCGAGGACCCCACGGGCGAGCTCGCCGGGGCCGTCGCGGCGTGGCTGGCTGCCAACCATCCGGCCGTAGATGTGATGGTGTACGACGGAGGCCAGGAGCGTTATCCCCTCCTGATGTCGGTCGAGTAGAGGAGAAGAGACGGTGCCGATCACCCTCGAGTCCCCGATCGAGGCCGTGCTGGGAAACAGCAAGCACGCCACGAAGTTCACCAAGGGTCTCGGGCTGCGCACCGTCGGCGACCTGCTCTACCACTTCCCGCGGCGCTACCTGCGCACCGCCGACCTCAGCCAGACGCCGCAGCTGCACGAGGGCGAGATGCTCACCGTGCTCGGCGAGGTGGTCCGCAGCGTCGTACGCCAGCACACCGACCGCCGCACCGGCCGGCCCGCCTTCCGCGTCGAGACCCAGCTCAAAGCCGGCAACGCCGACCTGCAGCTCACCTTCTTCTCCAAGTCCCAGCGGATCGCCGAGTGGCGCCGCGGCGTGCTCGCGCCGGGCGTCCGCGGTGTCTTCGTCGGCAAGGCCGGATCGTTCCGCGGCGAGTGGCAGCTGGCCAACCCGCAGATGGTCGTCTTCGGCGACCCGTCCGACTCCGAGAACGCCGCCGAGGCGGCCGACAACCAGATGGCGGTCGAGGAGCTGACCGAGCTCTTCCCGATCTACCCGCTCACCGCCGGGCTCCAGCACTGGGACGTGATGCGCGCCGTGCGGTTCGCACGCCAGGTCGTCGAGGACGTCACCGACGTGCTCCCGGAGCAGCTCCGGGAGACGTACGCCGTCCCGGGGCTGCGCGACGCCTTGGACCTGATCCACGCGCCCCATGAGCCCAAGGACGTCCAGCGCGCCCTGCACCGCTTCCGATTCGAGGAGGCGCTCGGGCTGCAGCTCGTGCTGGGGCGCCGGCGACGGGCGCTCCAGGCACTGGGCACCACCGCCCGCACCGGTGGGGTCCACCAGCTGCTCGAGGCCTTCGACGAGCGGCTGCCGTTCACCCTCACCAAGGGACAGGCGGAGATCGGGGACGAGCTCGAGGCGGCGCTGGCGCAGCCCCACCCGATGAACCGCCTGCTCCAGGGCGAGGTCGGCTCCGGCAAGACGCTGGTCGCGCTGCGCGCGATGCTGCGGGTGGTCGACTCCGGGGGCCAGGCCGCGCTGCTGGCGCCGACCGAGGTCCTCGCCCAACAGCACTACCGCTCGATCACCGCGATGCTCGGCGACCTGGCCGCCAGCGGCTTGGCCGGCGGGCTCTTCGCCGGCGACCAGGAGCAGACCCATGTCGAGCTGCTCACCGGCTCGATGACCAAGACCCAGCGCAAGGGGCCGCTGAGCCGGATCGCCACCGGCGAGGCCGGGATCGTCGTCGGCACCCACGCCCTGCTCCAGGACCAGGTGATGTTCGACGACCTCGGCCTGGTGGTCGTCGACGAGCAGCACCGCTTCGGCGTCGAGCAGCGGGCCGCCCTGACCGACAAGGCAGGCACCCCACCGCATCTGCTGGTGATGACCGCGACGCCGATCCCGCGCACGGTCGCGATGACCGTCTTCGGCGACCTCGAGGTCTCCACGCTCACCGAGCTCCCGGCAGGACGCGCCGAGATCCAGACCAACCTGGTCTCGCTCGTGGAGCATCCCGCGTGGATCGCCCGGGTGTGGGAACGCGTCAAGGAAGAGGTCGAGAAGGGCCACCAGGTCTACGTCGTCGCCCCGCGGATCAGCGGCGACGAGTCGGAGCAGGGCGAGAGCGACCAGCGTGACTTCGACGCCGACGGCAACGAGGTCAAGGCCGCTCCGGCCCAGCTCTCCGCCGTCGACGAGGTCACCGAGGAGCTGACCGCCGGTCCGCTGCAGGGGCTCAGTGTCGCCAAGCTCCACGGCAAGCTCCCCGCCGAGGAGAAGGAGCGCACCATGAGCGCCTTCGCCGCCGGCGACATCGATGTGCTGATCGCCACCACCGTGATCGAGGTCGGTGTGGACGTACCCAACGCCACCACCATGGTCATCCTCGACGCCGACCGCTTCGGGGTCTCCCAGCTCCACCAGCTGCGCGGCCGGGTCGGCCGTGGCGGGCTGCACGGGCTGTGCCTGCTCGTCTCCCACGCCGAGGCCGGCACCCCGGCCAGGACCCGCCTCGACGCGGTCGCCCAGACCACCGACGGGTTCGCGTTGTCCCGGGTCGACCTCGACCAGCGCCGCGAGGGAGACGTGCTCGGTGCCTCCCAGTCGGGTCGGCGATCGAGCCTGGAGAGCCTGCGTGTGCTCCGTGACGAGGAGACCATCCTGGAGGCCCGCGAGGCGGCCGAATCGCTGCTCGAGGCCGACCCGGATCTCGCCGCCGCACCGCTCCTGGCCGAGCGGGTCACCGAGATCGAGGAGTCCGCTTCCGCCGACTACTTGGAAAAGTCCTAAGGTGTCCCAATGACTCGGATCATCGGAGGTGTCGCAGGAGGGCGACGCCTACTCGCTCCCAAGGGGGTGCGGACCCGTCCCACCACCGATCGGGTCCGCGAGGCGCTCTTCTCGGCGATCGAGTCCTCCTTCGGATCCCTGGCCGGACTGCGCTTCCTCGACCTCTACGCCGGCACCGGCGCGGTCGGGTTGGAGGCATGGTCCCGCGGCGCCGGAGTGGTGACCCTGGTCGAGTCGGACCGGCGTACGGCCGGGGTGATCCGGTCCAACGCGAAGGAGCTCGGCTTCCCGCGGGCCGACGTGGTCGCGGCCACCGTGGCGAGCACCCTGGTGACGCCGCCGGTGGCCCCCTACGACCTGGTCTTCCTCGACCCGCCCTACCCGCTCTCCGACGACGCCGTCTCCGAGGACATCGCGCTGCTGGTCAAGCACGACTGGCTGGTCCCGGCTGCCCTGGTTGTCGTCGAGCGCTCCGCCCGCAGCCCCGAGCCGGTCTGGCCCGACGGGTTCACCGACCAGAAGTCGAAGAAGTACGGCGAGACCATGCTCTGGTACGGCATCGCGCCGGACTGACCGGCTGGACCGATCGAATGGGAGAAGAAGTGACAATGACGCGTCGTGCGGTGTGCCCGGGTTCGTTCGACCCGCCCACGTTCGGCCACCTCGACATCTTCACCCGCGCCTCGGCGATGTTCGACGAGGTCGTCGTCGCCGTCGGGGTCAACCCGTCGAAGTCGAAGCGCCTGTTCACTGCCGAGGAGCGGATGGAGATGATCACCGAGGTGACCGCTCCGCTGGGCAACGTACGCGTCCAGGGGTTCACCGGTCTGGTCACCGACTTCTGTGTCGAGATCGACGCCCAGGCGATCGTGAAGGGGCTGCGCGGGGCGCCCGACCTGGAGTACGAAGCGCCGATGGCGCAGATGAACGCCCACATGACCGGCGTCGAGACCGTCTTCCTGCTCAACGACCCGCGCTGGGCTGCGGTCTCCTCCTCGCTGATCAAGGAGATGGCCCATTTCGGTGGGGATGTGTCGGCTTTCCTGCCGCCGGATGTTCTTGCACGACTCACCAAGCGTTTGGCAGAACGTTCCGAGTAAGGGGCACCGTTCGCCGGTATCGTTTCAAGAACTCCCCGACAATCCCTTCCCTGGAGATCAATGTCCACCTCAGGCCGTTCCCCGCTTTCCTTGGCCAAGCAGTCCTACGCCGCTTCCCTCAAGGCCGTCGGTCGCGGGCTGACGAAGACGGGACTCGCGAAGGAGACCGCGCCGCCGGTCGAGCAGCGTTGGCGCCACTGGGCTCACTCGCTCACCAAGGTCTACGACTCCCTGGCGATGGCGAAGCTCGACGTGCCGTGGTGGACCTACGACGCGATCGCCGCCGTCGACGCCTGGCTGAGCGAGCGTGAGCGCCCGATCCGGATCTATGAGTACGGCTCCGGCGCCTCCACCATCTGGCTCTCCCGTCGCGCCGACGAGATCCACTCCGTCGAGCACCACAAGGGTTTCGGCGAGATGATGCAGGCCGAGCTCGCCGGCGAGGAGAAGATCTCGCTGCGGGTCATCGAGCCGGTTGCCAGCGACAACCCCGTCGTCCCCTCGCAGAAGGAGGGCCACGCGGGCCTCGACTTCGAGGCGTACGTCAACTCCATCGACGACGTCGACGGCGAGTTCGACCTCGTGGTGATCGACGGGCGTGCCCGTGAGGCGTGCCTGGAGAAGGCCAAGGACCGGCTCGCTCCCGGCGGGATCATCGTCTTCGACAACAGCCGCCGCAAGCGCTACGTCGAGGCCATCGCCGCCTCGGGGATGAAGGAGACCATCCACGCCGGTCTCACCCCGACCCTGCCCTACCCCGAGCGCACGTCGGTCCTGACCAAGGGCTGATCTCGTACGTTTCGTGAGCGGCGGCGTGGATTGTCCACGCCGCCGCTTGCGCGCTCTAAGGTCTGGCGCATGGCATCACCGGGGGAGCGAAACGAACCAGTCGGAGCTGTGCGTTGGGCGACGTTCGCCGGGGTCTGCATCGCGGCGCTGGTCTGGGCGGCCTACTCGGTCGGCGCCCAGAACGGCTCGTTCCTGACCCAGGACTTCGGCGCCCAGTACCACCTGGCCAAGCTCACCGCCCACGGCGCGATCCCGCTGGTCGACTTCGAGCACGGCTGGAACGCCGGCTCGTTCTGGGTCAATGCATCGCTCTACGCCATCGCCGGCGGCAGCCCGACGATCTGGTACTTCCTCTGGGGCCGCATGCTCGGAGCCGGCCTCGGCGCGGTCCTCGCCGCTGCCATCGGACTCCGTCTGCGCCTGCACCCGGCCGTGATGATCGCAGTCGCGCTCGGGGTTCTCCTGCTGGCCACCCCGCTGCACATCAAGTACACGATCTGTCTGCTGTGGGTCTTCGTCCTGCTGCCGACCGGTTGGCTCGAGTCACGCCGGCGCCTGGCCGCGGCCGCACGGGTGCTCCTCCCGGCCCTCGTCTTCTGGCAGTACGTCGAGCTGGCCGTGCTCCTCACCGGTGCCTCGGGGCTCTTCGAGCTGTTCGCGCGGCGCTCGGCGCCCTGGCGCACCCGGATCTTCAACTGCGTCCAGCTGGCTGGTGGATTCGTACTCGGGCTGGTCGTCCAGGCGGTGGCGTACAAGGTCTTGTGGGGGCTCTCCTTCGCCGACTTCAACCGGCAGGTGATCCTCGGGCAGACCGAGACGCACGAGGGTTCGCAGTACGCCGTCTGGAGCTTCTTCGACCTGCCGACCGAGTCGGGGCGCTTCTTCATCCTGGCGCTCTACCCGTTCGCGCTGCTGATTCCGTTCGTGCCGCTGGTGTGGCAACGGATCTCGGACTCCACCCGGCTGATCGCGCTGGCCGGGCTGGTCCTCGTCGTCGTCCCGATCCGGCGCGTCGACAACCCCCACACCACCACCGTCTCCGCCCTTGTCCTCCTCGCAGTCGTCCTGGCGGTCGCCGAGCTCTACGAGCGCCGCACCACCCCGCCGTCGGTTGAGCCGGATTCGCGAGGAACGAGTGAATCCGAGTCGAAACCAATACGGTCCGTCATCGCACTACCTCTCGCCGTGCTCGGCGGAGCCTGGGCAGCTGCCACCCTCTGGATCGGCTTCGGCCTGCAGAGCATGCTCGGCGCGATTCTCCTGGTGGCGCTGGCGATCGCCGGAGCGACCCTCGGCGCAGCCTTCCTAGGACGGGCCGTTGCGGCGGTCTCCGCCGGGGCGCTGGTCGTGCTGGGCGGCGTACCCGCTCTTGCCGCCGTCGACCACCTCGACGACATGCGCGGCGACGCGAAGTCCTTCGCGGTGAGCGACTCGATCGCCCGCTGGGCGGGCCCGGAGTACGAACGCTGCAGCGGCGGCACCCGCGAGGCGCTGGTCATGCCCAACTATCTCGAGCTCTACGACGCGCTGGCGATCACCAACCCGACCCCCTACTACCTGTTTCACTACGACTTCGCGCAGTACGAGGACGTGCTGGTGCCTCAGCTCGAGGACGGCTCGATCCCGGTCATCATCGAGACGATGCCGCTGCACACTCCGCAGCCGTGGCTCACCGATGCCCTCCGCGCCAACTACGTCCCATGCTCGGTCGTCAGGATCGAGAAGCAGACCACGACTGTCACGATCTGGACCCACAAGTCCCGCGGCGAGATCGCCCAGCGCGATCTCACCGTCCGCGACGGTGAACGCATCCCGACGAAGCAGGACTGACTCCGAGCGTTATCGGATCTGATAATACCCAAGTGGTATGCTGGCATGGTGCAGCCACAGAAGCCCGACCGCGACACCCAGGAGGTCATCGACGCCCTGGGCCGATCGGTTGCGATCAGTGGGCTGTCGCAGGCCGCGTTCGCGCGCGCGGTCGGGACGTCGGCGCCGCGGATGTCGACCTATCTGAGGGGCGCCACGAGGCCGTCTGCTTGGTTCTGTGCCCGAGCGAACCGGTTGGCCAAGGCCCTCGCGGACGCCGACGAGCGGCGGCTGATGTCGGCGCCCGAGACCGCCACCGACATCCGTCGTGCTCTGCGGGCGGGGAAGCGGGCCTGGGCATGGCGGATGTTGCTCCAGGGGCGCGATCATCTCCGCCTGATGCTCACCGACACCGCCTACGCCGACCTTGACCTGACGGGTTCTTGGGAGGCTGTCCCCGGACCGACCGGAGACACCGGTTTCGACGCCCTGCTTGCTGCGCTCGCATCGCACGAGTTCGAGAAGGCTGGCCACCTCGCGCCGGAGTGGACGCAGATCGAACCGCTCGACGAGGAGTGGCAGCCTCCCCATCCTTTCCTCAGCCCGGAGCGGGTCGTCGACCGGACCCCGCTCTGGCTCCGACGCCTCCGCATCTACGTTCCCGAGCGTGACCTGGCCACGGCATGAGTATCGACCGGCGACACGAGTTCACCGCGGCCGAGATCCAGGCGTTGCTATCGGTGCTCGACGAGCGACTGCGGGACCAAGGAGTCGCGGCGTCGGTCTTCGTGGTCGGCGGCGCCGCGATTGCCGCGAGCGGGATCCGGGAGAATCGCGTCACCGTCGATGTCGATGGCATCACCCGCCAGCCGGTGGTGATCGAGGAGGCTCGCGCGCGTCGCGACTGATCAAGCATCGCGCTGAGCAGATCTGACGGGGCTTCAGGACGTAGGTCCCAGCGTTCCGCGCCCAGTTGGATGCGACAGCGCGTACTTTCGGAGCATGCTCGATGCGTCGGCCACGACAGGGGTCCCCTCGCAGGCACGTCGAGGGCGTGAACACATCGGCCCGGTCAGATGGGCGACCTTCGCGGTGATCGTCGTCGTCGCCGTCGTACATGCCGCCTACACCCTCACCGCGCAGCTGGAGCCGCTGACTGGGGACAGGGGAGCGCAGTACTACCTCGGCAAGCTCACGGCCGAGGGTGCGGTCCCGCTGGTCGACTTCCAGCACGGCTGGAACGCCGGTTCGTGGTGGGTGAACAGCCTGGTCTATCGCCTGGCCGGTGGCGATCCTCTGTGGTGGGAGTTCTTCCTGGGCCGCTTCTTCGGCGTGACCCTGGCTGCCATCCTCGTGGCCGCGATGGGGCTGCGCAGGCGCGTACATCCGGCTGCGATGGCCGCAATGGCGCTGGCCGTCCTGACGCTCGCGTCGCCCGCTCAGGTGAAGTACGTCCTCCCTGTCGTCTTCGCGTTCATCCTCCTGCCCGGCGGTCGGCTCGACTCCGGACGCTGGTCGTTGGCCGTGCGGGTGCTGGTGCCGGCGGCCCTCTTCTGGCAGCACGTCGAGCTGGCGATCCTGCTGACCGGTGCGGCGGGACTGTACGAGCTCATCGGGCGGGAGAAGGCAGCGGTGCGGGAGAGGCTGACACGATGTGTCGCCCTCGCCGCCGGACTCCTGGCCGGAGTCGTGTCGGAGGTGCTGTTCTACCGGATCGGCTACGGAATGAGCCTCGCCGAGTTCAACCGCCAGGTCGTCTTCGGTCAGGCCCAGCAGTTTCCGAACCACTTCGGCTGGCCCTTCTTCGACGTGCCGTCCGACGGGGAGGGCTACGAGATCGTCGCTGTCTATCCCTTCCTCCTGCTGCTGATGTTCGTGCCGGTCATCTGGCGTCTGTCGAGCGACCCGACGCGGTTCCTCGCGTTGTGCGCTCTTCTTCTCGCGACCGTCCCCATCCGGCGTCCCGGGCCCGGGCACGCCGAGACCGTGAGTGCCCTGGTGTTCGCGGCGCTGATCTTCGTCCTCTGCGACGTGTACGACCGCAGGGACCAGATCTCGTTACCGAGCCGGCCGAGGTCCATGTCCAGTTTGCAGGCGGTGACCGCGGTCGTGGGGTTCGCGACGGGGGCGGCGTGGGTGGGTGCGGCTCTTGCGTTCGGATTCGGTGCCCACAGCCTGATCGGTCCGCTGATCCTCGTGCTCGTCGTCAGCGTCATGATGATCGGCGCGAGGCTGCGCGCGAGGCTGGTCGCCGTCTCCGCGGGTGCCTGCCTCGTCCTGGGGCTGGTTCCGCTGGCCGCAGCCATCGAGCACGTCGACGACCTGAGCCGGGACAGTCGTCAGCTCGAGGCCGCCGAGATCTGGGGAGACGCGATACGACCCGAGATGACACGGTGCTTGAAGGGTGGCCGTACCGCTTTCGTGCTGGGCAACCAGCTGTCGCTGTATGACGCCCTCGATGTCGAGAACCCGACGCCGTTCTACCTGTTCCACTACGACTTCGGTCGCAACGAGAAGCAGCTGACGGCGATGATGGCCAGCGGAGAGGTCCCGGTGGTGCTGCAGACGACCGCGATGGCCCGCGGCGGCTGGGTGGAGACCGCGATCGAGAAGGACTACGAGCCCTGCGCCGAGATCTCGATCGCGGAAGAGCACCTGCGCTTCCGCATCTGGGCGCACCGCTCGCTCGAGCCTTTCGAGAAGCGGGCTGTCACGGTCCAGCCCGACGGCACCAGGACTTCCAGCAGGTTGCCCTAGTCGTCAGGGCACGTACGGCCGAGGACAAGAGCCAACTCAAAGGACACGCGGCCAGCTCGCGAGAGCACCGGAGAACCTGACATAGGATCTCGATCGCCCGCAAGCTCATCCGAAGGTCGTGAATGCTCCGCTCTCCCAGTGAGGACCGCGCCGAGGTACGACTCCAGAAGCGGCTGCTGGCGGCGATGGTGCTGATGGCGTTCTTCGCGCTGAGTCTGAGCAGCTACGTCGCGCTGACCCGGTCGCTCCAGTACCAGACCCGGGACGAGGGGCCGAACGCCGGCTATGCGGTGGAGCTGGCCTCGGGACGGCTGCCGACTATCGACACGCCCGTCACGACCGATGCCCGCCGCTATCCCCAGGTCGTCAAGGGCCTGGAGACCATGGCGGATGAGCCGCACCGGCACATCTGGACCGCCAACCACCCTCCGCTCTACTACCTGATGTCGCTGCCGTTCGTGACCGCGGCCGGGGCGCTCGACGCACCTCAGGTGATGATCGCCGGGATGCGGCTCATCAACGCCGTCGGCTCCGCGCTGTGCGTACTGCTGGCGGGACTGATCGCCTTCGAGGTGACCCGGCGGGCGGCGGTCGCGTTCCTGGCAACGGGGATCAGCGCCTCGTGTGCGGTGCTGGTGACCGCCGGCGGGCACATCGCCAACGACGGGGTCGCGGTCGCGGCGTCGTCGCTGACCCTGCTGGCCACGATCCGGATCCTCAACCGCGGTTTGTCCCCGAGGCGCCTGGCGCTGGTCGCGCTGGCCGGAACCGCCGCGGCGGCGGCGAAGGCGCCGGGGGTTCTGACCGTCGTCCTGTGTGGTGCGGCCATCGCGGTGGCTCTGCTCCTGAGGGACCACTCCCGTCGCGGGGTGATCCGCGCCCTGGCTGCCTCGGCCGTGGCCACCGGTGTGCCGGCGCTCGCCACCGGCTGGTTCTACGTCCGCAACATCGTCCTCTACGGCGACCCGACCGCCTCGGATGCGCTGCTGGACAAGTTCGACCGGGAGCCGAACGGGACCTGGTGGCAGATCCTGACGGACGGCTCGCTCTGGATGGACTGGTACGAGCGCCTGTGGGCACCGGTGCTGGCCGAGGGGTACGCGGCGGCGGCCGACGTGCTGGCCGTCGTCGCGGTGATCGGCCTTCTCGTGCTGCTCGTCCGCCGCAGGGCGACCGGACCGACAGACCTGCCCACCTCACGCGCTGGCTGGCTGCTGCTCACAGTCCACGCGGCCGTCATCCTGGCGAACCTGGTCGGGTTCGTCGCGGGTGGAGGGAACCCGAACGACCGCTATCTGATGCCGCTCATGCCGCTGCTGGCCACGGCGCTCGCCCTCGGCGTGATGACGCTCGTCGACCTGATCCCACTCGGCCGGCGCAAGCCTCGGGCCGACCTTGCGGCATCCGTCATCACGTTCGCGCTGGGTGGCTATGCCCTGCTGATCTTCGGCTGGTTCGTCGACTCGGTGACGTACGTCGGCCGCCTGCCGAACTCCGAGTCGCGTGGCGCCGGGCTCGTGGTCGCCGTGGGCGTGGCGTGCGGTGTGCTCGCCGTCTGCATCGCGGCCCGCCCGGCTAGGACGTACGCCGCCCGAGAATCGCTCCCAGACCAGCCAGCACCACATCGGCAAGAAGCAGGAGGACCCGCGAGGCGAGCGCGACGGTGAGCGCCTCGGGGACCCCGATGATCGGGCCGAGGGTGAGGGCGAGCAGCGCCTCGCGGATCCCCGCGCCGGCCGGGGCGGGGATGAACGCGATCCCCGCGGCCCAGGCCAGGGCCATCCCACCGGTCGCGGCCGCGACCTCGACCAGCCCGATCGAGGCGTACGACTGCATCATCACGGCCAGGTGGAGGCCGAAGGCGACCCAGGCGAGCACCGCCCAGCCGATCGCGGTGAAGAGACCCCGCGCGGTGAGGCGTACGCCGAGAGGTTCCCGGCCGAGCCGGTCGAAGAGCCAGTCGAGCACGCCCGGGACGACGCGCGGGTGCAGGCAGATGGCCAGCGGCACCAGCAGGAGCAGCAGCCACCAGTAGCGGTCGAGGCCCTCGGACGAGGACCAGGGGAGCAGGAGCGCGCCGACGCCGATGCCGCTGGCGACGACGACGCCCATGAAGAGGATGTTGGCGCCGAGCATCGTCCGGCGGGCGACGCCCCAGCGCAGCCCGAACTGCATCTGCGCGACGACCGGCCACACCGACCCGGGCAGGTATTTGCCCAGCTGGGAGACGTAGAAGACCGAGTGGGACTCACGCAGCGACGGCCGGATGCCCATGCCGTGCAGGATGGCGACCCAGATCTGGCCGATCAGCATGGTGCCGACGATCGCCAGGACCCCGGCGATCGCGACACGGCCGAGGCTCAGCTCCTGGACCGCGATGGCCAGGTCGGCGCGCTGGCGCCAGACCAGATAGGCGCCGCCGAGCACGACGACGAGGGCAAGCACGATCTTCAGCAGCCGCTTCTTCAGACTGGGCGTAGCCGACGACCCGGCCTCCGTTGCGGAGACCGGGTCGGAGTGGGTCGTTGTCACAGGCTGGTCGTCCACGTCTCGCCGGACTGGGCAGATGACTTGCTCGCGCGGGCCTGGGTGTGCGGCAGGTCGAACTCGGCGACCGAGGTCTGGTCGCGGAGCATCTCGGTGCCGGACTTGCCGAAGCGAGCCTTCTTGGTGTGCTCCAGGTCGTCCTCGATGAGCACCCGGTTGGTGCGGATCAGGTCGGAGATCACGCCGAGCATCGCGGACATGAAGGCCAGGTTGATCAGCACGCCACCGAGCAGCAGCGACTGGATGTGGTTGCCGTTGTCGCCGCTGATCCACAGCACGAGGTAGCGGAAGAACGGGATCGCCCCGAGGACGAAGAAGAAGGCGGTGAGCCAGACGAAGATGGCGTACGGCTTGTACATCATGTAGGAGCGCACGATCGCCGCGCCCGACTTCATGATGTGCTCCGGCATCGACTTGAACAGCCGCGACTCACGCGTCTTGGCGTTGGTCTCGATCGGCACCGAGGCGATCTTCATCCGCTTGTTGCCCGCCTGGATGATCGTCTCCATGCAGTAGGAGAAGCGGGTCACGGTGTTGAGCAGCATCAACGACTCGCGCGAGTAGGCGCGGAAGCCGCTGGCCGCGTCGGGCAGGTCGGTCTCGGCGGCCATGTTGACCACCTTGGAGCCGACCTTCTGCAGCTTCTTCTTCAGCCCGGAGAAGTGCTCGATCTGGTCGACCTGCCGGTCGCCGATGACGATGTCGGCCTGGCCGTGGATGATCGGCTGGACCAGGTCGGTGATGCGGTCCTGCGGGTACTGGTTGTCGCCGTCGGTGTTGACCACGATGTCGGCGCCCAGCTCGAGCGCGCGGACCACACCGTCGTGGAAGCTCCGGCCGAGACCCTGGTTGCGGGAGTGGTGCACGAACTCGCGCACGCCGTGCTCCTTGGCCACCTCGACCGTCCGGTCGGTGCACCCGTCGTCGACGATCAGGATCACGATCTCGTCGATTCCGGGGATCTGCTTCGGAATCGACTCCAGCACGGACGGGAGCGTCTCCTCCTCGTTGAGGCAGGGGACTTGTACGACAAGCTTCACAGGGACCTCAGGCAAGTAGTGGGACCGAACACGGAATTCGGGCAGATGAGGGGCTTCTGAGCCGCCACATTACCGCGTGGATTCTGCGGCCCCACGCCCCCTCGCTGGTGTCATCCGGCGTATGTGCTAGGGAAACCTGGTGTTCAACACCGGTCTATGCCGTGTCCGCTCGTTCGCCCGTGAGCCGGGCAGGTCGGTGGGCTATGGACGGGCCGGAGGTCGGGGCAGGTCGTCGCGGAAGCGTGCCGGCCGCCCCTCCTTGCGGGCGCGCGTGGCTTCCTCGAAGTTGTCGGTGAGCAGCCGCAGGTAGAGCTGGCCGATGCCCTCGATCGGCATGTAGCTCTCCATCGAACCGGCTGCGATCCCGGCATGGAGCGACTTCTTGGTCAGCTCGATGCCCGGTTGGGAGAGCTCCGCGATCCGCGTCCCGATCGCGATGGCCTCCTCGAGCACCGGGTCGGCCAGCCGCGAGACGAGCCCGATGCGGGCGGCCTCCTCAGCACTCAGGTCGCGGCCGGTGAACATCAGATCCGCCGCATGGCTGGAGCCGACCGCCCGCGGCAGCAGATAGCTGAGCCCGAGCTCGCTCGCGGTGAGGCCGTTGTTGATACCGGCTGCACGGAAGTACGCCGCGGTGGAGGCGATCCGGATGTCGCAGGCGAGAGTCAGGCAGAGCCCGCCACCGATGGCCGCACCGTTGACCGCCGCGATGACCGGTTGGTGCAGGCGGCGGATCGTTCCGATCACGTCCTCCAGGAGATCCAGCGACCGTAACGCGTAGCCCGGTCGGGCGAGCCCCTCGGTGTGCGGTGGCCGTCCCGCCGACTCTTGGTCCGCGCCGGCGCAGAACGCACGGCCGGCGCCGGTGATCACGATCGCCCGGACGCTGTTGTCGTGGCCGATCTCGACCAGCTGGTCGCGTACCGGCACCATGACGTCGAACGACATGGCGTTCATCCGCTCGGGACGGTCCAGGGTGACGACGGCGACGCCGTCGGCGGGGCAGTCGACCGTGACGTACGACATGGTCAGCTCACCTTCTCGGCGCAGAGGGCGTCAGAGATCTCCCGGGCGCGGCGATAGTCGGCCTTGCCGGTCACGTGTCGGGGCACCTTCTCGACGACGTGCACGGTGCGCGGGACCTTGTAGCCCGAGAGCCGGGTGCGCAGGTGCGCGCGGACGCCCTCGACGTCGAGTGCGACACCTGGCCGGGGCTCGATGAGGGCTGCGACCTGCTGGCCGTAGGTCGGGTCGGGGAGCGCGAAGACGAGGGTATCGAAGACTCCCGGATGCGACTTGAGAGCGACCTCGACCTCCTCGGGGAAGACCTTCTCGCCGCCGGTGTTGATACAGCCCGTCCCGCGCCCGAGCAGGGTCAGCCGATGGCCCTCCTCGATCTGGACATAGTCGCCGGGCACTGCGTACCGGATGCCGTCGATCTCGATGAACGTCCGCGCGGTCTTCTCCGGATCGCCCAGGTAGCCGATCGGGATGGTGCCCGAGCGTGCCATCAACCCGATCGCACCGACCTCGCTCGGATCGATGATCCGGTGTCGTTCGTCGACCACGGCCGTTCCCGGGCCGAGGTGCACCAGCGACCCCTTGTCCGCCAGCGTCTCGTGCTCGATCCGTCCGTTGCCGGTCATCCCGGTCTCGGACGAGCCGATGACATCGAGCACCACCGCGTCCGGGAACGCCTTGATCCACCGCTCCTTGACCTCGACGGAGAAGAGCGCGGCCGCGCTGGTCGCGGTCGTCAGCGTGCTGCCGTCGTAGGCGCCGCGCTCGAACTCCTCGATCAGCGGACGTGCCATCGCATCCCCGACCAATGAGATCGTGTTGATCCGTTCGGCCTCGAAGGTCCGCCAGATCGTCGGCGGGTCGAACTTGGGAAGAAGTACGTTGGTCTGCCCGGTGATGAACCGCATCAACATCGCCCACTGCCCGCTGGCGTGCATGATCGGCCCGAGCTGGAGCGAGACCAGTGGCGACGGATTCTCGGCCGCGGCCCGTGACGGCGCGAACTCCTCGATCGGCTCCCGGGTCGCGAAGTCGGTGCCGCCTCCCAGCGCCCGCCAGGCATCCTCCTGCCGCCACACCACGCCTTTGGGGTAACCCGTCGTCCCGCCGGTGTAGATGATCAAGACGTCATCAGCGCTGCGCTCGCCGAACCCTCTCGTCGCGGGTTCGCGATCGAGCGCCGTCCGCCAGTCGATCGACTCGTACGCCGCGCTCTCGCCGCTGCCGTCGCGGATCGACATCACATGCCGAAGGTGCTCATGCCCTGACACGACTCCCGCCAGCACCGGTGCATAGCGGTCCTCGTGGACGAGGCCGACGATCCCGGAGTTCTCGAAGAGATGGTCGAGCTCGGCCTCGAGGTAGCGGTAGTTGACGTTGATCGGCACCACCCGCGCCTTGAAGCACCCGAGCATCGCGACCACATGCTCGGCCACGTTGCGGGCCATCAGACCGACATGCTCGCCCGGCTCGATCCCGGCACCGAGCAGGTGATGAGCGAAGCGATTGGCCTCCGCGTCCAGCTCGGCGTACGTGTAGCGCACCTCGCCGGCGATCAACGCCGGTCGCTCCGGGACGACATCGACAACATGCTCGAACAGGTCGGCGATCTGAACAGCCATGAGCGAGACCTTGGTACCTCGGCGGACCGGTGTCACGCCTGCGGTGTCGCTGGGTGGAACGTGTTCTAGATATCGACATCCTTCGGGGCCAAGGAGTCGTTCCTGCTTCGCCGCCACCTGCGGAACACGGTCGGGATGAACAGGAGGGCGAGAAGAACAAGAACGCCGACCGCGGAGATCACCGCCCCAGCCCGCAGACCGGGTGCGTCATAACGGAGGGTGACGGTGTGTTCGCCGTCGGGGACCGGTACCGCGGCGAAGGCGTGGTTGCCGGCGACCAGGTCCACCGGGCGGCCGTCGACGGTCGCCGACCAGCCCGGGCGGGCGATCGAGTCGGCGACGACCAGGTAGCCGTCTCCGTCCGCGGTGACCTCGGCCGAGATCGTCTCGGCCTCGTCGCGGCGTACGTCCACCTGGGCGGTCGAGCCGGACGCGGCCGGGGTCGAGTCGTCGTCGAGGAGCACCGTGCCGGGGGCGACGCCCTCGGTCAACCGCTGCACTCGTGTGGGCCCGTCGGTCACGACCTCGCTGGTGCCGGCCCAGCGGATCCGGGGCAGCGCGCTCGCGCGCTCATAGACGACCGCGCCGGCGGAGGCGTGCACCACCCGGAGGCCGTCGCCCTTCTCCGGCCGGACCGCCGTGCAGACCGCGGACCCGTCGGCGCGGCCGGCCAGGTGGACAGGCTGCCGCTTCCCTTCGAAGGAGACGGTGACCGGCACCGGACCGGAGGTGAAGCGGTGGTCGGGGATCGCGACGCGCAGCTTCTCGCCGCGCTTGAGCGGGCGGTTGACGGCGATGGCCCGCTCGGACGTGACCTTCTCGGCGCCGGCCCCGACGCTCACCCGGACGAGCGTCGGCATCTGCGCCCGCGGCTTCAGGCCATTGGGCACGGTGACCTCGACCCCGCGCAGGCTGCCCTTCGGGACCTGGCACGTCGCCTGCTGGTCGGGCATCACGGTCAGCAATTGCCGCTGCGCGGTCGGCACGGGCGTCGGCTCGGCGGCTCCGATGTCCTCCATCGGCTGGGTCACCCAGTAGCGGACCGAGAGCTGGTCGAGCACCGGCTGACGCCCCGGCGTGGGGATGTTGGCGGGGAAGTCGCTGTAGGTCGGGGACAGCTGGGCATCAGGGCTGACCGCCGCGATCAGCGCCTTCCACTCCGGCGAGGTGAACTCATGGCCCGTCGGCGTACGCAGCCGGTAGTGGTCGGCGACGCCCGTGTGCTCCCAGCTCGAGGCGCCGTAGCGCTCCTCGCCCAGGTTCTCCTTCAGGAACTCGTGGGCCGGCGTCACCGGGTAGAACTCGTCACGGTCGGTGAGCGGCAGCACCTCGCGCGCGAACATCGTGCTCTGCGCGAGCACGGCCAGCACGAGCACCAGCGGGCCCAGCAGCCGCAGCCGGCCGCGCAGCAGCAGCGTCGCCGCCACCGCGATGACCGAGACCACTCCCAGCAGCGCGGGTACCCGCAGCTTCGCGGCGACGTCCGGGATCGGCCGCGGGGCGCCGTCGATGTAGGCGTACGCCGCAAACAGGAAGTACGCAGCCACCCCGGCGGCCGCCAGCAGCACGACCAGCGCCACCACCAGACGCGGACGCCAGGACCGACCCTCCCCATCGGAAGACTTGGACGCCTCGGCCCGCTGGACCAGACGCTCCAGCCCGATCCCGGCCAGGACCGCACACAGGAACCCGAAGATCGAGTTCGCCCGCCCGAAGCTGTTGGAGCTGTAGCCGGGCAGCTTCTGGAGCAGCTCGAGCGGCAGCCCGCCGATCCACAGCAGCCAGACGACCGCGGCCAGCACGACCGCGAGCAGGGCAGGCGTCGAGGGGCGGCGTCCGCCGGGGAGCCTGACGATCAGGGCGCACAGGACCAGGATCAGCGCCGCGACGCCGATGAATGAGATCGACTCGATCGGATTGTCCTCGCCGGCCCAGAGCCCGTCGACACAGGTGCCGTAGACGTCGGGGGCGACGGTGGTCAGCACGAGACTGGCGGGCTTGACCTGGTTGGGGACCCGCTCCTCGAGCCCGAGAGCGCTCATGTTGAGCGCGAAGGGGAGCAGCTGGACCGCGGAGAGCGCGACCCCGAGCCCGACCCCGCCGGCGGCGATGCCGCCCGCGACGAGCGTGCGGCGCGTGTCGCCGAGCGCGAGCGCCCGGACGACCACGTAGATCCCACCCAGGGTCAGCGCGAACATCGTCACCGCCGGGAACCCGCCGAGCAGCATCGCGGCGACGACCACGCCCACGGCGGCTAGATCGCGCGCACCGCGCTCCCGCACCGCACGGTCCAGCGCCCACAGCAGCAGCGGGATCAGGCAGGCGACCTTGGTGTGCGGCCAGTTGGTCCACATCATCATGAACCCGGAGGTGAAGAAGACCAGCCCGGCGACCAGCGCGATGCTGCGCCGTACCCCGAGCCGGCCGAGGAACAACACCATCCCGGCCAGCACCAGAACCAGCTCGGTCAGCTTCACCCACGCGGGCGCCAGCCACAGAGGCATCACCCAGTAGGGCCACGAGACCGGGCTCAGCACGGCGTGGTTCGGCAGCGAGGCCAGCGGCGTGCCGCCCACCTCGTAGGGCGCCCAGGTCTGCCAGTTGCCGTGGCGCGCGCCTTCGACGATGTTCTCGACGCCAGGCAGGTAGTAGTCCCAGGTGTCGCCGCGGCACCACAGCGTCCCTTGCGGGATCGGGCCGTCGGCGGCGTACGGCATCATCGCGTGCAGCCATCCGGTGTCCAGCAGCATCCCCTGACCCACGAGCGCGGGACCGAAGGTCACCGCGACGAAGAGGGCGAGGAGTGCCAGTACGACGCCCGAGCGCCACCGATCGGATGGGATCACAGCCGGAAATCTATGAGTAGTCGGGAACGGGCGCAGGTAGCGCGCGCGGTAGATCGCTCAAGTTGTCTTTCGGTCGGCCGCCCGGCGGGTCAGTCGCGCTTGGTCGCGACGGCCACCAGCCCGGTGCCGGTGTCGGGCCGTAGCCGCTGCAAGGCCATGAACGGGCTGGTCGCGAGCGCGATGGCCGCGCCCTTGAGCTGGCCGCTGGGCTGGAACGTACGCCCGGTCGCCCGGGTGAGCTCCTCGGGTGTGAGGTCGCCCACCTTCTCCAGCTTCCTGGCGTCGATCCGGTTGCGGACCGCCTCCAGGGCGTAACCGAGCGGCCAGCCGTAGACGGTGATGTCGACCTCGCCCAGACCGGCCTCCTCGAGCCGGTTGGACAGCTCCTCAGGGCTGTAGCGACGGAAGTGCCCGGCATGCCGATCCATCGGCCCGAACCGCTCCTGGAAGGCCGGCACCGAGAGCACCAGCTGCCCGCCGGGGCGGATGTGGGTGACCCACTCGGCCAGCGCCCCCTTGTCGTCCTCGATGTGCTCGAGCACCTCGAAGGCGCAGACCATGTCGTACGTCCTGCCCGACTCCAGCTCCGAGGACATCGCGTTGAGCACCGTGCCGCCCATGCACGTGATCCGCTCGTACGCCACCGCGAACGAGTCCGCGTCGGGCTCGACCCCGAGGTAGTCGGCGCGGGTGGCCAGGCGGGCGCCGAAGGCACCTTGGCCGCAGCCGATCTCCAGCGCCGTCGCCGGAGCCAGTCGGTCGATGATGCGGCTGACGACGTCGTAGCGGAGCCAGGCGCGGGGTGCGAGCGGAGGCAGCGGGCGGTCGGTGGCGTTGAGCGTCATCTGGTTCCTGGGTCGGGTTCGGTTCACGTAAGACATTCGAGGATGGGGGAGGCGACGGCCTGCGGGGTGTAGTGCTCCCGGGCCTGCTCGTAGGCGGCCTCGCGCAGGCGCTGGGCCTCGTCCGGGTCGTCGGCGAGCTTGGTCAGGGCGGAGGCGAGCTCCTCCGCGCTTCCGGGGGAGACGAGCATGGCCGCGCTCTCCAGCATCCGCCGCTGGGGCGCGGTGTCGGAGGTGACGACCACGGCGCCGGCCGCGGCGCCCTGGAACGCCTTGTTGGGCACCACTCGGCGTGCCTGCGGGACGGTGCCGAAGATGCCGAGGCTCACGTCGAACCCGGCGACGAAGTCCGGCAGCTCATCGGCGTCGACCCAGTCGACCCAGGAGACTCGTGGGTTGCCGGCGGCGAGGCGCCGGGCCTCCTCGTACTGCTGGCCCTGGCCCACCATCGTCACCTCGATCCGCTCGTCGTCGGCGAGGATGTCGAGGGCGTCGGCGATCACCGGCGCGCCGTGGGTGGGGGAGAAGAGCCCGACGAAGACTGCCTGCAGCGGCGCCTCGGTCGGCCGTTCGAGCGCCTTGGCGCCCGCGTCGAACCACTCCGTGGTTGCACCCACCGGGCACACGACCGAGTGCCGGCGTACGTCCTCGGGCAGTCCCTCCTGCTGCTCGACCGTGTCCACGATGACCACGTCGGCCTGCTTCAGCGCCATCGCGTCGATCGCCTTCATCAGGCGCAGCTTCAACCCGTCCGAGCCGGCCAGCCGCCGGTTGGTGGCGACGCCGGCCGCCGAGACCATGTGGTCGAGCAGGATGGTCGAACGCGGATGGAGGAGACGGGCCAGATGTACGTCGAAGTGGCCCAGATAGCCGACCAGGACGGCGTCGGGACGCCCGCGCCGACGCCGTCGCAGCGACTCGGCGACGAGCCCGCTCCAGCAGGTCAGCAGGCGCAGCACGAGCAGCGGAAGCCGCCACGGTTGTCGCAGGATCGCCACCCTCGCCGCGGTGTCCAGGCCAAGCGGCCGATTGACCTCGGTGACCTCCGCGCCACAGGCGCGTAAGCCCTCGATGAGTACCGCGACCCGCGGATGGGAGGCCACGTCGTAGGTGCCGAAGGCGACGATGTGCATCACCTCAACGTTAGGGTCGAGGTCAAGGAAAGATCGAGCAGCACACCCCGCATCTGAGATGTCGGCACCCGAAAAGTGCTGCCAAGGAGGACCCGTGGGCCGAGGTTGGACGAAGGCGGTGCCGCTCAAGGCGGTGGTCGTCGCGATCGTCGTCCTCGTGGCGGCGTACGCGGTCCACCGCAACTGGGACGCGCTCGTGCGGGGCTTCGAGGAGCTGCCGCTGTGGGTGCTCGGAGTCGCCTTCACGCTGACCGTGCTCGCCCAGGGCGTCGCGCTGCTGATGTGGCGGGTGGTGCTGGCCGATCTCGGCTCGCCGCTCCCGCTGGTGCCCGCGGCCAGGATCTTCTACGTCAGCCAGCTGGGGAAGTACCTGCCCGGCTCGGTGTGGACGATCGTCGGGCAGATGGAGCTCGCCCGCGCCGAGCGGGTGCCGCGGCGTACGTCCCTGACCCAGGGCGTCCTCGTGCTGGCGATCGCCGTCGGCGCCGGGGTGATGGTCTCGGTGCTGCTGATGCCGTTCCTCGGGCAGGAGACGTTCGCGCGCTACTGGTGGGCGATTCTGCTCCTGCCGCTGATTCTGGTGGCGCTGCATCCGCCGGTCTTCGCGAAGGTGGTCGACACCGGGCTGCGGCTGCTGCGACGCCAGCCGCTCGAGGTGCTGCCGACCTGGCGGGGGATCGGCACGGCGCTCGCACTGCAGGGCGTCGTCTGGCTCCTGCTCGGCCTCCAGATCTGGGTGGTCGTGGTCGGCCTGGGTGGCGATCCGCTGCCCTCGTTGCTGGCCAGCGTCGGCGGCTACGCGCTCGGGTTCAGCCTGGGCATGGCCGCGATCGGGCTCCCGGCCGGCGCCGGGCTGCGCGAGGCGGTCCTGGTCGTCGCCCTCTCCGGCGTCCTCTCGCCCGGGCTGGCGCTACTGGTCGCCCTGCTGGCCCGCGGCATCGCCGTCCTGGTCGATGTCGTCGTCGCCTTGGGCGCCGCCTTCCTGACCCGTCGCGCCGGCGACCTTCCCTCACCAGCCTCCTCACCCAACGAACCACTCGGGAGACCTCTGTGCCCACCGCACGGCCCACCGCACCACAGCTCTGGACCGCCGGCCTGATCGCCAACCTCATCACCTGTGCCGGCGTGTGTGCCGGCTACGCGCTCTCCTCGCCGCTCTACGGCACCAAGGACGAGGTCGCTCACGTCGACCACGCCTACCAGCTCTGGCACGGCACCCTGATCAGCATCGGCGACCCGATGCGGATGCCACAGATCTGGGGCTACACGCTGCCCTTCGACTGGACCGGCCAGCATCCACCGCTCTTCTACCTGCTGCTGGCACCCGCGGTCGGACCGCTCACCGACGCCGGCCACCTGCTCGCCGCCGGGATGGCTGCACGCGGCATCGCCCTCGTGATCACCTGCCTGGTCGTGGCCGCGGTGATGTGGACGACGCGCCAGATCGTCCCCAGCCGCCCCGAGGTGTCGATCGCGGCCGGGCTGGTCACCGCGCTCAGCCCGGCGCTGACCAGGCTCGGCGGCGTCGTCTTCAACGACAACCTGTTCGTGCTGTGGGCCACCCTCCTGGTCGGCCAGACCGTCTGGCTGCTCCGCAACGGGCCCCGGACCTGCGGGTTGGTGCTCTTCGGCCTGTACGCCGCAGCCGCCCTCGGCACCCGGCTCCCCGCTGTCGTCTTCATCGGCCTGTGCGCGACGACCCTCGGCCTGGTCTGGCTGTTCGGCCCGCGCCGGGACTGGGCGGGCATCCTGCGTCTGGGCGTCGCGGTGCTCCTCGCCGTCGCCGTCAACGCATGGTTCTACATTCGCAACTTCCGCGCCACCGGCAACTGGTCCGGCATGCAGACCGACCTGGTCGGCAAGCCCGGCAGCCCCCTCGAGGAACGGGAGGTACGCCCCGTGCTCGACGTCGCCACCGACCCGGACATCTGGCGCCAGCTCCTGATCCCGCCGGCTCTCCAGCAGCATGTCACCATCGGCGCCGTGCTCACCCTCGCTCCGCTCGTGCTCGGCCTGGTGGTCGGCCTCCGCGCCTTGTCCCGGCCGCGACGCGAGCCCGTACGGGTGGCGACGGCGCTGCTGCTGCTCGCCCTGACCGCGGTCATCGTCGGGATCCAGCTCAACTACGCGGCCGGTGGCGGGGGAGCGTACTGGCGCTATCTCATCCCGCTCACCGTCGTGACGAGCCTGCTCACCGCACTCGGGCTCGCCGCCACCCCACGCCTGGCGGGGCCGGCGGTCGCGGTCTGGGCCGCGGCGGCGTTCGCGGTCTTCGCCGCCCACATCGCCCCGCCGAACCCCGGCGGTGGCGACCTGGCCACCGCGCCTGTCTTCCAGTCGGCGGCCTGGGTCGCCGCGGGCGTCGCCGGTGTGGCGTGCGTGATCGGTGTGGTGACCGTCCTTTTGGTCGCCGTCGTCCGGTCCCGGTAAGATCTCATCTGATCTGTCGTGCCCTCATCCGGAAGTGAAACATGACTGCCCTGGACCCGAGAGCGCCGCTCGTGCTCGATACACGCGAGCTCGGCCGCCGCCCGGGGTCCGAGCGTCACGTAGAGCTGACGGTGCCGGCGCCGGCGGATCTTGGTATTGAAGTCCTCTCTGTCCCTGAGGGTTCGTCGGTCGAGTTCGACCTGCGGCTCGAGGCGGTCATGGAGGGTGTGCTGGTCACGGGGACGGCTTTTGCTGTCCTCGAGGGCGAGTGCGTGCGGTGCCTGGAGCCGATCGAGGATGAAGCCGAGGTCGACATCCAGGAGCTGTACGTCTACAACGACTCTCGTGACGGCCAGGCCCCTGACGAGGACGACGAGACCAGCCGGACCGAGGGCGACCTGATCGACCTCGAGCCGGTGCTCAGGGATGCGGTGGTGCTCGCACTGCCGTTCCAGCCGATGTGCCAGGACGACTGTCCGGGACTGTGCCCCGAGTGTGGGGCGCGGCTCGCGGATGATCCCGGGCACAACCACGGCGACAAGGTCGACCCGCGCTGGGCGGGGCTGGCTTCGCTGAAAGATGAGCCCAGCAACTAGAGTTCGCCAGTAACTAGGCTTCAGTAGCCGGTCGAGATCCGACCGGCCGAATAAGAGGAGAAAACAGTGGCTGTCCCGAAGCGGAAGATGTCGCGCAGCAACACCCGCCACCGCCGCTCGGCCTGGAAGGCCGTTGCGCCGACCCTGGTGACGTGCGCGAACCCCGCCTGCGGCGCCAAGCACATCCCGCACCGTGCGTGCGGCGAGTGCGGCCAGTACGGCGCTCGCGCCGAGCGTCGCCAGGTCCTCTGATCTGACACGCGGTTAGTCTCCTGACCAACTACGCCGAGCTTCGCAAAGCGCTCGGGGATCCGATCCTGGACCCCGAGCTGCTTGAGCGTTCGCTGACCCATCGGTCCTACGCCTACGAGAACGGTGGCCTGCCCACCAACGAGCGCCTGGAGTTTCTGGGCGACTCGGTGCTCGGCGTCGTTGTCACCGAGACCCTCTACCGCATCCACCCCGACCTGCCCGAGGGCAAGCTGGCCAAGCTGCGGGCGGCAGTTGTGAACGCCCGCGCCTTGGCCGAGGTCGGTCAGGCCATCGGCCTCGGCCAGCACATCAAGCTGGGCCGTGGCGAGGAGGCCACCGGTGGGCGCGAGAAGGCGTCGATCGTCTCCGACACCGTGGAAGCGGTGATCGGAGCGGTCCACCTCTCCGGTGGCATCGAGGTCTCCACGGTCCTCGTCCACCGACTCTTCGACCCCCTCATCGAGGCGGCCTCCGACCTCGGTGCCGGGCTCGACTGGAAGACCTCCCTGCAGGAGCTCGCCGCCGAGCGTGCACTCGGTGTGCCCGAATACGTCATCACCGACGAGGGCCCCGACCACATGAAGACCTTCACCGCGAAGGTCCGAGTCGGCGACCAGCTCTACGGCAACGGCGTCGGCCGCTCCAAGAAGGAGGCCGAGCAGGCCGCCGCGGAGACGGCCTACGGCGAGATCCAAGCCGCCGCCTCCTCTTCCGCCTGAGACGGACTGTCCTTGCCTGAGCTCCCCGAGGTCGAGGTCGTACGCGCCGGCCTCGAGCGCCACGTTCTCGGCGCGAGGATCGTCGCCGTCGAGGTCCTGCACCCCAGGCCCGTACGCCGCCACCTCGCCGGTGCCTCGGCCTTCGCCGAGGAGCTGAGGGGCCGCGTTCTCACCGGTGCCCGCCGCCGCGGCAAGTATCTGTGGCTGCCGCTGGACTCCGGCGACGCCCTCATGGCCCACCTGGGCATGAGCGGGCAGATGCTCGTCCAGCCGCCGGAGTCGCCCGACGAGCGGCACCTGCGCGTCCGCATCCGCCTCGACGGCGCCGCGGAGGGCCGCGAGCTCCGCTTCGTCGACCAGCGAATGTTCGGCGGCCTCTCGATCAGCCCCGGCGGAGCCGAGCTCCCGCCCGAGATCGTCCACATCGCCCCCGACCCGCTCGAGGCCGCCTTCGACGCGGAGGCGGTCGTGGCCCGCGTACGCCGCTCCTCCAGCGGCATCAAGCGCATCCTGCTCAACCAGAGCGTGATCAGCGGCGTCGGCAACATCTACGCCGACGAGGCGCTCTGGCGCGCGAAGCTGCACGGCGAACGGCCGGGGGACCGGCTGACCGGCCCGAAGGTGCGCGAGCTGCTCGGCCACGTACGCGACGTGATGACCGAGGCGCTGGCCCAGGGCGGCACGTCCTTCGACGCGCTCTACGTCAACGTGAACGGCGAGTCGGGCTACTTCGAGCGGTCGCTCGCTGCGTACGGACGTGAGGGCGAGCCCTGCGACCGGTGCGGTGCGCAGATGCGTCGCACCGCCTTCATGAACCGCTCCTCCTACTTCTGCCCCACCTGCCAGCCGGCACCTCGAGTCCGCCGAATCCAGGGGTAAATAGTCCATTTGGGCTATTGCCCACAGCCCCTTCGGATCCTCCGAATGTTGCGGCCATATGACAGTTCCGACGATCCTCAGCGTTGGTTAAGGAAACCGGATTCCAGTGGGTTAATCTCTGGTCCGTTCGTCTCCGTTCGTCCTGGGTGCAGCTCTGCTCCGGGCGGGGGAGCGGACGATGCACCGCCTTGTTCGGGCTGGCGGTTTTGCCGGGTGGCGACGTGGTCATCCGGATCTCGGGGAAGACAAACCACGGCCCACCCATACCGCACAGGCGTGAACCACACGCCCTGCCATCGGTTGGTCAACAGCTCGACAAGGACAACAGGTGGCTCCCCACAAGCTCGCCGTATCCGATCATGCGCCCACAACGCGCCCGCAGGATCTGGAACTACCGCAACCCCGCGTAGCCAACGCTCAGGCCGAGCAGACCCGAACCATCCCGGTCGCCATGGCCGCCGACCTCAACTACGCGAAGCCCATGTCGGTGGCGATCACGTCGATGTTGGAGAACTCGGGAACCGACACCAGGTACGACCTCAAGATCCTGGTGGCGGAGGAGTACCCGGCGGACGTACGCGACCAGATCCTCAGCTTCGAGAGTCGCTACCCGGGCAACACCGTTACGTTCGTCGTCGTCGAAGGCTTCGCCGACGTCAAGGTCAGCACCTCGCACCTGACGGCACCTGCGTACTTCCGGCTCAAGCTGCCCGACCTCTTTCCGGACGTCGACAAGATCATCTACCTCGACGTGGACACCATCATCGAGAACGATCTGTCGCCGCTCTACGCGCAGGACGTGCATGACGTGTACGTCGCCGCGGTGCCGGCGGCCGCGTACCACCTTCGTTCGGCCGAGGCCGCGCGAGCGATGGGCCTCCCTTCCTTCCAGCGCTACGTCAACTCCGGCGTCATGGTGATGAACCTGAAGAAGATGCGTGAGGAGGGTCTGGTCGAGAAGTTCCTCGAGCTTTCCGCCAAGGAGTTCGACTCAGACGACCAGGACATCATCAACATCGTCTGCTACGACGGCATCCGCCATCTTCCGCTCCGCTTCAACCTGATGACGAAGTACGGCCCCAAGAACGTAGAGGAGTTCTGGAGCAGGCCGGCCGTCCAGCGGGTCTGGTCCCAGGACGAGTACGACGAGGCGATGAGCTCGCCGGTCATCATCCACTTCGCGGACAAGCGCAAGCCATGGATGGATGTCTCGGCCGACTTCGCTGAGCGATGGTGGCAGTACGCGGCGATGAGCCCGATGTGCGCCGAGATCGTGGCGACGTATCTCGCCGACGCGGTCGCGGCGGCAGCCGGGGTCACCTCAGCCGTACGCAAGCGGTTGCGAAACCGTGTGGTCACCCTCGAGCAAGAGCTCCAGGGCCGTGATCGGGAGCTCGCCGACACGCGCAGGTCGGTGTCCTTCAGGATCGGGTCCTTGATGACCTCCGGACCTCGTGTCATCCGCAACTCGTTCAAGCGGGATGCCCGTTCGCCACAGCTGCGAACCCAGGTCATCGAGAAGTAGCCCGCATCGCGGCGGGCCGTGAGAGCCAGCTCGATCGAAACCAGACCCACCGCAGGCCGACTCGAAGGCCCGCACTGTCGTCACCCAGAAACACAAGGAGGAACCATGCCTGCCGGTATGGGCGAGGAACCGACCAACAAGCTCGGGCTGCGTCATCGGATGGTGCGCGTCGCAGAGGTGGACGGCGAACACAAGCTGGTGTTGTTCGGTCGTCCGACCAGCGGCGGTCCGGTCGTGTCCCGCTACACCCGGCTCCTGGACCGGCAGTCGGGTCTGAACGCGAAGATCGAGCGCCTTCGCGCGCGGCTGGGAGAGCCCGATGGCACCGAGCTG
The DNA here is from genome assembly GCF_040302165.1 of Nocardioides sp. NPDC127503. Lineage (NCBI taxonomy): Bacteria > Bacillati > Actinomycetota > Actinomycetes > Propionibacteriales > Nocardioidaceae > Nocardioides > Nocardioides sp. NPDC127503. The sequence goes on along the minus strand of NZ_JBEORH010000006.1, from coordinate 355,842 downwards.
GAGAGCGGGCGGCCGTACTACCTCAAGCCCGACAGTGCTGAGCGGCTCAGCGTCGAGGAGATGGTCGAGACCCTGGCCGCGTACGACGTCGTCTCGTTCGATGTGTTCGATACGGCGCTGTACCGAGCGGTGGAGTTCCCGAAGGATGTCTTCCGGATCTTGGGGTCGAGGCTCGGCATCGACAGGTTCCCGAGTATCCGCAAGCAGGCGGAGGAGCACGCGCGTCGGGAGAACGACAACTACAAGGGGTCCCGAGAGGTCACCCTGCGTGAGATCTACGCCGTGATGGTGGAGCGATACGGCGCGGAACCGGAGTGGGAGGTGCTCGAGCGCGACCTCGAGATCGAGCTGGCCGAAGCGAACCCGTTCATCAAGGACGTCTTCGACCGGCTCCTCGCCAAGGGCAAGACTGTCGTGTTCACCTCGGACATGTACCTTTCACGGGAGGTCATCGAGGAGATGCTCGTCCGCAACGGATATGCGGGCTACGAGAAGATCTACCTGTCGAACGAGTACCTTCGCCGCAAGGGCGACGGCACGCTGCAGCAGGTCCTCCTGGAGTACTACGGCAGTGAGACGTCGATCGTCCACGTCGGCGACAACCTCGAGGCAGATGTCGAACAGTCCGAACGGGTCGGTCTTCCGGCCGTGTACAACGAGGACCAGCGACGACTCGTTCGGGAGCCGTACATGGAGACGCTGGCGGGCAGCTTCTACGGCGCGGCCGTCAACAACTCGATCGGCTCCGGCACCTGGACCGAAGGCCTGCACTACACGCACGGCTACCGCGTCGGCGGTGTCCTGGCCGCGGGGTTCTGCGAGTTCCTCGAGTCGGTCGTACGCGAGAAGGGCATCGACCGGATCCTGTTCTGCGGCCGCGACTGCGACGTGATCTCGCGCGTCTACGACCGCTTCTACGGCAGCGCAGAGGGCGTCTACATCGACATCTCCCGCTATGCGGCCGCCGGGATCACGCTCGACCTGAACTTCGACGACTTCGTCGGGCGCTCCTTCTTCCGCTGGTTCAACGAGTCCAACAACACCAAGACCATCGAGCAGCTCCTGATCGACACGGGGTTCGACTACCTGCTGCCGTACCTGGACGAAGCGGACATCGAGCGGTTCCTGTTCCCGGCCAGCGCCACGCGGCGACGTCTGGATCGGTTCTTCTGGGACCACAAGCACGTCATCGAGGAGCACAACCGCACCAGCGTCGACGCGGCGAAGGAGTACTTCAGTGCGGCCGTCGGCGATGCCAAGCGGGTGCTGATCGTCGACATCGGCTGGAGCGGCACCTGTATCACCGCCCTTCGGCATTTCTTCCGCACCGCGTTGGCTGACCGAGCTCTCGAGGTCTCCGGCGCGCTGATGTGCACGAGCCGCACCGAGCAGGTCACCGACATGGTGTCCGACGGCTTCATCAGCGCATATGCCTACTCGCCGATGGCAAACCTGGACCTGACCAGGTTCATGATGCCCAGTGGACCGAAGGCAGCACGCAAGACGGACCTGCTGCACCACCCGCTCGAGTACCTGTTCACCGAGGTCGCCTCCAGCGTTGTGGGCTACGGGTTCGAGGATGGCCGAGCTGTTGCCGTCCGCGGGAACAACGCTCCGCGCAACGTCGAGCAGATCACCGAGATGCAGCGCGGGATCGTCGACTTCGTCGAGGCGTACCTGGCCCGCTCCAAGAACTACCAGGACATCCGCCCGATCTCTCCGTATGTTGCGTTCAACCCGTTGAAGGCGGCGATCGAGAACGAGTCGTACTCCCACGAGGTCTACAAGGACTTCCTCTACGACGCCACACCGGCTCTGTTCGGCGAGGAGACGCACACCGAGCGATTCGGTGACCTGTTCGACCTCGGTGGGCCGATCCGGGCCCTCGAGCCTGCTGGCGAGTCGAAGGACTCCGCCCAGGTCTCGCGCTCGCGGCGCATCGTGTTCGTGTCCCCGGAGATGACCTACACCGGCACGCCCCGGAGCCTGCACCGGATGTGCAAGGTCGCGATGTCTCTGGGGTACGAGCCCGTGGTCTGGACCGCGAAGCCCGGCCCCTTCTCGAAGGAGTTCGCAGCTCTCGGCGTCTCCGTGAAGGTGATGCGCGCCGGCCAGCTGGGCCCGAAGCGGATCAGCAAGCTCATCGAGAGCGGCGTCGAGCTCGTCGTGTGCAACACGGTCGCGACCGACGACTACGTGCGCGCCCTGGAGGGCCGGATCCCGCTCGTCTGGTACGTGCGTGAGGCGACCAACCTGCCTGACTTCTTCGCCGCAGCCCCGGAGCGCCAGGAGACGCTGCGTCAGAGCCGCAGCATCTGCGTGGTCAGCGAGTACGCGGCTGCAGCCGTCGCGGAGCACGCCGACGGGCCCGTCGAGGTCGTGCGTAACAGCGTCGTGGACGTCTCCGAGTACGCACAGCCGTACGAGATCGCGGCCGGCGGCAAGTTCAGGTTCGTCCAGCTCGGCACCATCGAGCACCGCAAGGGATTCGACGTCTTCATCGCCGCCTACAAGGCCATGCCGGAGGAGTATCGGGCTCGCGCAGAGCTGCACTTCGCAGGTGGGTTCATCAACAGTGGTACGTCGGTCAGCTCCTACGTGTTCGGCCAGATCGCAGACGAGGAGAACATTCACTACCACGGTGTGATCTCCGACGAGCGAAAGAAGATCGAGCTCCTTTCACAGATGGACACCGTGGTCGTCGCGTCGCGCGACGAGTCGTGCTCCCTCGTCGCACTCGAGGGAGCGATGCTGTCCAAGCCCTTGATCGTGACGGAGAACGTCGGCGCCAAGTACATGGTCAGCAACGCGAACGGCCTAGTGGTCGACACCGGCGACGTGATGTCCCTCCGCGACGCCTTCATGGCCGTGATGGACAAGAAGGCCTCGACGCTCGAGAAGATGGGCAAAGCATCCCGCCGGGCGTATGACGAGCGGGCCAGCATGGACGCGTACACCAAGGACCTCGCCGGTCTGTTCGAGCGCCGGATCGCCGCCGGGGCCGGCCGCAGGATCCAGCCGGCCACGTCGAGGGCCGATCGACGCCGTGGACGAGTTCCTTCTGCCACCCGCGACGTCGTGGTCTCGCTCACCTCGATTCCTCACCGGATGCTCACCATCGGCCCGTGCATCGACTCCCTCGTGGACCAGACGAAGCGCCCCGACAAGGTGCTCCTGTGGCTCTCCACCGAGAACTTCCCCAACCGAGAGGCCGATGTCCCGAACGAGGTCCTGGAACGTCAGGACGACTGCTTCCGGATCCGCTGGGTGGACGGCGACATCGCGCCGCACAAGAAGTACTTCTACGCGGTACAGGAGTATCCCGACGCACTCGTCGTCACCGTCGACGACGACGTCGTCTACGACGAGAACCTCGTCGAGACCCTGTACGAGGGTCACCTGGCGAACCCCCACGCCATCATCTGCCAGCGTGCGAACCTGGCCATGTTCCGGCCCGAGGGCACCCTTCGTTCCTACGACGGGTGGATCTACGACTGCAACTATCTGCGTGGCAAGGCGAGCTATCAGCTCCTTCCGACAGGCATCGGAGGGGTGCTCTACCCGCCGCACTCGCTGCCCACAGCGACCTTCGACCTCGACGCGATCTCCGAGACCGCGCTGTACGCCGACGACCTGTGGCTCAAGGCGATGGCGACCGCCAACGGCTACCCGGTCTGGATGCCGCGCGAGCGGGCCGGCTACCAGCAGATCCAGGAGGCCCAGACGGTCGCTCTGTGGCGCCGCAACGCTTTCCAGGGCAACAACGACCTCGTGCTGGAGAAGGTGTTCGATCATCTCGAGCACGGCGTGGGAGTCTCCCGCGATGCCTTGCTGCAGCGCATCCGAGGTGTCGCGGACGACGGTCGCGTGATCGGCCCGGACGACGTCGACACGGCGCCGCTTCTCTGACGGCCATGACGGTGCATGTGGACGAGGGAGTTTCATGACGACCGCGACGAGCACGCGGTCGGACGATGCGCGTACGGCATCGAGTGCACAGCCGCGGCCTGGTGTGTTCCGGCCAGACATTCAAGCGCTGCGCGCGATCGCGGTCCTTTCTGTGTTCGCCTACCATCTCGCTCCGGGCCGACTGAGTGGCGGGTACGTCGGCGTGGACGTGTTCTTCGTCATCTCCGGGTTCCTCATCGGAAGTCACCTGCTCCGCGAGATGGAGACGACCGGCCGCATTCGCCTGGGCGCGTTCTGGGCCCGGCGTGCGAAACGGCTTCTACCGGCGTCGCTCCTCGTCCTGCTGGCGAGCGCCGTCGCGACGTTCATCTGGGTGCCGCGAAGTCTCTGGTCGCAGTTCCTGACGGAGATCGCCGCCTCGAGCCTGTACGTCGAGAACTGGCGGCTCGCCTGGGCGAGCGTGGACTACCTCGCCGCCGACAACAAGCCCTCTGCGGTTCAGCACTTCTGGAGCCTCTCCGTCGAGGAGCAGTTCTACGCGTTCACGCCGCTCCTGCTACTCGCCGTCGTGCTGCTGTCCCGGTCGATCGGCCCCGGCTCGTATCTCACCACCCGACGACTCGCCGGATTCCTGTTCGCGCTCATCGTCTGTGCATCTTTCACCTACGGCGTCTGGCTCACTGCGAACAGCCCAGAGGCATACTTCTCCACCTTCACCCGGGCGTGGGAGTTCGCCGCCGGAGTTCTCATCGGGTTCTTGCCGGCGATCGCGTCGAGGACGGCGCGCACTCTGTGGGTGGCCCTTGGCCTTGCCATGATCGCGACAGCAGCGACGCAGTACACCAGCGCCACGCCATTTCCAGGAGTCGCTGCCCTCGTTCCGGTGAGCGGCGCTGCCCTCGCCATCTGGCTGGGCCGCGGGACGTTCCTCGCGCGAGTCGGGTCGTGGCGACCCGTGTCCATCGTCGGAGACACCTCGTACGCCATCTACCTCTGGCATTGGCCGCTCATCATCCTGGTGCCCTACATCACCGGTGCGCCTCTGAACGTGGGGACAAAGCTGCTGATCCTCGGCGTGACGTTCCCTCTCGCATGGCTCAGTACGACCCAGTGGGAGAACCGTGTGCGTTTCTCCACGAGGCTTCTTGGCGGACGCTCTCCGGTTTCGGTCGGACTGTGGAGCGCTGCGGCAATGGTGGTCGTGCTGGCCGTCGCTGCGGCTGGACTGACGGCGCAGGCGATCAGCGCAGCTGAGTCGGAACAGAAGGCGAAGACCCTGCTCGCCCGGAACCTGCCATGTCTGGGCGCAGCCGAGCTCGCCGATCCGACGTGCGAGAACCCCGATCTGGAGGGTGTTCTCGTCCCGAACCCGTCCGACCTCGTAACGGACCAGGCGAACCGAGCCGAATGCTGGTCGAGCTCGGCCGCCAAGACCGGTGACGTCGTCATGTGCCAGCTCGGTCCGAAGACCGGCTACAGCAGGCGACTGCTTGCGGTTGGCGACTCCCACAACGACCAGATGGTCGGGGCGTACGAGGACATCGCGAACGAGTTCGGGTGGCGGATCGATGTCGCTGGTCGAGTCGGCTGTTACTGGACGGAGTCTGACCTCCAGAAGGACAGCACCGCAGACCACCGGATGTGCCAGGAGTGGCGACGTGGCATCAGCGCGTACGTCGAGAAGGCTGATGATCTGGACGCGATCCTCACCTCCAAGGCGCGAAACTCCTCTCCGATCGTGGCCGGTGACGATGTGACGACCTCGGTCGATGAGACCGCTGACGGGCTGGCCCGCGCGTGGGCGCACCGGCCGGCCCCTCGAAAGGTGCCCGTGATCGCGATCGAGGACAACCCGGCGATGCCGGAAGGAACGATGGCTTGCGTGGAGGCGCAGCGGCTTGACGCAGCTTCAGCGTGTGCGCAGCCGCGCCGGAAGGTCCTTCCGCCGTCGGGACTGGCAGAGGCCGTGGCCATCGACCCGAACGCGGTGCTGGTGGACTTGACGGATCTCTACTGCGAACCGAAGTTCTGCCGGCCGGTCGTCGGTCACGTCATCGTCTACCGTGATGACGGTGAACACCTGACCCTCACCTACACGCGCACCCTTGCGCCGTACCTGGGCCGCGCCATCGAAGACGCCTTGTGACAAACCTGGAGCGTCGCGGAACCAGTTCCGTCCCATCCTTGCGCTGCGAAAGTGATCACGAATGATTGACAGGACGACATCCCCGGCTCAGATGACGGCGATCGAGGTCGCGGGGCGGAGTTACGCGGTCTGTGTCCCGCATGCCGCAACGGACTACATCCAGTCGAACCTGGTGAAGACCGGCCGCCCTTACGAAGAACAGATGCTCGAGGCGATGGTCGCTGCTCTCGAGCCAGGAGACCTCGTGGTCGATGTCGGGGCGAACATCGGCAACCACACCCTGTACCTGGCGGTGGTCGGACGGCTCCAAATAGTGGCGTACGAGCCGAACCCCGAACTGGTCGCGGGAATCAGAGCCAGCATCGAGGCCAACGACCTCGGTGAACGTGTCGTCGTCCGTGAAGTCGGCGTCCACGCGAAGTCCGCACGCGGCACCATGGCAGACCTCGACGCGACGAACTTGGGGGCACAGTCCGTCGCGGTGGCGGACGACGAGGGCGACTTCGAGGTCGTCGCGCTCGACGACGAGCAGTTTCCGGCCCGGGTGGCGGCGCTCAAGATCGACGTCGAAGGAGCCGAGATCGATGTGCTCCATGGCGCGGCCGATCTCATCGCCCGCGACCGCCCTCTCCTGTACGTCGAGTGTGGAACGCTGGCGGGATACCAGAAGGTCTCCCCATGGATGAGCCGAATGGGCTACGCCCAGACAGGCACCTACAACCTCACACCGACCCATGTCTTCCGCCCCGCCACGGGAACACCCGAGGAAGCAGAGGTGGTTGCGGCGCTGGTCGCGGCGACCGAGGAGATCTACGGCCTCAACGCATTGAAGCGGTCGCTCCGTGACCGGATCAGCGAGTACGAGCAGCGGGACCCGCAGTTGGCCGCAGAGAAGGACCTCCCGCTGTGAGACCAGTTCGGGGGCGTTCCGTCGGAGAACGGACCGGCGTGACGGACTGGCGCCATCGGACCGAGGCCGGGGTCCGTCGGGCCAGGGGGCTGCTGCGTGGCAGGCCGACGCTCAGCGTGGTCGTACCGGTCTACAACGTGGCGGAGTACGTCGAGAAGAGCCTGCGCAGCGTCCTGGACCAGCCGCGGAGCGAGATCTCGAAGCTCGAGGTGATCGTCGTCGACGACGGCTCGACCGACGGGTCGGCGCAGATCCTGCGGCGGCTTGCCGCCGAGGAAGCCTGCGTCACCGTCATCACCCAGCCGAACTCGGGGGTGTCGCGAGCGCGTCACACCGGGATCGACGCGGCGACCGGCGAGCTGCTGACGTTCGTCGATCCCGACGACACCCTTCCGCAGGATGCGTGGTCGGCGATGGTGCGGTCGCTGCGGCGTACGGGCTCGGACTTCGCGGTCGGTGCGGCAGAGCGGGTCGCGGTCGATGACGGGGTGGAACGCAGGTTCATGACGCCGCTGATGCGTCGCAACCACGCGGAGGAGCGGCTCAGGTGCCGGATCGAGGACGCGCCGCTGATGCTCGCCGACATCTTCGTGTGGAACAAGATCTTCCGGCGGTCGTTCTGGACGGAGAACGCGATCGCGTTCCCCGAGCGCACCCGCTACCAGGACCAGGTCGCGCTCACCCAGGTGTTCCTCGCCGCCGACTCCTTCGACGTCATGACGGAGATCGTCTACGACTGGCAGGTCCGCTCCGACCGGTCCTCGGCGACGCAGAAGCGTGCGCAGATCGCGAACCTCGTCGAGCGGATCGACACCAAACGTCAGACCATCGACCTCGTTCGCGCGGCCGGTTCGGCGAAGCTCATGGAGACCCTGCTCGTCGAGGTCCTGCCGATCGACATGTGGGAGCACTTCCGCGCGGCGGTTCACCCCGACACCGAGGACCCGAGCCGCTACTGGAAGCTGCTGCGCGGCGCCGTCCTGGAGTTCTGGTACGACGCCGGGGTGCCGTTCGAGAACACGGCGGTTCCACGTGCTCAACGGCTGATGGCGTGGCTGGTCGCCCAAGACCGGGCCGAGGACCTCACCGCTCTGATCGCGATGATCGACAGGTACGGCGCCCGGGCGGCCTTCAGGCAGCATCCGTGGCGCAACGATCCGGCGCTGCCGCCTGATCTGGGCAACATCGAGAAGGTCGGTGGGAGTGCCCTGCTGACGCGGCAACCAATGCGTGGATAGGCTCGCCCCGTGCGAGAACGTTTCCGGTTGACCCCAGGCGGTCGTTACCCCCACGAGCCTTGGTTCCACATCGGTTCATTGGGGGTGACCACGACGTGGCTCGTGGTCTTCACGAGCATCGTCGGGCTGATCCTCTTCGCCGTGATGGGCAGCCAGGGTGTGTTGGCCGGGCTGGCCCTGATCCAGCCCAACCTCGCCGAGCTCAAGCTGTGGACGCTGGTCACCTGGCCGTTCGCCTACCCGCAGTTCAGCATCTTCGACGTCCTGGCGATCTTCTTCTTCTGGTACTTCGGCTCCGACCTCGAGCGCAACGAGCTCGGCAAGGTCCGGTTCGCCTGGCTGCTGGTGGCCTTCACCGCGGTGCTCTCGTTCCTGACCGTCGTCTTCGGCGCAGTGCTGGACCCGAACTACCTCCTCGCCGGCCTCGGGATGCTGGAGATGATGGTGGTGCTGCTGTGGATCGCGCAGTGGCCCGACCGGATGTTCATGTTCAACATCCCGGCCTGGCTCTTCGGTGTGATCCTGGTCGGCATCCAGCTGATCCAGTACCTCGGCTACCGCAGCTGGGTGATGCTGCTCGTCTTCGTCGTCGGCCTCGCCGTCAACGCCTTCGTGGCGCGCCAGTTCGGGCTGCTCGACCGATTCCCCTGGATCCCGCAGGTGGCCGGCAGTCCAGGCCAGCCGAAGCCGGCCAAGCCCGCCAAGGCGAAGAAGCGCAAGTCGGGCCCGACCGTTGTCACCGGCCCCTGGGAGTCCTCGACCGTCTCCAAGGACGACCAGCGGATGGACGAGCTCCTCGAGAAGATCCACGCCGAGGGCGCCGACTCGCTGACCAGCAAGGAGAAGAAGGAGCTCATGCAGCTGCGTGAGCGCCGCCGCCGCGGCTGAGCCGGAAATGAGCCGAAGTTGAGTGCGATCCACTCACATTTCGGCCGTATTCGCGGTGAATGCATGGTCGGAGGTCCCGGCTTTGGACGCGCGACGTTGACGCTTGTCGATAACGGTGTCACCCTTGTAGACGGCCCGGTATCGCGGGAACTTCTAGTGATTCCAACGAAGGAAACGTATTCATGGCGAAGGCGCTGATCGGTTACATGAGCAGCGACCTGCGGACTCCCGCCCACCTCACAGCCGAGAATGCTCGGCTTCGTGCGCGTGTGCGTGAGCTCGAGGATCTCGTTCTCACTCTGAAGACGGAGAACGACGCTCTGGTCGCGGCTCACACCGCAGACCTGGACACCTCGATGCAGGAGATGCAGCCCGCCTGACCTGCGGGCAACTCTGCAACACCACGAGCGAGAGCTATTTCGTGTTTCGCGGCTAGCTTCGTTCAGGGGGAACCGACTCTGATTCTCAGGGTCGGTTTCGACCATTTCGGGGTCTCGACCAGCTCGACCACCGGGGTAGATGGTCGCCGAGCGTTCACCTGAGGTTCGGCCGACGGGCGCCGGGGACAACCCAGCGTCGCTACGCTCGCGCGGTTCGCCACCGTCGGTGGCCCGTTTCGTGATCCCCCCAGGAGCTCTCCGTTGTCCTCGTTGCGCCATCACCCGGTCCTGCGGTCCGCGGCCCGCCGCCTTCCCGACCCGCTCAAGGAGCAGATCAGGGCGGCGCTGGCCCGCCGGGAGCGCCGCGGGCGCAAGCCGGTCATCGGGCTCGCCGGGTTCTTCGGGGCCGGCAACTACGGCGACGAGCTGTTCCTGTCGGTCTATGAGCAGTACTTCGGCGAGGAGTTCGAGCTGCGGGTGCTCGCCGACAACATGACCAAGCCCTACTACGACCGGCCGCTCGCGGAGATCGTCGACGAGGTGGACGCCATCCTCATCGGCGGCGGGGACATCCTTCAGTCGTGGCAGGCGGACCCGCGTTACTTCAACCACAAGATGCTGGCCAAGCCCGTCTTCGTGGTCGGTATCGGGGTGCCGATCTACCGCAACACCGAGATCAAGCCGCATATCATCGAGAGGCACAAGAAGTTCCTCGAGCACCCGAACGTGAAGTTCATCGGGGTCCGCGACCAGCCGACCGCCGACTGGATCCTCGAGAACATCTCCGCCGGCCTGGACATCAAGGTCGCCCCCGACATGGTCTGCGCGCTGGACCTTCCCCCGGCGACCAAGCCCGAGGGGGCGCCGATCCTCGGCGTGGTCACCCGCTACCGCCCGAACCTGGACGAGCCCGACGACTACTCACGCGTCGAGGAGATGGCCGGCAAGGCGATCGCGGAGGGGTGGCGCGTACGTCATCTCATCCTCGGCACGATGGACGTCGGCCGCCGCGACGTGGCCAACGCCGACGACCTCGACATCCCGGGCAAGGAGGTCGTCTACACCGAGGACCTCGACGAGCTCACCCGGGCGATCGGGGAGTGCACCGCGTTCGCGAGCATGAAGTTCCACGGCTCGGTGGTGGCCACGATGTACGGCGTGCCGTCGATCGTGATGATCGCGACCAACAAGAACCGCAACTTCATGAAGCGCATCGGCCTGGAGGCCAATGTCTCCGCTTTCGACGCCGCCGACCTGGCCGAGCGGTTCACCGAGCGGGTCATCCCGGATCCTGAGGCGGTCGCCGGTCTGCGTACGGCCGCGGACGCCCATCTGCAGGAGCTGCGGGCCGAGGTGAAGCAGACGCTGGGGCTCTGACTCCGGCCGTCGGTGGGGGCCGAGGTCCCCAGATCTACAGCCCCGGCGGGTTATCCTCGACCCGCTGGGGTTCCCCTGAGCAGCGGCGATTAGATTTGCTGGCTCACCTCAGCCACGCTGATGTGTTGCGAACTGTGTACGACCACGTGGTCCTGAGCCGGGGGAGAAGCCGATGTACCTCAAGCGTCTGACGCTGAAGGGTTTCAAGTCGTTCGCCTCCGCGACGACCCTCGAGCTCGAACCGGGGATCACCTGCATCGTCGGCCCCAACGGCTCGGGCAAGTCCAACGTCGTCGACGCGCTCGCCTGGGTCATGGGTGAGCAGGGCGCCAAGAGCCTGCGCGGCGGCAAGATGGAGGACGTCATCTTCGCCGGTACGGCCGGCCGCGCCCCGCTGGGCCGCGCCGAGGTCTCGCTGACGATCGACAACACCGACGGCGCGCTGCCGATCGAGTACGCCGAGGTCACCATCTCGCGCACGATGTTCCGCAACGGCGGATCGGAGTACGCCATCAACGGCAGCCCGTGCCGGCTGCTCGACGTCCAGGACCTCCTCTCTGACTCCGGCATCGGCCGCGAGATGCACGTCATCGTCGGTCAGGGCCAGCTCGACACGATCCTGCGCGCGACCCCGGAGGACCGCCGCGGCTTCATCGAGGAGGCCGCCGGCGTCCTCAAGCACCGCAAGCGCAAGGAGAAGGCGCTCCGCAAGCTCGACTCCACGCAGGTCAACCTGGACCGGCTCCAGGACCTGCTCGTCGAGATCCGCCGTCAGCTCAAGCCGCTCGGCCGCCAGGCGGAGGTCGCCCGGCAGGCGCAGACGGTGCAGATGGACGTACGCGACGCCAAGGCCCGCATCTACGCCGACGACCTGGTCACCGCGAAGACCGAGCTCGACAAGGAGCTCGCCGACGAGGGTGCGCTGCTGGCCCGGCGGGCCGAGGTCGAGGAGACCATCGCGGAGGGACGCGAGCAGGAGGCTGTGCTCGAGGCCGCGCTGCGTGAGGACCTGCCGGCGCTGGCCGCCGCACAGGAGACCTGGTTCGCGCTGAACTCCCTGCGCGAGCGGCTGCGCGGCACCCAGTCGCTGGCCTCCGAGCGGGTACGCAACGCGGCCGGCTCCGAGGACCTGGAGGTGCGCCAGGGGCGTGACCCCGAGGAACTCGAGGCCCAGGCCGAGGTGGCCCGCGAGCAGGAGGAGACGGCCGACGCCGAGGTCGAGGAGCTTCGCTACTCCCTCGAGGAGGCCGTCGAGTCTCGTAAGGAAGCTGAAGATGCCGCCGCGGAGGAGGAGCGCCGGGTCAAGGGGCTCGAGCGCGCCGCCGCGGACCGTCGCGAGGGGCTGGCCCGGTTGACCGGTCAGGTCAACGCGCTCAAGTCGCGCGCCGCTGCCGCCGATGACGAGGTCGGGCGCCTGACCGCTGCTCGTGAGGAGGCGCTGGCGCGCGCCGAGCGGGCCCAGCGCGACTTCACCGCCCTGGAGACAAAGGTCGCCGGGCTGGACGCGGGGGAGGAGGGCCTCGACGCCGAGCACGAGGCCGCTGCTGCCGCGCTCGAGGACATCGAGGAGCGTCTGGCCAAGCTGCAGGCCGAGGCTCAGCAGGCCGACCGGGACCGCTCGACCCTGGCCGCCCGCAAGGACGCCCTGGAGATGGGTCTGAACCGCAAGGACGGCGCCGGTGCGCTGCTCGGTTCGGACCTTCCGGGAGTGCTGGGGTCGGTTGCCTCCCTGCTGGCGGTGCGCTCCGGCTACGAGGCCGCGATCGCGGCGGCGCTCGGCACCGCTTCGGACGCGGTCGTCGTCGAGTCCGCTGAGCGTGCCGTCGGGGCGATCGAGCACCTCAAGACCGAGGACCTCGGACGGGCCGGGCTGCTGCTGGGCGGTTCTCCCGAGGAGACCGGTGGCTGGCCGGCGCTGCCTTCCGGCGCCGAGTACGCGCTGGACGTGGTCGAGTGCCAGCCGGTGCTGCGGCCCGCGGTGGCGCGGCTGCTCGACAAGGTCGCGGTGGTCGAGGACCTCGCCAACGCTCAGGCGCTCGTGGCGGAGGACCCCGAGGTCACCGCGGTGACCCGTGAGGGCGATCTTATCGGCGCCCACGTCGCCTCCGGCGGCTCCTCCAGCGTACCCAGCCTGATCGAGGTGCAGGCCGCGGTCGACGAGGCCACCGCCCAGCTCGCCGAGGCCCACGCGGTCTCCGAGCGGGCCACCTTCGAGACCTCCCGGCTCGAGGCCGAGCGGCTGGCCGCGCAGAAGCGGGTCGACGTCGCGCTGGCCAAGCTGCACGAGTCCGACGCGACTCTGGCCGCCGTGGCCGAAGAGCTCGGCCAGTTCGGCGCCCAGTCGCGTGCTGCTCGCGGCGAGGCCGAGCGGCTGCTGGCCGCCGTCGAGCAGGCGCAGGAGGCGCGTGAGAACGCCGTCGCCGGGCTCGCCGAGCTCGAGGAGCGCCTCGCCATGGCCGAGGAGGACCCCGAGGACGAGCCCGACCTCAGTGCCCGCGACGGGCTGGCTCAGGCCGCCCGCGACGCACGACAGCGCGAGATGGACGCGCGGTTGGCGCTGCGTACCTCCGAGGAGCGAGCCCGCGCGCTGGCCGGCCGTGCCGAGGGGCTGCTCCGCGCGGCCCGTCAGGAGCGCGAGCAGCGCGCCAAGGCGGCCGCCCGCCGTGAGCAGATGCGACGCGAGGGCGAGGCCGCGCGAGCGGTCGGGACCGCGGTGGCGTACGCGCTGGACCGTCTGGAGGTCTCGGTGCAGCAGGCTGCCCGGGCCCGCACTGAGATCGAGGAGTCCCGCGCCGGGCGCGAGCAGGCGCTGCGCGAGTGCCGCTCGCTGCTGCGCAACCTCGGCAAGGAGCTCGAGGAGCTGGTCAACTCCGTCCACCGCGACGAGATGGCCCGCGCCCAGCAGCGGATGCGCATCGAACAGCTCGAGGAGCGGATCCTCGAGGAGCTCGGCCTCGACGCCGAGGCGATCGTCAAGGACTACGGCCCCGACCAGCTGGTCCCGCAGCACCCCGACGAGGACGGCAACGAGCGCGAGCCGATCCCGTACGTCCGTGCCGAGCAGGCCAAGCGGCTCAAGATCGCCGAGAAGAACCTGCGCGCGCTGGGCAAGGTCAACCCGCTCGCGCTGGAGGAGTTCGCTGCTATGGAGGAACGCCACAAGTTCCTCACCGAGCAGCTCGAGGACCTCAAGCAGACCCGCAAGGACCTCCTCGACATCGTCAAGGAGGTCGACAACCGCGTCGAGCAGGTCTTCACCGAGGCCTGGGAGGACGTACGCGTCGCCTTCGACCACGTCTTCGCGCGGCTCTTCCCGGGCGGTGAGGGCAGGCTCGTGCTCACCGACCCGGACAACATGCTCACCACCGGCATCGAGGTCGAGGCGCGGCCGCCGGGCAAGAAGGTCAAGCGGCTCTCGCTGCTCTCCGGCGGCGAGCGGTCCCTGGTGGCCGTCGCGTTCCTGGTCTCGCTCTTCAAGGCGCGCCCCTCGCCGTTCTACATCCTCGACGAGGTCGAGGCCGCGCTCGACGACACTAACCTCGGCCGGCTCCTGGAGATCTACGAGGAGCTGCGCGAGTCCTCGCAGCTGCTCGTCATCACCCACCAGAAGCGCACCATGGAGGTCGGCGACGCCCTCTACGGCGTCACCATGCGCGGCGACGGCGTCACCACCGTCATCTCGCAGCGCCTCCGCGACGCCCAGCCTGCCTGAGTGCTCCCGCTCGTCGAGCCGCGAGCGGGGAGCGAGTACGACGCATGATCATGAAGGGCCGACCAGCGGCGACTGCGAGACCGTCCTCAACATCGAGGAGGCACGGCTGCACCGACCTCAAACGGCTGAATGGCATGCTTCCATGAGCGCGTGAAACCGGGACACCGCGGCGCACGCGCGCTCACCTCAGCCGCACTCGCCGGCTCAGGGGTTCTTGCCTACATGGCAGCGTGGCAACGCTGGTCCGGGGTGTGCCCGCGTGGCGGCTTCGACGAACCTGCCTGCCTCAAGCGGCAGGACCACCTCTACGACTACCAGTGGCCGGCCAGCCCGTGGGATTCGATCGGGCATGCGGCTGAGCTCTACGGGCTCTCGGTCCTGTTGCTGGCCGTCGCGGCGTTCGCACTGCCGTTTCTGCTGATGCCCGCCTTTCATCGCCTCATCTTGTGGCCGCTCGCCGTCATCCCGGCTGCCGTGCTCGCCGGCACCGGCGTGCTGGTCTTGGCATCTGGGATCGCGGGCAGACCGGTCACCGTTCCCCACTTCGATCTGACGGCGCTCATCGTCGTTGGCGTGCTGTGGCCCACCGCGCTGACCATTGCTGCCGCGATCGCAGCGGGTGGGTACATCCCGACTGAATGGCCCGAGGCTTCCGAAGACCGGCCGTCCATCGCACGGTCCGTGAGCATGGTGGTGACAGCGCTGCTGATCGCCGCGACGACTGTGCTGCCGACATATTTCCTCGTTGGTCCAATCGCTGCGGGCCATGTCTCCCACGACACAGCCCCCTGGTCTGAAGCTCCCGCTGGCGCGCTCCTCGTCCTTGCCGCCATAGTCATGTGGCCGGCGACGACGCGTGTCACGGCTCGGAAGTCGACCAGAGGTGCTCAGTCTGAGACGGCGCGCGTGTCTTGATTGCTGCCCGCTCCTCCGCTCACCTGTGCTCGCGGCTCAGCGCCCGCGGCGGTAGGAGCGGATGGGGCTGGAGGTCGACGCGCCGTACGCCGCAGAGTGCGCAGCGTACGTAGACGACTCGGCCCTCCGAGGTCTGATGGCTGGACTCCGTGAGCCAGCCGTGGTCGTGGGTGGCGTCCGCACGCCGGGACTCCTCTGTTGCGCTGTCGGTCATGGTCGCCACTCTGCTGTAATGGTCTTATGCATCTCAACCCTTACGGCGAGTACGCCGTGCTCCTGGCTGCCTCGCTCGCCGACGACTGGCCAGCGGACCGGGTCGGCATCGAGGCCCGGACCCGGGAGTTCGGGATGACGATGGACTTCGCCGAGTCTCCCGACGACCACGCGCGTACTCGGTACGTGATCGATGAATGGCTCCGCGTCGTCGATGCGTCGGAGCCGGGCGAACGGGCGCGGTTGCTCAACGAGCTGATGGCGCAGGCGACCGCGTACCCGAGGCTGACCGATCACGGTCGCGAAGGGTGGCACATCCACTACCGCGACGACACCAACGATTCGCTTCCCGACGTGCTGCGAGCGGTGATCAGCGTGGGCACGGCGCTGCACCTGACCACTCGGGGCATCCATCGGCTGAGCCGGTGCGAAGCCGGGAAGATGGAGGGGGACCCATGCTCCGCGGTGGTCGTAGACGTCACCCGCAACGGCCGCCAGCGCTACTGCTCGGTCCGCTGCGCCAACCGCGCTGCGGTCCGCCGGCACCGCGCCCGACACTCAATGGCTGCTCACTGATCGGCGCACTCCGAGGTTCAATCGGTGACGGCCGACGCGAACGCGAGGCACACTGACCCCATGATGTCCGTGCCCGACGATGGCCGTCCTGAGCTGCGGGTGCGCCTCGCCGCTGAGACCGCCAGCGTGCCGGGCGCGCGCAGATTCGTCACCGACGGTCTCGTGGAGTGGGGCCGTGAGCATCTCGTCGACGATGCCGCCCTGTGCATCACCGAGATGGCGGCGAACTCGGCCCTGCACAGCGGCAGCCCCTACATGCACATTCGCCTGCGTGACCTCGAGCCGGCCGTGCGGCTCAGCGTCGAGGACGACGGCGCACTGGTCCCGCTCCCCGCCGTGGCCCCGCCTCCTGTCGAGAGCCAGGGCACCACCGGGCGCGGGTTGGTGATCGTGTCGGTGCTGGCGAAGTCATGGGGGATCGAGGAACGTGTCGACGGGCGCCGGATCTGGGCCGAGCTCGCCGGCGACGGCGTCGAGCACGACGTACGGCCTCCGATGGTGGAGTACGGCGAGCAGGCGATGCCGGAACCGGCCGCCGTTCCGGCGGACTGGGTCACCGTGCGGCTTCCCGGCTGCCCGGTGCAGCTGGGGCTCCAGATCGACCAGCGCCTCGACGATCTGGTCCGTGAGCTCCAGCTCATCGACTCCGAGGACGGTCCGAACCCGCCGCGCGAGCTCGGCGAGCTCATCGAGCAGCTGGTGACTCGACCGGCCTTCGCGCGGCACATGGGCCGTCGTACCGCTCTGGACGCGGCCGCGGCGGGGCTGGAGTA
Organism: Nocardioides sp. NPDC127503; assembly: GCF_040302165.1. Taxonomy (NCBI): domain Bacteria; kingdom Bacillati; phylum Actinomycetota; class Actinomycetes; order Propionibacteriales; family Nocardioidaceae; genus Nocardioides; species Nocardioides sp. NPDC127503. The sequence goes on along the minus strand of NZ_JBEORH010000006.1, from coordinate 338,805 downwards.
CGTCGACATCGAGATGACCCTTCCCCGCGAGATGGGCGCCGTGGTGCGTGAGCTGCTGGCCGCGGACAACCTGGCCGACGAGCTCGGCGAGACCCACCAGCTGCTCACCCTGCGCTCCACGCCGGAGATGGTGTCGCTGCGGACCTGGTTCACCGACAGCATCGTCGGCCAGGCTGAGAACGACGCCGACCCGGTGCCCTACGACGAGTGGGTGAGGGCGAGAGCGGCGCTGGGTGACGGTTGATCAGGCCTTTGGGACGGACGGCGCGGTCCCCGGGATCTCTCGGACTCGGGCGATCTCCGAGTCTGGCGCGGGGCAAGCCGCGATGCCGGCCTCGAGCAGAGCGCCGAGCCGTTCGTCGTGATCGGGGCTGGCGCTCGCCACGACCCCATCGACGGCGCACCGGACCATCGTCGGCGCGCAACGCCTGGCGAAGGTCTTTGGGTCGATCCGGCTTCGGATCCCAAGACGATCGACCCAGGCAACCGCGCCAGGAACCATCGCGAGCGCGAGCTGGGCCTCCCGCCGGGTGTCCGCCAGATCGGGTTCGGCATCCGCGCACAAGCGCTCAGCTTGAAGCAGGCCAGCTGCCAGCGGGCGCTGCTTCGTTTCGGGGACGTCGGAGATGGCCTGCGCCGCTACTGCAACCGCGACCGCGAGCCACGTCCGGTCGTTTCCGCGTCGGCCCACGACCGAGGGGATGAGTGGTGCCAGCTGCTGGCGTCCGTCGTCGCTGGTGTGATCGTTCACCAGCCTTGCCAGATGGGCGAGCAAGGGATGAGTGCAGGACGGATGATCGCTCCACCGCTCACCGGCGAGCACCGAGGCGAGCTCCATGAAGCATGCGCCGCGTCGTGGTGTTCGATGTCGGCCAGGTGACAGGACCGGGATGCCGTCGGGAATGCGTGAGGGCTTCATCGCAACCTCCTACTCCGAGCATGCGCCGACGTGCGACCGCGATCAACCCCGGCTCTCAGGGTCGGTTGTCACCGGCGCAGCAGGGGTTTCGATGAACCGCGGTGCGGGTTGGCCCGTATACCTGGTATGAGACCTTCTACTTTCTTCCTGGCCAGGGCCGTACTTGCGGCTGCTGCCATGGCGCTCTTCGCCGCGGGTTGCGGCAGCGACGACGGCGCAGATGGATCCGACGCCGGCGGCGGATCAGCGCTCGTCTCTGTGGCCGAGGTCGACGACACCGACGTGCTCACCGATGCCGAGGGGCACACGCTCTACACCGCAGAGGTCGAGAAGGATGGACAGATCCACTGCGTCGACACCTGCGCGGATTTCTGGGAGCCGATCGTCGCGTCCGACGCTGACGTCGACGCAGCGAACTCCACGCTTGACGGCAAGTTCGGGATGGTGGAGCGTCCCGACGGATCGTCACAGCTGACGTACGACGGCCTGCCGCTGTACACCTTCGCCGAGGAGGGCGCCGGCGAGCTCCAAGGTGACGGCTTCACGGATGATTTCCAGGGCACCCAGTTCGTGTGGGCGGCGGCGCGGACCGACGGGTCCTCGGCCCCGTCGGAATCGTCCACGCCGGATGACAACGGAGGCGGCTTTGGCTACTGACGTGTAGCCAAGGACGGACGTCCGCTCGAGGGCCACCAGGAGGGGTGGGTTCGATGAACCATCGGTGAATCCGTGATGAAGGCATGCAGGGAAGCCGTCTGAGTGGTCAAGGTGGGTTCTTTTGCCTGCCTAGAATCCAGCGGTCACCGGCCAACCGGGGCACCGGCGAGACATGGTCTCGGCGTTCGGGGGATCGTCACGGTTAAGTACTTTGAGGACCCCCCACATGCCTTCGACCCTGCTGTCGTTCCCCTACTACCGCAGCAACCCCTACCTCACGATGCTCACCGTGGCACCGCGAGCGGCGGGCTGGGACGTGGTCGAAGGAGTGCAGGGGCTGCACCGGCTCGAGGCCCGCGCCGAGCACTTGGGGCCGGGGGACGTGCTCCACGTCCACTGGACCTCGCCGGTGACCGCCGGCTGCGAGAGCGTCGAGGAGGCCTGGGCCAACGAGGCCCGGTTCGAGGACGTACTGAGCGGACTGCGCGACCGTGGCGCCGACGTCCTGTGGACTGTGCACAACTCGATCGCCCACGAGGCCGACTACGTCGATGTCGAGCTCGCGGTCGCCAAGGCGCTGGCGAGCTACGCGACCCGGATCATCCAGCTCAACCCGGCCACCGTCGAGGAGACCGCGGACTACTACGCGCTCCCGCCGGACAAGGTCGTCGACCTGCCGCACTCGTCCTACCTCGGCGTCTACCCCGACGGCGGTGACGACGCCGCCTCGCGCGAGCGCATCGGGGTCCCGCAGGGTGTCCCGACGGTCGGCTTCATCGGTCAGATCCGGGCGTACAAGGGCCTCGACGTGCTCTGCCGGGCGGTGGAGATCGCCGCTGAGCAGGTTCCCGACCTGACCTTCGTCGTGGCCGGCAAGGTGGTGCCCGCCTCCGACGTGGAGACGGTCGAGGAGATGCTCTCGGCGTCCAACATCGTCAAGCGGCTCGGGTTCGTCGAGACCGCCGACTTCTCCGACTGGATGCGGGCCAGCGACGTGGTGGCGCTGCCGTATCGCCGAATCCTCAACTCCGGCTCGCTGCTGGCCGCCGGCACCTTCGGCCGCACCGCCCTCATCCCCGAGGACACCCCGGTCGCGCGCCAGTTCGCCGACCAGGCGTGGGTGGTGACGTACGCGCCGGAGCCTGATGAGCCGGTGGCACTGGCCGCGGCGATCCTGGAGGCCCTCGACGGGCAGGAGGCGCGGCATCGGGCCGCCCATGAGTTCACCCGTGCGTACACGCCCTACGACATGTCGCGCGACTACCTGCGGCTGCTCGACGGGCTGAAGGAGGAAGCCCGATGACCACCCCTGAGCTCTCCGTCGTCGTACCGACGCACGACGTCGGCCTGTGGGTCGGCGAGCTGCTCTCCTCGATCCTCGAGGACCAGTCCACGCCTGCCGATCCGGTGGACCTGGAGGTCATCGTCGTCGACGACGCCTCGACCGACGAGACGTTCGAGATCGCCGAGGCGTACGCCGCCCGCGACCCGCGCCTGACGGTGGTCCGCTCGCCCGGGAAGGGCGGGGGACAGGCGCGCAACCACGGTGTCTCGCTGGCGCGGGGCCGCTTCCTCGCGTTCGCGGACGGCGACGACCTGGTGCCCCGCGGGGCGTACGCCGCGATGCTGCGCAAGACGCGGCAGACCGGCTCGGACATGGTCGTCGGCCGGTTCTTCAAGCTCTTCAGCGACCGGGTCTGGTGGCCGGTGCGGGCGTGGCCGGCGTTCGACGAGGAACGCACCCTGGTGACGCTGGCCGACGCGCCGTCCGCCCTGCGTAACCGGGCCTGCTGGAACCGGGTCTTCCGGCGCGACTTCTGGGACGCGGCGCAGATCACGTTCCCCGACGCCTCGCGCTCCAACGACATCGAGCCGATGGTGCACGCGCTGACCAGGGCCCGCTTCGACATCGTGACCGAGACGGTCTACGTCTACCGCGACCGGCCCGGACCGGGATCGATGACGGCGAAGTCGCACTCGCCGGCGGGGATCATCAGCTACCTGAAACAGGAGCTGCGCTGTGCCCGCCGGATCGTCGCGCTCGGCGACCCCAAGGTGCGCGCGGAGTATGCCTCGCTGATCTTCGATGCCGACGGCTGGATGGCGATCGTCCGTGCGCTGCGAGGTATGTCCGTGATCGACCCGGTGGCGCTGGAGCCGGCGCGGGCGCTGATCGCCGAGCTGGTCGCGCTCTTCGACGACGGTGTCGTCGACGACCTCGAGCGCGACAAGCGGTGGGGCTGGCGCCTGGTCGAGTCGGGCCAGTGGGCCACCGCCGCCCGGCTGATCGGCGAGGACGTCCGCTGGGGCGACCGGACGGTCGCCGACATCCTGGAGACGCTGCAGCTGGTCGCCGACAGCGGCGTGGTGCCGCTGCGTACGCTCCGGCGGCCGCTCGTCAACGCCGTCGCGACGATCTCGCTGGGCGACGAGACGCTCGTCGGCGACGACCTCGCCGACCTGGTGCTCAAGCACCGCGACCTGTTCACCGTGGTCGCCGAGGCAGTCAAGGATGGCGACGCCGGAGAGGCGCCGGGCTGGCGGCTCGGCCGGATCATGGCAGCCCTCGACGAAGGCCCGGAGCTGTTGCGCCAGGTCGTCTCGGGTGCGACCGACCCGGTGACCGCGACCTCGCTCGCGCTCGTGGACGGGCGTGCGCACCTGCACCTGACCCACACGATGGTCGGGCCCGATACGCTCCGCGTCGTGTTCCTTCACGACCGCCGGCGCCCGACGCTGGAATATGACGCCGCAGAGCTCGCCTCGGGCAGCCTCGAGGTGGCGCTGCCGACCGCTGCGCTCTCGGGTGGTCGCTGGCGGGTCCGGTTCGAGGGCCGCGACGCGCTGGGCGAGTTCGACGGGCCGGTGATCATCCACGAAGACGTCATCGGCGAGCGGATCGGCGAGCGTGCGCAGATCGTCCAGCTCGACGGTCGCCCGCGCCACGGGATCGAGATCCCGCTGACCTTCGGCGAACGGGGTGTCCGCAAGGCCCGCCGCGTCGCCGGCCGGATCGCCCGCAGGGTGCGCCGGTGACCGCTGTCGCCGTCGCGCCCGCCAAGGATGGGCAGCCCGGGCAGGCCGGGCAGCCGGTGCGGGACAAGCGGCTGGAGATCCAGGCACTGCGTACGGCTGCGGTGCTCGGCGTCGTCCTCTTCCACCTCTGGCCCGGGGCGATCCGCGGCGGGTACGCCGGCGTCGACGTCTTCTTCGTCATCTCGGGCTTCCTGATCACCTCCCACCTGGTGCGTGAGGCCGCCAAGCCCGGCGGGGTGCGGCTGGGCACCTTCTGGGCGCGCCGGATCCGGCGGCTGCTCCCCGCGGCGCTGCTGGTGCTCGTGTGCAGTGCGGGGGCGACGTACGTCCTGGTGCCGGAGGCGCTCTGGCAGCAGTTCCTGCGGGAGACGGTCGCGGCCGCGTTCTATGTGGAGAACTGGCAGCTGTCCTGGGCGGCGGTCGACTATCTCGCCGCCGAGGACCCGCCATCGCCGGCGCAGCACTACTGGTCCCTCTCGGTCGAGGAGCAGTTCTACTTCATCTGGCCGCTGCTGGTCGTCGCCGTGGCTCTCCTGACCCGGCGACGGCCGAAGGTGCGGCTGACGGTGATCCGGGCGGTCTTCCTCGCCGTCTTCGTGGTCAGCTTCGTGGCCTCGGTCTATGTCACCGCGACGGACGGCGCCGACGCCTACTTCGTCACCTACGCGCGCGCCTGGGAGTTCGCGGTCGGCGGTCTCATCGCTGTGCTGCCGCTCTCCCTCGAGCGCGTGTCCGGGCGCTGGGCGCCGTACGCAGCGGTGGCCGGCTGGCTCGGGGTGCTCGGCGCGCTGTTGCTCTTCAACGACTCGCTGCCGTTCCCGGGCTGGGTGGCGCTGCTGCCGGTCGTCGGCACCGCGCTGGTCATCTGGGCGGGCGCGCCCCGCGGCCTCGGGCTTCGGGTCGTCGGCCATCCGGTCGTGCAATGGATCGGGACGGTCTCCTACTCGCTCTATCTGTGGCACTGGCCGCTCGTGGTCGTGCTCCCCGAGACTGGCCCAGTGCTCGGCACCTGGCTCCGCGAGCCGCTGATCCTCCTGGTCACCATCGGCCTCGCGGCCCTGACCTACCGGTTCGTGGAGACGCCGTTCCGCACCGGACCGATCTTGGAGACCACCCCGCGGGCCTTCCTCTTCGGGGTGCTCGGAGCGGCCCTGGTCGCCGCCGTCGCGGTCCCCGGGATCCTGCACGGGCGCAACCTGGTCGAGGAGAGTCGCGCCCAGGCTGAGGCGCTCGCATCGGGAGACACCGAGTGCTTCGGCGCCGCCGCCCTGATGGAGGGGTGCCGGAACCCGGAGCTCGACGGCGTACTTCTCCCTGCGCCGATCGCCCGCAAGGATGACACCGGCCAGGCCTACCGGTGCTATCTCCCCGAGATCGAGACGTACGCCGCCGACGCCCGCCCCGAGGTCTGCCACCTCGGCTCCGACGACCCGGATGCGCTCCGGGTCGCGCTGGTCGGTGACTCGCACGGCGCTTCGCTGATCCCCGGCCTGACCCGGGTCGCCGAGAGCTCAGGATGGTCGGTCGACACGTTGGTCGCCAACGGCGGTGGGCTGCTCCCGGCCACCGCGGGTGACCCGCGCCGCGCCTACCGCGAGGCGCTGATCGAGCAGCTCGACCAGGAGGCGTACGACGTCGTGCTGGTCACCCAACGCCGCAATCCGAACCTCGCGGCCGGCGAGCCGAACCCGGCCGTCGACCAGCTCGCCCAGGCCTGGAAGCCGATCCTCGAGCGGGGCACGAAGATCGTCGCGCTCGCCGACAACCCGTACCTCACCCCCGAGGCGGCGACCTGCCTCGACGAGATCGAGACGCTTGCGGACGCCGGCGCGTGCGAGATGACCCGCCAGGAGGCGTACGCCACCTCTGACCCGCTCGCCGAGGCGGTTCGCCTGGCAGGGCCGGGCGCTTCGCTGATAGACCTCTCTGCGGCCTACTGCGACGAGGACCGGTGTCCCCTGGTGGTCGGCCACGTGCAGGTCTATCGCGACCGGAGCCACATCACCGCGACCTTCTCGATGACGCTGGCGCCCTATCTGGTCCGTGCGGTCGAGGACGAGCTCTAGGATCTAAGATCAGCGGCGATGAGCACTCCTGACCGCAAGACCCCGACCCGCGCCGACTACGTGCACTGGCGCACGATCACCACCCGCTGGCGCGACGACGACGCGTACGGTCACCTCAACAACGCGACCTACTACGAGTACTTCGACACCGCCGTCAACGCCTACCTCTTCGAGACGACCGGCGTGAACGTACGGAAGCTGCCCAAGATCGGGATCGTCGCGGAGACCTCGTGCCGCTACCTGCGCGAGATCGGGTTCCCCGAGCCGGTCGAGGCCGGGCTGGTCGTCGACAAGGTCGGGAGCTCGTCGGTCATCTACCGGATCGGGCTCTTCCAGGGGCCGGGCGAGGAGGCCGCGGCCGAGGGGCGGTTCGTGCACGTCTACGTCGACAACACCGACCCGTCGCGTCCGGTGACGCCGATGCCCGACGAGATCCGGGAGGCGGTCATGCCGCTGTGGCGGCAGAATTGACCTTGACAGTTGGGTGAACGTGCGTGGCGCCGTTCACCGCCACCCGGCACTGTGACAGTCTGACCCACTGCCGAAGCACGATCTAGAGCGTCTTGGGGGACCTTTAGTGGACGAAGAGTTGAAGCGCATCGCACGTGGCGGACTGCGCAGGGGGCGAGACCTTGCCCGCAAGGTCTACAACGACTCGCCCCTCTACAGCCGGGCCGACGACGTACGTCTGCTCGTCGACTGCCCGCTGTTCGACCATGAGTGGTACGCCGAGCAGGTCGGCCAGCGCCTCGACCGCAAGCGGGCCGCCCGGCACTATCTCGAGCAGGACCGCGCCAAGCCGCTGGCACAGCCCAGCCCGCTCTTCGACCCGGAGTTCTTCGTCGCGCGGCTGACCCCGCGCCTGCGCAAGCAGATGGGCGACCAGGACCCGTTCCTCTACTGGCTGCGCGCCGAGCTGTGGCTGCAGCCGACCCACCCGCTCTTCGACACCGACGGCTACACCGAACGGCGCCAGACCGAGAACTTCTACGGCGGCGCGATCGGGCACTACGTCGACCGGGGCGCCCGCAACGGACGCCGCGCCAACGACTGGCTGGAGCAGGTCGACGGCCGCTTCCCCGACCTGCGCGACTGGATCCGGGACCGGCGCGCGGAATGGCAGGCCCGGCAGGGCGTCCCGCAGACCTGGCGGCCGGCCATCGACCGCGCCCCGGCCGCCTCGGCCGGTCGTGAGCCGGTCGGAACGGTCAGCGTCATCGTCGACCTCGGCGCCTCCGACGAGCTCGCCCGGGCGACGCTCGACAGCGTCGCCGCCCAGACCGGGTTGAGCACCGAGGTCATCGTCATCGACCGCGGTCTGACCCCGTCGGCTGCCGAGGTCATCCCCGAGGTCGTCCCCGGTGCCCGGGTGGTACTCGGGGACCCGGACCGCGGTGAGCCTGGCGTCGTCGCGGCGTTCTCGCAGGTGAGCGGCGACTTCGTCGCGTACGTCGCCGGGGGAGAGGTCTGGCGGCCCGGTCGGCTCGCGCGGCTGGCCTCGGTGGCCGAGGCGGCAGGGAGGCCGCTGGTCGCCGATGTGCTGGAGCGCCCGTGGCAGGCCGAGCAGCGGTTCGCCGTCGACGTGCCTCCGGCCTCGCCCGGGCCCGACGTGCCCGGCCCGCTGATGCGGACCCTGCTTTCGCGACTGCTGATCTCGGCGCCGCTGCTGGCGGAGGTCGGTGGCCCCCGTGACGACATCGGCTTCGGCTGGGCCTACGACCTCGCGCTGCGGCTGACCTCCCGGGCGGTGGTCGAGGTCGTGCCGGAGGTCGGCGTCGAGCGCCGCCAGGGCGTCAACCCGCGCCGTCCGCGCCAGGACCGGCTCCCGCTCGACCCCAACGACTTGGAGTCGTGGGAGGACGTCGTACGCAACCGGACCTTCATCGACTGGGCCGCGCTCGGCTCGCGCGCCCCTGACCCGGACGTGGTCTCGGTGGTCATCCCGACCTACGACGACTCGCTGCTGACCGTGGGCGCGGTCGAGGCCGTGATGGAGCACGGGGCGGGCGAGAAGCGGCTCGAGATCGTGGTCTGGGACAACGGCTCCTCGGCCCGTGTCTCGGCGGTGCTCGACTCGCTGCCGCTGCGGTTCCCCGAGGTGAAGGTGGTGCACAGCACCGTCAACCACAACTTCGCGCTCGGCAACAACCTCGCCATCCCGTACGTCACCGGGGAGACCGTGGTCTTCCTCAACAACGACACCACGGCGCTGGCCGGCTGGCTGGAGCCGCTGGTCTCGGCGCTCGAGGATCCCGAGGTGCTCGCGGTCCAGCCGCTGCTGCTCTACCCGAGCGGGTCGGTGCAGTCGGCCGGGGTCGTCTTCCCGCCCTACGGCGGGCTGCCCTACAACATGCTCGCCGAGTACCCGCCCGAGGATGCTGCCGGCCTCGACGGCCACCGGTTCTCCGCGCTCACCGGCGCGGCGCTGGTGATGCGCTACCGCGACGTCGTGGCATGTGAGGGGTTCGACCCGATCTTCACCAACGGGATGGAGGACGTCGACCTGTGCCACCGGCTCGCGGCGCTGCGACCGGGATCGTTCCGGGTCGTGACCTCCTCCGAGGTCGTCCACCACGAGTCGAAGTCGAAGGGCCGCTTCGCCCGCGCCCCGCGCAACCGGCTGATCTACCTCGACCGCTGGGTCGGACGCACCGAGCCACGCGACGACTTGGCCGCCTGGGCGGCCTGCGGCTACCAGGTCGTCGGCCGGGCCACGGCCGGGAACCCGACCGGTCCTGCGAAGACGTACGCCGCGACCCGCCCGATCCTCGCCCCGATGCCACGCGCCTCGGTCGTCGAGGGCGTACCGCAGCTGCGCTGGTCGATCAAGATCTCCGCGCCCGGGGCGCCGGAGGGGGAGCGGTGGGGCGACACCCACTTCGCCCGTGCTCTGGCCCGCTCGCTGCGCAGGCTCGGCCAGTCCGCGGTCGTCGACCACCACTACGAGTGGGAGCGGCCGAGTGCGCTCGACGACGAGGTCGTGGTCACCCTGCGCGGCCTCTCGCGCTACTTCCCCGCACCCGACGGCCGGATCAACATCGGCTGGGTGATCTCCCACCCCGACGCGGTCACCCGCGCCGAGGCGGTCTCGTTCGACCGGCTGCTGGCGGCCGGGCCGATCTGGGCCGAGCGGATGTCGGCACGGTGGGGGATCCGCATCGACCCGCTGCTGCAGGCCACCGACCCCGAGCTGTTCAACCCCGACCGAGCGCTGCCCGACTCCGGTCACGCGGTCCTCTTCGTCGGCACCTCGCGCGACGTCGAGCGCCCGATCATCCACGACGCGGTCTCGGCGGGGCTGCCGCTGTCGGTCTACGGCCATGGTTGGGAGCCCTACATCCCGCGCCACTACGTCAAGGCCCAGCACATGTCCAACACCCGGCTCGGTGCCGAGTACCGGGCCGCCGGGGTCGTGCTCAACGACCACTGGGCCGACATGCGCGACTACGGCTTCATCTCCAACCGGCTCTTCGACGCCGTCGCCTCCGGTGCCCGGGTCATCTCCGACGACGTCGTCGGCCTCCGCGACGTCTTCGGTGACACCGTGCAGGTCTACGAGACCCCCGAGGACCTGGTGAAGTGGTCCTCGATGCCCGACCCCTCGGTCGTCTTCGGCACCGACGAGCACATCCGCGCCGAGGCCGCCCGCATCCACCGCGACCACGGCTTCGACGCCCGCGCCCGCTCCCTCCTCGATATTGCGCTCGAGGAGCGTGCCAAGCGCGACCGCCGCTAGCGACCTGTCAGAGTGTCCGCATGACGAAGCTGTCGGTGATCCAGCTGCGCGAGCGGGACGCGCTGGTCGATGACCTGAGGTCGCTCTCTCCCGAGCAGTGGCGCTCGGCCACCCTCTGCGGGGAGTGGGACGCGGAGGAGGTCGTGGCGCACCTCGGCGCGGCCTCACGACTATCGTTCCCGGCTTGGCTGCGCAGCATGATCGGGGCGCGGTTCGATCCGGCCGTACACAACCGCAGGCGGCTCGAGGAGTTCCGCGGATCCTCGCCGGAGGAGACGCTCGAGATGTTCGCCGGGATCGGACCCATCGGGCTGCCGCGGAAGGAGAGCGTCGGCGGGCTGGGGGAGATCATCGTGCACGGCGAGGACATCCGGCGACCCCGTGGCATCCGGCACGACCCGGATCCCGAAGGACTCTCGGCGGTCGCCAGGTTCTTCGCCACCAAGGACTTCGCGGTCAACAGCAAGTCGCTGGTCGAGGGGTTTCGGCTCCGAGCGGTCGACGCCGAGTTCGTGGCCGGCGACGGTCCCGAGGTCCATGGGCGCCTGCTCGACCTGGTCATGGCGATGGCCGGAAGGCGCGAGGTGCTCGAGGATCTCAAGGGCGACGGCGTACCCGAGCTACGACACCGGCTGGGCTGAGCACTCCGAACCATCTGGGTTCGCACAGGCGGCCGTATGGTGTCTGATGCGATGACGGCACCACGGCATGGGGGAGACGGGTTGGGCAGCGAACGGAGCCGGCTCGAGCGGTTGATGCAGGAGTCCCTCCGGATCTCACCGGCGCCAGGAAGCCACTCGCCCGCCTGGCGCGCGAGCGTCACGCTGCTCGTCGGGCTGGTGGCGCTGGCCGGCATCGGACACATCGAGCTCGCCGCGTACGCCTGTTTCGGCACCTTCGCCTCGATCTACGGCGGCCGCCAGCCGCTGCGAGGACGCTGGCGTACCCAGGCAGCGGCCGGGGCGCTGATGTCCTTCGCGGCCCTGTGCGGCGCACTCGTGGCGACCTCCTCGCACCGGGCCTGGCTCGTCATCCCCGTCGCCGCGGTCTGGGCCGCGGCCGGGTCGATGCTCTCGGACCGGTTCGTACTGCGGCCGCCGGGTCCGATGTTCCCGGTGTTCGCGGTGGCGACCTGTGCCGCGCTCCCGGTGACCCTGTCGGGGGTCGCGGTTGCCGTCGGCGTAGCGGCGGCCGCGGCCCTGATCGCGGTGTTCCTCGGCCTGCTCGAGGAGCGGCTGGCCGGCAGCGGAGCCTCGGTCGAGGCGAGCCGTGGTGAGGTACGCCTCGACCACGCGATCGCGGTCGTCGTCGCGGTCGTGGTCGCCGGGACGGTCTCGACCGCGCTCGGGCTCAGCCACACCTACTGGGCGATGGTCGCCGCGGCCGTACCGTTCGGCGTCACCGGGCTGCTGGCGCAGACGACCCGCGGGCTGCAACGCGTGGTCGGCACCTTGGTCGGCCTGGTCCTGGCCGCCGTGCTGCTCTCGGTCTCCCTCCCTGCCCTCGTCGTCGCGGTGGTCGTCGCCGCGCTCCAAGGCATCACCGAGCTCCTCATCGGGCGCCACTACGGCCTCGCCCTCATCGCCATCACGCCGCTCTCGCTGCTGATGGTCCAGCTCGGCCACCCACAGCCCGTCGATGCCCTGCTCTGGTCTCGCCTCGCCGAGACCCTCCTCGGCGTCGTCGTGGGCCTCGCCGCCGCCCTCGCCCTCCGCGAGTTCCGCCGCCGCTGACCCGCCGAGACGTCGCGTACGTCGGCCGAGACGTCGCGTACGTCGGCCGAGACGTCGCGTACGTCGGCCGAGACGTCACTTAGGTCGGGCGAGACGTCACGGCAGTGCCAAGTCGGCCGACCCAAGCGACGCTTCGGCCGTCCGGGGTGACGTCTCGGCCCACGGGGTGCTGACCTAGAGGATTGCGTGCCGAGTCGGCGCAACCGCACGCCTCGCTCGCTTCGCTTTGCTCCAAGGCGTGCAGTTGCGCCGACTCGGCTACACCAGGCTCGGCTACTTCTCGAAGACTGCCTGGTCGAGTACGCGGCGCTCGTCGTCGGCCAGGACGATGAGCTCTTCGCGGGTGAGGCCGGTGCCTTCGCCGGTGGGGGAGAGGTTGATGAAGAACTCGTGCTTGACGGTGTCGTGGAAGGAGGTCTCCCGCATCGAGATGAGGTCGAGGTCGGCGAGGTCCTGGAGCAGGAGGCGGAGGTGGTTGGGGGTGCAGACCCAGTTGTGGGTGTCGATGTAGCGCTCGCCGCGCTGGGCCTCCGCGCCGCTCGCCTTCACGGCCTCAAGGCCGTGGGCGAAGGTGTAGTCGCCCTTGTGGCGCGGGCCCCAGGCGGTGATGCCGCCGTGCTTGGCTGCGTTGAGCCGCTCCTCGATGACCGCGCCCATGGTGTGCACCGACGACGGGTAGAGCGAGGCGTCGATGACGCGCGAGAGCGAGGCGCGCTCGCGGAACCGGTCGAAGCAGTAGCGGTGGTCGGGGATGACCAGGGCGAGCACGCCGTCGGGGTTGAGCAGCTTCTCGCACTCGTTGAGGAAGTCGATCATCGACGTGGTGTGTTCGATGACGTGGGAGGCGACGACGAGGTCGAAACGCTCCGGAATCATCTCTGACCAGGGAGTTCCCGGCCGGAAGACGTAGTCGACCTCCTCGATGTCGTCAGGGTTGTACTGGGAGAAACCGGCATAGCGCTGAACCAGACCCTCGCGGTCGAGATAGTCGACGATGCGTACGTCATAGCCGTCCCGCTTGGGCAGGATCGCGTTGTGCGCGGGGCCGATCTCCAGGATCAGGGCGTCGGGCTTGACCCCGGCGAGCACCTGCTCGCGACGCAGCTCCAGCCGGTCCAGGCCGGGGATGGCCGGCACCGCGGTGGTGCGGTTTCGGTCGCCCTGCAGCCCCTCGACCTTCGTACGCAGCTTCTGGTTGCGCTGCTTGAGCTCGTCGATCCGGTCGTGCAGGCGCGCGGCCTCGGCATCGGCGGCACGGACGGTCTGCAGACCTGCGGCGGCGAGGCCGCGGCGTACGGCGCCCCTGAAGGTGGGCAAGACAGGTCCTCCTGAGAAGAGAGTTTCAGCTTTTGCGGGGTGGGATGTACGGCTCGGCGGCGAGGGCGGCCCGGCCGCGCTCGGCACCGAGGGCGTGCTCATCGTCGGGCACGGCCTTGTCGTTCTCGGGGTCGAGCACGTCACGCATGAGGTCGGGGATGAGCGAGCGGCCGAGCACGATGTGGAGGTGGTAGGTCAGCCAGTCGTCGAACGAGTAGTCGCCCGAGAACGCGCCGGCGGCGAGCTCGGCTCGGGTGGGCGTGCGCGCGAGGTAGGCGTCCTGCAGGGTGCCGTTGAGATAGCGCTGGTAGTCGCGCATCCCGTGGTGGCGCGGGCTCGGCTTCAGGTCCGGGTTGGCCTCGTAGCCCTTGCCGGCGTTGATCACCTTGCGCTCGAGCTGAGCCCAGGAGCGCCAGGGGAGGTGGAGCACCTCGAGAGCGACCTCGTCGGCCGGCTGGCCGTTGCTCATCAGCGAGACGAAGTGGTTTCCCTGGACGACCTTGATGTCCGATTCACCGCGGTGGATGGCGTTGGGCGTCGGGTGGGCGTGGAGCCCGACCGCCTCGAGGCGCTCGTCGGTACGCCGGTCGCGCCACTGGAGCCGGTTGATGCCGCCGCCCTTCCAGGCGGGCGGGCCGACGAGGTTCTCCACCTCGACGGTGAACGCGTTGAGCGAGAGGGGAGTGGCTTCGAGCGCCTGGCGTACGGTCTGGCCCTTGTCCTTCGGGACCAGGAACTCGTCGGCGTCGAGGTTGAGGACCCAGTCGGCGCGGAAGTGGGTGCGGGCACGTCGGGCCATCGAGGTGACGACCTTGCCCTGCTGCTTCTCGTGGACGGGGTCGTGGTGGAGCTCGACCCGTCCCGTGGCGGCGTAGCGCTCGAGCACCTCGGTGGTGCCGTCGACCGACGCGTTGTCCGTGACGATCAACGTGTCGACACCCTGGTCCAGGTGGTGCTCGATCATCGCGGCGACGATGTCGACTTCGTCCCGGACCATCATTGTCCCGATGATCCTCATGCCGTGAAACACTACCGGCCCGGTGTACGTTGTCGAGATCCCGCGCCGTACGACGGGACACCCCGGGCGCGCGTGCCCGCGCGTGCCGTTGTGTGCTCCGGGGTCCGGGTATGCAAGGGTGGACGCCGTCCGTGCGTATCCAGAAGGGGGCTGGCCGAGCCAGTGTTGACCATCGTTGTCATCTTCGTGGCGATGTTCCTCATCGTCGCGCTGGCCGGACTCGTGATCGTCTACACGGTCTTCCCCCACCGCGGACAGAAGATGCCGTACGCCACCAAGCTCGGCACGGCGATGGAGCGGGCCGTCGACACGGCCCCCACGCTCAGCCCGGCCACGCGCCTGCAGACCCGCCGCGAGGACCACCTCACCGAGCTGTTCGGTGAGCGCAAGCCAGGAACTACGGAAAATCAGGGGTAGCGTCCCGCACCTCGATTCCGAGCCGCAGGCCGCACGCTGCGCACGCACCTCGCGGCGTTGGCGCCGCTCGGAAGACACCCGGTATGCCGTCGCGACGCCGCCTTGCGATGCACGCACGCATCGCACGGCCTACGACACGGACTCTCGGTTTGGGCCGCTAGTTTGATTGGATGTGGCCCATGGAAATGGTCACCCTCATCGTCATCATCGCGGTCGCCGCTGTCGCGATCATCGGCGGCGGCATCGTCGGTCTGGTCGCCAGCAACCGGCGCCGCAAGGACCGTTCGCTGCCGACCGAGGCGGGGACCGATGTCATCACCCGCCCAGAAGAGCCGACGGTCGGGGAGGCCGAGCCGGAGACGGTGCCGGCGGAACCCGCCGCGCCGGTCATCGAGAAGCCGGAGAGCACCGCCTCCCGCCTGGTGCGGCTGCGCCAGCGCCTGGCCGGGTCCAACGCGCTGGGCCGTGGCCTGCTCAACCTGCTCTCGTCCGACCGGCTCGACGAGGACACCTGGGAGTCCATCGAGGATCTGCTGCTCACCGCCGACATCGGCGTCACCCCGACTCAGGAGCTGGTCGAGGGGCTGCGCACCCGGCTGCGCGTCGAGGGCGGCAAGGTCGACGTCAAGGCGGCGCTGCGTGACGAGCTGATCAAGCTGGTCGACCCCGGCATGGACCGCCGGCTCCAGGTCACCGGCGCGGACGGCGCCCCCGGTGTGGTGCTGATGGTCGGTGTCAACGGCACCGGCAAGACCACCACCACCGGCAAGCTCGCGCGGATCCTGGTCTCCGAGGACCGCAAGGTCGTCCTCGGTGCCGCCGACACCTTCCGTGCCGCCGCCGCCGAGCAGCTCACCACCTGGGGCGAGCGCGTCGGTGTCGAGGTCGTACGCGGCCCGGAGGGCACCGACCCGGCCAGCGTCGCCTTCGACTCGGTCAAGGAGGGCCTCGACACAGGTGTCGACACCGTCATCGTCGACACCGCCGGACGGCTGCAGAACAAGGCCGGCCTGATGGACGAGCTCGGCAAGGTCAAGCGCGTCATCGAAAAGCAGACCCCGGTCACCGAGGTCCTGCTCGTCCTCGACGCCACCACCGGCCAGAACGGCCTCATCCAGGCCCGCGTCTTCAGCGAGGCCGTCGCCGTCAGCGGCATCGTCCTCACCAAGCTCGACGGCTCCGCCAAGGGTGGCATCGTCGTCGCCGTGCAGCGCGAGCTCGGGGTTCCGGTCAAGCTCGTCGGCCTCGGTGAGGGCCCCGACGACCTGGCCCCGTTCACCCCTGAGGCATTCGTCGACGCGCTCCTGGGCTAACAGTCCGTGCCACATGGCAGGATCGCCGGTATGCGCCATTCACTCGCCGGCCGGGCCGAGACCTCCATGCAGGCACGACTGCTCGCCCAGCTACGTGACGAGGGCCCGCTGTCGCGGGTTCAGCTCGCCGACCGGCTGAACGTCTCTCGCACCACGATCGCGGCTGAGGTCGGCCGGCTCACCGAGCTGGGTATGGCCCACGAGGTGGGGCCGGCGGCCTCTCGCGGTGGCCGGCGCTCGACCCTGGTCGACCTCGCGCCGGACATCCGGTTCGTCGGCATCTCCATCGGCGCCACCAGCATGTCGGTGGGCCTCACCGACGGGCGGCTGTCGGTGATCGGCACCCGCACCCGGGCGTGCGACATCCGCAGCGGCCCCGAGAAGGTGCTCGCGACCGCGCTCGACGAGGTGCGCGCGCTCCTGGACGAGCACGACGTCAGCGAGCCGATGGGCGCGGGCATCGGCGTACCCG
This sequence comes from Nocardioides sp. NPDC127503, assembly GCF_040302165.1. NCBI lineage: Bacteria > Bacillati > Actinomycetota > Actinomycetes > Propionibacteriales > Nocardioidaceae > Nocardioides > Nocardioides sp. NPDC127503. Next base: position 322,121 of record NZ_JBEORH010000006.1, on the reverse strand, counting down.
GACCGGTCGACTTCCACCGTGGTGTGTCGGTGTCCCCGCCGATCATGCCGGGCTGGGACGGCTACCCGGTGCGCGACGCGGTCGCCCGGGAGCTGGGCTGCCCGGTCGTGCTCGACAACGACGTGAACGTCCTCGCGGCGGGTGAGCAGCACGCCGGTGTCGCCCGGACCGCTCGTGACTTCCTCTACGTCAAGATCGGCACCGGCATCGGCTGTGGGATCGTCGTCGACGGGGAGCTCTACCGCGGCGTCGACGGCTGTGCCGGCGACATCGGCCACATCCGCGTCGAGGACTTCGGGCCCACCTGTGCCTGCGGCAACACCGGCTGCCTGGAGGCCTTCTCCGGAGGGGCGGCGCTCGCCCGCGAGGCGCTCGCCGCGGCCCGTTCCGGACGCTCTCCGGTGCTGGCCGAGCTGCTCGCGGAGAAGGGCGAGCTGAGCGCCGAGGACATCGCCATCGCGGTGGCCCGCGGTGACGCCCAGGCGGTCCAGCTCATCCGGGAGAGCGGACACCGCATCGGCCAGGTGCTCGCCAGCCTGGTCTCGTTCTTCAACCCCGGCCTGATCGTCATCGGCGGCCGGGTCAGCAAGCTCGGTCACGGGCTGCTCGCCGAGATCCGCAGCGTGACCTACCGCCGCTCGCTGCCGCTGGCGACCGGCAACCTCCCGATCGTGCTCAGCGAGCTGGGTGACGAGGGCGGCGTCATCGGCGCGGCTCACCTGATCAGCGCCTCGGTCTACGCGCCGAGCAGCGGCGAGGCCTAGACCCGACTCCCGACCGCTCCAGAGGCGCACTATCGTCCCATCTTTCGAAATCATCTTGCGAAAGTACGCAAGTCACTTGACGTGACCGGCGTCACATCGATACGTTCGCGGACGATCTCGCTCCCCTCCCATGACAGCGAGAGAAGGAGATGGACCGTGCGCAGATTCACCCTCTGGAGCGTCGCCACCACCGTGGTCTCCGGCCTCCTGGTTCTCCCCCTCACGACGTCCGCGGACGCGGCGCCCACGGCCGCCCCGCCGCCGGACACCGACTTCGAGAAGGTGACCCTCAACGACCGCCCCGGTGAGCCGATGGACCTCGCGGTCCTGCCCAACGGGGACGTCCTCCACACCACCCGGGCCGGGAAGGTGTGGCTCAACGACGCCGACACCGGCGTCAACAGCGTCGCAGCCCAGTTCGACGTCTACCAGCACGACGAGGAGGGTCTGCAGAGCATCGCTCTGGACCCCGGATACAACGGCCGGACCAACAAGTGGGTCTACGTCTACTACTCACCGCCGATGAACACCCCCGTCGACGACCCGGCCACGCCGGACGTCAACGAGGGCGACGCCCCCGAGTACGGCTCGCCCGCCGACTTCGAGCCCTTCAAGGGTGCGATCCGGCTCTCGCGCTACCAGTACGCCGGCGGCAAGCTCGACCTGTCCACCGAGCAGCAGATCATCGACGTACCGGTGGACCGGGGGCGCTGCTGCCACGTCGGCGGCGACATCGTCTTCGACTCGGCGGGCAACCTGATCCTCGCCACCGGCGACGACACCGACCCGTTCCAGTCCGACGGGTACGCCCCGCTCGACGACCGCGAGAACCGCAGCCCCGCCTTCGATGCGCGGCGTACGGCCGCCAACACCGACGACCTGCGCGGCAAGCTCCTCCGGATCAAGCCGAAGGCAGGCGGCGGCTACACCGTCCCCGCCGGGAACCTGTTCGCGCCGGGCACCGACAAGACCCGCCCGGAGATCTACGCGATGGGCCTGCGCAACCCGTTCCGGATCGAGATCGACCCGCAGACCGACCGCGTCTACGTGGCCGACTACTCGCCCGACGCCTCCGCCGCGAACCCCGACCGCGGGCCGGCGGGTCAGGGCAAGTGGACTGTCGTCACGGAGCCGGCCAACTACGGCTGGCCGCTGTGTGCGACCGCCGAGATGCCCTACCGCGACTACGACTTCGCGACCGGGACCTCGGGGCCGGCGTTCGACTGTGACGCCCCGGTCAACGACTCTCGGCACAACACCGGTCTGACCGAGCTCCCGCCGGTCACCCAGCCGACCGTCTGGTACACCTACAGCCAGTCGGAGAAGTTCCCGGAGCTCGGTACGGGCGGCATCGCCCCGATGGCCGGCCCGGCGTACGACTTCCAGAAGTCGGCGACGAAGGACCCGCTCTCCGGTGCCTGGCCGGAGTACTACGACGGCGTTCCGCTGTTCGCGGAGTGGGGCCGGGACTACATCAAGGGCATGCGGCTCGGCGCCGACGGCGAGCTCACCGGCATCGAGTCCGTGCTCTCCACGTTCGCCACGGACAACGTGATGGACCTGGAGTTCGGCAAGGACGGCTCGCTCTACATGCTCGAGTACGGCGACGGGTTCTTCAGCGAGAACGAGGAGGCCCAGGTCTCCCGGATCGACTACATCGCCCGCACCGGCAACCACAGCCCGAAGCCGGTCATCAGCGCCGACAAGACCGCCGGTCAGCCGCCGCTGACCGTCGCCTTCGACAGCGCCGGGACGACCGACCCCGACGGCGACCGCCTCGTCTACCAGTGGGACTTCGACGGTGACGGCACCTTCGACGCCACCGGGAAGACCGCCACCCACACCTACGAGGAGCCGGGGGCCTACCGAGCGACCCTGACCGTCACCGACAAGGGCAAGGCGGGACGCGGCAAGCATGCTTCGGCTGACGTCGACGTCGTCGTCGGCAACGACGTTCCGGTGGTCACCCTGACCACCAGCCCGGCGCCTGGCGAGGCGTTCCACTTCGGTGACACCGTCCAGTTCCAGGTCGAGGTGAGCGACGACCAGGCCGTGGACTGCGACCGGGTCTCGGTGACGTACGTCCTGGGCCACGACGAGCACGGGCACCCGCAGTCCACCGCGAACGGCTGCAGCGGCTCGATCGTGACGACCGTCCCCGGTGGTCACGACCCCGGGCAGGACGACCTCAACGCCGTCTTCGTGGCTGAGTACACCGACCCCGGTGACGGCGACATCCCGGCGCTCACCGGCACCGACGAGGTGGTGATCGCACCCAGCGAGTGACCCTCGCGATCGACCCGAAAGGGGCATCCGGCCAGTCGTGGCCGGGTGCCCCTTTTCGGGTACTTTGTCCAATTACTTTTCAAAGTTCGACAGAAACTTTGCAGAAACCGCCGCGAAAGGGTTGTACAACGTGAGCGGGGTCACTAGTTTGTCTCTCAGTCACCGAATTCTGTGACTGCCATCACAGGCTGCGCCCGCGATGGGCGACCCCACCCCGGACAGGAGGCAACCGTGCGCGACGCAGACATCACCGTGCGGGTCTCCGCCACCGCCGACCCGGCCGCCGTCCGGGCCGCCCGCATGGGCCTGCTCCTGCGGTCGCTGCGCGACCGCGGGCCGCGCTCGCGGGGCCGCCTGGCCGTGGAGACCGGACTGACCCGCACGGTCGCGACGGGACTGGTCGACGAGCTCGCCGAGCTCGGGCTGGTCTCCTGCGAGGACGCCGACCGCCGCGGGGCAGGCCGCCCCGGCGTCCAGGTCCGGCTCGTCGGCAGCTCGGTGTGCGGCGTGGGTGCGGAGATCAACGTCGATCACCTCGCCGTCGTCGCCGTCGACCTCGCCGGGTCAGTGATCGCCGAGTTCCGCCGCGGCATCGACGGCCGCAGCCTTCCGCCCGAAGGCGTGCTGGCCGAGCTCGCCGGCCTCGTCGACGACGCCCTCGCCGAGGCACGGACCGCCGGCGCCACCGTCGCGGGCATCACCGTCGGCGTCGCGGGCCTCGTCGACACCGCCACCCAGCGCGTTACCCTCGCCCCCAACCTCGGCTGGCGCGACATCGACGCCGCCGAGGACGTACGCCGCCGGCTGGCCACCACGGCCACGCCAGTGCCGCCGGTGCGCGTCGCCAACGAGGCCACCCTCGCCGCCACCGCCGAGCTCGACCCCACCGACGCCGACCGCGCCGACATGGTGGTGCTCTACGGCGAGGTCGGCCTGGGCGGCGCGATCGTCAGCGGCGGCCGGGTCGCCCCGGGACGGCACGGCTGGGCAGGCGAGATCGGCCACCTCCCGGTCGACCCTCGCGGGCGTCTGTGCGGCTGCGGCCGCACCGGCTGCTGGGAGACCGTGGTCGGGCTGCGGGCGCTCCTCGAGGCAGCCACCGACCCCGACGACCCGGTCCGCGACCCCGTACTGACCCTGGAGGAGCGGCTCGCCACCCTGGTCGAGCGCGCCCGGCTCGCCGACGGCCGCACCCTGGCCGCGCTGGACGAGGTCGGCACCTGGCTCGGCACCGGCGCCGCCATCCTCGTCAACACGCTCAACCCCGGGACCGTCGTGCTCAGCGGCTACTTCGCCGTGCTCGGCGAGTGGCTGCGACCGGCCGTCGAGGCACGGCTCGCCGCCGACGTCCTCGCGCCGCGTGCCGGTGGCACCCGGGTCGCGATCTCAGCCTTCGGCCCGACCGCCGCGGTTCGCGGCGGCGCACTGGTCTCCCTGGAGCCGGTGCTCTCCGACCCCACCGCCCTCGCCGAACTGCACGGAGGAACCCGATGACCCAGACCCCAACGCCGTCGCCGGACGGCCCCGCCGCCAGCGCAGACGGGGGTGACGTACTGCTCGAGATGACCGGGATCGTGAAGCGGTTCCCCGGCGTGCTCGCCCTCGGCGGCGTCGACCTCGACGTCCGCGCGGGGGAGGTGCACTGCCTGCTCGGACAGAACGGCGCCGGCAAGTCGACCCTCATCAAGGTGCTCTCGGCGGCGTACCAGCCCGACGAGGGGGAGATCCTCTGGGAGGGCGAGCCGGTCCGGCTGACCACGCCGGTCGCCGCCATGAAGCGCGGCATCTCGACGATCTACCAGGAGCTCGACCTGGTGCCCGGGCTCACCGTGACCGAGAACATCTTCCTCGGCCACGAGCTCGCCACCGCCGGGTTCAGCCGCCGTGCGGAGGCGACGCAGCGGGTGCGTACGCTCCTGGCCCGGCTCGGCCACAGCGAGGTCGACCCGAACCGTCTGGTCGGCGACCTCTCGCCGGCCGGTCAGCAGATCGTCAGCATGGCGCGGGCGCTGTCCCACGACACCCGCCTGCTCATCCTCGACGAGCCGTCGGCGGTCCTCGACCAGGAGGAGGTGGACAACCTCTTCCGGGTGGTCCGCGGCCTCACCGCGGAGGGCGTCGCGATCATCTACATCTCCCACCGCCTCGAGGAGATCCGCCAGATCGGCGATCGGATCACGGTCCTCAAGGACGGCCGCACCGTGGCCACCGGGCTCTCGGTCGAGGAGACTCCGACCCGGGAGCTGATCACGCTGATGACCGGCCGCCAGATCGAGTACGTCTTCCCCGAGCGCCCCGCGATCGCACCCGGTCGGGACGGCACGCCGGTGCTCGAGGCCACCGGCCTGTCCGGCGACCGCTTCCACGACATCGATCTCCGCGTCCACGCCGGCGAGATCGTCGGTCTGGCCGGCCTGGTCGGCTCCGGCCGCTCGGAGATCCTCGAGACTGTCTACGGCGCCCGCCGCTCCAGCTCGGGCACGGTCACCGTCAACGGCCGCCGGCTGCGCCGCGGCTCGGTACGCGCTGCGGTGGCGGCCGGGATCGGCCTCGCTCCCGAGGAGCGCAAGAGCCAGGCGCTGCTGCTCGACCAGGCGGTCTACCGCAACGTGACGGTCTCGTCCCTGAACCGGTTCTCCAAGGGCAGCTTCCTCGACAGCGCCGCCGAGCGCCGCGCCGCCGAGGAGCTCAGCCGCTCGCTCGACGTACGTCCGGCCGGGGTGGACCGGCCGGTCCGCAACCTGTCGGGCGGCAACCAGCAGAAGGTCGTGCTCGCCCGATGGCTGCTGCGCGACTGCAAGGTGCTGCTCCTCGACGAGCCCACCCGGGGCGTCGACGTCGGGGCACGCAGCGAGATCTACAACCTCGTCCGCCGCCTGGCTGACGAAGGTGTCGCCGTGGTCGTGGTGTCCAGCGAGGTGGAGGAGGTGCTCGGTCTCGCCGACCGGGTCCTCGTCATCAGCGAGGGCTCCGTCGTCCACGAGGGACCCGCCACCGAGATCGACGAGTCGAAGGTCCTGGACCTCGTGATGGAAGGAGAGGTCGCATGAGCGACACACCGACGGGCGCCGCGACGCAAGCGGACACCGCCCGGGTGGAGAAGGAGGCGGCCCGCCGGGCCGAGCCCGGTGGCCTCGGCCAGCTGCTGCGCAGCGGCGCGGGCCACAACCTCGGCCTGGTCCTGGCCTTGGGCCTGCTGGCCGTGATCGGCATCGCCACCGGTGGTGAACGGTTCGCCTCGGTCGACAACGTGATGACGATCCTGCGCCTCGCCGCGGTGATCGGCGTGGTCAGCATCGGGATGACGTTCGTCATCACCGGCGGTGGCATCGACCTGTCGGTGGGCGCGCTGGTCGCGCTCTCGTCGATCTGGTGCACGACGGTGGCCACCCAGACGATGGCCAACGACATCCACTGGATCATCATCGTCACCACCGCGCTCCTGGTCGGCGCCGGCGCCGGGCTGATCAACGGCCTGCTGATCGCGTACGGCGGCGTGGTGCCGTTCATCGCGACGCTCGCGATGATGGCCAGCGCCCGCGGTCTGGCCGAGATCATCTCGGCGCGCAAGACCCAGATCGTCAGCGTGCCGGGCTTCACCGACGCGCTCTCCCGCGACATCTTCGGGATCTCGGTGCTGATCTGGATCTTCGCCATCGTGGCCGTGATCGGCTGGATCCTGCTCAACCGCACCACCTTCGGCCGGCGCACACTGGCGATCGGCGGCAACCCGGAGGCCTCGCGCCTGGCCGGCATCAACGTACGCCGCCACACCGTGCTCCTCTACGTGCTCGTCGGCCTCTGCTGCGGCATCGCCGCGGTGATGCTGGTCAGCCGCACCACGACCGGGAGCGCCACGCACGGTCAGCTCTACGAGCTGGACGCCATCGCGGCGGTCGTCATCGGCGGCACCCTGCTCGCCGGCGGTCGCGGCACCATCGTCGGCACCGTCTTCGGCGTGCTGATCTTCGCGACCCTGTCCAACGTCTTCGTGATCAACAACCTCTCGATCTCCGCTCAGGCCTTCACCAAGGGCCTGATCATCATCGCCGCCGTGCTGCTGCAGAAGCGGTTCTCACGACAGCCAGGGTCATGACCGCCCGACGCCATCCAGCCAGCCGTCCACGGCTCTCGGACCAATCCCTTCTCCACCTCGCACGATCTAGGAGCACTTCCATGAAACTGAAGTCCACAGCAAGAATCGTCGTCGCCGGCCTCTCGGTGCTCGCCCTCTCGGCCTGCATCAGCAACACCCCCGAGAAGTCCGAGAACGTCGGTGGCACCTCCAACGCCAAGGCCGGCTCCAACGACGAGAAGGGCGACACGGTCGTCATCGGCTTCTCGGCCCCCGCCGCCGACCACGGCTGGATGGGTGCGATCAGCGAACAGGCCAAGACCGCCGCCGACTCCTACGAGGACGTCGACCTGCGCCTGGCGGAGGGCACCAACGACGTCGGTCTGCAGATCAGCCAGGTCGAGACCTTCATCAACGACAAGGTCGACGCCATCGTGCTGCTGCCCTTCGACGGCGCCGCCATGACGCCGGTCGCGCTCAAGGCGATGGAGGCCGGCATCCCGGTCATCAACGTCGACCGTGAGTTCAACGACCCCAACGCCGCCCGGGTCACCGTGCTCGGCGACAACTACGGCATGGGCGTCTCGGCCGGTGAGTACGTCTGTGGGCAGGCCGACGGCAAGACGGACGCCGTCGTCGCCGAGATCGCCGGCATCGACTCGCTGCCGCTGACCCAGGACCGAAGCCGGGGCTTCAAGGACGCGCTGGGCGAGTGCGGGCTCGACGTCGACAACCGGGTCGCTGCCGACTTCACCGTCGAGGGCGGCGAGAAGGCGGCCTCCAACCTGCTCCAGGCCGCGCCGAAGATCGACTTCCTGTGGAACCACGACGACGACCAGGGTGTCGGCGTCCTCGCCGCGATCAACAACGCCGGTCGCGACGAGTTCACGATGGTCGGCGGCGCCGGCTCGGCCAACGCGATGCGCGAGATCGAGTCGGACAAGGGCGTCCTCAAGGCGACGGTCATCTACCCCTCCACCCAGGCCGCTGACGGCATCAAGCTCGCCCGGCTCCTGGCGCAGGACAAGGCCATGTCCGACCTGGTCGAGGTGACCGTGCCGCGCACCATCCAGCTGGACGCGCCTGTCGTCACCAAGGAGAACGTGGAGGAGTTCCTCCCCACGGCCTTCGAGTCCTGATCGAGCCCGACCCAGTCAGACCGCAAGATCGCTCCGCGCTCGGGCGCGGAGCGACACCACCGAAACACAGGATCGAGTTCCGATGACCGAGCAGAACGCCACGCTCGGGGTGGGGATGATCGGCTATGCCTTCATGGGCGCCGTGCACTCCCACGCCTGGCGAAGTGCCCACCGCTTCTTCGACCTTCCCCTGACCCCGCGGATGCAGGTCCTCTGCGGCCGTGACGCGACTCGCGTGGCGGAGGCCGCCACCCGGTTCGGCTGGGAGGAGAGCGTCACCGACTGGCGCGACGTGATCGCCCGCGACGACGTCGACCTGGTCGACGTGTGCACGCCCGGCGACACCCACGCGGAGATCGCGATCGCCGCGCTCGAGGCGGGCAAGCACGTGCTGTGCGAGAAGCCGCTGGCCAACAGCGTGGCCGAGGCCGAGCGGATGGCCGCGGCCGCCGCGGTGGCCGCCGAGCGTGGAGTGCGCGCGATGGTGGGATTCACCTACCGCCGGGTGCCCGCCATCGCCCTGGCCCGGAAGCTGGTCGCCGACGGTCGTCTCGGGGAGCTCCACCACGTACGTGCGCAGTATCTCCAGGACTGGCTGGCCGACCCCGAGACCCCGCTGAGCTGGCGTCTCGACAAGACCAAGGCCGGCTCGGGTGCGCTCGGCGACATCGGCGCCCACGTCATCGACCTGACCCAGCACATCACCGGTGACCGGATCCTGGAGGTCTCCGGGATGCTGGAGACCTTCGTCAAGGAGCGCCCGGTGGCCGAGACCTCGTCCGGGCTCTCCGCCACAGCCGGGGCCGAACGCGGTCCGGTCACCGTCGACGACGCCGCGCTCTTCCTGGCGCGGTTCGCCGGGGGAGCGGTCGGCTCCTTCGAGGCCACCCGCTTCGCCACCGGCCGCAAGAACGCGATCCGGGTCGAGATCAACGGGTCGAAGGGCAGCCTGGCCTTCGACTTCGAGGACATGAACGTCCTGCACTTCCACGACGCGACCCTGCCGGACGCCGAGGGCGGCTTCCGCCGGATCGTCGTCACCGAGCCCGAGCACCCGTGGGTGGGGGCCTGGTGGCCGCCGGGCCACGGCCTCGGCTACGAGCACGGCTTCACCCACCAGGTCGTCGACCTCGTCCGCGCACTCGGCGAAGGCACCGAGCCGACCCCGACGTTCGCCGACGGACTACAGGTGCAGCGCGTTCTCGCCGCGGTGGAGACCAGCTCCGACACCAGGACGTGGCAGGAGATCCCCACCTGATCCACCCGGGGCCGCTCGGCCGATTCCAGCCTGTTCAGACCGTTGAGCACAGAAGGGATACGCACATGAAGCACGGATCGAGAAGGTTCCGGACATTGATTGCGGGAGTCGGGCTGGTGGCAGTGGCCGCCTTCGCCCCGGGCCTGTCACCGGCGCCGGCAGCGAGTGCCGACCGCTCCGACATGAGCGAGGCAGGCGGGACGTACGACGTCCTGGTGTTCTCCAAGACCGCCGGATTCCGGCACGGCTCCATCCCTGACGGCATCGCGGCGATCGAGAAGCTGGGGGCCGAGAACGGCTTCACGGTGACCGCCACCGAGGACGCGGCGGTGTTCAACGACACCGACCTGGCGGCGTACGAGGCGGTGCTGTGGCTCTCCACCACCGGTGACGTGCTCGACGCGGGTCAGCAGGCCGCGTTCGAGCGCTACATCCAGGACGGTGGCGGCTATGTGGGCGTGCACGCCGCCTCCGACACCGAGTACGACTGGCCCTGGTACGGCGGCCTCGTCGGTGCCTACTTCGCCGGTCACCCCGCCCAGCAGACCGCGACGGTGAAGGTGCACGCGCACAACACCGCGGCGACGGCCGAGCTGCCGAAGCGGTGGACGCGCTGGGACGAGTGGTACAGCTTCCGCGACCGTCCGGCCGACTCGATCCGGGTCCTCGCCGACCTCGATGAGACCAGCTACAACCCGGGCCGGTTCGCCATGGGCGACCCGCACCCGATCGCCTGGTGCCACCGCTACGACGGCGGCCGCGCCTTCTACACCGGCATGGGCCACACCTCGGAGTCGTTCACCGAACCGGAGTTCCTCTCCCACGTTCTCGGCGGCATCGAGATGGTCGCCGGGGTCGAGCGGTTCCGCTGCGAGGCGGACAGATGAGCGGACAGGTGAACGAGCGGGTCGGGCTCTGGCTGGTCGGCGCCTGCGGCTCGGTGGGCGTCACGACGACGGTCGGCGCGCTGGCCGTACGGGCCGGGCTCTCCGGCCGGGTCGGGCTGGTCGCCGAGCAGCCGGAGATCGCCGCCGCCGGGCTGCCCTCCTTGGACGACCTGGTGATCGGTGGGCACGACCTGCGGGCGGACCCGTTGCTGAAGCGGGCCGAGCGGCTGGCCGCGGGCGGGGTCGTTCCCGCCGGGATCCTGCCGGCGATCGCCGGTGAGCTGGAGGAGGTCGAGGGTCGGCTGCGTACGGGCTATGACCCGGCGGGCGCAGAGCCACAAGGCGCTGCGGTCGAGCGCCTGACCGCTGATCTGGTGGCCTTCCGCGAGGAGCACGGGCTGGAGCGGGTGGTCGTGGTGGACGTGGCGAGCACCGAGCCGCCGGCCGAGGTCGTGGACGGCGGACCGCTCGCCGATCCCGACGCCCTCGACGCGGCGCTGGCCGCGGGGGAGTCCCCGCTGCCGGCCAGCTCCGTCTACGTCTTGGCCGCCTACCGGGCCGGCTGCCCGGTCGTCTCGTTCACACCGAGCCCCGGGCCGCGGCTGCCGGTGCTCGTCACGCTCGCCGAGCGGGCCGGGCTCCCGTGGGCGGGCTCGGACGGGAAGACCGGGGAGACGCTGCTGAAGTCGGCGCTGGCGCCGATGTTCTCGACGCGGGCACTGCAGGTCAACGCCTGGGCCTCCTACAACATGCTCGGTGGCGGTGACGGCGCCACGCTGGCCGACCCGGCCAACGCGCAGAGCAAGCTCGTCACCAAGGCCCAGGGGCTGGAGGCGATGCTCGGTCACCCGGTCGAGGGGCCGATGCACATCGACTACGTCCCCGACCACGGTGACTGGAAGACCGCCATCGACCACGTCTCCTTCGAGGGCTTCCTCGGGGCGCGGATGTCGCTGCAGTTCACCTGGAGCGGCTGCGACTCGGCGCTGGCCGCGCCCCTGGTGCTCGACCTGGCCCGGCTCGTCCTGCGCGCGCAGGAGGTGGGTGAGAGCGGACCGCTTCCGTTCGGGTTCTTCTTCAAGGACCCGGCTGGCTCCACCGAGCACCGGCTCGGCACGCAGTGGGAAGAGCTGGTCGCGTGGTGCGCTCGGGTGGGCGCATGACATCTCGCGCCCGAGCCTTCGCCGAGCTGGTCCGGCTGCCGGCGGCCCTCACCGTGCCAGGGGACACCCTGGCCGGTGCGGCCGCGGCCGGTCCGCTGCGGGCGCGCGCGGTCGCGATGCCGGCCGCCTCGGTGGCGCTCTACTGGGCCGGGATGGCGCTCAACGACTGGGCCGACCGGGACCTCGACGCCGTCGAGCGCCCCGAGCGGCCGATCCCGTCGGGCCGGGTCAGCCCGCGGCAGGCGCTGGGGGTGGCCGTCGGGCTGACCGCAGCGGGTGTCGGGCTGGCCGGGCTCGCCGGCGGACGTCCGGCCGCGGTCACGGCGGCCGCCCTGGCCGGGACGGTGTGGGCCTACGACACCGTCCTCAAGGACACCTCGGCCGGACCGGTCGCGATGGCCGCGGCCCGAGGACTCGACGTGCTCCTCGGGGCGAGTGCGAGCGGACGTACGCGGGCCGGGCTGGTGCCGGCCGGCCTGCTCGCCGCCCACACCGCCGGGGTCACCCTGCTCAGCCGGGGCGAGGTCCACGGCACCCGGCCCGTCACCGCGAGCCTCGCCGGCGGCGTCACGGTCCTGACCGCGGCCGCTGCGGCAAGCCACGGGCGGGCGGCGCTTCCCGTCGCCCTCGCTGCGACGTACGCACGCAGTGTCGGTTCCGCCCAGCTCGCCGCGGTCTCCTCGCCGGATGCCGGTACGGTCCGGCGTGCCACCGGCGCCGGGATCCGCGGGATGATCCCGCTCCAGGCCGCCCTCGTCGCCCGCCGCTCGCCGCTGGCCGCGGTCGCGCTGCTGGCGGCCGGCCCGATCGTCAAGGCCGCCTCGAAGGTGGTGTCACCGACATGAGCACGACGAGCACGTTGCGGTTCGGCTACGGCACCAACGGCATGCACAGCCACCGGCTCGAGGACGCGCTGAGCCTCCTGGCCGCGCTGGGCTATGACGGGGTCGCGCTGACCCTCGACCACCTCCACCTGGACCCCTTCCGGCCGAACCTGGCAGGCCGGGTCGCCCAGGTCGGCCGACGGCTCGACGAGCTCGGTCTGTCGGTCGTGATCGAGACAGGAGCTCGCTACATCCTCGATCCGCTCCGCAAGCACTACCCGACCCTGCTACACCCGGGCCCGGACGCGAGCCGTCGCGTCGACTATCTGCACCGGGCGGTCGAGGTGGCCGCCGACCTCGGCGCCGAGGCGGTCTCGTTCTGGTCGGGCACCCTGCCGGACGGCGTGGACGAGGACCGGGCCTGGGGACGCCTGTGCGACGGCGTGTGGCGCGTCCTCGACCTCGCCACCCGCCGCGGCGTCGTGTGCGCCGTCGAGCCCGAGCCCGGGCACTTCGTCGACACCCTCGACTCCGTGCTCGAGCTGCGCCGGCGCCTCGACGACCCGGAGCTGCTGCGGGTCACCCTCGACCTGGGTCATGTGGTGTGCAACGAGCCGCGGGGGATGGCCGAGACCATCCGCCGGGCCGGTCCGCTGCTGGCCAACGTGCAGGTCGACGACATGGTCGAGGGCGTCCACGAGCACCTGGAGCTGGGCACCGGCGAGGTCGACTTCGCCGCCGCGCTCGGCGCCCTCGTCGAGATCGGCTACACCGGGCTCGCCGCGCTCGAGCTGCCCCGCCAGTCCCACGCTGCCCCGGTCGTCGCCGAGCGCTCGCTCGCGTTCCTGCGCGAGACCCTCGAGGGCCTTCCCACATCTGAGGAGGTGGGCGCATGAACGAGAAGCTCCTCGCCGAATGGTGCGCCGAGATCGAAGCCGCCCCCACCCGGATCAGGACCCGCTTCCCGGCCGCGGCCAGGGAGATCGGCCGCACGCCGGGCACTTCGCCGGAGCCGGGCGCTGAGCGGGTCGAGGACGACGTACGCGTGAGTCTGCTGGCGGCACTCGGCCGTGGCCTCGCGGGTGACGCCGACACGTTGAGCACCGAGGTGCACGACCTCTACCGCTTCGGTGACGCCGACGAGCGGCGGGCGGTCCTGCTCGGCCTCGGCCACCTCGAGGACCTGATCGGGGACCGCGCCGTCGACCTGCTCCACGACGCGCTGCGCACCAACGACCCGCGCCTGGTGGCGGCCGCGCTGGGGACGTACGCCGCTCGTCTCGATCCCGCCGCATGGCGCCAGGCCGTCCTCAAGTGCCTCTTCGTCGGCGTACCTCTTCGGCTGGTCGCCGGTCTCGACCCAGCCGACGATCCAGCCGACGACGAGCTGCGCCGGATGGTCGCCGACTACGCCGCCGAGCGGCGCGCGGCGGGCCGCGAGGTCCCCGCCGACGCCCTGCCCTTCCTTCCCGCCCCCACCCAGACCACTCGGGAGTCCTGATGCGCATCTTCGACCCGCACATCCACATGAGCTCGCGTACGACGGATGACTACGAGGCGATGTACGCCGCCGGCGTCCGCGCCCTGGTGGAGCCGGCGTTCTGGCTCGGCCAGCCGCGGACCAGCGTCGACTCGTTCGTCGACTACTTCGACGCGCTGGTCGGCTGGGAGCGGTTCCGGGCCTCGCAGTTCGGCATCGCTCACCACTGCACGATCGCGCTCAACCCGAAGGAGGCCAACGACCCGCGCTGCACGCCCGTGCTCGACCTGCTGCCGCGCTACCTCGCCAAGGACGGGGTCGTCGCGGTCGGCGAGATCGGCTTCGACTCGATGACCGAGGACGAGGAGAAGGCGTTCAGCCGTCAGTTGGAGCTGGCCCGCGAGTTCGCGCTGCCCGCGATGGTGCACACGCCCCACCGCGACAAGCTGGCCGGGACCCGCCGCACCCTCGACCTCGTCGAGGCGGCTGGGATGGAGCCCGGGATGGTCGTCGTCGACCACCTCAACGAGGTGACCGTCGACGTCGTCGACGAGGCGGGCGCCTGGATGGGCTTCTCGATCTATCCCGACACCAAGATGGATCCCGCCCGGATGGTCGCGATCCTGCAGCGCCGTGGTCTCGACCGGGTGCTGGTCAACTCCGCCGCCGACTGGGGGAAGAGCGACCCGCTGCGCACCCGGGCGACCGGCGAGGCGATGCTCGCGGCCGGCTTCACCGAGGACGACGTCGACCGGGTGTTGTGGCGCAACCCGGTGGAGTTCTTCGGCCAGAGCGGACGGCTGCTGCTCGACGTACCTGCGGCCGACCAGGGCGCGACCTTCGCCGGCAACTCGCTGCTGCGAGGTGAGCGGGCATGAGGTTCCGGCACCGCGACGGCACGGTCGTCCACCTCGGATACTGCAGCAACGTGCACCCCGCCGAGGACGTCGACGGCATCCTCGACCAGCTCCGCCGCTACGCCGGCGAAGTGCGGGCCCGGCTCGGCGTGCAACGGCTCGGCCTAGGTCTGTGGCTGCCCGCCGCGACGGCGCACGAGCTGGCCGGCGACCCCGCCACGCTCGACCGGTTGCGCGCCGGCCTGGACCGCCACGGCCTGGAGGTCGTCACCCTCAACGCCTTCCCGTACGCCGGGTTCCATGCCCCGGTCGTGAAGCGCGACGTCTACTCCCCGGACTGGTCGACCCGGCGCCGCCTCGACTACACCTTCGACTGCGCCCGGGTGCTGGCGGCGCTGCTGCCCGACGATGCCGTACGCGGCAGCATCTCGACCCTCCCGCTCGGCTGGCGCACCCCGTGGTTCACCGACCGCGACCGGGCGGCGCGCGAGCTGATCGGCGAGCTCGCCGACGGCCTGGCCGGCATCGAGGCCGAGCACGGCAGACTGATCCGGGTCGGGTTCGAGCCGGAGCCCGGCTGTGTCGTGGAGACGACCCGGGACGCGGTCACCCGGCTCGCCGGGCTGGCCCCCGACCACCTCGGGATCTGCGTCGACACCTGCCACCTCGCCACCCAGTTCGAGGACGCCACCGAGGCGCTCGACCGGCTGCGGGTGGCCGGACTGCCGGTCGTCAAGGTCCAGGTCTCCGCGGCCCTGCACGCCGACGACCCGAGCGACCCTGCGACGCGGGAGGCCCTGGCCTCCTACGCCGAGGACCGCTTCCTGCACCAGACCCGCGAGCCGCGCGGAGCGCGGGTGGACAGCCGCGACGACCTGCCCGAGGCGCTCGCCGGCCATCGTCCGCTGCCGGCCGAGCATCCGTGGCGGGTGCACTTCCACGTACCGCTCCACGCCGACCCGGCCCCGCCGCTGCGCAGCACCCGCGACCACCTCGCGGGAACGCTCGACGCCCTCCTCGGCGGCCCGGTGGCGCATACCGACCATCTCGAGGTCGAGACGTACACCTGGGGAGTCCTGCCCGAACAGGTCCGCCCCGACGGCGACGCCGGCCTGGTCGCGGGCATCGCGGCCGAGCTGGCCTGGACACGTGACCGGCTCCTCGAGTCCGGCCTCGAACAGCTGCAGGAGGCATCGGCATGAGCGAGGACCTGGGTGAGAAGCTGCTGGTCATCGATGTGGTCGGGATGACCCCCGAGCTGCTCCAGCACATGCCCCGGGTGCGGCAGGTGGGGGAGTCGGGATTCACCGCGGAGCTTGGCACGGTGCTGCCCGCGGTCACCTGCTCGGTCCAGTCGACCTTCCTGACCGGCGCGCTGCCGCGCGACCACGGCATCGTCGGCAACGGCTGGTTCTTCCGCGACCTCGGCGAGGTGCTCCTGTGGCGCCAGCACAACGCGCTGGTGCAGGGCGAGAAGCTGTGGGACGTCGTACGCCGCCGGCGCCCCGGCGCGAAGGTCGCCAACATCTGCTGGTGGTACGCCATGGGTGCCGACGTCGACACCACCGTCACCCCGCGCCCGGCCTACCACGCCGACGGCAAGAAGTCGCCGGACTGCTGGACCTGGCCGCCCGAGCTCCACGACACCCTCACCGCGGAGCTGGGCCCGTTCCCGCTGTTCACCTACTGGGGTCCCACGGCCTCGATCAAGAGCTCGGCCTGGATCGTCGCGGCCGCCCGCAAGGTCATGCCCGACCACGACCTCACCCTCGTCTACGTCCCGCATCTCGACTACGACCTGCAGCGGTTCGGCCCGGACAGCCCGCAGGCCGTCCAGGCCGCCCGCGACGTCGACGCCACCCTGGCGCCGCTGCTCGACGACGCCGAGGCCGCGGGCGTACGCGTCGTGCTGCTGAGCGAGTACGGCATCACCCGCACCACCCGCCCGGTCGACGTCAACCGGCTGCTGCGCCGCGAAGGCCTCCTGCACGTCCATCACAACGCCACCGGCGAGCTGCTCGACCCGTGGACGTCGCGTGCCTTCGCGGTCGCCGACCACCAGATCGCCCACGTCTACATCAAGGATCCCGCCGACCTGGACCGGGTGCGCGACCTGCTGCAGGGGCTCGACGGCGTGGCCGAGGTCCTCGACCGCGCCGGCCAGGCGGCGTACGGACTCGACCACGAGCGCGCCGGCGAGCTCGTCGTAGTCGCCGAGCCGGATGCCTGGTTCACCTACTACTACTGGCTCGACGACGCGAACGCGCCCGACTTCGCCCGCGGCGTCGAGATCCACAAGAAGCCCGGCTACGACCCCGCCGAGCTGTTCCTCGACCCCGAGGACCGCTGGGTCAAGCTGCGTGCCGCCACCACGCTGGCCCGTAAGACGGCCGGGCTGCGCTACGCCATGAGCGTGGTGCCGCTCGACCCCGCCCCGGTCTCCGGTAGCCATGGCCGGCTGCCGGACGACCCCGAGCACGGCCCGGTGCTCGTCTGCTCCGACGCCTCCGTCAAACGCGACCGGTTCGAGGCCACCGAGGTCCGCGACCTGCTTGCATCTCTGCTCCCCTGAGGAAGGACAACAACATCATGACCCGACCGATCACGCTCTTCACCGGACAGTGGGCCGACCTGCCGTTCGAGGAGGTCTGCCGCCTCGCCTCCGAGTGGGGCTACGACGGCCTCGAGATCGCCTGCTGGGGCGACCACCTCGACGTCTGGCAGGCCGCCGAGGACGAGACGTACGTCCAGGCGAAGCTGGACCTGCTGGCCAAGCACAACCTCAAGGTCTTCACGATCTCCAACCACCTCAAGGGCCAGGCGGTCTGCGACGATCCCATCGACCAGCGCCACAAAGACATCCTGCCCGCGAAGATCTGGGGCGACGGCGACCCCGAGGGCGTACGTCAGCGGGCAGCCGAGGAGATGAAGATGACCGCCCGGGCGGCGAAGAACCTCGGGGTCAAGACGGTCGTCGGCTTCACCGGCTCCTCCATCTGGAAGTACGTCGCGATGTTCCCGCCCGTCTCCCAGGAGGCGATCGAGGCCGGCTACCAGGACTTCGCCGACCGCTGGAACCCGATCCTCGACGTCTTCGACGAGTGCGGGGTGCGGTTCGCTCACGAGGTCCACCCCTCCGAGATCGCCTACGACTACTGGTCGACCGTCGCGACGCTGGAGGCGATCGGCCACCGGGAGGCCTTCGGGCTCAACTGGGACCCCAGCCACATGGTGTGGCAGCAGGTCGACCCGGTCGGGTTCCTGTGGGACTTCCGCGACCGGATCTACCACGTGGACTGCAAGGACACGAAGATGCAGACCGGCAACGGTCGCAACGCCCGGCTCGGATCCCACCTCTCCTGGGCCGACCCGCGCCGCGGCTGGGACTTCGTCTCCACCGGCCACGGCGACGTCCCGTGGGAGCAGTGCTTCCGGATGCTCAACTCCATCGGCTACGACGGCCCCATCTCGGTCGAGTGGGAGGACGCCGGCATGGACCGCCTCATCGGTGCCCCCGAGGCGCTCGAGTTCGTCCGCCGGCTCGCCTTCGACGCCCCCGATGCCTCCTTCGATTCCGCCTTCAGCACCACCGACTGACTCGACCCCCGAGAGTTCGACAACCCCGAGAGGAAACCCCCATGTGTTACGGATTCGATGGTGAGGGCGCGCTGCGCCGCTCGCTGGAGGAGCGCGGCCTGAGCCGTCGCTCCATGTTCAAGGGCGCCCTGGGCGCCGTCGCCGGCGGCGCCGCACTGGCGGCCGTGCCGGGTCTGCTCTCCCCGGCCGGCGCTGCCGTGGCGGCCAAGCGGGGTGCGTGCCGGGTGCCTCCGGGCCGGATCAGCATCCAGCTGTGGACGGTCCGCGACGCCCTGTGGGGCGACCCGGGCTTCGACGCGACGCTGACCTCGATCGCGGAGATGGGCTACCCGCGGGTGGAGCAGGCGCTGGGCTACTTCGACAAGACCGCGGCCGAGCTGCGGGCGTTCTACGACGGCCTCGGCATCCGCGCCTCCTCGTCCCACGACGGCATCAGCGCCACCCCCGCCGAGCTGCAGACCAAGCTGCAGAACGCCGCCACTCTCGGCCAGCGCTACATGGTGGTGCCCTACCTGGCCTCCAACTCGCTCTCGGACTGGCAGACCTGGGCGGAGCAGATGAACGTCGAGGCAGCGGCCGCGAAGCGCTACGGGATCGCCTACGGCTATCACAACCACGCCCACGAGTTCACGACCGATCTCGGCGGCGGTGTGACCCCGTGGGACATCCTCACCACCGAGCTGGACCCGGGTCTGGTGCACCTCGAGATCGACATCTACTGGGCCGTCACGGGCGGGGTCAACCAGGGCCTGTCCAACGACGACGCGATCGACTTCGCGATCGACACCATCAAGTCGGGCCCGCAGCGGGTGCGGCAGTACCACGTCAAGGACCGCAACCCCACCACCGGCGACCACGTCGACCTCGGCACCGGCTTCATCGACTTCGCCAAGGTCTTCGCGGCCCACGAGGTCGAGGAGTACATCGTCGAGAACGACACCCCGGAGATCAGCCCGCTCCACACCGCGGATGTCGGCTACTCCTACCTGCGTGCCCTGCGCTACTGACGTACATCTCTGAAGTACGCCACACCTGACGCGGCAGCCGCCCCCGTCCCTCCCTCCGGGGCGGCTGCCGTCTCCTTCCAGACGCTCGGTGAACCCTCCGAGAAGTTGAGATGACGACCATCCCCAAACGGTCGCGCGCCCCGTGTCGGGTTCCGCGAACCTTCGCGGAGGGTCATAGGCTGAAGACCATGCCATCGCCCCGGGTATCGCTGATCACCGCTGTCTACAACCCGCCCGCCGATGCCTTCGAGGACACGATCGCGTCGGTTCTCGGCCAGACCCACGAGGACTGGGAGTGGGTCCTCAGCGACGACCGCTCGCCAGCGCCCTGGGTGCTGCCGAGGCTGCGCGAGCTGGCCGCGAAGGAGCCGCGAGTACGCATCGTGGAGCGCGCGGAGAACGGCGGCATCGTGGCCGCCTCGAACTCGTCCCTGGCCGAGGCGACCGGCGAGCTGATCGCGCTGCTCGACCACGACGACGTACTCGAGCCGAACGCGCTGGAGAAGATGGTCCGCGCCTACGACCGGTTCGAGGACCTCGACTACGCCTACAGCGACCAGGATCTGATGAGCGACGCGGGCGAGCTTCGCGACGCCTACTACAAGCCCGACTGGTCCCCGGAGCGGCTGCGCCACCACAACTACTGCACCCACTTCTCGGTGCTCCGCCGCTCCGTCGTGGAGGAGGTCGGCGGCTTCCAGGAGGGCTTCGACGGCTCCCAGGACCACGACCTCGTCCTCCGGGTCAGCGAGCGCGCGCGGCGCATCGTCCACGTCCCCGGCGCGCTCTATCACTGGCGCCAGGTGCCGGGCTCCGCCGCCGCGGACAACCAGGCCAAGCCGTACGCCTGGGACGCCGGCGTACGCGCCGTCCAAGCTCACCTCGACCGGCTCGGGATCCGGGCCACGGCCTCGCACGGCGTCTCGCCCGGTCTCTACCGCGTCGAGCGCGAGCCCGACCTGGACACCCCGGTCAGCGTGATCATCCCGACCATCGGCACCAGCGCGATCGTGTGGGGTGAGAAGCGCGCGATGGTCGTCGAGACCGTACGCTCCGTCGTCGCCTCCACCAAGCACCGCAACGTCGAGTTCGTGATCGTCTACGACACCCCGACCCCGGCCCCGGTGCTGGAGGCGCTGCGGGCGATCGAGGGCGCCGACATCAAGCTCGTCGAGTTCACCGAGAAGTTCAGCTTCAGCGCCAAGTGCAATGTCGGCGCCGCCCATGCGACCGGTGACGTCCTGGTCTTCCTCAACGACGACATGGAGGCCTACTCCGAGGGTGTCATCGAGAACCTGATCGCGCCGCTGCGCGAGCCGGACGTCGGCATGACCGGCCCGAAGCTCCTCTTCGAGGACTACCGCATCCAGCACGCCGGCCTGGTCTACGGCAGCGGCACCATCACCCACGCCTACTACCGGGCGCGCCCCGAGGAGCGGGGCAACCACGGCGAGCTCCACATCAACCGGGAGACCTCCGCGCTGACCGGCGCCTGCGTCGCGATGCGGCGCGAGGTCTTCTTCGACGCGGGCGGCTTCAGCGAGCGGCTGCCGGTCAACTACAACGACGTCGACCTGTGCCTCAAGGTGCGTCGCTCACTGGGCCTGCGCCTGGTCTGGCTCCACGACGTCACCCTCTTCCACTTCGAGTCCGTCAGCCGCGACAACGCGGTCCACGACTGGGAGAAGGACTTCATCAACAACCGCTGGGGCAACTACAAGGACGTACGCGAGGCCTACTCCAACGGAGTCCGCTGACCGGCTCTGATCGCCGAGTCGGCGCAAACTGACCGAAAATCCCGCCGAGTCGGCGCGTTCTAACGAGCCGACTCGGCGGAGATCTTGGTCAGGATGAGCCGACTCGGCGGGGGCTCAGCCCTGGGCTGCGCGGCGGAGGCGGCGTACGACTCGTCGGCCGAAGTTCCGCACCGGGTGGCGGGTGGCGTACGTCAGGTCGGCCTCGAGGGCACCGACCTTGCCGCGCAGCCGCTCGATGCGCTCGCGGCGGCGCCGGTTGACCTCGCGGGCCTCGCGCAGCTGCTTGGACAGGGTTCCGACCCGGGCCTGGGCGGAGTTGGCGGAGGCCTGGATGCCGAGGATGTGGTCGCGGGTGGCCAGCCGGGAGCGGGTGACCTCCTCGAACTTCTGGGTGTGTACGTCGCGGAGCCGGACCTCGTCCGCAGGGGCGGCCTGGACGAGCTCGGGCGCGGCCGGTGCGGACTCGCCCTCGGCGAGGGGCCGGGCGGCCAGCTGGAACTGGTAGACCAGCGCGTCGGGCTGCTGGCGTACCCACTCCACGGCCACCTCGGGAAGCAGGCCGGGGTCGACCGAGACCTCGACGTTGAGCGGGTCGGCCGTGGTGCCGCGCAGGTCCTCGATCGCGTAGCCCGCCTCGGTGAAGAGGTCCAGCAGTCCCTCGCGGGAGTAGAACTTGATGTGGGTGCGGTCCAGGAGACCGGTGTCGGTGGTCTGCCAGCGGCCCTGGAGCAGGGCGAGGCGGACCGAGCCGTGGGTGACGTTGGGGATGGAGATGACCACCCGCCCGCCGGGGGCGAGCAGTTCACGGGCCTGCTCGAGCGCCGCCCGCGGGTCGACGAGGTGCTCGAGTACGTCGGCGAAGATCACCACGTCGAAGGAGCCAGGCTCGACGATCTCGGTCAGCGAGGTCGCGTCGAGGTCGGCGACGACCACCCGCTCCAGGACCTTCTCGGCCAGGCTCGCCGCCTCGGGGTCGATCTCGATGCCGGTGACGGTGCAGCCGCGCTCGGTGAGGATCCGGCCGATCTCACCGGTCCAGCAGCCGACATCGAGGACACGCTTCCCGCCGCCCGCCGATGCGGCGGACTCAGCCAGGTCGAGGACCTGCACATGGCTGGTGTTGCGGTGATCGAGGTCGATCTCGACGGCGTAGTGCGACATGCGACGAGGGTAGCGACCTTTGGTGGCGCCGCGCGGCTTCGGCACGGGTGATTTACGGGCTGTTTCGATGCTTCGGCGACGTACGGGGAAATGGTCTGTTACACAGTGGAAACAGACGCTTCGGGGTGTCGAAACGTCCCCGGGTGAAGGTGGCGGCGAAGATGACAGGATCAAGGACCTCTGGAGGCGCCCTCTCGTGAAGCTCGTGACCGCAGTGATCAAGCCCCATAAGTG
The DNA here is from genome assembly GCF_040302165.1 of Nocardioides sp. NPDC127503. Classification (NCBI taxonomy): domain Bacteria; kingdom Bacillati; phylum Actinomycetota; class Actinomycetes; order Propionibacteriales; family Nocardioidaceae; genus Nocardioides; species Nocardioides sp. NPDC127503. The sequence goes on along the minus strand of NZ_JBEORH010000006.1, from coordinate 299,632 downwards.
GGAGGACGTGCGCGAGGCCCTCGAGGCCTTCGGCGTGACCGGCATGACCGTCTCCGAGGTCTCCGGCTACGGCCGGCAGAAGGGTCACACCGAGGTCTACCGCGGTGCCGAGTACGACATCGCCCTGGTACCGAAGATCCGCATCGAGATCGTCGTGGAGGACGAGGATGCCGCGGACGTCGTCGGCATCGTCGTGAAGACCGCACAGACCGGACGGATCGGCGACGGCAAGGTCTGGCTCAGCCCGATCGAGTCCGTTGTCCGAGTACGGACCGGTGCGCGCGACGCCGAAGCGCTCTGACTAGGCTTCAGTTCGAGTGCCGGTCCATCGAATCCCACCGGAGGAGAGAAATGAAGCTCGTCACCGCAGTGATCAAACCCCACAAGTGGGAAGACGTACGCGTCGCCCTCGAAGCTGTCGGTGTCACCGGCATGACCGTCTCCGAGGTCTCCGGCTACGGCCGGCAGAAGGGTCACACCGAGGTCTACCGTGGCGCTGAGTACGACGTCGCCCTGGTGCCGAAGATCCGCATCGAGATCGCCGTGCCCGACGAGGAGGTCGAGTCCGTGGTCAGCGCCATCGAGACCTCGGCGAAGACCGAGCGCATCGGCGACGGCAAGGTCTGGGTCTCTCCGTTGGAGACCATCGTGCGGGTCCGTACGGGCGACCGCGACGACGCCGCGATCTGAATCCATGAATGAGGCTGACGCGTGACCGCTGAGGGCCGGGCGGAGCGCACAGCCGAGGCAGACGAGCAGTGTGCCAAGGCGTACGCCGCGGCGGGCGGCCCCGAGGTCGGGGTCGCCCTCGTCGCGGTCGGGGGATACGGGCGCGGTGAGCTCGCGCCCTTCTCCGACTGGGACGTGGTCCTGGTGCACGACGACGCCGTCTCGCCGGGGTCGGTGGCCGAGCAGGTCTGGTATCCGCTCTGGGACACCGCGCCCAAGCTCGACCACTCGGTGCGGTCGTTCTCCGAGATGCTCTCCTCCTCGACCGGTGACCTCCGGGTCGCTCTGGGGCTGCTCGACATCCGGCACCTGGCCGGCGACCGCGGACTGGTGCTGCGGCTGCGTACGACGATGCTGGCGCACTGGCGCAAGCACGCCCGGGCCCTGCTGCCCGAGCTGAGGACGATGAGCGTGGAGCGACACCGGCGTGCCGGTGAGCTCGCGCACGCCTCGGTTCCGGACCTGAAGGAGATGTACGGCGGGCTGCGGGACGCGGTCGTGATCAAGGCGATCGTGGCGACCTGGCTGGTCGACGTGCCCGCGGTAGACCTGGAGAAGTCGCGACGCGCCCTGCTCGACGTACGTGATCTCGTGCAGGAGATCGGCGGCCGGGCCACCGACCGGGTCGTGCCGGAGATGTGGAACGAGCTCGCCGAGCGGCTCGAGCTGGCCGATGCCCGCACGGCACAGGCCCACGTACGCACCATCGGCCGCCGCCTCACCCACCTCTCCCGCCTGGCGTGGCGGCGGGTGGACGGGGTCCTGGAACGCTCGCGACCCGGAGCACCGCGCCGTCCGCGGCTCGCGCCGCTGGGCAACGGTCTGGCGCTGGCCTCGGGCGAGGTCGTGCTCGGGCCAGGCGCGCGCCCGTCGCGGGATCCGCTGATGCTGCTGCGCGCCTCGGCGCTGGCTGCCGAGCACGGGGTCGCGCTGGCGCCACCGACCGCCGCGCGACTGGCCCGGGACACCCCGGCGCTGGCCGAGCCGTGGCCGGAGGAGGCGCGGCATCTCTTCGTACGGCTGCTGGGTGCCGGGCGCGGGCTGCTCGCGGTCTGGGAGACGCTGGAGGAGACCGGCGCGGTCTCGCGGATCCTGCCCGAGTGGGAGCGGATCCGGCTCCTCCCGCACGCCTCGATCATCCACCGCTTCACCGTCGACCGGCACACCATCGAGACCTGCATCGAGGCGGTCGCGCTGCTGCCGCGCGTGGCCCGACCCGATGTGCTGCTCGTGGCGGCGATGCTCCACGACATCGGCAAGGGGTCGCTGACCGAGCACAGCGTCGCGGGCGAGCCGATCGCCCGCCGGATCGCCACCCGGATGGGCTTCCCGGAGGAGGAGGTCGACCTGATCTCGCTGCTGGTGCGCTGGCACCTGCTGCTCTCCACGACCGCGACCACCCGTGACCCCGACGACCCGGCGACCGTCGACCTCGTGGTGGACACGATGGGCGACGCCGAGGCGCTCGCCCTGCTCACCGCGCTCACCGAGGCCGACGCGCGGGCGACCAACACCCAGGCCTGGACCAGTTGGCGGTCCCGGCTCATCCTCGATCTCGCCCACCGGGCCGCGCGGGTCCTCGACACCGGCATCGCGGCGGGGGAGCGGCCGCAGGCCGCGGTGGAGATCCCCGAGAGCGTACGTTCGGGCTCGACCTCCTTCCGTGCCGAGCCGCTCGCCGACGGCGCCCGGGTGTGGGTGATCGCGCCCGACCGGCTCGGCCTGCTCGCCGACCTGGCCGCCACCTTCGCGGTCGCGCGGTTGCCGGTCAGGGCGTGTCGTGCCTGGCAGCAGGGGGGTTTCGGGGTCAGCGTGTGGGACCTCGACGACTCTTATGTCGACGCCGCGGTGCTGCGCACCCGGTTCTCCGCCATCACCGAGGGCCGCCTCGACCCGGCGACCCGGTTGGCGCCGAGCGCGGCCGCGCGGAGGAACGAGCCCTCGGTCGTCGTACGTCCCGAGGCATCCAGCAAGGCCACGGTCCTCGAGGTGCGCACCATCGACCGACCGGGGGTCGTCTACACCGTCGCGGTCGCGCTGGCGCGGATGGAGATCGCGGTCCGCTCCGCCCACATCTCCACCCTCGGCCCGCAGGCCGTCGACGTCTTCTACCTCCAGGAGGCCTCGGCCGGAGCCCTCGCCGAGCATCGGGCGGCCGAGGCGGCCCATGCGGTCCGCGCGGCCCTCGAGAGCTGACCGAGGTAGCTCGGCGAGCGTCGTACCCCCGATGGCGCCTGCCGAATAGCACCCCACACACAACAGTTCGTTAGTCTTGGCAGGACAACCACTCTGCTGAAGGACCGCTTTGTTCGCCACGCTCTCCGACCGGCTCGCCACGACGTTCAAGAACATTCGGGGCAAGGGCCGCCTCACCGATGCCGACATCGACGCCACCGCTCGCGAGATCCGCATCGCGCTGCTCGAGGCCGACGTCGCGCTGCCGGTGGTGCGCGAGTTCGTCGGCCGGGTCAAGGAGCGGGCGCGCGGCGAGGAGGTCAGCCAGGCGCTGAACCCCGCCCAGCAGATCGTCAAGATCGTCAACGACGAGCTGGTCACGATCCTGGGTGGCGAGACCCGCCGGCTCCGCTACGCCAAGACCGGCCCGACCGTCATCATGCTCGCGGGTCTGCAGGGTGCCGGTAAGACCACCCTGGCCGCGAAGCTCGCGCTCTGGCTGAAGGAGCAGGGCAAGGCGCCGCTGCTTGTGGCCGCCGACCTGCAGCGCCCCAACGCGGTCAACCAGCTCCAGGTCAACGGTGAGCGCGTCGGCGTCCCCGTCTACGCGCCCCAGCCCGGAAACGGTGTCGGAAACCCCGTCGATGTGGCTCGTGACGCCGTCGAAGAGGCCAAGCGCAAGCTTCACGACGTGGTCATCGTCGACACCGCCGGCCGCCTCGGCATCGACGAGGAGCTGATGAAGCAGGCCGCCGACATCAAGGCGGCGGTCAACCCCGACGAGGTCCTCTTCGTCGTCGACGCGATGATCGGTCAGGACGCGGTCAACACCGCGCAGGCATTCCTCGACGGCGTCGGCTACGACGGCGTGGTCCTCACCAAGCTCGACGGTGACGCCCGCGGTGGTGCGGCGCTCTCCATCGTCCAGATCACCGGCAAGCCGGTCATGTTCGCCTCCAACGGCGAGAAGATGACCGACTTCGACCTGTTCCACCCCGACCGGATGGCCGGCCGCATCCTCGACATGGGCGACATGCTCACCCTGATCGAGCAGGCCGAGAAGACCTTCGACCAGGGGCAGGCCGAGAAGGACGCGGCCAAGCTCGCGACCGGCGAGTTCACGCTCGAGGACTTCCTCAAGCAGATGCAGCAGCTGCGCAAGCTCGGCTCGATGTCGAAGCTGATGGGCATGTTGCCGGGCATGGGCCAGTTCCGCGAGCAGCTCGACAACTTCGACGAGCGCGAGATCGACCGGATCCAGGCGATCATCCAGTCGATGACCCCGGCCGAGCGCGCCAACCCGAAGATCCTCGACGGCTCCCGCCGCGCCCGCATCGCGAAGGGGTCGGGCCGGCAGGTCTCCGACGTCAACCAGCTCATCCAGCGCTTCACCGAGGCGTCGAAGATGATGAAGCAGCTCGCCTCCGGTGGCGGCATGCCCGGGATGCCCGGCGCGCCCGGTGCCAGCTTCGGCAAGCGCGCCGGCGCCAAGCAGGTGGCCCAGAAGAAGAAGGGCAAGGGCGCGCGCAAGTCCGGCAACCCCGCCAAGGCCGCCCAGCAGGCGAAGGCGGATGCCGAGAAGAAGCCGGCCGCAGCCAACCCGTTCGGGATGCCGGGTGGCGAGGAGATCGACTACGAGAAGGCCGCGGCCGAGCTCAACCTGCCCACGGACTTCTCCAAGTTCCTCAAGTAAGAGTCCTTCCAGGTGAGCACGGTGCTCGTCGTCGACGGCGCCAACGTCGTCGGCGCCCGCCCGGACGGCTGGTGGAAGGACCGTGCCGGCGCGGCGCGCCGGCTGCACGAGGCGCTGCTCGTCGCCGATCTCCCGCAGGACCGGATCGTGCTGGTCCTGGAGGGACAGGCCAAGGGCGGCGTACGTCCCGGCAAGGACGCCCACGTGCACACGGTCCACGCGCCCAAGGACGGTGACGCCGCGATCGTCGGTGTCGTCCGTGAGGCGCTGGAGAAGGGTGACCGGGTGACGCTGGTGACGGCCGACCGGCTGCTCCAGGCCCGTTGCGGCGGTGCCACGGCCCTGGGACCCTCCTGGTTGCTTGACCAGATCTGAGGATTTCCCGGGGTTACGCACGCGTAGCCATTGACCGCGATTGTGATCGCCGTCACGCTGGGAGCGCTCTCACGAGCCGCGGCACCCCAACGCCGAGGTGCCGACAGATCACTCTCAGGAGGCCTGTCCCGTGCGATCACACAGACAGCGCGGCGCGATCGGCGGAGCCTCGGCTCTCGCCGGCCTGCTCTGCGCCACGCTCCTCGTAGCCCCAGCGTCCACCGCAGCATCACCCACCGTGTCCACCGATGCGCTCACGCGCTCGGACCACACGCTGCCCTACAAGAACCCACGCCTCGCCACCAAGACCCGCGTCGCCGACCTGCTGGCCCGGATGACGCTGGCCGAGAAGGTCGGCCAGATGGCCCAGGCCGAGCGCGCGGACGTCGCCGGGAACCCCGGCCAGATCGCCGAGCTCGGGCTCGGCAGCGTACTCTCCGGCGGCGGCTCGACCCCCGCCGAGAACACCCCGGAGGCCTGGGCCGACACGGTCGACGCCTTCCAGGAGCAGGCGCTCTCGACCCGGCTGGGCATCCCGCTGCTCTACGGCGTCGACTCGGTCCACGGTCACGGCAACCTCAACGGCGCGACCGTGTTCCCGCACAACATCGGCCTCGGCGCGACCCGCGACCCGAAGCTCGCCGAGCGGATCGGCCACATCACCGCGGAGGAGACCCGCGCCTCCGGGCCGCAGTGGACCTTCGCCCCGTGCATCTGTGTCGCGCGCGACGACCGGTGGGGGAGGACGTACGAATCCTTCGGGGAGAGTCCGAAGCTCGCCGCCCAGATGGCTCAGATGATCGAGGGGTTCCAGGGCGACAAGGGTGAGCTCGACGATCCCGACCGCGTCCTGGCCACCGCGAAGCACTTCGCCGGCGACGGCTTCACGACGTTCGGCACGGGCGAGGGCGACTACACCATCGACCAGGGCATCACCCAGGCCTCGCGCGCCGAGTTCGCGAAGCTGGCGCTCTCGCCGTACGTCACCGCCATCAAGAAGCACGACGTCGGCTCGGTGATGCCGTCCTTCTCCAGCGTCGACTGGACCGAGGACGGTCTCGGCAACCCGCTCAAGATGCACGCCCACGAGGAGCTCGTCACCGGCTGGCTGAAGGAGAAGCAGGGCTTCGACGGCCTGGTGATCTCCGACTGGCGGGCGATCCACCAGATCCCGGGGACGTACGCCGAGCAGGTCGCCATCTCGGTCAACGCCGGCGTCGACATGTTCATGGAGCCCTTCTCCGGTGACACCGTCGGCTATCCGCAGTTCATCGACACGCTGACCGCTGCGGTCGAGGACGGCGCCGTCCCGATGGCCCGCATCGACGATGCGGTCTCCCGGATCCTGACCGCCAAGTTCGACCTCGGCCTCTTCGAGAAGCCGTTCACCGACCGGCGCAACATCGACGAGATCGGCAGCGCCGCACACCGTCGCGTCGCGCGCGAGGCGGTGGCGAAGTCGCAGGTCCTGCTCCGGAACAGGCACACGCTGCCGCTCTCCGGTGGCGACGACGTCTACGTCGCGGGCAGCAAGGCCGACAGCATCGGTGACCAAGCCGGTGGCTGGACGATCACCTGGCAGGGCAACTCGACCCATCAGATCCCCGGCGACACGATCCTCGACGGCATCGAGTCCGCGGCCCGTGGCGAGGTGACCCACTCGCCCGACGCCTCCGCGCCGGTCCCGGCCGGGGCACACGGCGTCGTGGTCGTCGGCGAGCACCCGTACGCCGAGGGCTTCGGTGACATCGGCGGCCCGCGCTGGGGCTACGACCCGGGCGAGGGCGGCGTGCAGCGGCCGGCGCTGACGATGCACTTCAGCGATGCCGACACCGCGGCGATCGAGACGGTCTGCGCGGCCGCGGCGACCTGCACGGTGCTCGTCGTCTCCGGGCGCCCGATGATCATCCCGCCCGCACTTCTCGGGCAGATCGACGCTCTGGTGGCCTCCTGGCTGCCGGGCAGCGAGGGCAAGGGCGTCGCCGACGTGCTCTTCGGCAAGCGCCCGTTCACCGGGAAGCTCCCGGTGACCTGGCCCCGCACGATCGACCAGGAGCCGATCAACATCGGCGATTCCGACTATGACCCGTTGTTTGCCTACGGACACGGCCTGAAGACGCGCCGATAGAGAACTGGCCCGGTCCGAGTTCGGCGAATCGTCGATTCGCGACGCTTGGATCGGGCCATTTCGGTGCATGATTCGTGCATGCAGACGCTTCGCGTAGACGTATCGGGACGAGCGCTCAGCTTCCCGCCCGACAAGATCGTCCGAATAGGGCGTTCGATTGATGCCGACGTGGTGCTCTCGTCCTCCTCGGTCTCCCGCGCTCATGCGGAGCTGCGCCCGGACCCGTCCGGGTGGAAGCTGGTCGACGTCGGCTCCGCCGGAGGGACGTACGTCTCCGGCAGCCGCGTCACCGAGGTGCCGTTGACCGGGGCGACCGAGATCCAGCTCGGCCCGGTGGGGCCGGGCTCCACGATCACCGTCACCCTCGACGACGCACCGGTGGCGGCGGGTGCTCCGCGTGCCCAGGCGCCGGCGCCGCCGCCTCCGCCGGCGATGCCGGGCGCCACGGCCGCCCCGCCCTCGGGAGTGCCGGCAGCGGCCCCCGCGGCGTTCAGCCATCAGCCGCCCGCACCCCCGGCGCCCGCGGGGCCCGACGACATCTCGGAGATGACGATCGCTCCCGGGATGGCACGCCCGTCAGCTCCCGGGCAGCCGCCGACCCAGCCGACCGGCCCCGACCTGCTGCTGGTCGCCGAGGGCAAGGAGCACCGCTTCCGCCACCCGGTCACGGTGACCATCGGCCGCGCGGCCGACAACTCGGTCGTACTCGAGGACCAGGGCGTCTCGCGCCAGCACGCCCGGCTGGTGGCCACGCCCGGCGGCTGGACCTTCGAGAACGGCTCCCAGACCGGGTCGTTCCTCAAGGGGAAGCCGCTGGTCAGGCACGAGATCGACGAAGAGACCGAGATCCGCCTCGGTCACCCGGTCGCGGGCGAGATCCTCAAGGTCATTCCGATCTACGCCGCCGAGGTCGAGGTCGCCCGTGCCGCCGCCAAGCGCCGCAACAAGCTGCTGCTGTGGGGCGGGATCGGCGCCGCGGCCGCGGTCGTGGTCATCGGGCTGGTGGTCGCGATGTTCGTCGTGCCCGGCGGCGAGTCGGCCGCCCAGGACACCGGCCTGACCAAGGACGAGCTCAACAGCGCGCAGCGGGCCGCCGTCTGGATCACCTATGCGCCGACCGAGGACACCATCGCGATGGGATCCGGGTCGATCGTCACCGAGGACGGCAAGATCCTCACCAACGCCCACGTCGCCGACCCGGCGAAGATCCCGGAGTATGCCGCCAAGGGCGAGGTCTCGCCCGAGGTCGTCAACATCCACCTGACTGACCCGGCCGAGGGCTACAAGGTCGGCGAGCCCGACTACATCGCCAAGGTCATCGAGTCCGACGGCGAGGTCGACAGCGCGGTCGTGCAGATCATCGCCGACGGCGAGGGCGACCCGGTGAACCCGTCCTCGCTCGACCTGCCGACGATCTCGCTCGGCGACTCCAACGCGGTCGACCGCGGTGACTTCATCGCCACGATCGGCTTCCCGATGCTGCCGAAGGAGAGCTTCGCGGACAAGGAGGGCGTGCTCTTCCAGCCGCCGACCGTCGCCGAGGGCAACGTGGCGACGATCCTCTCGTTCGAGGGGGAGGAGCGGGCCGTCTTCGACGTCACCGCCCGGATCTCCAGCGGCAACTCCGGTGGCGCCGCGGTCAACGACGACGGCGAGCTCGTCGGCGTACCGACCTCCATCGGGTGGGACGAGAGCAACGTCGTCACCGGCCAGGTCATCCCGCTCGCCCAGCACTTCCCGATCCTCGAGGCCGCCGGCGTGAAGGTGCCCGCGTCGAACAACTAGCAACTAGGTAACCTGCGTCACATGACTGCTCTGCGCTTCTCCGGCCCGGTCCTTCCCGATGGAGAGGTGCGGGACCTCTACGTCCTCGACGGCCGCATCACCTACGAGCGGCCGTCGGGGGTGGAGACCGGCGCGTCGGGCTGGATCGTCCCCGGTCTCGTCGACGCGCATTGCCACATCGGGCTCGGGCCCGACGGCGCCGTCGACCAGGAGACCGCCGAGGCCCAGGCGATCGCCGACCGCGACGCCGGCGCGCTGCTCCTCCGCGACGCCGGCTCCGCCGCCGACACCCGCTGGGTTCAGTCCCGCGAGGACCTGCCTCGGCTGATCCGCGCCGGCCGCCACATCGGACGTACGAAGCGCTACATGCGCAACTACGCCGACGAGGTCGAGCCCGACGGCCTGGTCGAGGCCGTCGAGCGGCAGGCCCGCTCGGGTGACGGCTGGGTCAAGCTCGTCGGCGACTGGATCGACCGCGCCGAGGGGGACCTGAAGCCGTCCTTCCCCGCGGAGTCGTTCGCCGAGGCGATCAAGGTGGCCCACGACAACGACGCGCGGGTCACCGCGCACTGCTTCGGCCACGAGGTCCTGCCCGGCCTGATCGAGGCCGGGATCGACTGCATCGAGCACGGCACGGGCCTGACCCCGGACCTCGTCGAGGCGATGGCCGAGCAGGGCACCGCCCTGGTCCCCACCGTCGCCCAACTGGAGATCTTCCCCGACCTGGCCGCCGCCGCGGCACCCAAGTTCCCGACGTACGCCGCCACCATGGAGGACCTCTACGCGCGCCGTCGCGAGACGATCATGAGCGCCCACGAGGCGGGCGTCGCCCTCTACGCGGGCTCCGACGGTGCGGGGGACCAGCTGCACGGCGTACTCCCCACGGAGGTCCTCGCCATGCACCGGCTCGGTCTTCCGGCCGACGTCGTCCTCGGCGCCGCCTCCTGGCGTGCCCGGGAGTGGCTCGGCCACAACCCCGGCCTCGCCGAGGGCGACCCCGCCGACTTCGTCGTCTACGACACCAACCCCCTCGACGACCTCACCGTCCTCGCCCGTCCGGCCGCCGTCGTACTCCGGGGGAAGGTCTACGCCTGAGATTTCGCCGCTTCCGGGCACCTCTGGCAAACTGAGTTGTGTGTCCTGTGCGCAGGGACCCTCTCACCCAGCGCAACAGTGCCCGCCGAAGTTGCCTGACGGGTGTCCCCACACCGACACGGGCCTCTTCACCCATATTCGATTCCGAAGGAATACCACCAACAGTGGCTGTCAAGATCCGCTTGAAGCGCCTGGGCAAGATCCGGGTTCCGCAGTACCGCATCGTCATCGTCGACTCGCGCAAGAAGCGCGACGGCGCTGTCATCGAGGAGATCGGTCTCTACCGTCCCAAGGAGGAGCCGAGCTTCATCCAGGTCGACTCCGAGCGCGCCCAGTACTGGCTCGGCGTCGGCGCCCAGCCGACCCCGGCTCTCGAGGCGATCCTCAAGGTGACCGGCGACTGGCAGAAGTTCAAGGGCCTCCCGGGCGCCGAGGGCACCCTCCGCGTCGCCCCGCCGAAGCCCGACAAGCTTGAGCTCTTCAACAAGGCCCTCGCCGAGGCTCACGCCTCCGCCGGCGCCGAGGCCGTGACGAAGAAGTCCGCCAAGAAGGCCGAGGAGCCCAAGTCTGAGGAGCCCAAGGCCGAGGAGGCTCCGGCCGAGGAGCCCAAGGCCGAGGAGACCCCGGCCGCTGAGGCCGAGGCCTGAGCAGCATGCTCGCCGAAGCTCTCGAGCACCTCGTCCGAGGAGTCGTCGACAACCCGGACGAGGTGAGTGTGCGCGACAAGCAGCTTCGTCGCGGCTCCGTCCTCGAGGTCCGGGTCCACCCCGACGACCTCGGCAAGGTGATCGGCCGCGGCGGCCGCACCGCCACCGCGTTCCGTACGGTCATCTCTGCGCTGGCCGGCAAGGGCGGCGCGCGGATCGACTTCGTCGATGTCGACGGCGGTCGCTGAGCACCGGCTGCACCAACGCACAACAGGCGCCACCCCCGCTGCGGGGTGGCGCCTGTTGCACGTTTTCGGGCGGCGGATCCCGTGTAACACGTCGTTCGTAGGACTACTCGCCCTATTGGAGCGACCGGATAGTCCTACGAACGACGTGTTACACGGCCCGGGGCTGGGTCCGCGGTGAGGAGTTCGGCCCGACGTACGCCACCCTCTAGGCTCACCTCGTGGAGTTGATCGAGGTGCTGGTCGGACGGATCGGCAAGCCGCATGGCATCCGGGGGTTCGTGACCGTCGAGGTGCGCACCGACGAGCCCGACCGGCGGTTCGCCGAGGGCACGGTGCTGCGAGCGCAGCCGCCGAAGGGATCGGCGTACGCCGCCAAGCAGCTGACCGTGGAGGGCGCCCGTTGGCACGGGCAGGTGCTCCAGATCGCCTTCGAGGAGCTCACCGACCGCAACGAGGCCGAGGCCGCTCGAGGCACGCTGCTCTTCGCCGACGTACCGGCAGAGGAGACTCCGGAAGACCCCGATGAGTACTACGACCATCAGCTCGTCGGCCTGACCGCCTTCGACGAGGAGGGCCGCGAGCTGGGCACGGTGAAGGCGCTGGTCCACGGGGGAGCCCAGGACCTGCTGACGATCCGTACCCCTGACCGGCGCGATGCGCTGGTGCCGTTCGTGAAGGCGCTGGTGCCGGTCGTCGACCTCGCCGAGAGGAAGGTCGTCATCGCCGACCGCCCCGGCCTGGTCACGCCGTTCGCCGAGGACGAGGACGACGCCCGGTGAGGCTCGACTACCTCACCATCTTCCCCGACTACCTCGCGCCGCTCCGGCTGAGCCTGCCGGGCAAGGCGATCGAGTCGGGGCTGCTCGAGATGCACGTCCACGACGTACGTGACTGGACCCGCGACCGCCACCGCACCGTCGATGACACGCCTTATGGCGGTGGTGCCGGGATGGTGATGAAGCCGGAGCCGTTCGGTGAGGCCTTCGACGAGCTGGCGATCGACGGTGCGACCGTGATCGTGACGACGCCGAGCGGCGAGCCGTTCACCCAGGCCCTGGCTCGTGACCTGTCGACCCGGGAAAGGCTGGTCTTCCTGCTCGGCCGCTACGAGGGCATCGACCAGCGCGTGCTCGATCACGCCGCCACCCGTGCCGAGGTCCGCGAGATCTCCCTGGGCGACTACGTCCTCAACGGGGGAGAGGTCGCCGCGATGGCGATCACGGAGGCCGTCGTACGCCTGCTCCCCGGGTTCATGGGCAACGCCGAGTCGCTCGTGGAGGAGTCCCACGAGGACGGTCTGCTCGAATACCCGGTCTACACCAAGCCCGCCTCCTGGCGTGACCTCGAGGTCCCGAAGGTGCTGCTCAGCGGCGACCACAAGCGCATCGCGCAGTGGCGCCACGACCAGGCGGTGGCCCGGACCTCCGTACGCCGCCCCGACCTGCTCCACGCATCCCAGGCAGCCACGGAGTGGGAGATCCTTCCCGCCGTACGCGCCGATGTCCCCGAGCTGCACACGCTGCAGCTCGCCTGCTGGGTGCAGGAGATGCACGACAACCCCGGCGTCGCGATCCCGCCGCTGCACGAGTCGCTGGAGGACACCATGCGCGCGCTGGAGACGCACGACGTCTATGTGGTGCGCTCCGCCGGGCGGCTGGTCGGCTCGGTCCGCGCCCGGCTCGACGGCGACGTGTGGGAGATCGGCCGGCTGATGACCGCCCTCGACATGCAGGGACGTGGTCTCGGTCGTCAGCTGCTGGACCACATCCAGGCTGTGGCCCCGGCGACCGCGACGACCTACTCGCTCTTCACGGGAGCCAAGAGCGAGCGGAACCAGAAGATCTACAAGAAGGCCGGTTTCCGGCTTCGTCGCGATCTCGACGCGCCGCCCGGAGCTGTGATCCTCACCAAACCCAGGCGAGCAAGTAGATAACAAGTCACATACATCAGTGGCCTGTTACGTGTCTGTAACATAAAGAGTTTGTTACCGAAACGAGGGCTCGACAGGATCCGGCGAAACGTGTGCTCGGCTCACGCGATCCGAACCCCGACCCTATGAGGTACGAATGACTACCGATCTTGCATGGCAGCTGCTGTGTACGGCACTCGTGCTCTTCATGACTCCTGGTCTTGCCTTCTTCTACGGCGGCCTCGTGAAGTCGAAGAGTGTCGTGTCGATGATGATGTTGAGCTTCGGCTCTCTCGGCCTGATCACCCTGCTGTGGGTGCTCTACGGTTTCAGCGGCATCGGAACCATCTCCGAGTCCGGCATCACGAACTTCTTCGGCAACCCGTTCCAGGACTTCGGTCTGACCAGCGCCTTCAGCGACCTGGTCACCGAGTTCGACGACGGTACGCCGGTCGAGGAGTCGACCAACTTCTTCGGCGGCCTCGCCTTCGGCGGCTCGTTCGCCATCATCACCGTGGCGCTGATCTCGGGTTCGATCGCCGACCGGGCGAAGTTCTGGCCGTGGCTGCTCTTCGCGGGCATCTGGGCCACCGTCGTCTACTTCCCGGGCCAGGCCTGGGTGTGGGCCCTCAACGCCGACGGCGACTACATCGGCTGGATCGGCAAGTGGGGCGCGCTCGACTGGGCCGGTGGCACGATCGTCCACCAGGCTGCCGGTGCGGCCGCGCTCGCACTGGCGCTCGTCCTCGGTCAGCGCAAGGTCGGCTTCTCCAAGGAGGAGACGGCTGCTCACAACGTACCGCTGGTCCTGATCGGCACCGCGATCCTCTGGTTCGGCTGGTTCGGCTTCAACACTGGCGTCCCGGGCGCCACCCAGGGCCAGACCACCCTGATCTTCCTCAACACCCTGATCGCCCCGGCCGCGGGTCTGATCGGCTGGATCATCGTGGAGAAGTTCAAGGACGGTAAGTCCACCGCCGTCGGCGCCGCCTCCGGTGTCGTCGCCGGTCTGGTCGCGATCACCCCGGCCTGTGCCCACATCGCCCCGGTCTGGGCGATCCTGCTCGGCCTCCTCGTCGGCGTCGTGTGCTGCCTCGCCGTCGAGCTGAAGTGGAAGCTCGGCTTCGACGACACCCTCGACGTCGTCGGCATCCACCTGGTCGCCGGTTTCATCGGCTGCATCTACCTCGGCTTCTTCGCCCAGGTCGGCGGCACCGGCCTCTTCTTCGGTGGCGGCTTCGACCAGCTCATCAAGCAGCTCGGCTCCTCGCTCGCCGTGATCGCCTTCGCGTTCATCGTCGCCTACGTGGTCGGCATGGCGATCGAGAAGACGATCGGTTTCCGCGCCAAGGAGGAGGACGAGGTCGCCGGTATCGACCTCGCGATCCACGAGCCCGGTTACCAAGAGGTCGGCTGACCTCTTCAGGTTCGACGAGGCCCGTCCCGGTTCGCCGGGGCGGGCCTCGTGGCGTACCTCAGCGCGGACCGTACGGAAGCTGCCTGGCCTGGTGCTGGATGCGCGCGCTGAGGTCCTCGACCTCGGCCAGGACCGCCGGCGCGACCCACACGGGGGAGCGGCGGGTGCGCTTGGCGCGGGTGAGGATCCCGGCCCGCTCCAAGCCGTCGATCGTCTCGGCGGCGTCCTCGATCCCGAGGTTCTTGGTGACCAGCTCGGCGTTGAGGATGGGCTCCTCGGTGAGCAGGTCGAGAAGACGGTACGCAGCAGACCCGGGCCGTGGGTCGCCGGCCGCCTCGCCCCAGCTGCGCCGGATGCTCTCCAGCGTCTCGGCCGTCTTCCACGATTCCGTCGTCGCGATCGTCGTCGAGGCGGCGAGCATGGCGATGATCGTGGACGCGGTGCCGGCCCGGTAGTCGTTGAGGGCGGAGAAGTAGCGGTCGCGGTGGGCGACGAGCGCCGAGGCGATCGGTACGGCCAGGTGGCGCGAGGCGCGGCGCCGCCGGAGCACAGCGTGGATGAGTGCCCGCCCGATCCGGCCGTTGCCGTCGATGAAGGGGTGGATCGACTCGAACTGCGCGTGCACGATCGCGGCCTGCGCGATGGGGGAGAGGTCGTCGCGGTTCGCGAAGGCGACCAGGTCCTCGATGTATTCGACGACCGTCTCCGGTGGCGGTGGCACGTGGAGGGTGTCGCGGGGCGCGTAGTCGGAGCCCCCGACCCAGTTCTGTACGACGCGGAACCGGCCGGCGTTGGCCGCCTCGTCGGGGTGGCGTACGAACAGGTCACGGTGTGCGCGCAGGATCGCGTCGGAGGTGATCTTGCGGGTCGTGTCTGCCTCGCTGATCAGGCGCTGCATCGCCTGGGTCGCGGAGGCCATCGAGATCGCCGAGGAGTTGGCACCGATGCCGAGCAGGGCTCGACCGTAGTCGGCCAGGCTCGCCTCCACCTGCTCGATCTTGGAGGAGTCGATCGCCTCGGTACGCAGCTGCAGGTGGTTGAGCCCGTCCATCGTCCGGCCGTGGACCAGGTCGAGGTGACGTAGCGCGCCCGCGCTGGCGGTCGTCATCGCCGCCACCGGCCGCTCCAGCGCCAGGTCGAGGTCGGCGATGTGAGGTGGCAGCGCGACCGTGACCTCACGCAGCAGCCGGTCCACGCGCGGACCGCGCGGGATCCGCTGCTTGTAGGGGCGCGTCACGTAGGTGTGCGGTGGCCAGTCGGTGTCGGTCACGGGGGCATCCTTGCACGGGATGCGGATGCGTTGCCTACGTCGCGATTCCCGGCGGTCCCTGGCGCTGTGGCAGACTTGTGGGCCGGTCCAGTCGGCCGAAGCACGCTCCGAAGATGACACCCGGAGGTGTCGCGACGGGCTCCTGCCACAGGGGGAACCGTACGCCGCCGGCCAGCGTGGCTGGACCACCGCCAAAGATCGCCCTGACCAGGGCATGGATGACCGCGATCGGCCTGTGGCGAGCGTGAGGAGAAAAAGATGAGCAACGTACTTGCTGAGGTCGGCAATGTCGCCAAGCGCGACGACCTGCCGGAGTTCCGAGCCGGTGACACCGTCAAGGTGCACGTCAAGGTCGTCGAGGGCAACCGGTCCCGCGTCCAGGTCTTCCAGGGCGTCGTGATCCGCGTCCACGGTTCCGGCATCGGCCGCACCTTCACCGTCCGCAAGGTCTCCTTCGGCGTGGGTGTCGAGCGCACCTTCCCGCTGCACTCCCCGATCTTCGAGCAGATCGAGGTCGTCACCCGCGGTGACGTCCGTCGCGCGAAGCTCTACTACCTGCGCAACCTGCGCGGCAAGAAGGCGAAGATCAAGGAGCGCCGCGAAGCCTGAGAGGCCCCTGAACCGTAGCGAGTCGATGAGGCTCGTTGTGGAGGGAGTCTCTAGACTCACCGCGTGACTTCGAACGACCGCGATCCTTCCGTCGGCGTCGGGCCCCAGGCCCGCTGGGACGGGCCCGATATGGGGGGATCGCGGTCGTTCTCGTCTTCGCCTCAGGCCCCGCGCTGGGCCTCTGAGCGGCAGGGCCCGGCCAAACCCCCGCGCCGCGAGGAGGAACACAAGCCACGCCTCTCGGCCTGGCAGGAGGGCATCGTCCTGGTCGTGCTGGCCGTGCTGGTCGCGATCGTCGTGAAGGCTCTCTTCGTGCAGGCCTTCTACATCCCCTCGGAGTCCATGGAGCCCGGGCTTCAGGGCGGCCCATCGGTGGCGACCGACGACCGGGTGCTGGTGGAGAAGCCGTCCTACTGGCTCTCGGGCACGCCACAGCGCGGCGACGTCGTGGTCTTCTCCGACCCGGGCTCCTGGCTCGGTGTCGACGAGTCGGCAGGCCCCAGCAACATTCTCGGCAAGACGCTCGCGGTCATCGGTCTCTACCCCGAGGGCGGCCACCTGGTGAAGCGTGTCATCGGGGTCCCCGGCGACGTCATCGAGTGCTGCGACAAGCAGGGCCGGCTGATCG
The DNA here is from genome assembly GCF_040302165.1 of Nocardioides sp. NPDC127503. Taxonomy (NCBI): domain Bacteria; kingdom Bacillati; phylum Actinomycetota; class Actinomycetes; order Propionibacteriales; family Nocardioidaceae; genus Nocardioides; species Nocardioides sp. NPDC127503. Next base: position 282,924 of record NZ_JBEORH010000006.1, on the reverse strand, counting down.
TCAACGGCGTCCCGATCGAGGAGCCGTACGCTCGGCCCTCCCAGACCAAGTGCGGCCGCCCCAACAAGGAGGGCGAGTGCTTCGGGCCGATGCCCGGCAACCGCCACTGGGAGGCCGGTCCGGTGCCCGAGGGTTCGCTGTTCGTGATGGGCGACAACCGGGCCAACTCGGCCGACTCGACCGTGCACATGTGCACGGCCAACGAGACCGACTGCGCGCTGGTGCCCTGGGTACCGGAGGACAACGTGGTCGGCAAGGTCGTCGCGCTGGGCTGGCCGCTGGACCGGGCGAAGTGGATCCACCGGCCCGAGAGCTTCGAGGACGTGCCGTCACAGTGAGCATTGCGCCAACCCTGCGAGTCGAGCGGTCCATGCTGCGCGACGGCGTCACGCATCTCGGTGCGGTCGACGAGGTGGGGCGCGGCGCGCTCTGCGGGCCGGTTTCGATCGGGATCGTGGTGATCACCGAGGCGACCCGCACGGCACCCCAGGGCGTACGCGACTCCAAGCTGCTCACGCCCGAGGCTCGCGAGATGCTCGCGCCGAAGGTGCGCCGCTGGGCCGTCGACTCCGCCGTCGGGCACGCCCTGGCATCCGAGATCGACGAGGTCGGGATCATGGCCGCGATGCGGCTGGCCGGTCAGCGAGCGTTGAGTGCTTTGGACGTACGTCCCGACGCGCTGCTGCTCGACGGCAACCACAACTATCTGACCCCGCCGGTGCAGGAGGGGCTCTTCGGTGAGGTCTCCGAGATGGTGGAGGAGGTCGAGGTGCCGCCGGTGACGACGATGATCAAGGCTGACATGAAGTGTGCCGCCGTCGCCGCCGCCTCGATCCTGGCGAAGACCTCGCGCGACGCGCTGATGGTCGCGCTCCACGACGAGTATCCCGACTACGCGTGGGCCGACAACAAGGGCTATTCCGCGCCCGCCCACATCGCCGCGCTGGAGCGCCTGGGACCGTCGGCATATCACCGCCGCTCGTGGAGTCTTCCCGGCTCTTCGCCTGTGTTGGCTCTAGAGTCTTAGGACATGAGCGAGCGCCAGCGAGCGACCAATGACCTCAGGCCGCCGCGTCCGTATTCTTCGCTTTCCTCTACGGAGGCGGCGGCATGAGCGCGGAGGATCTCGAGAAGTACGAGACCGAGATGGAGCTGACCCTCTACCGCGAGTATCGCGACGTGGTCGGCATCTTCAAGTACGTCGTCGAGACCGACCGCCGCTTCTATCTGTGCAACCAGGTCGACGTGCGAGCACGTACGGACTCGGGGGACGTCTACTTCGAGGTGTCGATGAACGACGTCTGGGTGTGGGACATGTATCGGCCGGCCCGGTTCGCGAAGGCGGTCAAGGTGCTCACGTTCAAGGACGTCAACGTCGAGACGCTCAACCCGACCGACATCGACCAACCGCTGGACTGACGGCCGGCTGATCTCGGGCCAGTTGCTGTCCACAGGGCGATCTCGATCCGGGGTTATCCCCAGGCGTCCCGGAACCGGCCCGGATTGTCGGTGCTCGCGATGAGTCTGGACCTCGAAGCCGAAGGGCAGGAGGTCCATGATGAGTTCAACGGCGCCGGCGCGGATCGCGCTGGGAAACTACGGCGAATCGGTCGCCGAGAGGCATCTGGTCGAGGCGGGCATGACCGTGCTCGACCGCAACTGGCGATGTGCTGACGGGGAGATCGACCTGGTCCTGCGCGAGGGCGACACCCTCGTCGTCTGTGAGGTGAAGACCCGGAGCCACGACGGGTGCGGCACTCCGCACGAGGCGGTCGACAAGACCAAGCTCGACCGGCTGAAGCGGCTGGCGATCGCCTGGCTGCAGCAGCACGACGTGCGCGCTCCGGGGATCCGGATCGACCTGGTCGCGGTGATGCACGCGCCCCGCGGCTCGGCGCTGGTCGAGCACGTCAGGGGCCTGTGATGGGATACGCGCGAGCTCATGGCGTCGCCCTTCGGGGCGCGGTCGGCCACCTGGTCGACGTGCAGGCCGACGTCTCGCCCGGTCTGGTGGGGGTGACGCTGGTCGGCCGTGCCGACAGCGTGCTGGCCGAGGGGCGCGACCGGGTCCGGATGGCGATCATCAACTCAGACCTCGAGTGGCCCGCGACCAAGAGGATCACGGTGCTGCTCTCGCCGGCCGACCTGCGGAAGGGCGGCTCGCACTACGACCTCGCGATGGCGTTGGCGATCCTCGCGGCCGGTGGCGAGCTCGAGACGATTGGGCTGGAGCGCACGGTCTTCATCGGGGAGCTGGCGCTCGACGGTGGGCTGCGGCCGACCTCCGGTGTGCTCCCGATGGTGCTCGCCGCCTCCCACGCAGGGATCGCTCGAGTGGTGGTGCCGGAGCCGCAGGTGGCCGAGGCGCGGATGGTGCCCGGGATGGAGATCCTCGGGTTCCGGTCGCTGGGCCAGGTGGTCGCCGAGCTGCGCGGCGAGCCGGTGCCAGACGCGCCGCCGGTCGCGACCGGCACCGGCGGCAGCCTGCTCGGCTGGCGGGGTGACCGCAGGCTCGACGACATGGACATGTCCGACCTTCGCGGCATGCCCGAGACCCGCTACGCGGTCGAGGTCGCGGCCGCCGGTGGACACCACCTGCTGCTCAAGGGACCCAAGGGCTGCGGGAAGACCTCGATCGCCGAGCGGATCCCCACGATCCTGCCCGATCTCTCCCGCGAGGAGTCACTGGAGGTGATGGCGGTGCAGTCGCTCGCCGGGGTGCTCGACGTCGACCGAGGGCTGCTGACCCGCCCGCCGTTCGCGGCCCCACACCACGACGCCTCCAAACCCGGCATCGTCGGCGGTGGCACCGGCCGGGTCCGCCCGGGCCAGGTCTCACTGTCCCACGCCGGCGTGCTCTTCCTCGACGAGTTCCCGTTGTTCAAGAGCGACGTCATCGAGTGTCTGCGCGAGCCGCTGGAGAGCGGCGACATCACGGTGTCGCGCGGTGAGGAGTCGGTGACGCTTCCGGCGCGCGCCCTCGTCGTGCTCGCCGCCAACCCGTGTCCGTGTGGCAACTTCGACGCCTCGATCACCAAGGACGGCTGCATCTGCCGGTCCAACGAGCGCCAGTCCTACGAGCGAAAGGTCTCCGGACCGATCACCGACCGCATCGACATCATCCGCACGCTGCGGCCGATGTCCGAGCAGAACCATGATCCGTGGGGCTCGGAGACCAGCGCCGACATCCGCGAACGGGTCACGGCGGCCAGGCGCCGCCAACGTGAGCGCTACGCCGACTTCGGGTGGCGGCTCAACGGGCAGGCCAGCGGGATCGCACTGCGCGACAATTGGCCGCTGCCGCCTTCGGCCGAGGCGCTCATCGACTCACGCATCTTCTCCGGTGCCCTGACCCGTCGTGGCGCGGTGCGCGTGCACCGCCTCGCCTGGACCGTGGCCGACCTCGCCGGGGTCGACTGGCCGGGAGTCACCGAGACCGAGACGGCACTCGCGCTGCGCAACGGCGGCTCGCTCACCGTGTCAGCCTTCGAGGGGAGGTCGGCATGACCGCGGCGCCCGTCGCTCCGTCCTTCACCGACCTCGAGCGCGAGCGCCTGGCCCGGATCGCGCTGACCCAGCTGATCGAGCCCGGCACCCCATTGCTCGACACCTGCATGGTCGGATCCACCGCGACCGAGGTCTACCGACGCTTCGCCGAGGAGGATCCCGATCTCGGCGAGGACGGGCTCGAAGCGAGATTGCGGCTGGCCCAGATCCACCCCGACCGCGACCTGGAGCGGGCGACCAATGCCGGGTTCCGCTACGTCATCCCAGGCGACGAGGAGTGGCCCACTCAGGTCGAGCGGCTCGCCGGTCAAGAGCCTCTTCAATACCGCACCGGCACCCCACTCGGCCTGTGGGTACGAGGACCGCTCCTGCTCAGCGACCTCGACCGGTCGGTCGCCATCGTCGGCTCCAGGGATGCGACTGCCTACGGAGCCGACGCCGCCGCGCGGATCGCGGCGGACCTCGCGGTCAACGACTTCGTGACGGTCTCCGGGGCAGCGGTCGGCATCGACGCGGCCGCACACCGTGGCGCACTCACCGGACCGCCGGGGAGCACCGTGGCCGTGCTCGCGGGTGGTGTCGACGTCCCCTACCCGCTGCGCAACCGGCGCCTGCTCGACGCGATCGCCGAGAGCGGAGCGGTGATCTCCGAGATCGCGCCCGGGTTCCCGGTCACCCGCTATCGATTCCTCTCCCGCAACCGGATCATCGCCGCCCTCGCCCGGGGCACCGTGGTCGTCGAGGCGGCGGCGCGCAGCGGCTCCCTCAACACCTCCCACTGGGCCTACAGCATCAACACACCCGTGATGGCGGTGCCGGGTCAGGTGGGCGCGATGACCTCGGTCGGCACCCACGAGCTCGTACGCAGCGGCAAAGGCGTCCTGGTGACCGACGGTCTGGACGTACGCGAGCTCGTCGGCGACATGGGCGAGGCCGTCCCCGAGGAGCCCCGAGGCCCCGTACGCCGCCGCGACTCGCTCACCTCCACCGAGAAGCAGGTCCTCGACGCGGTCCCGGTGAGCAGTCCCTCCTCACAGCTCGCCATCGCGAGGTCGGCCTGCCTGCACCCGAAGACGGCCGGCACCGCGCTGTCGCGACTTGAGGCGCTCGGTCTCGCCGAGCGGTTCCCCGACGGCTGGCAGCTGGCCCCAGGCGCGGCTCGCACCTGAGGCCGAGGGCAAGACCTATCCTGGCTCGGGTGAGCGCTGATCCAGAGGGGGACCCGGAGGGCAAGTCCGCGGAAGCGGAGCTTCCCGAGGTCTACGCCGCGCTGCTCGGGGACTACGAGCGACACCTCAGCGCCGAGCGCGGACTCTCCGACCACACGGTCCGGGCCTACCTGGGCGACATCCGCAGCCTGCTCGACCACGCCGGCCGCATGGGCCGCACCGAGCCGGAGGCGATCGACCTGCGCACGCTGCGCAGCTGGCTGGCCAAGCAGCAGACGACCGGCCACTCACGTACGACCCTGGCCCGGAGGGCCACCGCGGCCCGGGTCTTCTGCGGATGGCTGGTCCGGACCGGCCGGGCCCAGGTCGACGCCGGCGCCGCGCTCGGCTCGCCCAAGGCCCACCGGACGCTTCCGCCCGTACTGCGCCCCGACGAGGTCGAGTCCCTCATCGCCGCCGCCATCACCGCGGCCGAGGACGGTACGCCGGTCGGCATGCGTGACATCGCCGTCCTGGAGATGCTCTACGCGACCGGCGCCCGGGTCGGCGAGCTCGTCGGCCTCGATCTGGACGATGTCGACTACGAGCGCCGGGTGATCCGGGTCCTCGGCAAGGGGCGCAAGGAGCGGATGGTGCCCTTCGGCGGCCCCGCGGTGCGGGCGCTCGACCGTTGGGTCGTCCGTGGCCGCCCGCAGTTGGTCACCGAGTCCTCCGGTCCGGCCCTATTTCTCGGCGCCCGCGGCGGCCGGCTCGATCAGCGCGCCGTACGCACCCTCGTCCACCGCCGCCTCGCCGACGTCCCCGGTGCCCCCGACCTCGGTCCCCACGGACTGCGCCACAGCACCGCCACCCACCTCCTCGAAGGTGGCGCCGACCTGCGCTCGGTCCAAGAACTCCTCGGTCACGCCAGCCTGGCCACCACCCAGATCTACACCCACGTCAGCAGCGACCGGCTCCGCAAGGCCTACCGCCAGGCCCACCCCCGCGCCTGACCCGCCGAGGCGTCCCCGTCGGCCGAGATGTCAGCAGCGTCGGCCGAGGCGTCACTCGCGTCGGTCGAGTGTGTAGTTGTGGCCGGTCGAGACGTGAGTTGTGGGCGACGAAAGTCGAGTTTCGTCGCCCACAACTACAGTTTCGGCCCGCCACAACTGCCGATTCGGCCTATCGGACCGGGTCGCCGCGCCAGAGGGGGAGGAGCCGGACCGGCTGCGGTGCGTCAACGAGCAGCAGGGGTTCGAGGTAGACATCGTCCGCGTTGCGGATCCAGCCCCAGTGCAGGCAGGCGGCCGGGAAGCAATGGGAGCCGGCGATGCCGAGCCGACCCAGCGGGGCTCCGGCTGCCACCGGATCGCCGACGGCCACGGTGGCCGCGACCGGCTCATAGGTGGTCCGCGTGGCGCCGTGGTCGACGCTCACCACCGCCTTGCCGGCGATCACTCCGACGAATGCGACCGTCCCGGCCATCGCGGCCCGAACGACGGTGCCGGGCGACCCGGCCAGGTCCACGCCGCGATGACCCGCACCCCACGGAGCATCTGGCGGGTCGAAGCGGCGTACGACCTCCGGCTGTGGTGCCAGCGGCCATTCGCCCTGGGGGACCTCGTCCGCCCCTCCGACCGGACTCGGACCCTCGTCGTGACCCACAGCCCCACCCAGCGAGGCGCCGAACGGCGCCACCTCGGCACGTGGCGTTCCGAGTGCTGGGCTTGCTGGGGCGATGAGGACGACGAGGAATAGGGCCGCGACGAGGGCGCGGGCCCGGTCGGAGAGGCGGTACGAGGTCATGACGAGCAGACAACCCCGGATGGAGAACCCGCACAACGAGCGGCGTACGTCCTGTGGATAACCCCGTCCTGAGACACCCCTGTGGACACTGATCGGCCCGCGCCGGAGCAGGTCACGGAGGATTGGCCCGAGACCCCGGTCGGCGGCTAGTCTTGGACCGGCAGCCCCTTGTGGGCTGACTTCGCACGCCAGCAGACCGCGACGGTGCCTCGCTCCGAGACGCCGGTCGCCCGCGGGCGCGGCCCTCAGTCCCGAGCAGAACGCTCAGGTCGGACCGCGTGCAGGCGTCAGGGCCCATCACCACCGATGGGCGCGAAACTGAAAACCGACCGGCGCGCGCCAACACCCGCCCGACCTCGAGAAACGCAAGGTCGCGCCACCAGCGGTGCACACGCGGGCCAACACCTAGGAGAAAAAACATCATGGCAGTCGTGACCATGCGCCAGCTCCTCGAGAGCGGCGTCCACTTCGGACACCAGACCCGTCGCTGGAACCCGAAGATGAAGCGGTTCATCCTCACGGACCGCAACGGCATCTACATCATCGACCTGCAGCAGTCGCTGGCCTACATCGACCGCAGCTTCGCCTTCATCAAGGAGACTGTGGCCAAGGGCGGCACGATCATGTTCGTGGGCACCAAGAAGCAGGCCCAGGAGGCCATCGCCGAGCAGGCGACGCGCGTCGGGATGCCCTACGTCAACCAGCGCTGGCTGGGCGGCATGCTCACCAACTTCCAGACCGTGCACCAGCGGATCAACCGCCTCAAGGAGCTCGACGAGGTCAACTTCGACGACGTCGCCGGCTCGGGTCGCACGAAGAAGGAGCTCCTGCAGATGAAGCGGGAGCGCGACAAGCTCGAGAAGACCCTGGGCGGCATCCGCGAGATGGGTCGCACCCCGTCCGCCGTCTGGATCGTCGACACCAAGAAGGAGCACCTCGCTGTCGAGGAGGCGCGCAAGCTCAGGATCCCGATCGTCGGCATCCTGGACACCAACTGCGACCCCGACGAGGTCGACTTCCCGATCCCGGGCAACGACGACGCCATCCGCGCGGTCGGCCTGCTGACCCGCGTGGTCGCCGACGCTGTCGCCGAGGGCCTCATCGCCCGCTCCGGTGGCAAGACCGAGGGCACCGAGGGCGCCACCGCCGACGAGCCGCTGGCCGAGTGGGAGCGCGAGCTCCTGGCGACCCCGGCTGCCGAGGAGGCCAAGGCCGAGGAGACCCCCGCCGAGGCGAGCCCCGCCGAGGAGACCCCGGCTGAGGAGACCCCCGCCGCCGAGGCTGCTGAGACCACCGAGGCTCCGGCCGAGGAGACCCCCGCCGAGACCCCCGAGGCCCCGGCCGAGGCCTGAGCCTCATCGTCCACCCAAGAGCCACTTAACAGTCAGAGGAAGACACACATGGCTTACACCGCTGCCGACGTCAAGAAGCTCCGTGAGCTGACCCAGGCCGGCATGATGGACTGCAAGAAGGCGCTCGACGAGGCTGACGGCAACTTCGACAAGGCTGTCGAGATCCTTCGCGTCAAGGGCACGGCCAAGGCCGCCGCCCGCGCCGCGGAGCGCACCACCTCGGCCGGCCTCGTCGCCGCGTCCGGCAACGCCCTGGTCAGCCTCCTCTCGGAGACCGACTTCGTTGCCAAGAACGAGGGCTTCGTCGCTGCTGCCCAGCAGATCGCCGAGGCTGCCGACGCCAACAAGGCCAACGACCTCGAGACCCTCAAGGCCATCTCGCTCGGCGACAAGACCGTCGGCGAGACCGTCGAGGAGCTCGCCCGCACCATCGGCGAGAAGATCGAGCTCGGCCAGGTTGCCTACTTCGAGGGTGAGACCACGGTCTACCTGCACAAGAAGGCCTCCGACCTGCCGCCGAGCCTCGGCGTCATGGTCGCCTACGAGGGTGACGAGGCGGCCGCGAAGCAGGCCGCCCAGCAGGCTGCCGCGCTCAAGGCGCAGTACCTCACCTCCGACGAGGTGCCGGCCGACGTGGTCGACGCCGAGAAGGACGTCCTCACCAAGAAGACGCTCGAGGAGGGCAAGCCCGAGGCTGCCGTCGCCAAGATCGTCGAGGGTCGGATCAAGGCGTTCTTCAAGGAGATCGTCCTGCTCGACCAGGAGTCGGTCTTCGAGTCGAAGAAGTCCGTCAAGCAGGTCCTCGACGCCGCCAACACGCAGGTGAAGCAGTTCGCCCGCTTCGACGTCGGCGCCTGAGCCGAGCCTGATTCCGCGCGAACAGCGCGTGATCGGTTAGGTTGAGCAACAACGTACGACGAAAGGGGCCGGTCCGATGAACCGAATGGTGATCATCGGACCGGCCCTTTCGTACGCCATCCCCACATGCACCACCCCGCAAGACGTCGCCCCAGGAAAGGCCACGGCATGACCCGCTACCAGCGCATCCTGATCAAGCTGTCCGGAGAGAACTTCGGCGGTGGCGAGGTCGGTGTCGACCCCATCGTGGTCGCCTCGATCGCCAAGGAGATCTCCGCTGTCGCCTCCTCCGGCGTGCAGATCGCGATCGTCGTCGGCGGTGGCAACTTCTTCCGCGGCGCCGAGCTCCAGCTGGCCGGCATGGACCGGTCCCGTGCCGACTACATGGGCATGCTCGGCACCGTCATGAACTGCCTCGCGCTGCAGGACTTCCTCGAGAAGGAAGGCGTCGACACCCGGGTGCAGACCGCGATCACGATGGGCCAGGTCGCCGAGCCCTACATCCCGCGCAAGGCGATGCGTCACCTCGAGAAGGGCCGTGTCGTGATCTTCGGCGCCGGCTCCGGCATGCCCTACTTCTCCACCGACACCGTCGCCGCGCAGCGCGCCCTCGAGGTCCACGCCGAGGTCGTTCTGATGGCCAAGAACGGCGTCGACGGGATCTACACCGCCGACCCGAAGAAGGACCCGACGGCGACTAAGTACGATGAGATCACTTTCGGCGAGGCGCTGCAGAAGCAGCTCAAGATCGCCGACGCCACCGCGTTCGCCCTCTGCATGGAGAACAAGATGCCCATCGTGGTCTACGGCGCGGAGGACGAGGGGGCGGTCTACCGGATCGTCCAGGGTGAGAAGATCGGTACGCTCGTGACCGCTGGCTGAGCGGCACGAGCCCATACGCCACCCACAACACAACACTTACGAGCGCACAGGAGCATCCGGTGATCAACGACATCCTCAACGAGGCCGACAGCAAGATGGTGAAGTCGGTGGACTCCACGCGTGAGGACTTCTCCACCATCCGTGCTGGCCGCGCCACTCCGCAGATGTTCAGCAAGATCCTGGTCGACTACTACGGCACTCCGACGCCGATCCAGCAGCTCGCCTCGTTCACCAGCCCCGAGCCGCGGATCATCAACATCGCCCCCTTCGACATCGGCGCGATGGCCAACGTCGAGAAGGCGATCCGCGACTCCGACCTCGGTGTCAACCCGTCCAACGACGGCAAGATCCTGCGTGCGGTCTTCCCCGAGCTCACCGAGGAGCGCCGCAAGGAATACATCAAGCTCGCCAAGGAGAAGGCCGAGCAGGGTCGCGTCTCGGTGCGCCAGGTGCGCCAGAAGGCCAAGCAGAACCTCGAGAAGCTCGAGAAGGACGGCGAGGCCAGCAAGGACGACGTCACCGGTGCCGAGAAGCGCCTCGACAGCATGACCAAGAAGCACACCGACGCGATCGACGAGCTGCTCAAGTCCAAGGAAGCCGAGCTGCTCGAGGTTTGAGCCTGTGACCCTGCGAGCGAAGCGAGCAGGGTCACAACGCGAAAAGATCGAGCGAGCGCACGCCTGAGCTCGCGAAGGCGTGACCGCGTGTCGAGATCCAGCCAGCGATGCAGTCGAGCCCCACAAGCGCCGCGGCCAGGATCCAGAAGAAAGACCAGAGCATGAAGGAATCACTTGTGAGCCAGACGCCGCCGTCTCCTTCTTCGTCAGCTTCCGAGCCGCCGAAGAAGGACTACGGCCGCGCCGGCCGCAACCTCCCCGCAGCGATCGGCTCGGCCGTCGTCCTCCTGGTCGCGATCGCGCTGAGCCTGATGTTCGTGAAGACGGCGTTCATGCTGATCGTCGTCGCTGCGGTCGTCGCCGCGACCTGGGAGCTCCACCGGGGCCTGATGGCCAAGGACATGGACGTCCCCGAGCAGCCGCTGATGATCGGCGGCACGGTGATGGTCCTGGTCGCCTACTTCCTGGGCTCAGACGCGCTGGTGACGGCCACCGCGGTGACCGCGCTGGTGATCATGCTGTGGGTGCTGCGGCGTGGGGTCGACGGCTACGTACGCACGTCGGCTGCCGCCGTCCTCACCCTGTTCTACCTGCCGTTCCTCGGCTCGTTCGTCGCACTCATGCTTGGCGAGGGCGGCGGCTGGACCTCGGGCGGCCTCTCGGATGACGGCGTACGCGGCATCATCGTCTGGGTCCTGCTCACGATCATGTCCGACATCGGCGGCTACGTGGCCGGTGTCCTCTTCGGCAAGCACCCGATGGCGCCGGTGATCTCCCCGAAGAAGTCGTGGGAGGGCTTCGCGGGCTCGGTGGTCTTCACGGTCGCCACCGGCGTCGGCCTGGTCGTATGGCTGCTCGACGGAGCCTGGTGGGTCGGTGTCGCGCTCGGCGTGGTCGCCTGTGTGATGGCCGTCCTCGGCGACCTGGTCGAGTCGGTCATCAAGCGCGACCTCGGCATCAAGGACATGAGCCAGATCATCCCCGGCCACGGCGGCCTCATGGACCGCCTCGACTCGCTCCTGGCGACCGTCGCCCCGGTCTGGCTGATCCTCCACTACGCCGTCTTCTGAGCGGTTTCATCCTGATGCTCTTCCTCGTACGCCACGGACGACCGATCCAGGTGCGCGGCGTCGCCGCGGAGCACTGGGAGCTCGACCCGGCCGGGTTCGACGACGTCTGGGCTCTGCGTGACCGGCTCCCGGCAGGCGCCGCGTGGTACTCCTCACCAGAGCCCAAGGCACAGCAGACCGCCCAGCTCCTCACCGATGGCGACGTCGGCGTGGTCGACGCTCTCCGTGAGCACCGCCGCGGCGACGCATGGGTCGACGACTTCCACGCCACGGTCGAGCAGGCGTTCGCGGAGCCGACAGTGCCTGCGTACGACGGCTGGGAGCCGCTCGAGGAGTGCCGCGCCCGCGTGACGAAGGCGGTCGCCGGGATCCTGTCGGCCCACGCGGGCGAAGACGCCGTGCTCATCGGCCACGGCACCGCCTGGACCGTCCTGGTGAGTGAGCTGACCGGCACACCGCCGGATCTCGCCCGGTGGCGAGACCTCGGCTTCCCGGACCTGATCACCGTCGACGCCTGATCGGGCGTAATCACCCCGAGTTCGTCGGGGCAGCGATTCTTTACCAAAGGATGACAGCGTTCGGCGCTACGGTTGAAGAGTGACCCAGCGTCCCGCGGACCTCGACGTGGACCCCGATCCAGAGGTCGAGGCAGATCAGGGCCCGGAGGAGGAGTCCTCGGGGTCTGGTGGAGTGTGGGCCTGGCTGCACGACTCGCACCCGACCGTGGCGGCCCTGGTCGGGTTCTACATCGGACTGGCGTACGCGATCCTGGTGCCCGGCACCTGGGGCGCGCTGCTGACCTGGGTGGTCGGGCAGGAGCGGGCCGAGGAGCTGTTCCCATGGGTGGCGCCGACCCTGCTGGTGCCCCTGGCCCTGCTCATCCCGCGCAAGACCCGCCGCCTGGCCGAGTTCGTCTGGCTGGGAATCATCCTCACCGTGCTGGTGGTGGTCGGAGTCGGCTCGCTGGTCTTCTGGATCCTGCTGAAGACGGGCTGACCGCGCGGGCCGGATCCAGGTTTAGCCGTACGCCGCACCCCGGTGGGACAATGAAGCAGTGACCGAGTCCCGCCCTGCCAACGTACCGGCCCCGCACAGCCCTGAGGCCGAGGCCGCCGCGATGGAGGGGCGCCGCCTGCCCCTGGTGATGGCGCCGCCCAAGGGCCGCGGCAAGCCGCCGCGCCACCTGGCCGACCTCGACCTGGCCGGCCGTCAGGACGCGGCGAAGGAGGCTGGGCTTCCGGGGTTCCGGGCCAAGCAGCTCTCGGTGCACTACTTCGAGCGGTTGGTCGACGACCCCGAGCAGATGACCGATCTTCCCGCCAGCCAGCGCCAGGAGCTGGTCAACACCTTCCTGCCCGATCTGATGACGCCGATCAGTCAGCAGGAGGCCGACAAGGGCACCACCCGCAAGACGCTGTGGAAGCTCTTCGACGGCGCTCTCGTCGAGTCGGTGCTGATGCGCTACACCGACCGCGCCACGGTCTGCATCTCCTCCCAGGCCGGCTGCGGCATGGCCTGCCCGTTCTGCGCGACCGGCCAGGGTGGCCTCGAGCGCAACATGTCGACGGCCGAGATCGTCCACCAGGTCGTCGTCGCGGCCCGGCAGATGGCCAGCGGTGAGATCCCGGGTGGCCCCGGTCGTCTCTCCAACGTGGTCTTCATGGGCATGGGGGAGCCGATGGCCAACTACAAGGCGCTGATGGGCGCGGTCCGCCGCCTCACCTCCCCGGCACCCGAGGGCCTGGGGCTCTCGGCGCGCCACGTGACCGTCTCCACGGTCGGCCTCGTACCCCGGATCAAGCAGCTCACCGAGGAGGGCATCCCGGTCACCCTCGCCCTCTCGCTGCACGCACCCGACGACGAGCTGCGCAACGAGCTCGTCCCGATCAACACCCGCTACTCGGTCGCCGAGACCGTCGACGCCGCCTGGAACTACGCGCGCGTCACGAAGCGCCGGGTCTCCATCGAGTACGCGATGATGCGCGGCATCAACGACCAGGGCTGGCGCGCCGACCTGCTCGCCGACGTCCTCAACTCCTACGGCGACTGGGGCTGGGTCCACGTCAACCTGATCCCGCTCAACCCGACCCCGGGATCCAAGTGGACCGCGAGCGACCCGGAGGACGAGCGCGAGTTCGTACGCCGCCTCGAGGCCAAGGGCATCTCCACCACCGTCCGTGACACCCGCGGCCGCGAGATCGACGGCGCCTGCGGCCAGCTCGCCGCTCAGTCGGTGTCCTAGCCGTATGGGGCTGGTGCAAGGTTCCAGGGCAGATGGTGGAACGGCCACCGTTGCCCTAGTCGTGGCAATCGCTGGTGCCGGCATCGCGTTGGCTAGCTTGGTCTGAAATTTCGCCCTATACCGACTCGCCGGAGCACGGCTGCAGGTGCGGCTAGTTCCAGCGGTGCTCACGTCGCGAGGCGACCTGATGCGAGGCCCCGACCAAGGGTGGCGCAAGAGAGCGCCCGATGGCCTGGGGCCTGGCAAGCGTGATGGCTATGTGGATCTCGCCATCATCAAAGTCACAAATGTTGGCAGATCACCTATTTCTGTTTCCGAACTCGTCCTCGACTTCGGTCGGGCTGGCGTCCCTGGTGGCGGCACAGATCGGCGGAAAGCGCATCGCGATCCACGAGTGTCAGGACATTTCGGGAGACGTGCGGTTGGATGTTGGGCAGAGCATCTCGTTGGCAGTCGATCACTGACCGCTCATTGAACACGTTGCGCAGGCCAAGCGAAAGGCCGTTAGGGCCAGTGCGACAGCCGTCGGCCGCCGGCCGACTCTGAGTGCCTGGCGTCGCCGGTGGTCGTCGTCGTCTTCCAGGACGATCTACTACCCGGGCGAGCGGACTCCTGAGCAGAAGGCATTCGCCGAGGTGCTCAGGGCCGTGTACCCGCATGACGTGGCTGGGGGTGCGAGGCATGGATCGCCGTGACGACACTGCTGGCGATGGACTCGGCCGCTGGCGCCACGGAGATCGCCGCCGAGCTATGAAAGTTGCTAACCCCCCCCGGTCACCACGACGCGGCTAGCTGGGACGGGCCCACAACATATGTAGTTCCCTAAGAGTTTCTGGACAACTTGTCGGTTCGGACCACCACCGGGAGTTCTTAGTTCCCGATCTGGAGCCCCCCGTGGCTGGAAACTTCCTCCTGGACAACTCCGGTGCCCTAGCGTCAGGAAGCATGAACGCTCCGAGCAAGGACATCCACGAACGCGTCCACGACGAGATCCAGGCACGGATCGACACTCTTCGGTCAGGAGCCCCGGCCACTGCCCCAAACGGCGGCGCCTGGACCCAAGACAAGGTCGCCAAAGAGCTGGCGCAGCTGGAGCGTGACCAAGACTTTCTCGTCGCCCACTGGAGGACTCGGCCCGGTGGCAGCCTGGCAGCCGACCACCTGCCAATGCGAGCACTTGCCTGCGGAGAGCCGCAGACCTGCGCCCACGTGGAGGACCTCGCTAAGAAGTACTGTCCATGACGAGCGGGCGGGTTGCCTGGAGCCGGTACGAGGGGAACGACGTCGAGTCCGTCATCGCCATGATGCTCAACCGGGAGCATCCAAACTCGGTCCGGATCACCCCCTCCAAGGGTGATGGCGGGATCGACATCCTCGACCGGGGCGCTGGCCCCTCGGGCGGCGACGTCGTTTACCAGGTCAAGCGATACAGCGGGCCAGTCTCGGCCTCGCAGAAGGGCAAGATCAAGAAGTCCCTCGACCGGATCTTCGACCCCGAGAAGCTAGACCCACGATGGAAGGACCTGAAGGTCACCGAGTGGCGTCTCGTCATGCCCTGGGACCCCACCGCCGAGGCCTATCAATGGCTCCGGGATCTGGACACCCCGAACGACGTCACTGTCGTGTGGGACGGGCTCACCTTCGTCGATCAACTTGCAGCAAAGTTCCCCGACGTGATCGATTATTACCTGCATGAAGGCCGCTCCGCCGTCGAGGCCGCCTACCAGCATGCGATGGCTCTGATGTCGTTTGAGGCTGGCCCCTTGAACGACTCGGTCAACTCGGTCGTCGACAAGGTCCGGTCGGCGCTGAAGCTCCTCGACCACGACCCCCACTACCTCTACGACCTACGAACCGGACGCGGCGAGCCGACCAGGCTTTACACATTTCCGGGCTTGGTGTTCAGCACCTACACAGTCGACGTGGGAGCAGGCACCTGGCACGCCATTGACGTCAGCGCACGATGCGCTGAATCGACGAAGCAGCGACCGATCACCTTCACCGGTCACCTCCAAGCCGAGCCTGGCAGCAAGACTGCGGAGAAGATGAAGGACTTCATCGAGTACGGCGCGCCGTTCGGCGCCCCAACTGGAGTACTCAGTGGCGTCCTCGATGCTCCGGGAGGGCTTGGGGGCGAGGTCCGCGACGCCGCCGTGAAGGTGTGGTCGCACCACCCTCTTGAGACCCCGAACGACGACGGACTGCACATAGACGTAGTGAGCCCCCTCGGTGCCGTGCTCGCCACTGTCGGCGTCCGCCGCCTCGATGTCACTCAGGGGACCACAGGCGTCCGGGTCCTTCTGGAAGAGGACAACGGCGTGTTTTCCATCGAGATGCCCGCTGACCCGAAGACCGGAAACTCAGTTTGGACCTTCACGACCAACCCGCCGACCGGCAAGCCCGTCGGTGCCGTGCTGCCCGCTGTCAAGTTCCTTGCGTCCTACTGTGCGCCGAACTCCTTCAGAGTTCGTCGCCGTCACGGGCCAGCGGGGAAAGCCCCGCTTGAGCCTCTCCGTCCCGCCGGCGAACTCGCCAACCGTTCTCAGGTGATGCAAGACGTCCTCCGTCTGCTCGCGTCCATCCAAGAACATGCGGGCGAGATCGTCACCGTCCCGGACGTGGCCGAGCTAGAGAAGCAACTTCGCGGGTGGCGCTTTGCCGCCGCAGTCCTCACCGGAGCCGAAGTCACCGAGACTCTCCCCGAGGACCGAGTCGCCATCGTCGTCGTGGACAGCGGCATCGTGCCCATCGGTTCCTTTGCCCTGACCGTTCCGCTGGACGTTCCCGTTGGTGACCAGATCATCCACTGCGGCCCGATGTTCGTAACGTTCGACGAGCCAGTTGTCCTGGAGCAGGCCACGGATGCAGACGGGCGTACGGTGCTGAAGCTCCGCCCAGCTGACGGCAAGGTCCGCTACTCGCAAGACCCAGGCTGACCGATTACATCTCGGCTGGGACCCGCTCACGTCCTCGTGTTCGCGTGGGATGGGCAAACGGCTTGGTAAGGCCGGCGTCCGGTGATCAACTTGGCGCCTGGTTCGCAGAGTCGCGAGGAGTGTGAAATCCCTGTTCTCCCTCAATACCTGGATGAAGCGGGTCATGATCACTCCCATGCTCAAATCGCGCCCCCTCCTCTGGGGCATCGCAGTAGTTGGGTTGATCGTTTCGACGGCGGGGATCAGTGCTGGCGTCGCGAACGGCGGCATGTCGGGACCCGCCTGGTTCGTTGCCGGTGTTGCTGGTGTCGCGGGCGCAGCGGCGGCTGTGATGGCGGCCCTTCGACCTGTGTTCGTCAAGGTTGTCGAGGCTGGCGTCGATCGATCCATGAAGCAATCGGATGCTGCTCGGGAGTTGCGCGATCGCCTCGGTGGTCCCAAGGGCAAGTTTCCTCGTGTTTCCGACATACGTGATCGGGCACTGCGCTACGGCGTACAGCGAGCAATCCCGCTGGATCATGTTGAGGCGGACGGGTTGTCGGCTGATCTTCCCCGCTACCTGCCGCGCACAATCGACGATCAGATCAGATCTGCCCTGACCGCCCGCTCGGCGACCGGTGGGATGGTGATCGTGAAAGGCAACTCGACGTGGGGTAAGTCGAGAACCATGTTCGAGGCGGTCAGCCAGGTTCTCGGTGGTTGGGTGATCGTTGCGCCGAGCAACGCCAACGATCTTCGAGCGTTGGTCGAGAGCGGGCTCACGCTCAGGCAGACAGTCATCTGGCTCGACGAACTGGCGGACTTCCTGGCTGGGGTCGATCCGCTGACGCGTGACGTTGTCCAACGTGCTGTGGACAAGGGCGCAATCGTGGTTGGCACGATTTGGAAAGACGCTTTCGCTTCTCTCACGGAGCCGCCGAAGAAGTCGTCAGGGAACGGGGCGGTCCGGTTGGAGCACGACTCGGGAACGGTGGATGACCTAGCCGAGACGCGCGCGATCTTGACGGCGACGTACGCGGATCTCATTGAGATGCCAGGTGCCCTCGATGACGATGAGTCGACGGTTGCTTCAGCGCTTGCAAAGCAGGACTCACGCTGGGCACATGCCCTTGCCGGCGCCGGTGAACTTAGCCCCATCCAGGTACTCGCCGCTGCCCCGCAACTCCTGCATCGATTCCGCAGTCCGGACGACGAGACTGGGGGAGTGGTGCTCAACACAGCGGTTGCCTTGCTCGCGATGGAGCATCCACGCCCAGTCCCGGCTGACCTGATCCGCCGGGTCGCTCAACCGGCAATTCCGCCGACCCTGGAGCTTGATTCGGATCGTTGGTTCGACAAGGCACTTGCGTGGGCCACTCGGCCAGTTCGTGGAACGATCGCACCGCTACAGCCGTATCGCAGCGACGGGGGCGAGGACGATCGGGCCTTTGTCGCGCCCGATGTCCTCGTGAGCGCAGCGCTGGAAGACGGCCGGATGCAAGACCAGGTCAATCTCGATCTGACACTGACACACGCAACACCGGAAGCGTGCGCTGCCATCGGCAGCTTCTTCTACTTCCGTGACGAGGACGACGTCGCCGAACCGTTCCTTCGCCGAGCCGCCGAGTGCGGTGTGGTCCGAGCGTTTAGTCGGTACGCGTATGTGCTGAGCGCTCAGGAGGATCGTGCTCGGGAAGCTGAGGCGTGGTACCTGAAAGCGGTAGAAGCGGGAGACATTGGTGCGTCGTTTGATCTGGGTTACCTCCTGGCTGACAAGGAGGGGCGTACGGCGGATGCTGAGGCCTGGTATCTGAAAGCAGTTGAGGCTGGTAACACCGTCGCTCTGTTCAACCTCGGGGTGTTGGCAGTGAATGACGGGCGCGTCGAAGATGCCGAGATGTGGTACCGGAAAGCGATGGATGCGGGGGACCGCGACGCCTCAATCAGCCTAGGCGTCCTGCTGGGCGACCAAGAGGGGCGTCTTGGAGAGGCGCGGGAGCTCCTTGCCGAGGCCGCTGATGCGGAGAACCCCCGTGCCCTTTACACACTGGGCTACTTGGCAGGGCGAGAGGGGCGCGCCGAGGAATCTGAGGAGTTGCTTCGCAAAGCTGCCGATCTCGGAAGCATCGAAGCCTTGGTCAACCTTGGGGGCCTGTTGGGTCAGATGGAGGGTCGTGACGGGGAGGCTGAGGAGTGCTTTCGACGTGCAGTCGACCATGGGATCGTTGAAGCCATGATGGGCCTCGGGTTTGTGCTTTCCGATCAGGAGGGGCGTACAGACGAAGCTGAGGAATGGCTTCGCAAAGCCGCCGACACGGGGGACCTCGATGCAATGGTCGGCCTAGGAACCCTCTTGTTCGATCAGGAGGGGCGTGCCAAGGAGTCAGATGAGTGGTATCGCAAGGCGATCGAAGCGGGTGATCCCGATGCTTTGACCTTCTTTGGTGACGCGTTGAAGGAGCAGCGTAGGTACTCAGAGGCAAGGCCGATCCTCGAGCAGGCAATCGCGGGCGGCGATCCGTACGCGATGCGGATGATGGGTGAACTCGATCTGCTCGAAGGCCACCGCGAAGCAGGTCGGACCTGGCTTCGGAAGGCCGCCTCCCTAGGGGTCAAGCGAGCGGGTGAGATCGTCGGGGACGAGTTCGACGAAGACCCTCCTGCTGCAGAATGAAGTGGCGCCCAGCCGAACCGGGTGCATCTGAATTAATGTTGAGCTTTATCAACTAGCCGCCCGGTGGAGCTGCTCGCTCCGTCGTGCACATCCGGCTGCGAGGGCCCCGGCAAGTCGTTGCAGGCTGTCGAACAATCGTTCTCGTGTTAAGGCCCTGGCATGTACGCCGTGGCCAGGCATCTCGCGGGGAGCCTCATCGTAGTCAGCCAGTAAATACACGAGTCGGTAACATACGGCGGAAGTTCTGCGACGGTATGCCCCCTGGGGTTAGTTTCTGTCTGCTCGCCGGCTCGGGATCGGAGAAGCGTTTCTAGCTGTCCGGTTCTTAGCCAGGAGTCTCGATGAGTTTCCCGTGTCTCGACGTATTCGCAGGTATCCACCGCAGACTGTCGAATCGTGGGTCTCACCCATATGGTGTCCCGTTCTTTGCCGACACGTTCCGCGTTCGTTCGGTGACACTGATTGCATTGATCAGTGGTTTGTCGGTTGCTGTGGTAGTCGCCGGTCTGTGGATGCCTACAACGCCCGCAGCGGCGGCTTCTGTTCAGGCGGCAGAGGACTCTGTCCTGGGGACCGGTGATCTCGATGACCGGCCGGGACGGCCGGATGCGGTGTCGGCTGCGGTGTCGGCTCGGGCCTCTGGTATGGCTGTTGAGGACCTCTCGCAGCGCAGCGAGTCCGAACGTGTGTTCGCCAACCCTGATGGCAGTTGGACCTCGGAGACGGCCTCGGAGCCGACACAGGTGCAGGACGGAGCCCCGGGGTCAGACGGGACAGCTCAGTGGAATCTGGTCGACCCGACTCTCGTCGAGATTCCGGGCACTGCGGGAGGGTGGCGGCCGGCGCACGCAGCGGTCAAGCAATCGTTCACTCCGGGTGGGACTGACTGGTTCGCCTCGCTGACTCAGGAGGGTCACGAGCTTCGGTTCGGCCTAGATGGTGATCTGGCTGACGGTGGCGCCGATGCCGGTACAGGTGATGCGGAGCCTGTTCAGTTCGGGACGCCTGTGGTCTCGGAGAACACGGCGGTGTACAAGAACGTCGCCTCGGATGAGGCGTGGAGTGCGGACTTGGTGGTCCGCGCCTCGGCCACCGGGTTCGAACACTGGTGGGTCTTGAACCCCGTACAGTCCACGCCACCGGAGTCGACGTCGTCCTCGACGAGAGAAGCGGAGGATGAGGGGTCGACTCTGGCCACGGCGACCATCACATCTCTTGACCTCGCCCTGACGGTCACCGATGTGACTGCGCAGAAGAGTTCCAAGGTCGACCCGGTCAAGGTGGTCACCACCGACAGTGGCGGGATCAAGCTCCTCACGGACAAAGGCACGTCGGTGCTGCAGGCACCTGCTCCGCTGTACTGGGACGCCACGACCGCTGGACCCGATGAATTCGACCCAGCAGCCAAGGCGCTGAAGACGCGCGGCACAAGGCCCCCGAAGCGGACCACGCGAGTTGGCGAGCCCGCGGATGAGGGGCACGTGCACAAGGCGAAGGCCAGCGCCCGCAACGTGTCCAAGAACGGCAAAGCCACGGGCGTGTCCGTGATCAGACTGGGCATCTCCGCTGAGGTGCTCACGAGTGCGGCTGCAGCCGGACCGGTCACGGTTGACCCATCGTTCACGGTCGCTCCGAACGCAGACACCTGGATCCAGGCGCCCGATTACACCACCTCCCAGGCGTCCTCGGAAGAACTCAGAGTCGGAACCAACGACAGCGGCGGCCATAGAGCGCGGTCGTTCTTGAAGTTCGACGGCGGGAACAGCGCATGGGCCGGCAAGCACATCACCTCAGCCTCCCTGAAGTTGCGCAACTTCTACTCCGGCTCCTGCACGGGCTCCGCCATCCGCGTCTCGCGGCTCACGTCGAACTGGGACTTGTCCGGGTTGACCTGGGCCAACCAGCCCGGCGGCGCCAGCACCACGTACGCCGACCTATCTACCGCGCACGGCTTCAACTCGTCGTGCCCCGCTGCTGACGCGACCTGGAACCTGACATCGATGGTCCAGGCGTGGGCTAATGGAACCGCGAACTACGGCATCCGGCTGGTGGCGCTGAATGAGAGCGTCAATAGCAGCTGGCGCAGGTACCGGTCTGGAAACTACCCCACCGAGTCGTTGGGCCCGACACTGTCCGTGACCTACAACTCCTACCCGGGTACGGCAGGTACGCCAGTGGCCTCGCCGGGCACGGCGCCGTATGTCACGTCGTTGACCCCGAAGGTCTGCTTCACGGTCTCTGACCCCGATCCGGGGGCGAAGCTGCGGGGCTCGGTGGAGGTCTACGCAGGCTCGACTGCGTCCGGGACCGCATTGTGGTCCTGGACTGCAGCCGAGGCCAACGCAGTGACGGCCGGCACGAATGTCTGCCCCACGATCCCAACGGGCAAGCTGACGAACGGGTCGACCTACACGGTACGTGCACGTGCCTCCGACGGCATCAGCTGGTCGAAGAACTACTCGGCATCCACGACGTTCACCGTCGACACAACCCCGCCCACCGTGAGCATCAGCGGGACCGGGTTCCGTGATGGAGAGTGGACGAACGAGATGCCCCCATTCAACATCTTCTATTTTCACGGAGCGGCGGACACGAAGTCGTTCTCGGTGGTCAAGGACAGCGGAGCCCCAACCACCGTGACCGCGGACGCCAGCGGCACCGGCAAAATCACGTGGCTGCCGACCAATGGCGCGCACACGCTCAAGGTGACGCCAACAGACAAGGCAGGCAACGTCGGTACGACGGCGACCTTCTCGTTCGGAGTCGGAGCCGCCTCAATGCAGTCGCCGAACCGCGATGACCGCTCCACTGGCATGTTCGCTATCAGCGCAGCCGGTCAGCCCAGCGCGACCGGTGCCGAACTCGACTGGCGCTACGCCGGCGAAAGCACCTGGAATGACGCCAAGGGGGTGACTACGACCAATGGGTCGGTCTGGTCGGGCACGGTCTCCGAGACATCTGGGACCTCGACAACCCCGAACCTGGTCTGGGACGCCACCACCCAACCGGCCCCGACGACCGATGACCCGAACGCTGTGCTGAAGGCCCCTGCTCGCATCGAACTGCGGACCTGCTTCACCTACTCCGGCCCGTCAACGGTGTGTTCGCCTGCTCGACCAGTCCGACTCGTGCCGTCCGCGTTCGGTGAGAACTTCCCGACCACCGACGTCGGCCCCGCCTCCGTCGCGCTGGTCACTGGCGAGGCGACCATCACCGAGCCCGATGCAGTAGACACTGCCGCCGGAGTCGGACGCACCTATGCCACCCTGGACGGCTCGACCCTCACCAACGGCAGCGCGGGCGCCTTCGGACCCGGCTGGTCCACGACACTCATGGCGGCCGGCGCCACTGACGCCAAGATCGTCGACCACCGCTCTCTGGACCGCACGATCGTCCTGGTCACCGCAGGTAGCTCCTCGCAGATGTTCACTCCAGTCGATCCTGAGGCGGACGTCACTGCTCCGACCGGACCGTTGGAGTTCAAGCCTGCTGGTGTGGACGACGGATCACGGCTCGTCCTCGACCAGACCACCGATCCAGACACGCTCACGCTGACCCGGCGGCAGGGACCCGTCACGAACTGGAAGCGGGACGCCACAGATGGCGCGTGGGTTCTGGTCAAGTCGGATAGCGGATATGACGACGACACCGACCCGGAGGCTCAGTTCAGCTTTGACCCCACCGGCGGGGTTGATTATCCGACCTGGATCGCCCAGACCTCGCCAGGTGCGGCAGCGACCTGTACCGTGCAAACCCAAGAGCGCGGCTGCCGTGGCCTGAAGTTCACCTATGCCGGCACGGGTGATGCGAAGCGCGTCTCCAAGATCGACCGGCTCACGGTCAACCCCGACGGCACCATCGCGACCGAGACGGTGGCGACCTACACCTACACCAACGGTCTGCTCACCAAAGTCTGCGGGACCGACCCCGACGCCTCTGGTGTCCTGCCGTCGTTGTGCTCGAGCTACGATTACGACACAACTACGGTCGCGTCCCGGACGCTGCTCGCGAAGGTAGTCCCGCCGGGACAGAAGCCGTGGGAGTTTCGCTACGACTCCACCGGCCGACTCGCCACCGTGACCCGTGCACAGGACGAGAACACCACCAGCGGTGGCACCGCCACCTGGTCCATCGCCTATGACCTCGCACCGGGCCACGCCGGCCTCCCGGACATGACCCCCAGCACGATCGCCCGGTGGGGCCAAAACGTCACCCCAGTCAAGGTGTTCGCGGTGTTCGACCCGACAAAGGTCCCCGCCGACCGGAAGAACCCGACCGCCACCGAGATCGAACACGCCGACCTCTGGTACACCGACGCGCCCGGCACAACCACCAACACTGCTGTACACGCGAACATCGACGG
This sequence comes from Nocardioides sp. NPDC127503, assembly GCF_040302165.1. NCBI lineage: Bacteria > Bacillati > Actinomycetota > Actinomycetes > Propionibacteriales > Nocardioidaceae > Nocardioides > Nocardioides sp. NPDC127503. The sequence continues at coordinate 259,490 of NZ_JBEORH010000006.1, read as the reverse complement.
CGACCCCGAATGGCTGATCGAGACCACGTGGTACGACGAACACGGCAACACCATCCGCAGCCTCGACGGCCCCGGCCATCACGCGGCACTCGCCGCCAGCACCGTGCCGGAGGAACAGCAGGTCGCAGCGTTCGATGCCTCGACGATCACGGAGTACAACACGCAGGGAACCCGCGTCGAGGCCGAGTACAGCCCCGTCCAGACTGCGACACTCGAAGACGGCACGACCGGCACCTACCGGCCCGCCACCCGCAACGACTACGACGACGAAGAACCCACCCTCGGTGGAGGGTCCAAGCCTGCCTATCCTGAGGGCGAGACATCTTTCGACATGATCGTCCAGACCCACCAATTCGCCACTAGCCCCGACATGACCGAGGTCTTCGACGAGCAGATCACTCGGACCGAGTATGCCCCGTTGGTCAGTGGTGACGCCAACGGCTGGAAGACCAGCACGCCGACCAAGTCGCTGGTTAAGCTCGCCGACGGCAACTGGCGGGAGACCGCGATCGATCGATATAACACCGACGGCCGCCAGATCGAGACTCGCCAACCCGGCGGAGCTATTTCCGCCTCCGGCGCCGGTTCAGACGCCAATGCGACCGTGTTCTCCTACTACTCAAAGAACAACGGGGACCCGGATTGCGACATCACTGGTCACGCGAACCGCGCCGAGTGGAACGGCTTGGTCTGCAAGACCGGCCCGGCCGTGCAACCGGCCGGCCAGCCCATCCCCGTCAAGCGTCACGCCGACTACAACGCAGACCTCAAGCCGACGACCATCGTGGAATCCTCTGCGGCCGTCACCCGCACCACAACAATCGGCTACGACAAGTTGGGCCGTCCGACCAGCACGCTCGTCCAGGTCACGGGCGCCGGCGCAACCAACGAGACCATTCGCACCACGGTCACCTACGACCCGTCGACCGGCATGCCGGCATCGACGAGCGAGGGCACGAACAAGGTCTCCGCAACGGTGGACACATGGGGCCGTACATGGACGTCTACAGATGCTTCGGGCCTGGAGGCGATCACGACCTACACAAGTGACGGCGCCGTCGCCACCTTCAACGACGGCCGCAGTCTCTACAAGTACGCCTACGACCAGGCGACAGGCGAACACCGAGGCGTGCTGACCAGCGTGGATCTCGACCTGCCTTCCGGGACCGACGACACCTTGACGATCAAGCGCGACGCGAGAGGCCAGGTCGCCGAGGTCGCCTACCCCAACGGCATGTCCGCGATCAATGGCTACACAGAGGCGGGCGCCCAAACCTCTCTCAGCTACACGACCCTCGTGGACGGGGTCCGGACCGAGCTGCTCGGATTCGCCGCGAAAGCCGATATCGGCGGCCGCATTCTTGGTTACAGCTCGACAGCTTCAACTCAGAACTACGCCTACGACTCAATTGGCCGCCTCACAAGGGCCGAAGACACCCGCGAGGGTGCATGCACCACTCGTGTCTACGAGTTCAGCAAGGCATCCGAACGCACCAGTCTGACGACGTACGATCCGGCTGCGGGTGACCCGACGACGGGCGAGGGGGCAGGCGCATGTCAGGCCACGACGGCAGCAACCGTGAAGTCAAGCACCTACGATTCGGCCAACCGCATCACCAACGATGGATACAGCTACGATCCTCTCGGCCGTACCCTGACGGTCCCGGCTGTCGACACCAGCAGCGGCGCGGGCTCTGGAGTTCTACAATTGGCCTACCACGCCAACGACATGGTCAAGTCGATGACCCAGCAACTCCAGACAACCGCCGCAGGCGGCACCGTCATCACCGAGGCCCACGGCCGCGAATACACTCTGGACCCTGGGGGGCGGATCATGACTATCTCCTCAACCCTCGACGGGACGGAGAGGAGCAGAACCCGCTATGAGTACGCCGGCGCAACGGACAGTCCTTCCTACGTCACGACGTCGAATAACGCCGGCCAGTCCTGGGTGTCGCAGCGGAACGTCGGCATCGACGCACTTGGCTTGATAGCGTCAGTCAGCGACGGAGAGACTGCCTGGCAAATCTCAAACCTCCACGGTGACGTTGTCGCCACCATTCTTGGATCTGCGAGTGGTGGAATCAGCAACTACACCGAGACCGACGAATACGGCGTCGTGATTGGCGACGGCCAGGACGAACGGCGCTATGGGTACGTAGGTATTCATCAGCGAAGTGCTGGTACTGACACTCTCGGAGGCCTCATCCTAATGGGCCGGCGGCTTTACAGCCCACGAAGTGGATTGTTCAACTCCATTGACCCGGTTCTTGGCGGAAACGCCAATAGGTACACCTATCCAGTAAGTCCGATTACCGACCTTGATATCTCGGGAGAATCCGGCTGGGGGACTGGGACCCGATACTTCTCGTGGGGAAAGGTGCGAGTCGAGGTCTACCGTCTCACGGCCTACGTTAAGGTTGTGGTCAACAAGCGGGGCCTTGAGAAGTTCATGTGGCATGCTGGCGGAATTGCGATGATAGCGGGCGGGATTGCCTATTTTGCGCCGTGGCCCTTCGCCAAAGCGGTAGCTGGAACTGTGGCAGCCGTGGCGGGCTTACTTGGAGGCGGCGCTTATCTGTTGCACACGTTTAAATTAGGGGCGGTTTACAAAAGCCTGCATTATAAGTATGCCCCAGTTGTCTTGTGGCATTTTTCATACGCCAGTCGGAGGGCCTACTACGTTGGGATGTAGTAATGCAAATTGAGCGGTTTCTTGCTGCGTTACTTTGGGCCGTGACACTTTTTCTGGCGCTCTCCTATTCGGCGCTTGAGACAGACGCGCGTCCTGTTGCAGTCCTTGCTGGAGCGTGCGTATACGGGTTCATGTGCGCTATTAGTCCCAGGGGGAGTGAAAGTCTCGCGGTTTCGAGAACGGGGTCACGCGGGACCGATAAAGCTCTAGCTGGACTTTTGTTTATGAGCGCGCTCATGTTTGGCCTGGAAGGGTGGATCGTTCTTTTCCCATTTGTCTTTTCAGGATTCATACTCACGGTATCGATCCGCGCGGAGTTTGAACGCGCCCGCGGTGCACACCATCGCGCCCCAGACTGATCTCCACGCCCCACCTCCAGCAGTGTGTGCACGCTAGTCTCGTCGATTGTCCTCGCGATTCATGTGACTCCCAGTTCAGGCGGGCTCGACAACCTGACCTCCACCTGAGCTCGGAAGAACCGGAACAGGGGCGCAAGCGCCAACTCCCAAACCGGCCCCTGCGCTCGCCGCGGTATCTACCGATACCGGCCATTCCACACGTTGATTTCGCTCCTCGCTGGCCGGATCTCGTTGATGGGCAGCCAGGCGCCCCGGATCTCTCGTGTGGCGTGCGTGGTGTCGACCCAGATCACCCGTGCTCGCCGCCCGCCCTTTTGCACCCCACTTGAGCACGAGACCAGGCATCGGCGGCGGATAGTTTCGGCGTTTGCGGTGCACCCAGACGTGCAGCCACTGCCTGGGATCGGGCCCCGGCGTCGGTTTTGGAAGGGTTGGCCGACAACCCCCAGACCATCGAACAATCGGGCGAGTGCGAAGTTCCTGTAGTCAGGGGCAACGGCGCCCTGGCTGATCGGAGCGGCTGGCTGCCGACCTTCGTGAGCTGCGCGACGATCGCGGCGAGTTTCAGGCAGTCCGTTCGGTCTGGCGAACCGGGAGGGCGCGGAGTAGAAGAAGTGGGGGATGCGACCGGTTGTTGGGCGCACTTCAATTCATGTTGTGCCCCCTGAACCCGACCCCGGGCTCGAAGTGGACCGCGAGCGACCCGGAGGACGAGCGCGAGTTCGTACGCCGCCTCGAGGCCAAGGGCATCTCCACCACCGTCCGCGACACCCGCGGCCGCGAGATCGACGGCGCCTGCGGACAGCTCGCCGCTCAGTCGGTGTCCTAGCGCGACGCGGCTGCGCAATGGGCCGGCTCAAGCCCCTGGCGCGGGTCGCTGCTCGTGGCCGTGTCGGCCTTGGGTGCGGCGTACTTCCTTCATCTCCGACTCGTAGAGGTGCCGCTTGCCCTCGACGAGAGTGTCGCGAGCCTCTTTCTCCAGCCGCTTGAAAGTGGCGTAGTAGCCGTCGTCGTACTCCTCGACGATCTGAAACGTCCACCTGCCGTCGAGCACGTTGAGTCCTACGAGCTCGCGCTGGAACCTGTCCGCCAGCTCGGTGTGGCCGGCCTCGCGCAGCTGCTGGACACCCTTGCCGAGGGTGAGGTCGGCCGTGCCGGTGATGCGATGCATCGCGTACAGATGACCGCGGGCGATCTCGATCGCTTCGAGGGCCTCGCTGATGGAGCCGAGCGCCTCGACGGTGAGGTCGTCGACGCCTTCGGGCCGGATGTGCTCCTCATCGGTGGTCATGCCGCGATCGTGGCAAAATGAGTGGCCGGGCGGCAACCCCAGATTTCTGTGAGTCACGCGGCGTTTCCGCTGATGACACCGCCCGGACTATCTGTCGCCCGGCACGGAGTTCTGGCCACGGGAGGTTCACCGACCGGTCAACCAAGTCGGGGGTGACGTTGCCGGACGGCGCTCACGATCAGGAACATGAGCATCAGCCTCGATCGGGTCCCGCTGGTCGCCGCCAACTCAGAGCCGCTCCGTGTCCTCATCGTCACGGAGTCGTTCCTGCCCCAGGTCAACGGCGTGACGAACTCCGTACGCCGCGTCCTGGAGCATCTCGCGGTCGACGGCCACACCGTCGAGGTCGTGGCCCCCACCGGGCCCACCGAGTACGCCGGGTTCCCGGTGACTCGCACCCGGGGCGCGACGTTCTGGGTCTACAAGGACTTCCGCGTCGGCCTGGAGACACGGCGCAAGCTGCGCGCGGTGATGCGCCGGTTCAGCCCCGACGTCATCCACGTCGCCTCGCCCGCACTGCTCGGGCGGCAGGCGGTGCTGGTGGCCAAGGAGCTCGGTATCCCGAGCGTGGCGATCTACCAGACCGACCTGGTCGGCTTCTGGGACAAGTACAAGGCGGTCGGCGGCCCGCAGGCCGCGGCGATGCTCACCCGCCAGGCGCACTCGGCGGCCGATCGCACCCTGGCGCCGAGCTCGTCGGCTCTGACCCAGCTCGAGGGTCTCGGCGTACAGCGCACCGGGCTGTGGCCGCGAGGCGTCGACGTCGAGCTGTTCCACCCGAGCCGCATCGACCACGACCTGCGCGCCCAGCTCGCGCCCAACGGGGAGACCATCGTCGGGTACGTCGGCCGCCTCGCCCAGGAGAAGGAGCTGCACCTGCTGGCTCCGCTCGCGCACAACCCGGCGTACAAGGTCGTGCTCGTCGGTGGCGGCCCGCAGGAGCGCGAGCTGCGCCACCTGCTTCCGAACGCGACCTTCATGGGCGTGCTGCAGGGGGAGGAGCTGGGGGCTGCGTACGCCTCGCTCGACGTGTTCGCGCACACCGGCTCCCACGAGACGTTCTGCCAGGCCGTCCAGGAGGCGCTCGCCTCCGGGGTGCCGGTCGTCGCGCCGCGTTCGGGCGGGCCGCTGGACCTGGTCGCCGACGGCATCACCGGGTTCTTCTACGAGCCCGGCAGCCGCGACGACCTCGGCTCCCACGTCGCGCTGCTCCACAACGACCCGCAGCTGCGGCTGCGGATGGGGCGCGCGGCCCGCAAGAGCGTCGCGCACAAGTCCTGGGGCGCGGTGAACGCCGCCCTGGTCGACCACTACCGCGACGTCATCCGGGCGCGCCGGCTGCGATGACGTCGAGGACCTCCTCGTAAGTGTCGACGAGGTGGACGTGTCCCTCCATCGCGCGGCCACGCGCCAGAGCCTGCAAAAGCGGCCAGACCGGCAGCTCCTCGGTCCAGTAGCTGCGCCCGACCAGCACCATCGGCGCGACCGCGCTCGCGTCGGCGTAGTAGTTCTCGCAGGCGTCCTGGAAGACCTCCTGCACGGTGCCGCCGGCGCCGGGTAGGAAGACGATCCCGCCGTCGCAGACCTCCAGCAGCACCGCCTCGCGGGTGGCGTTGCGGAAGTATTTCGCGATCGCGCCGGCGAACACGTTGGGCGGCTCGTGCCCGTAGTGCCAGGTCGGGATCCCCAGGGACCTTCCGGGCTTGCCGTCGAACTGGTTCCGTACGTCGAGAGCGACCTGCGCCCATGACCGGATCGAGGGCCGGAACGACGGGACCGTGGCGAGCGACGCGAGCGCATCGTCCAGCACCGTCTTCGGCGCCCCGGCGAGGAAGGCACCCAGGTTGGCGGCCTCCATCGCGCCCGGCCCGCCGCCGGTGGCGACCACGTGACGGCTCGCCAGGTGCTGGGCGAGGCGGGCGGCGGTCGCGTAGCCCTCCTCGCCGCGCCGCAGCGCGTGCCCGCCCATCATCCCGACGATCCGCGTACCCTCGTCGCGTCGCGAGCGCACCCATGCCTCGAGCGCGGCGTCGATCGCGTGGTCGTGGAGGGTGATCGCGAGCTCGTCGTCGGCGTCGAGCGGCTGCTGCAGCCAGGCGTACGCCCTCGCATCCAGGCTCCGCGCGTAGACCGGGTCGTCGTAGAGCTCCTCGGCGGTGTAGAGCCGGGAGCGGTAGACGTCGACTGGTGCCTCGGGGATTACCGGCATCACCAGCGCGCCCTCGTCCTCGGCGTAGTCGCCGTCCCCGGGTGCGAAGGTGCAGCCGAGGAAGGTGGCGCCGGCCAGCTCGGTCTCCCGCAGGGCCGAGGAACGCGAGCTCAGGTCCAGCGACCGCAGCCGCCACCCCTTCAGGCTCCCCGCGCCCGCTGCCAGGTGCCCGTCGAGCTCCTCCACCGACTCGATGTCGACATGCCGTCCCCGGTGATGCTTCATACCGAGAAACCTACCGACTCACAGTGGCCAGGAGACTCCGGTCAGGCTCTCGGACTCGGTCCACAGCTTGCGGGCGAGCTCGGGGTCGGAGGCGATCGCGGTGCGGCCGACGAGCGTCGGACTGCCGCGGTACTCGCCGAGCCCGTCCGGCCCGACGTAGCTTCCCGACGGAAGGTCCTGGCTGGCTGCGTACAGGGTCGGGAGGGCGCCCGCCTCCGCGGACTGCGCGACGACCCGGTTGCCGATCGCCATGAGGGCGTGCTTGACCGCGTTTCCGGTGTGGCCCTGCAGGTTGGTCGCGGCGTAGCCCGGGTGGGCGGCGTACGCCCGAAGCCCGGTGCCCTCCAGGCGCCGCTGGAGCTCGAGGGTGAAGAGCAGGTTGGAGATCTTCGACTGCCCGTAGGCCCTCTCCGTGCGATATTCGCGCCGCTCCCAGTTGAGGTCGTCGAGGTCGAAGCCGCCCCAGCGGTGGGCCGAGGAGGCGACCGTCACGACGCGGTCGGTGATGTGGGGGAGCAGCAGGTTGGTGAGCGCGAAGTGCCCCAGGTGGTTGGTGGCGAACTGGCTCTCGTAGCCGTCGGTCGTGGGGCGCTTGGGCACCATCATGATCCCGGCGTTGTTGATGAGTACGTCGATCTCGCCCTCCCACTCCTGGGCGAAGTGCCGTACCGAGCTGAGGTCGGCCAGGTCGAGCGCCCGCACCTCGGCGCTGCCACCGATCGTGGCGGCGACCTCCTCGCCGGCGGCGACGTTGCGTACGGCCAGGACGACGCGGGCGCCCTTCGCGCCCAGCTGGGTGGCGACGACGCGGCCCAGGCCGCTGGTCGCGCCGGTGACGATGACGGTGCGGCCCTCGAAGGACGGCAGCCGTTCGGAAGTCCACTTCTGTTCGGTCATGTACCCAATCTAGGCGCTGCCAAGAATCTTGACAATGTCTAAATCGGTGAAATCTCGATAAGGTGTGCCTGATGACCGAGACGATGACCCGCTACCACCACGGCGATCTGCGCGCCGCGGTGCTCCGCCGTGCGGAGGAGGTGCTGCGCGAGTCGGGCACCGACGCGCTCTCGCTGCGCGGCATCGCCCGCGATCTGGGCGTGAGTCACGCCGCGCCGAGCGCCCACTTCCGCGACAAGAACGCGCTCTTCGATGCGCTCGCCGTCGCCGGATTCCGGCGGCTGGGCGAGGTGATGGACGCCGCGTTGGCCACCCGCGGCTCGCTGACCGACGACCTGGTGACCTTCGCCTCGGCCTACCTCGACTTCGCCACCGACAACCCGGCGCTGCTCTCGGTGATGTTCGCGCGCAAGCACAGCGAGACCGCCGGCGCCGAGATCGCTGAGGCCGTCGCCGCCGCCTTCGCCCACCCCACCGCCCTGCTCACCGACGGCCAGGCCCGTGGTGAGGTCGTCGACGGTGACCCCGAGGTCATCGGGGTCACGGTCCTGGCCGCCATCCAGGGCCTGGCCACCTTCGTCGGCTCCGGCTTCGTGACGCCCGAGCAGTCGCAGCGGATGCTGGAAGACGTCGTCGCCACCCTGATGCGCGGCCTGGCCCGCTAGATGCGCCTTCTTCGCGCGGTGGCGGCGCGCGGCGTGCTCGTAGAAGTGGGGATCGGCATCGCGATCCTCTGCACTCTCCTGCTGCTCGCAGGGCTTGTGATCCGGGCGAGCGTGGATGAGAGCAGACAAGCGGAGCGCGCGGTCGTCACGGACCAGAAGGCGCTCGAGGTCTGGCGTGACAAGCTCGAACCCCACCTCGAGCAGATCAACTCGATCCCGACGCCTGACGGGCTCCGCTGGCCGGAGGATGCCGCGGTGGACGAGTGCCGCGTCGACGAGTCGGACGACAATCTAGTCCAGGTTGGTGCCTGGTTCGTATGGGAGGCGACCGAGGAGGTTGCCTTCGATGAGGTGAGCGAGATGGGAGCTGCCGGATATGTCGAGATCCTCGACTACCTCGCCGACCACGGATGGCGGATCAGCAAGCGGGAGAACCTGAACGGCATGGTCTCCGGCGTCAACCGCGACTTCGACTCCGCCGATCTGGAGCACCCCTCGGGCGTCACGATGCGTACGCAGTTTCTCGGCAACTCGATCTTGGGTCACCTCTTCTTCAAAGGAGCCCCTAAGGTCTGCTCCTTCAGTGGCTGAACCGCCGCGCAGCGCTGCCAGGAGTGCGTCAATGCGTACTCCTGGCAGCACACGGCTGGCTTAGAAGGCGTGGGCCATCAGGTCGGCGTAGACCTCCTGCTCGTCGACCTCCAGGCCTCGGGCCTGGAACCACTTCGCGACGTTGGTGATGTCGCGGAGCAGGAAGTCGAAACCCAAAGGGTTGCCGACCAGGTCGATGATCTGGGGGAGGTCGATGATCACGAGTCGGTCCTGCTGGGCCAGGATGTTGTACGGCGAGAGGTCACCGTGGACCAGGCCCGCCTGCACCATCGTGGCCAGTGCGTCGACGAGACCGTCCCACCACATCTCCAGCACATGGTGCTCCGGCCGGGTCTGGGCGAGCCGCGGCGCGGTCTCGAGCTCGCCGTTGCCGTCGTCGACCGCGATCCACTCCATCAGGATCTCGGTCCCGTCGATCTGCACCGGATAGGGGACCGGGAGGCCGAGGTTCCAGCAGCGTACGAGCGCGTTCCACTCGGCGTTGGCCCACTCGGCCTTGGCGACCTCGCGGCCGAAGGTCGAGCCCTTCTTCAGCGCGCGCTCGTCACGGGAGCGCTTGACCGAACGGCCCTCGGTGTAGCTCGCGGCCCGGTGGAAGGTGCGATGGTCAGCGTCGCGGTACCGCTTGGCAACCATCAGCGCCTCCTGCTCCGGGAAGAGCGGGTCGGCCCGTACGACCAGGAAGGCGTCGGCCTCCTTGCCGGTCTTGAGGATGCCGAGCTCGGTGTCGATGGCGCCCTGAGAGGTCACCACCCAGTCCGGGCGTGGCTCCGGTCCACGGGAGAGCGGCTCTACGGAGAGCCAGGTGGACCAGCGTTGTCCGTCGTCCAGGTCGTCGTAGGCCTGGAAGTCGAAGACGAAATTCGGGTCGATCCTCTGGAGAGGATCAGCGGAGATGTTCTCCTGAGTCACTTCGGGTGCTCCTGATACGAGAGATGTGGTCTGTGGGCAGGCACAGGACAACGACAGTCATGGTCTGCTCCTCTCGATCAGGGGCGCCTCGTGGACGAGGAACGCCGGTCGCGCTCCATGGTGGAGGACCGCGACCGGCATACGCAACAGGTTTATTCGGTCCGGGTCAGTGACCGCCGACGAGCGGAGCGACGGCCCGGGCGACCAGCGAGCCCTTGCCGGTGGCGGTCTCCTCGGCGTCGGCCATGGTCATCGCGCGCAGGCCGGCGTTGACGCCGAGCCAGCGCAGGGGCTCCGGCTCCCAGCGGGGTGAGACGTGACCGACCCAGGGGAGGGTGGTGAGATCGGACTCGGTGCCGAGGACCAGGTCGCGCAGCGTACGGCCGGCCAGGTTGGTGGTCGCGACGCCGTCGCCGACGTAGCCGCCGGCGTGCGCGAGGCCGCTGGCCGGGTCGTAGCCGACCGAGGCGTGCCAGTCGCGGGGGATGCCGAGCACGCCGCCCCATCGGTGGGTGACCTTGTGGCCGCGTACGGCCGGGAACATCTCGATCAGGGTCGCCATCAGGCGACGGTGGGTGCGCAGGTCGGAGGCGTCCCCGTGGGTGATCTTCGATCCGAAGGAGTACGGCGCGCCGCGCCCACCGAAGACCAGCCGGTCGTCCGCGGTGCGCTGCCCGTAGATCAGCAGGTGCCGGCCGTCGGAGAACGTCTCGCGTTCCTCCAGGCCGATGCTCGACCAGACCAGGTCGGAGAGGGGTTCGGTGGCGATGATGAGTGAACGCACCGGGATGACCTCGCGCTCGAGGCCGGCGAGCGTCGGGGTGTAGCCCTCGGTGGCGCGTACGACGACGTCGGCGGTGACCACGTCGCTCTCTGTGCGCACCTGGTGCGGCCCGATCGTCGTGACCCGGGTCTGCTCGTAGATCGTGACGCCGCGAGCCTCGACGGCGCGGGCCAGGCCACGGACGAGCTTGGCGGGATGGAGCGCGGCGCAGTCGGGGGTGTAGGTCGCACCGAGGGTGCTGGTCGCGGCGAGCCGCTTCTCGGCAGCAGCCTGGTCCAGCAAGGAGATCTCGGCGTCACCGAGCCCCCAGGAGCGGGCGTGCTCGACCTCGTCGCGGGCGCGCTCGAGCTGGGCGGGCGTACGGGCCACGACGACCGTGCCGCCCTTGGCGATGTCGGCGTCGATGCCCTCCGCCTCGGCGACCCGGATCACCTCGTCGACGGTCGCCCGCATCGCCCGGTCCTGAGCGAGCGCGGCCTCGCGGCTCGAGCCCGCGGCCACCTTGTCGAGCGAGGCGGGGAAGAGGGCCGAGCACCAGCCGCCGTTGCGGCCCGAGGCCCCGAACCCCGCTACCTCGGCCTCGAGGATCGCGATCTTCAGGTCGGGCCTCGCCTCGGCCAGGTAGTAGGCCGTCCACAGGCCGGTGTAGCCGGCCCCCACGATCGCGACATCGACCTCGACGTCGCCCATCAGCGCCGGGCGTGGCTCCCACGTGTCGCCGGCGGTCTCGTGCCACAGGCTGATCTCGGGGTAGCTGCTCACCTGACGCCCCAGGCGTAGGTCTGCTTGTGCAGGTGGAGGTACATGAACGTCTCCGTGCTCACCACGCCCTCGATGGCGCGGATCTTGCTGGAGACGAGGTTGAGGAGGGCCTCGTCGCTCTCGGCGACGACCTCCACGAGCAGGTCGTAGGAGCCGGCGGTGATGACGATGTAGTCGACCTCGTCGAGCTTGCCGAGCTCGTCGGCGATCCCCTCGATCGGGCCGGAGGTGCGTACGCCGATCATGGCCTGCCGTGCGAAGCCGAGCTCGAGTGGGTCGGTGACCGCGACGACCTGCATGACGCCGCTGTCGATGAGGCGCTGCACGCGCTGTCGCACCGCAGCTTCGCTCAGGCCGACCTCCTTGCCGATCGCGGCATAGCTGCGCCGGCCGTCCTGCTGGAGCTGCTCGATGATCAGCTTGTTGACCTCGTCGAGGTGAGCGCCCCCGTTGCGCTTGCGAGTGGTCATGGCACCCAGTCAACCTGTTTGCCGTGGCCAGATGCAACGAAATCCGTCGTGTGTAACGAACAATTTCCATGATTCCGTACGTAGTGTGTGGCTGACGGCCCCTGAAGTTGTCATAGTGGGCCTCGTGAACCATGTCGCGCTGACCGATGCGAAGCCCGCCGTCTACTGGCTGGACGACCCTGCGAAGCCCGCGCCACTGCCGCCCCTGCTCGGCGTGGAGTCGGCGGATCTGGTGGTCGTCGGAGGCGGCTACTCGGGGCTGTGGACGGCACTGCTGGCCCGCATGCGGTTTCCGTCGTGGTCGGTGGTGCTGCTGGAGGCCGGCCAGTGCGGGGACCAGGCGTCGGGCCGCAACGGCGGCTTCGCCGAGGCATCGTTGACCCACGGCTTCTGGAACGGTCTGGAGCGCTGGCCCGAAGAGCTCGCGACGCTGGACCGGCTCGGCCAAGAGAACCTCAACGAGATGGCCGCGACCATCGAGGAGCACGGCATCGACTGCGACTGGCAGCTCACCGGCGCGCTCAACGTCGCCACCCGTCCGCACGAGGTCGACGACCTCGCCGAGTGGTCGACCGCGCTGACCGAGCACGGCATCAAGCACCGGCTGCTGGACGAAATCGGGGTGCGGGACGAGCTCCGCTCGCCGACCTACCTCGGTGGCCTGGAGGTCGTCGGTGACACGGCTACGGTCGAGCCGGCGCGGCTGGCGTGGGGGCTGCGGCAGGCCTGTCTGGACGCGGGTGTGGTGATCCACGAGGGCTCCGCGGTCACCGGTCTCGACCGGGACGGAGCGGGGATGCGGGTCTCGACGATCACGGGGTCGGTCCGGGCCGGGCGGGTGGCACTGGCCACCAACGCCTTCCCGCCGCTGCTGCGACGACTGCGGATGATGACCGTGCCGGTCTACGACTACGTACTCATGACCGAGCCGCTCTCCGCCGCCCAGATGGACGCCATCGGCTGGGCGAACCGGCAGGGCGTCAGCGACTCCGCCAACCACTTCCACTACTACCGCCTGACCAGGGACAACCGGATCCTGTGGGGCGGCTACGACGCGATCTACCACTTCGGCTCGAAGATCTCACCGGAGCTGGAGACCGGCGCCACCCACGACAAGCTCGCCGGCCACTTCTTCGAGACCTTCCCGCAGCTAGAGGGTCTGCGATTCACCCACCGCTGGGCCGGCATCATCGACACCTGCACTCGCTTCTCGGCATTCTTCGGCAAGGCGTACGCCGGCCGCGTCGCCTACGCCCTCGGCTACACCGGCCTCGGCGTCGGAGCCACCCGCTTCGGCGCCCAGGTCATGCTCGACCTCCTCAGCGGCGAGCAGACAGAACGTACGTCCCTGGAGATGGTGCGCTCCAAGCCGCTGCCTTTTCCGCCTGAGCCGGCTCGGTATGCGGGTATCTCGATGATGGTCCGCTCGCTCGGGAAGGCCGACGCCAACGGCGGCCGCCGCGACCTGTTCCTACGAACGATGGACCGGCTCGGGCTCGGCTTCGACTCCTAGCCGTGAGTCACTCGAGCCTCATCCGTCACGTCGTACAGGCAATTCCTGCACTTCTCGGGTGTTGCATTGCCTGATAAGTGCAGGGATACCCGGTTAACCGGGTATCCCTGCACCGGGCTCAGGCAGCGTCCTGCGCCGCCGCAACCCGCTCGCGGAGCTTCGCGTGGATCTCCTCCGGCGTGCGCTGCGTACGCTGGCGGTGGTTGCGCGCGATGATGACGCCTGTCGCGGTGACTCCGGCCAGGCCGGCGAGACCGACGATCTTCCACACGCGTGCACTGCCGAAACTCATAGGACCCCCTGCTCACGATGTCTGACGACACCACTATCTCCCTTGCCGACGCCGTGGACCAGACCCGTACCGGTGATCTGTGGCTCTTCCGAGGCCGTTCGGCCGCCGACCGAGCGATCCGGATGCTCAGCAACGCCCCGGTCAACCATGTCGGGATGGCGGTGGTGCTCGACGACTTGCCGCCGCTGATGTGGCACGCCGAGCTCGGCAAGGGGCTGCTCGATCTTTATACCGGCACCCACCACCGTGGCGTACAGCTCCATGATCTGCGTGCCGCGGTCGAGCAGTGGGCCGGCCGCTACGAGCAGCAGGTCTGGCTGCGCCAGCTGACCGCCGACATCGACCGCCCGCGCGAGGACGCGCTGCTCCGGACGATCGCGCGGCTCGACGGCACCCCGTTCCCGTCGACCGCCGCGCTGGCCGGACGCTGGGCGCGGGGGAGGGTGCGCTCGAAGGCCGGGCTCGAGCAGGTCTTCTGCGCCGAGGTCGTCGCCGCGACCTACCAGGAGATGGGCCTGCTCGACGACGAGCGCCCGACCAACTACTACGACCCGGGTCGCTTCTGGTCCGGCGACCACCTGACCCTGCAAGACGGGGCGGTCCTAGGTAGCGAGGTCCGCGTCGTCGGCTGAACCGCGGCCCGCGAGACGAAGAGCGACGGAGATCTCGCCGCTCTCGACCAGAGTGCCGATGACGAGGGCCCGAAGCCCGCGGAGCAGAGCGTCGGGGTCGACCAACTCCGGGGCCGCGAGGGCGTGAAGCAGGTAGCCGTGCACGAGGGCGAGCAAGGAGTCGGGGTCGGTCCGGGTCGCGCCCGCGACGGTCGCCGCGCGGTCCGAGACGGCGCGGCCGGCGGTGAGCGCCTCGGCCACCACCGGCCGGAACTGCGGCTCGCGCGCGGCATGGAGCAGCCCCTCGAGGAACGCGAGCGAGTCGGTCGGCGGCGACATCAGCGCCGCGGCGAACGCCTCGGCCATCGCGTCGGTGCCGGAATCGGTCGCGGCGAGCTCGTCGGCGAGCGTACGCAGCCGGGCGACGTCCTCGGCCACGCCCGTACGCAGCGCTTCGGCCGCCAGGTCGGTGATCGAGTCGAAGAAGTAGCCGACGGTGGCCAGCGGCAGCCCGGCGCGCTCGGTCACGGCCCGGTGGGTGACGCCGGCCATGCCCTTCTCGGCAGCCACCTCGATCGTGGCGCGGACGAGGGCGTCGCGTCGCTGCCTGGCGCTGTCACCGTGCCGTCGCTTCATGGGCAGAGTGTTTCACGCGATCCGGCACAAGTCTGGAAGATCTTCTAGACTTTTGGCAGTCGATCCAGCACGCTGTCCGGCATGACCGCACCGGCCCGCGTACACGCCTTCACCGACGACGCTCTCGGCGACCACGACGCCGTCGAACTCGCCCGCCTCATCCGCGACGGCGAGCTGAGCGCCGCAGAGGTCGAGGCAGCGGCGGTCGCCCGGCTGCGACAGGTGGCCCCGGGGCTGCACGCGATGGCGTACGAGGCCTACGACGCGCCCCGGCGCGCGGATGCCGACACCGGCCTGCTCCACGGCGTACCGACCCTGCTCAAGGACAACACCGACCTGCTCGGGATGCCGACCAACCACGGATCGGAGGCCTTCCGGGCGCGCCCGGCCAAGCACGACGGGCGATACACGACGCAGTTCCTCAGCGCCGGGATGACCGTGCTGGGCAAGAGCCGGATGCCCGAGTTCGGGCTCAATGCGACCACCGAGTTCCGCAGTGGGCCGGCGACACCCAACCCCTGGAACACGCGCCACTCCGTCGGCGCATCCTCCGGCGGGTCGGCGGCCCTGGTAGCCGCCGGAGCCGTGCCGCTCGCGCACGCCAACGACGGTGGCGGCTCCATCCGGATCCCGGCCGCGGCCGCCGGACTGGTCGGGCTCAAGCCCAGCCGCGGCCGGCACATCGACGGCGAGATGGCCCGCACCCTCCCGATCAACATGGTCAGCGAGGGCGTGGTGACGCGTACGGTCCGCGACACCGCGACCTTCCACGCCGCGCTCGAACGACACTGGCGCAACCCGGCGCTGCCTCCCCTCGGGCTCGTCGAGGGTCCCGCGCGACGGCGGCTACGGGTCGCGATGATCATCGAGTCGGTGACCGACGCCGTCGTGGACACGCCCACGAAGGCGGCCGTCGAGCGGACCGCGACGCTGCTGGAGGAGCAGGGCCACAGCGTCGAGCCGGTCCCGATCCCCGTCGACGCACGCTTCGGCGACGACTTCCTCAGCTACTGGGGCCTGCTCGCGTTTCTCGCCGGCAACCTGGGCCGCCTGACCATCGACCGTACGCTCGATACCCGCCGCCTCGACGGCCTCACCGACGGCCTGCGTCGCGCCTTCGGCTCCGGCGGCTGGCGCCAGACACCGGCCGCGCTCATCCGCCTGCGGCGGGCAGCGGCGGCGTACGCCTCCGTCTTCGACCACCACGACGTCGTCCTGTGCCCGGTCGTCGCCGGCGTCACCCCGCCGCTGGGTCATCTCTCGCCGAACGTGCCGTTCGAGGAGCTCGTCGACCGGCTCCTGCGGCACGTCGCGTTCACGCCGCTGCAGAACATCACCGGCGCACCGGCGATCTCACTGCCGATGGGGCTCAGCGAGGAGGGGCTGCCGATCGGGGTCCAGCTCTCCGCGGCGTACGGCGACGAGCGGACGCTCCTCGAGCTCGCCTACGCCCTCGAGGAGCAGTCGCCGTGGCCGCGGATCCAAGACGGGCAGATCACAGCATCGTAGACGCCTTCTCCAGCACCCGGCGCAGGATCTGCTCCATCTCGTCGAACTCGGCCTGGCCCACGGTGAGGGGCGGGGAGAGCTGGATGACGGGCTCGCCGCGGTCGTCGGCGCGGCAGTAGAGGCCCTCGGACCACAGCGCCTTGGAGACGTACCCGTAGAGGATCCGCTCGCACTCCTCCTCGGTGAAGGTCTCCTTGGTCTCGCGGTCCTTGACCAGCTCGATGCCGTAGAAGTAGCCCGTGCCGCGTACGTCGCCGACGACCGGCAGGTCCTTCAGCTTCGAGAGCGTGGCCAGGAACGCGGCCTCGTTGCGGCGTACGTTGCCGAGCAGGTCCTCGGCCTCGAAGAGGTCGAGGTTGGCCATCGCCACCGCGGTGGAGACGGGGTGACCGCCGAAGGTGTAGCCGTGGTAGAAGGTCTCGTCCCCGGCCAGGAACGGCTCCATCAGCCGGTCGGAGATGATCGTGGCGCCCAGCGGCGCGTATCCCGAGGTCAGCCCCTTGGCGGAGGTGATCATGTCGGGCACGTAGCCGAACCGCTCCGAGCCGAACATCGTGCCGAGCCGTCCGTACGCGCAGATGACCTCGTCGGAGACGAGGAGCACGTCGTACTCGTCGCAGATCTCGCGCACCCGCTGGAAGTAGCCCGGGGGAGGCGGGAAGCAGCCGCCCGAGTTCTGCACCGGCTCCAAGAAGACCGCGGCGACGGTGTCTGG
Organism: Nocardioides sp. NPDC127503; assembly: GCF_040302165.1. Lineage (NCBI taxonomy): Bacteria > Bacillati > Actinomycetota > Actinomycetes > Propionibacteriales > Nocardioidaceae > Nocardioides > Nocardioides sp. NPDC127503. The sequence continues at coordinate 242,333 of NZ_JBEORH010000006.1, read as the reverse complement.
TCCCTCGGCTCGGATCACGACCTCGATCTGGTCAGCGCACCAGCGTCCGAACGCCTCCGGGTCGCTTCCGTCCATCAGGCCACCGGTGATCTCCGAAGCCCGGTAGATGTTGGTGTTCGGCACCCGGAAGGTCGAGGGGACCAGCGGCTCGAACGGCGCCTTGATGTCGGCCAGACCAGTGATCGACAGCGCCCCGTGGGTGGTGCCGTGGTAGGCGATGTTGCGCCCGATCACCTTGTGCTTACCCGGCTTTCCCCGCAGCTTGAAGTAGTTCTTGGCGAGCTTCCACGCGGTCTCGACGGCCTCGGAGCCGGAGTTGGTGAAGAAGACGCGGTTCAGGTCGCCGGGAGCCAGCGAGGCCAGCCGCGCGGCTAGCTCGATCGCCGGCTCGTGCGCATAGGACCACAGCGGGTGGAAGGCCAGCTGCTTGGCCTGCTCCGCGCCCGCATCGGCGAGCTCCGCCCGCCCGTGGCCGACCTGAGAGACGAAGAGCCCGGCGAGTCCGTCGAGGTAGCGGTTGCCCTCGATGTCGTAGATGTAGGCGCCCTCACCCCTGGCGATGATCGGCACGTCGGCCTCTGCGTAGCTCGAATGCCGCGTGAAGTGCATCCAGAGATGGTCCTTGGCGTCGCGCTGCAGCTGCTCGTAGTTGCCGGTCATGACTCAATGGTCACCCAATGCATCTCGCTTTCGCAAGCGAATCAGTAGCAAACCATCAATTCAACTTCGGATTCAGTTGTGACATCTCTGTTACAGGCAGGAGTTAGTCTCTACCGCATGGCTGACCAGACCTTCAGGAATGTGATCGGCGGCGAGCTGCGCGAAGCCGCCGACGCCGCGACGTACGACGTCGTAGACCCCGCCACCGGCGAGGTCTACGCGCAGGCCGCGATGTCGGGGGAGGCCGACGTCGACCAGGCGTACGCCGCCGCAGCAGCGGCCTTCGAGGCCTGGGGCGAGACCACGCCTCAGGAGCGCAGCCTGGCTCTGCTCCGGATCGCCGACGCGATGGAGGCCCGCGCCGAGGAGCTCACCGCTGTCGAGGTCAAGGACACCGGCAAGCCGTTCCAGCTGACCCTGGAAGAGGAGCTGCCGCCGACGATCGACCACTTCCGGTTCTTCGCGGGCGCCGCACGGACCCTGGAGGGGAAGAGCGCGGGGGAGTACCTACAGGACCACACCTCCTGGATCCGTCGCGAGCCGATCGGCGTGATCGGGCAGGTCACGCCGTGGAACTACCCGCTCGCGATGATGTCTTGGAAGATCGCCCCGGCCCTGGCCGCCGGTAACACGATCGTGCTCAAGCCCTCCGACACCACCCCGGCCAGCTCCGCGCTGCTGGCCGAGCTCGCCCAGGAGTTCCTGCCGCCGGGCGTACTCAACCTCGTCACCGGCGACCGCGACACCGGCCGCGCGCTGATCCGGCACAAGACGCCGCAGATGGTCGCCATCACCGGCTCGGTGCGCGCCGGTATGGAGGTCGCCGCAAGCGCGGCGCAGGACCTCAAACGCGTTCACCTCGAGCTCGGCGGCAAGGCGCCGGTGATCGTCTTCGACGACGCCGACATCGACAAGGCGGTCGCCGGCATCGCCGCGGCCGGCTACTTCAACGCCGGCCAGGACTGCACCGCCGCGACCCGCGTGCTGGTGCAGGACGGCATCCACGACGAGTTCGTCGCCGCTCTCGCCGAGGCGGCCCGCAACACCACCGTCGGCCTCCCCGCCGACAACACCGACGTCGGCGCGCTCAACAACCCCGGCCAGCTCGCCCGGGTGGCGGGCATGGTCGACCGCCTCCCGGACCACGCCACGATCGCGGCCGGTGGCGCGCCGGCACGTGTCGAAGGCGGCGAGAACGGCTACTTCTACCAGCCCACGGTCCTGGCCGGGCTCCGCCAGGACGACGAGCAGATCCAGCAGGAGATCTTCGGCCCGGTGATCACGGTGCAGGGGTTCGCCGACGAGGCCGAGGCGCTCAGGTTCGCCAACGACGTCGACTACGGCCTCGCGTCGAGCGTGTGGACCAAGGACCATGCCACCGCGCTGCGGGTCAGCAAGCGCCTCGACTTCGGCGTGGTGTGGATCAACACCCACATCCCCTACATCTCCGAGATGCCCCACGGCGGCTTCAAGCACTCCGGCTACGGCAAGGACCTCTCTGTCTACGGGTTCGAGGACTACACCCGGATCAAGCACGTGATGTCCTACTTCGGAGGCTGACACCAAAAGAACAGATCGACCGGCGACCCTCGATATGCGAACAGACCATGTCCGTGAAAGCATCGAGGGCCGTTTCGCGCACCTCCGCGACACGGACCCAGCAATGGAAGCAGCCGAACCCCCACACGAGGTGCACCCCACATGTCAGCCAAGCAATGGCGGACAGATGTCCAAGGTCTTCGGGCCGTTGCCGTAGGCCTGGTCGTCGCTGCCCACGCGGGCATCCCGCACACCGAGGGCGGGTTCGTCGGCGTCGACGTCTTCTTCGTCCTCTCTGGCTTCCTGATCACCACCCTGCTGCTGCGCGAGGCTGACACATCAGGCACGGTCAGCATCCCGCAGTTCTACGCGCGCCGCGCCCGCCGGATCCTGCCGGCCGCCACTCTCGTGATCCTGGTCGTCCTGGCGTACGCCGCCTGGCAGCTGCCCACCACCCGACTCACCGACGCGGCCGCTGACGGCACCTGGGCGGCGTTCTTCCTGGCCAACGTGCACTTCGCGGCCGAGGGGGTGCAGTACTTCCAGCCCAGCGAGCCCTCGCCGTTCCAGCACTACTGGTCGCTCTCGGTGGAGGAGCAGTTCTACCTGGTCTGGCCGGTGCTGGCGCTCCTGCTCATCCCCAGGCTCGGGCGCAAGGGCTTCACGATCGTCGCCGCGGTGATCGCGGTCGCGAGCCTGGCGTGGTCGGTCTACGCCACCGCCGAGAACCCGACCGCTGCCTACTTCTCCACCCCGGCCCGCGCGTACGAGCTCGCCGCCGGCGCGCTGCTGGCCTGCTGGGGCGGCCGGCTCAAGGGAGCCGCCAGCGTCGCCGCCGGCCTCGGAGGAGCCACGGCGATCCTCGTCTCCACGGTCGCGTTCAGCGAGGCCACCCCGTTCCCCGGCTGGCAGGCGCTGGTGCCTACCCTCGGCACGGTCGCGCTGCTGGCCTCCGGCGCCAACGCCCCGACCGCGAAGCTGCTCGCGGTCAAGCCGCTGAGGTACGTCGGCGACATCTCCTACTCCCTCTACCTGTGGCACTGGCCGCTGATCGTGCTCGCACCCGAGTTCCTCCATCTCGGCAACGCCGCGCTCGAGATGACGGTCGCGGTCGCCGCCGCGCTGCTCGTCTCCGCCCTGAGCCATCGCTTCATCGAGCTCCCGTTCCAGCACAAGCAGGTGCCCGTGCTCTCGCACGGGCTGCGCTCGCTGGCCCTGTGGCCGGCAGCGCTCGTGCTGGCGGTCGGCAGCGGCTGGCTGACGACCGGCTATGCCGCCTACTCCGAGAAGGAGCGGGCCGCTCAGGCGCAGGCGTGGTTCGCGGCCAACGAGGTCCCGGACACCGCTGCCGAGACCGGGGGCGCGCCGCAGGTCCAGCGTGAGCTCCGTGCTGCCCTCGACATCGCCGACCGCGGTGGCCCGATCCCGCCGGCGGTGCTCGGCGCGGAGATCACCGATGACCGGTGGCAGAAGACGTACGGCGACTGCTACGCCAACTACGGAGACACCCGCGGCGCCGACTGCATCCTCGGCGACACCGACGCAAAGAAGACCGTCGCCGTTGTCGGTGACTCCCACGCCGGCATGTGGCTCACCGCCTTCGACGACCTCGGCAAGGAGAACGGCTTCAGGGTCGTGCCGGTCGTGAAGGTCGGCTGCGCCCCCTATCCGGTCCAGCACCGTGGCAAGAAGATGACCCAGGCCGAGTGCGACGACTTCCGCGACTGGTCCGCGGAACACCTCGAGCGCCTCGACCCCGACACGATCGTCTCGACGGCTCGCGGGCAGCTCTTCATGCCGAAGACGTACGACGGGATGGACCGTGACGAGCAGTGGTCGCAGGCGGTACGCAGCAGCGTGAAGGCCTATCGGGAGATCTCCCGCAAGGTCGTCGTCCTCGGTGACGTACCCGCAGTCGATCACAACCCCGCCGACTGCATCAGCGCCCCCGAGGCGGACCAGAGCTCCTGCCTCAGCGATCCGGACTCGCGCGAGACCAGCAGCAATGAGGTCACCGAGGCGGCCCTGAAGGGCACCAAGGCGGCGTACGTCGACACCCAGCGATTCGTGTGCGCCGAGGACCGCTGCCCGCTGGTGGTAGGGGAGAAGGTGACCTACTACGACAGCTCGCACCTCACCGAGTCGTGGGTCCGCCACGTCACGCCGCGGCTCGGCGCCATCCTGGCGCCCTTGATCTGACGCAGATTTAACTGGGACGCGCATTTCGGGATTTGCCTTTACGTGCATCTTTGTGGCTTAATTGTGGCCAGACGTTGCAAAACGTTTCATGCACAGCCCTGGACCCGTGGGGGAGTCCGGGGCTGTTGCTATTTCTGCGGTTGTCTGTGCCGCCGTCCTTCAGCCAATCGGCCTCTTTTCGCAGTGCGATTCGAATAGCCTTCACTAGACTCCGCGCGATCGGATCGATGCCCGCTAGGAGACTCGGATGGCGCAACACCCGGACCTGTCGTCCGCCAAGCCGTGGGCATTGACGTCTGTGGTCGGCGCCGTGGCGATGGCGGCGCTCGCCTATCTCCAGTCCGTTTTCCAAGGTCAGGCCGGCATCGTCGCCGTCGTCGCGGGCATCGGCTGCGTCGTCGTAGCGGTCGTGCTCAACGCGCTGCTCGCCTGGGATGCGGCGCGGAAGCGCGCCATCCCAGCCACGTCTGCGGCCCTGATGATGACCGCGGCGGTGTATGACCAAGGTGGCGAGGTCGTCGGCTACGCGTTCCCGGTGACCAAGCGCCACCTGATGACCTCTGCGGCCGTGGTCCTCGCGGCGAGCGATGCGACGACGGTCGCCGACGGCACGTTCCTGCGGGTCCACTGGAAGATCGCGGCCGAGTCGCGCGACGTCGCCGTGACCGCGCTGCCGGGCGGCTTCGTGCTGCTCACCCTGATGCCCGAGGACAAGCTCCCCCGTCAGGTGAAGAGCGCCTCGCTGGTCCGGCGACACGTCGAGAACGCGCTGGTGGTCGCCGAGGCCTGGCACGGGGACGGCAACCGAGAGCTCGGCGGACGGGCGCACGCGGTGGGCGAGCACAACCGCGTCGTCAACCTCGACGCCGAGAAGACCGCGACGGGCGAGGAGCTGATCGGCGCACCGCTGCTCCAGACGGGCAACCGGAGGGTCGTCGGACTTCTGGACGGCAACGACGACCGCGGCCCGCGCTACCTGCCCCTGACTCGCGACAAGGCGCGAGCCCTGGTGGGCGGCGCCTCCTGGTGGCGAAGCACCGGTTGGCTGGTCCCGGTCGCGGTCGCGGCCGTGATCGCCCTGCTGGCCGCGATCCAGCCGATCCTCGGCTCCGGCGGTGGTCGCCTGATCCCGGCCGCAGCCTGCGAAGGGGACGCGACCAGGTTGAGCGTCGTGGTCAGCACCGAGAAGGACGGTCTCATCGACCAGTTGGCCACCGACTTCAACGAGCAGTACCGAGGCGAGGACGGCGCGTGCGCCGATGTCCAGGTGTTCGGCGTCAACTCCGGTGACGCCGCCGAGGCGATCGCCACCGGATGGGTCGCGGCCCCCGACGACCGGCTGGAGTGTCCGGTCGACGACCCGGAGGACTGCGAGGTCGTCGAGGCGCGCAAGCCGGACCTCTGGCTGCCGACCGAGTCGGTCTGGCCGGAGCTCCTGGCTGCCGGCGAGCTCGGTGAGGACGGTGCCGGCGAGCTGGCCGAGAACGACGGCGAGTGGACGTCGGTGGCCTCCTCCGTCCTGACGATCCTGATGCCCGAGGCGAGGCGCGAGAAGCTCTCGCGCTCGCCCGACTGGGACGAGCTGCTCACCAAGGCCGCCGGTGGCGAGCTGTCGATCGCGATCGACGACCCGATCGGCTCGACCTCGGGGATGGCGACCTCGGTCGCCCTCAACGAGGCGCTGGTCGCCGACCACGACGAGGAGGACGCGGTCGGGCTGTTACGCGACGCGATCGCCTCGGTGCCCGACGAGCTGGCCGGCGAGGACATCACCCGGCTGATGAACCGCGTCTTCCAGGACCTGGACCTGCTCGCTCAGATGGATGCCGTGGTGGCCCAGGAGCAGACCGCGTACCTCTACAACTGCCAGGACCCGCTGGGCTCCGACGACTTCTCGTGCCGCGCCCCGCTGGACAAGGACCGCCGGATGGTCGCGGTGAACCCGGACGACACGGTCTACGCGTTCGACCACCCGGCGGTCCCGATGTCCTCGCTCGACTCCGACGAGGCCAAGCGGACGGTGTCGGAGGCCTTCGTCGAGTACCTGAGGACGAAAAAGGCGCAGCAGGAGTTCCGCGCCTGGGGCTTCCGCGCCGCCGGTGAGCCGGAGAAGGTCACCGATGAGCTCCAGGACGTGGTCGACGCCGGCGACGTCGAGACCGTGACCCCGTGGCCGGAACCGAAGACGGTCAACCAGTGGCGGCACCAGTGGCAGAACGTACGCCTTCCCGTACGCGTGCTGCTTTCCGTCGACACCTCGGGCTCGATGGAGCAGATCGACGGTCAGGACCGCCGGGTCCGCCTCGACGGGTTCACCGACGCGTGCACTGGCGAGACGACCGACAACCCGACGTACCTCCAGGTGGCGAAGAGCGCGGCGCTCAACGCCATCGGGGAGCTCAAGGACGGACGCGACTCGGTGGGTCTGGACTCGTTCCCACCCGCTGGCGAGGACACCTCGACCGAGATCAAGCCGCTGAGCGCCACGACGCGTGCGCAGTTCAAGCGTGAGATCTGTGAGCTGACGGCCTACGGCGAGACACCGTTGTACGACGCGATCCGCGACGGAAACGCCTCGATCAACGCCTCCGAGACCGAGGTCTCGGACCGTACGGTGATCGTCCTCCTCTCCGACGGCGGCCAGAATCCGCCGCAGAGCCTCGACGCCCTGATGGACGAGATCGGCGGTGAAGGCGCGATCCCGGTCATCGCCGTCGGGATCGGCGACCAGGCACCGATCGACGTGCTCGGCAGGCTGACCGGGGAGACCGGGGGAGCGCTGCGCAACCTGAGCGAGCCCGCGGACGTCGCCAACCTCGACCGCGTCCTGGTCGACGTCTTCCAGGGGCTCGCGGGGAAGGTCTCCTGAGAGGCCTGCCGCTTGGCGCCTTCTCAGCCTCTCCTGGGAGGATGGGTGGGTGAATGAGCAGCGACCACGCGATGTGGTGATCCTCGGCTCGACCGGGTCCATCGGCACCCAGGCTCTTGACCTGGTGCGGGCCAACCCGGACCGGTTCCGGGTCGTGGCGTTGACCGCGGGCGGGGCCAACAAGGAGCTCTTCGAGGCGCAGGTGGCCGAGTTCGCGCCCAAGCTCTCCGGACTGGGGGAGGAGGCCTCGGTCGAGGCCGCCGCCCAGCCCGCCGACGTCGTGCTCAACGGGATCACCGGAGCCGTCGGGCTCCGCCCGACGCTGGCCGCGCTGGAGGCGGGCAACACGCTCGCCCTGGCCAACAAGGAGTCGCTGATCATCGGCGGGCCGCTGGTCAAGCGGGTCGCGCGCGGGGGGCAGATCGTCCCGGTCGACTCCGAGCACTCCGCGATCGCCCAGTCGCTACGCGCCGGGCGAGCCGAGGAGGTACGCAAGCTGGTGCTGACCGCGTCCGGCGGCCCGTTCCGCGGCCGCACCCGCGACGAGCTCGCCCAGGTCACCCCGGCGCAGGCGCTCAAGCACCCCAACTTCGCGATGGGGCGGGTGATCACGACCAACTCCGCCACCCTGGTCAACAAGGGTCTCGAGGTCATCGAGGCGCACCTGCTCTTCGACGTACCGTTCGACCGGATCGAGGTCGTCGTGCACCCGCAGCAGTACATCCACTCGATGGTCGAGTTCACCGACGGCGCCGTGGTCGCCCAGCTGGGCCTGCCGACGATGCTGGTGCCGATCTCGATGGGGATGGCCTGGCCCGAGCGGGTGCCGGACGCCGAGACGCCGATCGACTGGACCAAGGCTGCCGACTGGCGCTTCGAGCCGCTCGACGACTCTGCTTTCCCTGCGGTGCGACTGGCTCGCGAGGCGGGCACCCGGGCCGGCACCCACCCCGCGGTCTACAACGCGGCCAACGAGGTCTGCGTGGATGCCTTCCACGAGGGCCGGATCCCGTTCCCCGGCATCGTGGACACGATTGCGGAGGTGATGGCAGCCCATCACGGCGTACGCTCTGAAAGCACCCTCTCGATCGAGGATGTGCTCGCTGCCGACGCCTGGGCGCGCGAGGAGACCACTCGGATCCTGGAGACCCGTCCATGAGCTATCTGCTCTACACGCTGGCCGTGATCGGCTTCATCGTCGCGATCCTGGCCTCGATCGGGCTCCACGAGCTCGGCCACATGATCCCGGCGAAGGCGTTCGGCGGGAAGGTGACCCAATACTTCATCGGCTTCGGGCCGACGGTGTGGTCCAAGCAGATCGGCGAGACGGAGTACGGCCTCAAGGCGATCCCGCTCGGGGGTTACGTGAAGATCGTCGGGATGCTGCCACCCGGCGCCGACCAGCTGGGGGAGCGCACCGACGACGGCGCTCTGAAGATCCGCAAGTCCAACACCGGCATGTTCACCCAGCTGATCAGCGACGCGCGCTCGGCCGAGTGGGAGCTGATCCGTCCCGAAGACGAGCCGCGGCTCTTCTACAAGATGTCGTGGTGGAAGAAGGTCATCGTGATGGCCGGCGGGCCCACGGTGAACATCGCCATCGCGTTCTTCGTGCTGTGGGGTGTCTTCGGGATCTACGGGGTCCACGAGAACGTCGTCGACAAGGGTCATCCGGTCGTCTCGAGCCTGCAGGAGTGCCTGCTGACCTGGGAGGACCAGGGCCGCGAGTGCCGCGCGAGCGACAAGCCGACCCCGGCCGCCGACGCCGGACTCAAGCCCGGCGACGAGCTGGTCTCGTTCAACGGCACCGAGCTGACCTCGTGGGCGGTCGCCCAGGAGCTGATCCGCGACAACATGGACGGCGACGCCACCATCGTGATCGAGCGCGACGGTGAGCGGATGACGCTGCACACCCAGACCGTCGTGCAGGAGCGGGTCAAGGACGTCGACGACACCAGCGCCAACCCCGAGACCGCGAAGGTCGGCTTCTTCGGGATGTCTCCCGAGTCTCACGTGGTCACCACCAAGGAGGGGCCGGTCTACGCGCTGAAGGAGATGGGTGTGATGGCGGAGAACGCCGTCCACTCGCTGCTGAGGCTGCCGGTCAAGGTCTGGCACGTCGCGCTCGCGATCGTCGGTGTCGAGGAGCGCTCGGCCGACAGCCCCGTCAGCATCGTCGGCGGCGGCCGCATAGCCGGCGAGATCGCCGCTCACGAGGGCCTCGACGTCGGCGAGAAGGTCGCCAGCTTCGCGTTCCTGGTCGGTGGGTTCAACCTGTTCATCGGCATCTTCAACTTCGTCCCCCTCCTGCCCCTCGACGGCGGTCACATCGCGACCGCGCTGTGGGAGGGCATCCGCCGCGCCTTCGCCAAGGTCTTCCGACGGCCCGACCCGGGACATGCCGACCCGGCGAAGCTGCTGCCGGTGGCGTACGTCGTGGCCTCGGCGCTCCTGGTGATGGGTGTTGTCCTGATCGTCGCCGACCTCGTCGTCCCGCTTCATCTCCAAGCCTGACCCGCCCGTAAGATTGGTAGACATGACGTCGATCCCCCTCGGTATGCCGGAGGCACCCGCCCCGGTGCTCGCCCCTCGCCGCAAGACCCGCCAGATCAAGGTCGGTTCGGTGGGAGTGGGCAGCGAGAGCCCCATCTCCGTGCAGTCGATGACGACCACGCTCACCTCCGACGTCAACTCCACGCTGCAGCAGATCGCCGAGCTCACCGCGTCGGGCTGCGACATCGTCCGGGTGGCCTGCCCGAGCCAGGACGACGCCGACGCGCTGCCCGCGATCGCGAAGAAGTCGCAGATCCCGGTGATCGCCGACATCCACTTCCAGCCGAAGTACGTCTTCGCCGCCATCGAGGCCGGCTGCGCGGCGGTCCGGGTCAACCCGGGCAACATCCGCAAGTTCGACGACCAGGTCAAGGAGATCGCCGCGGCCGCCAAGGACCACGGCACCTCGATCCGGATCGGCGTCAACGCGGGCTCGCTCGACAAGCGGCTGCTGGAGAAGTACGGCAAGGCCACCCCCGAGGCGCTGGTCGAGTCGGCGATGTGGGAGGCCTCGCTGTTCGAGGAGCACGGCTTCAACGACTTCAAGATCTCGGTCAAGCACAACGACCCGGTCGTGATGGTCCGCGCCTACGAGCTGCTCGCCGAGTCCGGTGACTGGCCGCTCCACCTCGGCGTCACCGAGGCCGGCCCGGCCTTCCAGGGCACCATCAAGTCGTCGGTCGCCTTCGGCTCGCTGCTGTCCAAGGGCATCGGCGACACGATCCGGGTCTCGCTCTCCGCGCCGCCGGTCGAGGAGGTCAAGGTCGGCATCCAGATCCTGGAGTCGCTCAACCTGAAGCCGCGCCGCCTCGAGATCGTCTCCTGCCCGTCTTGCGGCCGCGCTCAGGTCGACGTCTACACCCTCGCCGAGCAGGTGACCGCGGGCCTTGATGGCCTCGAGGTCCCGCTCCGCGTCGCGGTCATGGGCTGCGTCGTCAACGGCCCCGGCGAGGCCCGCGAGGCCGACCTCGGCGTCGCCTCCGGCAACGGCAAGGGCCAGATCTTCGTCAAGGGCGAGGTCATCAAGACCGTCCCCGAGGCCGCCATCGTCGAGACCCTGATCGAGGAGGCGATGAAGATCGCCGAGGGCATGGAGCCCGTCGAGGGCGCCGGCGCGCAGGTGTCGGTCAGCGGCTGAGGCTTGGATGTTCACCGAGGTGACTCGGTGAACGGTCGCTTCCTTCGTGGAGTTCCACGAGGCCAGTGCGCACTCGCCGAGTTACCTCGGTCAGCATCCCGCGCGTACCGACGTACGCAGGAAGCCCGGTCCGTCAGTCGGACCGGGCTTCTTTTTTGTGCTCCGAGACGTCCCCCTGCGTACGTCTCGAAGATCTTGTGGTCTCACCAGTGCATCAGCCTGGAGACCAGGCCGAGGAACCCGAGGTGGAGCAGTGCTCCGAGCGGGTCCGTGGTGATCAGGTGGCCCCAGGCGAGAGCGGCCTGGCCCATCTGGTTTCCGAGGGCCGTGGCGAACCCGTCCAGTCCGCCGTGGGTCCACAGGTGGACGACGACGAACCGGATGCCCGGCACGACCAGGAACAGGACGAGTGCGGCCTTGACCGGGATGATCCAGGACAGCGAGCCGCTGCCGGTGGAGCTCAGGTTGCCGGTACGCACCCAGCGGGTGCCGCTGCTGCCGTTGAAGCGGACCTTGGTGCGGCCTGCGGCGGTGGCGACGACGACACCGCGCTTTCCGGAGCGGGTGCCGCCGCGGGCCCGGACGGTTTCGCCGGGGCGCATGAAGTTGCTGATCATGACAGCACTCCTTCCGTGAGTACGACGGACACGGACGAGGTGCCGACGGCTGCCTCGCACTTGGGCGGCTCGGCGCTGAGCAGCTGGTTGAAGCCGAACACGACAAGAAGCGTGACGGCGAAGGTGGCGATGCTGAACTTGTGGTTCCTCATGGTCATCATCTCCTTCAGCGGTGGGGCCCGTAGGTGGGGCCGGCGCTGTCCCTGGTGGGGACAACTCCACGGTGGCGGAGGCCACATCCGTCCCACCAGAGGGCGGGTGGGAGTGGGGACGATGTAAAGACAGTCCCAGGCCAGTTGGGACGTTTCTGGGACAGAATTGGGACGCCTGCGAGATACTCTCAACCGCGTTCGCGACGACTCGGCGAGGGGCAATGACCGACGAATCTCTCTCACCAGAGCAGTTCAACGGCGAATTGCGCGCCTGGGTCCGGCAGGTGACCGGAAAAGCTGACGGTGGCGCCGGTGTGGCGATGGCCCGGAGCACCTTCTACCGGCGTACGTCCGGATCGAAGCTGATGCCGCTCGACGAGCTCATCCGCGTGGTCGGCGGCGCGGTGCCCCGCACCCTCGACCCGTCCCACCGGGGCGAGTGGATCCGGAAGAACACCGGCATCTGGCAGGCGAAGTGGTGGAAGGCGTACGCCTGGCGTGGCGAGGACACCGCGGTGCCCGGACCAGTGCTGGCCCCCGCAACACCGGCCGCACCGGTCCCCGCCACCAGCTCCCGGCTGACCTTCCCGCGGGCACGGGTGGCGGCGCTGAGCGGGCTGACGACGGAGCAGCCGACGATCCCGCTCTTCGAGGCGCTCGGCCGGTGGCTGGAGAATCCCGAGTCCAACCTCTTCTTCCTCACCGGCCCCTCGGGCTCGGGAAAGACGGTCGAGACCCGAGAGTGGACCGCCTCGAAGGAGCAGGTGCGCTACATCAGCCTGCGCGACGGCGCGGTCGACTACGGCGCCCTGGTCGACGAGGAACGCGCGCCGATCGTCATCGACGACTTCGACCTGATCTCCTCCAGCGCCGAGGAGCACGGCGTCACCCGCCCCGACCTGAGCGAGCTGCGCTCGGCCTTCGGCCGCGGCGGACGGTTCGTGGTGATCAGCAAGCGCAACCTGCAGACCGAGCGCGACGAGCTCGCCGAGCAGCTGCGCAGCCCGGCCCGGCTGGAGGACCTCGGGGTCGAGTCGGCGATGGTCGTACGCGTCGAGCCGATCTCTCCGGTCGAGGTGCGCGCCCTCGGCGACGAGCGCGGCGGTGACGACAGGCTGCGAAACCTGGCCGCGGAGATGGAGCGCGGTGGCGGGTTCTTCCCCGCGACGCCGATGGTCCTCAAGCAGCTCTACGCCTCCCTCGAGGAGGGCGCTCCGGCTCCCCGGACCCAATGGGACGGCTACACGGTCCATCTCAAGCACGTCTGCGGTCAGCCCTGGGACCGGAAGAGCTCACGCATCCCCAGCCGGGTGCGGTTCCAGACCTACCGCGACATCGCCTGGGACCTGTTCACCGGGATGGACGAGCCGACCTCGCAGGAGCAGGACCTGATCCCCGTCCCGCGCGTCTCGGAGTGGCTCTTCGCCAACCTGCAGCGCGACCTCGACATCACCCGGCAGCGGGACTTCCTGACGTACGAATGGATCGCGGACCTGCTCGATCACTCCGAGGTCTTCGGGGTGACCGGCCGCACCAAGGACTCGGTGGAGTCGGCGGAGTTCGCCCACGAGACCTTCTACCAGTACTTCGTCGCCGAGGGCATCCGCGACCGGCTGCGCGACGGGCACGGCATGGCCTTGGACGGCGCCCGCTTCGCGGACATGCACATGGGGCCGCTGGTGATGACGTTCCTCAAGGCCGGTTTCCAGCCCGGCGACCTCGACGCGGTGGCCCGGCTGAGCGTACGCGAGAGCCTGTCCTGGATGGACCGGCTGATCTGCCTCTACCTGACCGAGGAGCGCGAGGACTACGGCGACCTCCTCGACCAGGCGCCGGAGCGCTACTGGGACGAGCTGGAGTTCGTGCTGGAGGCGTTCCGGTCGCTGTTCCTGCGGAAGGCGGCGATGTTCCAGCTGATCCTGCGCGGCCGGGTGCCGGTCGACGGCTATCTCGAGATCCTGGACCGCGAGGAGGATCCCGGGGCCGTCGCCCGCGAGCGCGACGTGCTCGGCTGGGGCACCGACATCACCGACGCCCTGGTCCATCGGCTGCACCATCCGACCCTCGCCCCGGCGATTCCGATTACCGCGTACCGGCTCGGGCAAATGGGTGATATCACTTGCGTGAGCCATCTCGAAGGTCTCACTGGTCTGCCGCCCGCCCATCAGGACGTGGTGAGGTCGGCGATCCACCGGATCAAGGAGCGCCATGAGCACAGCGTCTGAGTCAGGCACCCCGCCGCGAGCTCCCGTGCTCGTCCTCGGCGCGACCGGCGACCTCGGCAGCGCGGTCGCGCGCCGGCTCAGCGCGGAGGGCACCCCAGTCATCCTGCACGCCTACAGCCGCACCACCGAGCTGGCCTACCTGGCCGACGAGACCGGCGCCGTCGCGCGGGTGGAGGGCGACCTGACCACCGACGACGGCGTGGACGCCCTGGCCGAGACGCTGGCCGGGTTCGAGACGCTGTCGGGGCTCATCAACTGCTCCGGCATCAATCCCAGTCCCGACACGGTCGCCGAGATCGACCGGTCCGAGTGGCAGCTCACCCTCGACCTCAACCTGACCTCGGTGTGGCGCACGGCCTCGCTCGCGCTGCCGAAGCTCCGGGCGGCCCGGTCCGGGGCGGTCGTCCTGGTCAGCTCCGTCTTCGGGATCCGTACGCCCTCACGACGGGCCGCCTACGGCGTGTCCAAGCACGCGCTGACCGGGCTCGCACAGGCGATCGCGCAGGAGGAGGAGGGGATCGTCCGGGCCAACGTCGTCGCTCCCGGCCCGATGTGGAGCGAGTCGTCCCGGCAGGTCTTCGTCAAGCACGCTCGCAAGGAGGGCGTGACCGTCGACCAGTACATCTCCTACCGGGCCGCGCGCATCCCCGGACACCGGTTCGTCACCGCCGATGCCGTCGCGAAGGTCTGCGTCTTCCTCGCCTCCGACATGGCCGGCGCCATCAATGGCCAGTGCGTGGTCGCAGACGGCGGCGAGTACTGACCCGCGGCGCAACCCGCAATTTACTCGAGATGCCACTGATGCGGCGTCGTGCTGTCTAGGCTTCGCCTAGCGCCTCCACACGTCTTTGTTTCTCCTCTTCAGACTGGCGACAACGTTGACCAATTTCTGGCTTGCCATCGATCACGCAGACGATGGGCTGTTCCACACCCCGGACTCCTCCGACATCAGGCCCGGCATCCTCGATCTGGTGGCCAACACCCCTCGTTGGGGCATCGTCGTGCGGCCCACGCAGGGCCACGGCGACGTACGCCGCGAGCTCGCCTGCGCCGGGCTCCCGGACATCGACGCCGTCGATGAGCTCGTCGTCCCGGAGAGGACGACGGACGCGGTGAAGGTCGGGTTCGACGACCACCAGACCGAGTGCGCGCCGATGGCGCTCGACATTCTGGAGCGACTTCCGGGCTATGACCGGGTCTTCCTCGAGCCCTACTGCACGACGCCCGGCTGCCTCGAGGATCTGGCCACCCTCGCCACGCGGTCACGGTGCGGCGGCATCGTGCTCAAGCTCAAGGTCAACGACGAGGGCCTCGAGAGCATCGAGCGCGCCGACCTCGGGCGAGCGTTCTGGGTCGCACGGTCCGACGGGATGGGGTGGGACGACTTCAGCGAACGCCTGCCGCGGGTGCGAGCGCTCGGCGCCAGCGGTGTGATGGTGGGCCGGGCGGTCTGGGGGGACACCGGCGAGGCCGGTCAGGACGTACGTCTCAAGACCATCCGCGAGCGAATGCACACGATCGAACGCATCTTCGCGTAGAGCGATCTCTTGATCCGGTCCGCGAGCCGCGAGGCGACGTACAACCGGATTGGCCCTAGGCTCGGTGACATGCTGACGACGCGCCAGGGGATCCGCCCGCTGCACGCGGGTGATCTCAGCGCGTTCCTCGACCTGACCGCGCAGGATCCGGTGGTCAACGTGTTCGCGGAGTATCGGGCGCGCACCACCAACCTCGAGCCGCGCTGGCTCGGCGGCGAGATCTGGGGCCGCTGGGACGGCGGCGACCTGGTCGCGGCCTGTCACGTCGGCGCCAACCTGGTCCCCATCCAGGCCACCGAGGAGGATGCGTACGCCTTCGGTGAGCGGGCCCGCAACCGGGTCCGCACCGTCTCGACGATCGTCGGGCGGCAGGCCGCGGTGCGGGCGCTGTGGGGATCGATCGGCGAGTCGTGGGGGACACCGCGCGACCAGCGCTGGGAGCAGCCTCATCTCGAGCAGCAGCTGCAGAGCCTGGTCGAGCCGGACCCGTTCGTACGCCGCACCGTCCGCGCCGACATGGACGCGCTGTATCCGGCGTGCGTGGCGATGTACACCGAAGAGGTCGGGATCTCGCCGGAGACCGGCGGCGGCCGCGACCTCTACCGTGCCCGGGTGCTCCAGCTGATCTCGCGCGGCTGGTCCTTCGCGCGGATCGAGGACGGCGAGGTCGTCTTCAAGGCCGAGGTGGCCTGCGCGACCCCCGAGGCCGCGCAGATCCAGGGCGTCTGGGTGCCCGAGCACCGCCGCGGCGAGGGCCTCGCTGCCCGCGGGATGGCCGCGGTCTGCGACATCGTCCGCAGCGAGATCGCTCCGCGCGTCTCGCTCTACGTCAACGAGTGGAACGCCCCCGCGCGCCGCGCCTACGAGCGGGCCGGCTTCCTCGAGACGGCCCGCTTCTCCACCATCATGTTCTGATCTGGCTACGTTCTAGGAATACGCGCGCCAGGCTCGCTCGCAGTCGGTGGCCTCGCAGCGTACGAGCCAGGGCGTGCCGCTGCTCGGGTGGGACCGCATCAGGATCCGGGTGTTGGTCTCCCAGGCGTACATCCACAGCCCGTTGGGGTTGCGGTAGGTGGTGAGCAACGTGCCGCGGAGGCTGCGGCGGCGGACCACGTCGGCGTGGTTCTCGTGCTCGATCGCATTGGTCGCGAAGCGGGCGCCGTCGGGCGAGAACGACGCGACCGCCTCCAAGCACCCGCGCCAGAGCGTCGTCGCGGGCGCGGTGACGGTCGAGACCACCGAACAGGCGTCGAGGTTCGACGGGTCCTTCGTGTACGTCGCCAGCCGGTTGGTGGCGAAGCTGCCTGCGTACGCTGCCCGGGAGGCGATCGTCTTGACCGTGCCGGCCTTCCAGTCCCACACCAGCGTGCGCGGGGTGCTGTAGGCACCCACGAGCACGCGGGTGCCGCTCACGTCGATCGGATCGGGCCTGGTGGCTCCCCTGAAGGTGTGGCGGGCGACGACCGCGCCCGTGGTGGCGCTGCGAACCTGAGCCTGGATTCCGCCGCTGGTCAGGGTTGCCGTCTTGAGCAGGTAGCGGCCGTCGGCCGACAGCCTGGCCTTGTCCGCGTAGTACATGTCGGTGAGGGTCCTCTGCGCGACATCGAGCTGCACCCGGATGATCTTGTCGATGTTGCGGTTGCTGGCCCGCAGCACGAACCCGCTCCCTGAGCGGCCCAGAAGGGTGAACTCGTCGAGATCGTCACCGACGAGCGCGACCGGCGTCTTCATGCCGGTCGCCGGGTCGACCACCGAGACCGACTCGGACGATGGACGGTGCAGGTAGGGAACGGTCGGGCTGTCGCCGATGGGCAGCGGAAGGGGAAGTACGTCGACGGTCGGAGCCGCCGCAGAAGCCGGTGTCGTCAGTGAGACCGGGAGCATGAGAGCAACGAGGATGGCCGTGGCCAGTGCCGGGATTCGGATACGTCTCATGGAGGGATGACGTGTGCCGGCCGGGGTCGGTTGCAACACGCTCCTGACCGGTTCGCGGGAGCGGTCCGGTGCGCCGTACGCTTGCCCGCATGATCGCCCGTATGTCGACCCTGTTCGTGCGGACCCTGCGTGAGGATCCCGCGGACGCCGAGGTCGCGAGCCACAAGCTGCTTGTCCGTGCCGGCTACATCCGCCGCGCCGCTCCGGGGATCTACTCCTGGCTGCCGTTGGGCCTGCGCGTGCTTGGCAAGGTCGAGGGGATCATCCGCGAGGAGATGGCCGCGATCGGCGCCCAGGAGGTGCACTTCCCGGCGCTGCTGCCGCGTGAGCCCTACGAGGCGACCGGCCGCTGGACGGAGTACGGCGACGGCATCTTCCGGCTCAAGGACCGCAAGGAGGCCGACTACCTGCTCGGTCCCACGCACGAGGAGATGTTCACGCTCCTGGTCAAGGACCTCTACGGCTCCTACAAGGACCTGCCGCTGGCCATCTACCAGATCCAGACGAAGTACCGCGACGAGGCGCGTCCCCGCGCGGGGCTGCTGCGCGGCCGCGAGTTCATCATGAAGGACTCCTACTCCTTCGACTACACCGACGAGGGGCTGTCGGCGGCCTACGACGCCCACCGTGCGGCGTACGTCAAGGTCTTCGACCGCCTCGGGTTCGAGTACGTCATCGTCAAGGCCACCTCCGGCGCGATGGGCGGCTCGGCCTCCGAGGAGTTCCTGGCCGTCTCCGCGGCCGGCGAGGACACCTTCGTACGCTCGCCCGGCGGCTACGCCGCCAACGTCGAGGCCGTCACGACCCTGGCCCCCGAGCCGCTCTCGTACGAGGACGTGCCCGCCGCCCACGCCGAGGACACGCCCGACACCCCGACGATCCAGACGCTCGTTGACCACCTCAACGAGGCGTACCCGCGCGAGGACCGGCCCTGGGAGGCCGGCGACACGCTGAAGAACGTGCTCGTGACGCTGCGCCACCCCGACGGCACCGTCGAGCCGCTCGCCATCGGCCTGCCCGGTGACCGCGACGTCGACATCAAGCGCCTCGAGGGCCAGCTGGAGCCGATCGAGGTCGAGCCCATGGACGACGTCGAGCTGAAGAAGCACCCCGAGCTCGTCAAGGGCTACATCGGTCCCGAGGTGCTGGGGGAGTCGTCCGCATCGGGGATCCGCTATCTCGTGGACCCGCGCGTGGCCACCGGCACCCGCTGGGTCACCGGCGCCAACGTCGAGGGCAAGCACGTCATCGACCTGGTCGCCGGCCGCGACTTCACCCCCGACGGCACCATCGAGGCCGCCGAGGTCCGTGAGGGCGACCAGGCTCCTGACGGCTCCGGCCCGCTGACGCTGGCCCGCGGCATCGAGATGGGCCACGTCTTCCAGCTCGGCCGCAAGTACGCCGAGGCGCTGGGGCTGCAGGTGCTCGACGAGAACGGCAAGCTCGTCACCGTCACCATGGGCTCCTACGGCATCGGCGTCACCCGCGCCGTGGCCGCCGTCGCCGAGGGCACCCTCGACGACATCGGTCTCGCCTGGCCCCGCAACGTCGCTCCGTACGACATCCACCTGGTCGCGACCGGCAAGGACGCCGCCGTCTTCGAGGCTGCCGCGAAGCTGGCCGGTGAGCTCGAGGCCGCCGGCATCGACGTGCTCTACGACGACCGCCCCAAGGTCTCGCCGGGCGTGAAGTTCAAGGACGCCGAGCTCATCGGCGTCCCGACCATCGTCACCGTCGGCAAGGGCCTGGTCGAGGGCAAGGTCGAGGTCAAGGACCGCAAGAGCGGCGAGAAGACCGAGGTCGCTCTCGCCGACGCCGTCGCTCACCTCGCCGAGGTCGTCCGCGGCTGACATAACCGGAACTTCTCCGGTGTTTCCTGCGCTTCTCGGGTGTTGCAACGCCTGAGAAGCGCAGGCATACCCGGTTAACCGGGGATTCCAACCGCCCGGAATGCGGCAAGATCGACCCCATGACGGGGGACAGGATTCTTGACCGTACGCTCGCCTGGCGGGTGGCGAGCGCCGCGGAGGCGGCTGCGAAGATCGGGCCTGGGAAGACGGTGGCCTTCTCTGGGTTCGCCGGGACAGGGCGGCCGAAGGCGGTGCCTGAGGCCCTGGGGCTGGTCCGGGAGTGGCCGGAGGGTGTCGACGTACGTCACTCGCGGGTCGCCCAGCACGCGGCGTCCGGGTTCTACGGCGCTCTCGACGTCGCGGTGGTCGAGGTCGCGGCGATCCTGCCCAACGGACTGCTCGTCCCGGGGAGCAGCGTCGGCAACAACCAGACGTGGCTCGACGCCGCCGACGCCGTGATCCTCGAGGTCAACAGCTGGCATCCGCGCGGGTTCGAGGGGTTCCACGACATCCATCACGGCTCCCAGCTGCCGCCGGCGCGGGCACCGATCCAGCTGACGACGCCGATGCAGAGGATCGGTGACCCCTTCCTCCTCGTCGATCCGGCCAAGGTCGTCGCCGTCGTCGAGACCGATCGCCCCGACCGAGGCTCACGACCGCGCGTGATCGACGAGGAGAGCCGCGCGATCGCCGAGCTCGTCGTGGACTTCCTCCGCCACGAGGTACGCCACGGCCGCCTGCATCACAGCCTGCTCCCGCTCCACGCCGGTGCGGGGCCCGTCGCCGACGCGGTCCTCGCCGGGCTCCAGGGCGCCGAGTTCGAGCACCTGACGGCCTACACCGACACCGTCCGGGACGGTCTCCTCGACCTGCTCGACTCCGGGAAGCTGATCGGGGTCTCGGCCACCTCCTTCGGCCTCTCCGAGGCGGGCGCTCGCCGGTTCAACGACGATGTCCACCACTACAAGGGCCGGGTGCTGCTGCGCCCGCAGGAGATGTCGAACCACCCCGAGGTCATCCGCCGGCTCGGCCTCATCGCGATCGACTCGATGGCCGAGGCCGACATCCACGGCAACGTGAACGCCCTCGGCGGCTCGGGTGACTTCGCGAGCAACGCCCACCTCAACCTCTTCGCCGCCCGCTCCACCGCCGAGCAGGGCTCGGTCTCGCGCATCGTGCCGTTCGTAGGCCACGTCGACCACACCGCGCACGACGTGCAGGTGATCATCACCGAGCAGGGTGTGGCCGACCTGCGCGGCATCTCGCCCGCCGCCCGCGCCCGGCGGATCATCGATCACTGCGCCCATCCCGACTTCCGCGCCGAGCTCACCGATCTGGTCGACTCGGCGCAGCTGTCCCGCTGAAACACCATGAGTCGGCCGGTGTCGCACCGCTAGGGTCGTGGCCATGGCGATCGACGCGGTGATCTTCGACTGGGGCGGCACGCTGACGAAGTGGCACGACATCGACTTCCACGCGGAGTCGCTGGCGCTCGCCCAGGCGGTGAGAGGTGCCTGCGACGACGACCACCCGGTCAACGCGACCAGGCTCCACCAGGCCGGAGAGACGATCTGGGCCCGCAGCCGCGACCACCAGCAGAGCTCGACGATCGACAACCTCTTCGATGAGGCCGGCCTCGAGCACGACCCTGACCTGCTCGACGCCTACTACGAGTTCTGGGAGCCGCACACCCTGACCGACCCCGAGGTCGGTCCGCTGTGGGAGGCGCTCCGCGCCGACGGCGTACGTGTCGGGGTGCTGTCCAACACGATCTGGCCGCGCGCGTGGCACCGCGGGTTCTTCGAGCGCGACGGGGTGCTCGACCTGCTCGACGGAGACGTCTACACCTCCGAGGTTCCCTGGACGAAGCCCGCCGAGGAGGCGTTCCACGCTGCGATGGAGGCCGTGAAGGTCTCGGATCCGTCTCGATGCGTCTATGTGGGCGACAGGCTCTTCGACGATGTGTACGGTGCTCAGAAGGCTGGTCTGCGGGCGATCCACATCCCGCACAGCAACATCCCGAGCAGCCAAGTCGGCCACAGCGAGGGCTCTCCGGACGCTGTCGCACATCGACTGAGCGACATACACCAGATCGTTCGCTCCTGGGAATGACGCCGAGAAAAGTTGCAAGTTCTTGCAATGCGCTTTTGCGGGTCTGGGCCATCCTGAGCGGGGATTGCATACTTCTGCAAGAGAGGTTCAGCCCCAGGCGACTTCTCAGGCCTCGTGTCCAGGCCAAAACCTGGCCCGCGAGCCGCCCGGTCTCGGGAGACATCTCGGGAGTCTCCCGCGCCGGACGGTTCGCGGGCCATCTCGGCTTTTGGGGGTCAGGTGCCTGGGAAGGCCCGTGGTTTCGCGCCCAGATCGAGCTGCCGGGCGGCCGCCCGGCAGAGCAGCTGGATGAGCAGCGTCCGGTCGGTGCCGGTCGCCTTCGGGGCCAGCGAGAGATAGGTCGCGGTGGTGTCCTGCTCCAGCTGCAGCGCCGCGGCGCCGATGCCGGCCTCCGACCCGATCCGGCCGGGCAGGTCGTAGACGGCCGAGGGCGCGACCGGCTCGATCCCGGCGGCCACCACGCGCGCGGCCAGGGCCTCCCGGGCGTTCACGTGGTCGTCGTACGCGTCCGTGAGCGCCCGCGCCAGAGCCGGCGAGGACGTCGCCGAGGTGCGCCCGCCCAGGGCGCCCAGGACGTAGATCGCGGAGTGCTCGACGGCGAGTGCCGCCTGAAGCGCCTCGGTCGAGGAGGATGTCGCGGTCGTCATGCCAGACCTCGTCCGTGCAGGAGCTGCTGCTGGCCGGCGGCGGCCGAGGCGAGCAGCGTGATCAGCTGAGGGTCAGCCGCGCGCCCGGCGGCGGCGGTGAGAGTCGTGACCAGGGCGAGCTGACGCTCCTGCCAGCGCCCGGTCGCCGGCGCCGCGGTCACGCCCTTGGTCGGCGCCAGCGCCTCGACGTGCACGCGATGGAGCTGCACGAACGCGGAGGGGGCGCCCTTGTCGGCCCCGAGGATCTCCGCGACCGTGGCGTCGATCACACTCTGGTCGGGGTTGGCGGGGGCCGGGGGAGTGCTCGGTGGAGGGGCTTTGACAGGATCCAGCATCTCCGAGGCCGAACACGCCGAGGCGGCCAGCGGAGCAACCACGGCGACACCCACAGCGGTGCGCCGCGAGAGCATCCGGAGGGCACGTGCGCTGGTCACGTGAGGAACCCTAACCACACCCGGCGGGAGTCGCGTCAGCGGCTTTCCAACACAGCCGCACGCTGTTCGAGACACCCGACGCGTACAGGTATGGTGTCACCAGAAGTGAAGCGTGCTCGGAGGCGCATACAACAGGACCGGACAACAGGATGCAGGGGGAGATCGCGTTGAGTGCTGAGCGGAAGGACGCGATCGCGAGTGCCATCGAAAAGGCCCTCGCAGACCCGCTTCAGACCTTGGGCTTCGACATCGAGGCCGTGGAGATCACGCCGGCCGGCAAGCGCCGGATCCTGCGGATCGCCGTCGACAAGGACGGCGGGATCACCCATGAGGAGGTCACCGAGGCAACCCGTGAGGTCAACCGGGTCCTCGACGAGTCCGACGTCATGGGCGAGCAGCCCTACACGCTCGAGGTCACCTCTCCCGGTGTCGACCGGCCGCTGACCCTGCCGCGCCACTGGCGCCGCAACAAGGGTCGCCTGGTCAAGGTCACCACCGCCGACGGCTCCGCGTTCACCGGACGGGTCAAGGAGTCCGACGAGGAGCGGGCGAGCCTCGAGGTGAGCGGCAAGCGCCGCGATGTGGCGTACGCGGACGTGAAGAAGGCGCTTGTGCAGATCGAGTTCAAGCGGATCGACGAGGGGGAGTAGGCCATGGACATCGATATGAGCATCCTGCGGATGCTGGAGCGGGAGCGGGAGATCTCGCTCGATGTGCTCGTCGAGGCGATCGAGCAGGGGCTGCTGACCGCCTACCACAAGACCGGCGACTCCCAGACGAAGGCGCGGGTCGACCTGGACCGCAAGACCGGGCACGTACGCGTCCTGGCGGCCGAGATCGACGCCGAGGGCAACGTCGTCGGGGAGTACGACGACACGCCCGAGGGCTTCGGCCGGATCGCCGCCACCACCGCCAAGCAGATCGTGCTGCAGCGGCTGCGCGACGCCGAGGACGACGTGAAGTTCGGTGAGTTCTCCGGCAAGGAGGGCGACATCCTCTCCGGCGTCATCCAGCAGGGCCGCAACCCCGACGACGTGCTCGTCGACCTGGGCCGGCTCGAGGGCGTCATCCCGCTCTCCGAGCGCGTGCCGGGTGAGGACTACAGCCACGGCACCCGGATCAAGGCCCTCGTGGTCAGCGTGCGCAAGGGCATGCGCGGCCCGCAGATCACGCTCTCGCGCTCTCACCCCAACCTGGTCAAGAAGCTCTTCTCCTTCGAGGTGCCCGAGATCGCCGACGGCACCGTGGAGATCTCCGCGATCGCCCGCGAGGCCGGCCACCGCACCAAGATCGCGGTCAAGTCGACCGTCCCCGGCGTCAACGCCAAGGGCGCCTGCATCGGCCCGATGGGCCAGCGGGTCCGCCAGGTCATGTCCGAGCTGCAGGGCGAGAAGATCGACATCGTCGACTGGTCCGAGGACCCGAAGGTGCTCGTCGCCTCCGCGCTCTCGCCGGCCCGGGTCTCCTCGGTCACGATCATCGACGAGGCGACCAAGTCCGCCCGTGTCGTGGTGCCCGACTACCAGCTCTCCCTGGCCATCGGCAAGGAGGGGCAGAACGCCCGCCTGGCCGCTCGCCTGACCGGCTGGCGCATCGACATCCGCTCCGACGAGGAGACCCCGGTCGCCTGAGCATCGCGGCTCGCTAGCCTGTGCGCCATGGCGAGCGTGCGTGAGACCACTCTGACCGACTCCGAGGGCGTCCTGCTGGAACCGGAGGGCGCCACCACCGGCGTACTCGTGCTCTCGGGGTCATCGGGGCGGATCGAGACCGACCGGTGCCGGATGCTCGCCTCGCACGGTGTGGCCGCGGCATCGATCCGCTACTTCGGTGGCCCCGGACAGCCGGGCGAGGCCCGGTTGATACCGCTGGAGACGTTCGACGACGTCCTCGCCGACCTCCACGCCCGCTACCAGCGGCTGGTCGTGCTCGGGACGTCCTGGGGCGCCCAGGCCGCGCTCCTGCTCGGCACCCTGCACCCCGAGATCGACGCGGTGGTCGGGATCTCCCCGACGTACGTCTCCTGGGCCGGTCTCAGCGACGAGCGGCCGCAGCGGTCCTCGTGGACGCTGCGGGGCGAGCCGGTGCCGTTCGTGCCGTTCGACGACGAGGCGATCGAGGACGCGGTCAAGGAGGCAGAGGCGACCGGAGTGAGGTCGAGCGGCGAGCTTGCTCGTCCGCTCGCGCCGAGCGAGGGAGCAAGCGCGCGAAGCGCGCACGGGGAGCTTCCGTCGTTCTGCGAGGCCTATCTCTCGGCCTTGGAGAAGTACGCCGACCGCGTGCCCGCTGCGACCATCCCGGTCGAGCGCATCGCCGGTGAGGTCGTCCTGGTCGCCGGGGGAGGCGACGCGCTGTGGCCCTCGGTCCTGTCCGCCGAGGCGGTCCGGCGGCGGCGTACGGCACACGACCTGGAGACGATCGTGGTCACCCATCCCGATGCCGGCCACCGGGTCGTGCTGCCCGGCGAGCCGGTGCTTCCGCTCAGCCAGCGGCTCGCCTGGGGCGGCTCGGAGGCGGCCGACCGCGAGCTCGGCCTGCTGGCTTGGCCGGAGATCGCCGCCATCTTGTGATCGCCGCCATCCGGTGAGGACGGGTCACGGAATAAGAACGACCTGCGCCCCGGTTTCGTCTACCGAACCCCGGAAGCGGTAGTGTTAAGGATCGGTGGCACGCCTCGAAGAAACTACGCAGAACGGACCTGTCCGTACGTGCGTTGGTTGCCGGAAGCGAGCTGCCAAGCGCGAGTTGTTGCGGGTGACCGCCGGCTCGGACCGCAACGGCCAGCCGGCCGTCGTGCCCGATCCGACAGCCACCGCACCTGGGCGAGGGGCGCATATGCACCCCACGCGTGAGTGCTACGAACTCGCGGTGCGCCGGAAGGCGTTCACCCGGGCCTTACGGGCCGAGGGCGGGCTTTCCAGCGCACCGGTGGAGGACTTCCTCGACACGCGCCCGACATCCACGACCGTCGCCGACGGTCAACTGACCAGGAACTGGAGCAAAAGCTCATGAGCACTCGATGAGTACTTCGCGATGAGCGTGTTCTACAACCATTAGTGGTCACAGTTTCACCCGGATTTGGGTCTGTGGCCAGAAGGAGAAACGTGGCTAAGACCCGAGTCCACGAACTCGCCAAAGAGTTCGGAGTCGAGAGCAAGTTCGTTCTCGAGAAGTTCAAGGAGATGGGTGAGTTCGTCAAGTCGGCGAGCTCGACCGTCGAGCTCCCCGCGGAGATGCGTTTCCGCAAGGAGATCGGCCCCGGCCTGAAGGCCGGCGGCAAGGGTGGTTCCGCGTCCACGGACGAGAAGCCCGCCCCCAAGCCCGGCCCCAAGCCGGCTCCCAGGCCCGCGGCCCCCAAGAAGGCTGCGGACGCGGCGCCCGAGAAGCCTGCCGAGGCTCCCGCGGCGACCAAGTCGGCTGCGCCCAAGCCCGGCCCGAAGCCCCCGGCCAAGAAGGCCGAGGCTGAGCCGGCCGCCCCCGCGGCGTCGGCTCCTGCCGCTCCCAAGCCCAGCCCGAGCACGCCGGCGAGCACCGACCGTGGTGACCGTCGCCCGGCCGCTCCCAAGCCGGGTGCGCCTAAGCCTGGTGCCCCGAAGCCCGGTGCTCGTCCGCAGACCCCCGCGGCTCGCGGTGGCGCTGGTGGTGCCGGTCGTCCCGGACCGCGTCCGGTCGGCAAGCCCGGCGCTCCGCGCCCGGGCAACAACCCGTTCTCCTCCAACCAGGGCATGGGGCGTCCGCGTCCCGGCGGCCAGGGTGGAGGCCAGGGTGGAGGTCAGGGTGGCCAGGGCGGAGCCCCGGCCGGTGGCGACCAGCGTCCGCCGCGTCCTGCTGCCGCCCGTGAGGGTGGTCAGGGTGGTGGCCGTCCGGGCATGCCGCGTCCCAACCCGGCGATGATGCCGAAGTCCCCGGCCGCGTTCGGTGCCCGTCCTGGTGGCGGTCCCGGCGGCGGTGGCGGCGGCCGTGCCGGTGCTCCGGGTCGTCCCGGCGGCGGTGGCCGTCCGGGTGCCGGTGGTCGTCCCGGTGGTGGCGGCGGCGGTGCTCCGGGTCGTCCCGGTGGGGGTGGCTTCGGCGGTCGTCCGGGTGCCGGTCGTCCCGGCGGTCGCGGAACGACCCAGGGCGCCTTCGGTCGCCCGGGTGGTCCCTCGCGTCGTGGCCGGAAGTCGAAGCGGGCGCGTCGTCAGGAGTTCGAGGCCATGGAGGCCCCGACGATCGGTGGCATCCGCGTCCGCAAGGGCAACGGCGAGACCGTGCGTCTCGCCCGTGGTTCCTCGCTGACCGACTTCGCCGAGAAGATCAACGTCGACCCGGCCCAGCTGGTGCAGATGCTGTTCGGCCTCGGTGAGATGGTCACCGCGACCGAGTCCGTCAACGACGAGACCCTCGAGCTGCTCGGTGAGGAGCTCAACTACATCGTCTCGGTCGTCTCCCCCGAGGACGAGGACCGTGAGCTGCTGGAGTCCTTCGACATCGAGCTCGGCGACGAGGGCGACGAGGCCGACTGGACGGTCCGACCGCCGGTCGTCACCGTCATGGGTCACGTCGACCACGGTAAGACCAAGCTGCTCGACGCCATCCGTGACGCCAACGTCATCGAGGGCGAGGCCGGTGGCATCACCCAGCACATCGGTGCCTACCAGGTCTCGACCGAGGTCGACGGCCAAGAGCGCAAGATCACCTTCATCGACACCCCGGGTCACGAGGCGTTCACCGCCATGCGTGCTCGTGGTTCGCAGTCCTCGGACCTCGCGGTCCTCGTGGTTGCTGCCGATGACGGTGTGATGCCGCAGACGATCGAGGCGCTCAACCACGCCAAGGCGGCTGGTGTCCCGATCGTGGTCGCGATCAACAAGATCGACAAGCCGGAGGCGGACCCGACCAAGATCCGTGGCCAGCTGACCGAATACGGCGTCATCCCCGAGGAGTACGGCGGCGACACCATGTTCGTCGAGATCTCGGCCAAGTCGCGGATCAACATCGAAGGCCTCCTCGAGGCCGTCGTGCTGACCGCCGACGCCTCGCTCGACCTGCAGGCCAACGCCAGCCAGGACGCGCAGGGCATCGTGATCGAGGCCCACCTCGACCGCGGTCGCGGCCCCGTCGCGACCATCCTGGTCCAGCGCGGCACGCTGCGCGTGGGTGAGTCCATCGTCGCCGGTCCGGCCCACGGCCGTGTCCGCGCGATGATCGACGAGTACGGCCACGAGATCACCGAGGCGACCCCGTCGCGTCCGGCGATGGTCCTGGGTCTCTCGGCGGTGCCGGGTGCCGGTCAGAGCTTCCTGGTCGTCGAGGACGACCGGATGGCTCGCCAGATCGCCGAGAAGCGCGAGGCACGCGAGCGTGCCGCGCAGCAGGCCAAGCGCCGCGTACGCCGCACGCTGGAGGACTTCATGGCCTCCATGGAGAAGGGCGAGAGCCAGGAGCTCAACCTCATCCTCAAGGGCGACGTGTCCGGTTCGGTCGAGGCGCTCGAGGACGCACTGGCCAAGATCGACGTGGGTGGCGACGAGGTCTCCATCCGGGTCATCGACCGCGGTGTCGGTGCGATCACCGAGACCAACGTCGACCTGGCTGCTGCCTCCGACGCGATCATCATCGGCTTCAACGTCCGCCCGCAGGGCAAGGCGACGGAGCTGGCTGACCGCGAGGGTGTCGAGATCCGCTACTACTCGGTCATCTACCAGGCGATCGAGGAGATCGAGGCGGCCCTCAAGGGCATGCTCAAGCCGGAGTACGAGGAGAAGGTCCTCGGCAAGGCGGAGATCCGCGCGATCTTCCGCTCGTCGAAGGCCGGAAACATCGCCGGTTGTATGGTCACCGAGGGCCTCATCCGCCGCAACGCCAAGGTTCGCGTCCTGCGCGACGGCGCCGTGGCGGCCGACAACCTCGACCTGGCCTCGCTGCGCCGCGAGAAGGACGACGCCTCCGAGGTCCGCGAGGGCTTCGAGTGCGGTCTGGTCCTGAAGAACTTCCAGGACATCAAGGAAGGCGACATCATCGAAGCCTTCGAGATGGTGGAGATTCCCCGAGGCTGAGAATGAGCCTCTGACGTTGGCCGGGTCGCAGTCGCGGCCCGGCCAACGTCTCGATTTACTTCGATTATTTGAGAGAGTGTGAACATGAGTAGCCCACGGGTTCGCCGGATCGCTGACCGGATCAAGGTCATCGTGGCGCAGATGCTGGAGCGACGGATCAAGGATCCGCGGATCGGGTTCGTCACCGTGACCGACGTTCGCGTGACCGGCGACAGCCAGCAGGCGACGATCTTCTACACGGTGCTGGGCGCCGACTCGGAGGCGGAGTTGGCCGGCACGGCCGCCGCGCTGGAGTCGGCCAAGGGGCTGATCCGCTCCGAGGTCGCCAAGCAGCTCGGCACCCGCACCGCGCCGACGCTGGAGTTCATCCACGACGCGCTGCCGGAGACCGCCCGCCACCTCGACGACGTGCTCGCCCGCGCCAAGGCACAGGATGAAGCGGTCGCCGCTGCGCGTGGGGAGACCTACGCAGGCGAGGCCGACCCCTACAAGAAGCCGCGCGAGGACGACGACGAGTGGGACGAGGACGACGAGGAGTGAGTGCCCCCGCATCTGGGCTGGTCATCGTCGACAAGCCTGCCGGGGTCACCTCCCACGACGTCGTCGCGCGCGTACGGCGGCTGGCCGGCACCCGCAAGGTCGGGCATGCCGGCACCTTGGACCCGATGGCCACCGGCGTACTCGTTCTGGGGATCGAGCGCGCCACCCGGCTCCTCGGCCACCTGATGCTGACCGAGAAGTCCTACTCGGCGACGGTGCGGCTGGGTGTCTCGACGACCACGGATGACGCCGAGGGCGAGGTCGTGGAGACCCGCTCTGCCACAGGCATCGACGAGGAGCGCGTACGCAGCGCCTTCGCCACCCAGGTCGGCGACATCCTCCAGGTGCCGACCGCGGTCTCGGCGATCAAGGTCGACGGGAAGCGCGCCTACCAACGCGTACGCGACGGGGAGCAGGTCGAGCTGAAGGCGCGGCCGGTCACGGTGCACGAGCTCACCGTCGGCGAGGTCCGGAGCGAGGGCGACGTCGTCGACGTCGACATCTCCGTCCGCTGCTCCTCGGGCACCTACATCCGGGCCATCGCCCGGGACGTCGGCGAGGCGCTCGGGTTCGGTGGCCACCTGACGATGCTGCGCCGCACGGCGGTTGGGCCCTACGGCCTCGACGTCGCGAAGACGCTCGATGAGCTCACCGACGAGTTCGCCGCGCTGCCCCTGGCGGAGGCCGCCCGCGCCGCGTTCACCCCCTACGACCTCTCCGAGGAGCAGGCGCAGGACGTCCGCTACGGACGCAAGCTCAAGCTCGCGTTCGACGGTCTCACCGCCGTCTTCGCCCCCGACGGCGAGTTCCTCGCGCTCTACGAGCCGGTCGGACCCGAGACCGCCAAGGCGACCGCCGTCTTCGTCGGCTGACACCCCACGCTGAGACGTCACTCCGGTCGGTCGAGTTGGCACGGCCGTGCCAACTCGACCGACCGGAGTGACGTCTCGGCCTGCGGGGGCGACGCCTCGGCGAGGTGGAACGCTTGTCAGGTGGGCCGGATCCCGGGAAGGGGAGCGGGGATGGATATTCTGGCGACGTGTTCTGGAGAAGTCTGAGCGAGGTGCCCGCCGACCTCGGCCGCACCTGTGTCGTGGTCGGCAACTTCGACGGCGTCCATCTCGGGCACCAGCATGTGCTGCGCCGGGGGCGCGAGGTGGCGGACGCCAAGGAGCTCACCCTGGTCGCGGTCACCTTCGACCCACACCCGATGGCGGTGCTGCGGCCCGAGCACGCCCCAGGTGTGCTCACGAGGATGGAGGAGCGCGCCGAGCTGCTGCTCGCGGCCGGCGCCGACGCCGTACTCGCGCTGCCGTTCGACATGGAGATGGCCAACTGGTCACCCGACGACTTCGCCCAGCGCGTGCTCGTCGATGCGCTGCACGCCGAGGCGTGCGTGGTCGGCGCCAACTTCCGCTACGGCTGCAAGGCCGCCGGCGACGTGGCCGACCTGGTCGCCTACGGCAAGATCCACGACTTCTCCGCCGAGGGGATCCCGCTCGACGGCGGGCCCCAGGTGTGGTCCTCGACCTACATCCGTACGTGTCTGGCCACGGGTGACGTCACCGGCGCCGCCGAGGCGCTGGGCCGTCCCTACTCGGTGCGTGGGGTCGTCGTGAAGGGCGACCAGCGTGGCCGCGAGCTCGGCTTCCCGACGGCCAACGTGCCCACCGACTCGCTGACCGCGGTGCCGCCCGACGGCATCTACGCGGGCTGGCTGACCCGGCGCGACACCGGAGAGCGGTTCCCCGCCGCCATCTCGGTCGGCACCAACCCCACCTTCGAGGGCGTGGTCGGGCGCCGGGTGGAGTCCTACGTGCTCGACCGCGACGACCTGGAGCTCTACGGCGTCGAGGTCGAGGTCGCCTTCGTGGAGCGGCTGCGCGGCATGGTCGCCTTCGAGGGGATCGACGCGCTTGTCGAGCAGATGCGCGCCGACGTGGTGCGGGCACGCCAGATCCTTACCGAGCCGTAGACTCCGCGGCCTGTTCAGCGGGCTCCGGGTGCGGTTCAATTGTTGGTTATGGATCCCCACCCCACCCCAACGTCAGCCTACGAGACCGAGGTCGAGGCCGACCGCCCCCGCGGCGGTATCCCGGCCTTCCTCAACGCGGTCCTGGTCACCGGTGGGCTCTGGGTCCTGCAGTTCCTCTCCGGCTCCGCGCCGTTCTCGACCTGGATCGAGGAGAACGGCACCGGCTCGCCCAGCTGGGTGGCCGCGCTGCTCGGGGACCGGCTCACCTACTTCGGCGAAGGCTCCTTCAGCGGCCTCTTCTCCGGCGACGACCTGGTGCACTCCGCCGTTCTCACCGGCACCGTCTTCGTGCTCACCTGGCTGCTGACCTGGCTCTGCACCATCGGCATCTGGCCGCGGGCGTTCTGGCCGGTGTTCCTCGGCTGCTGGTTCGCCGCGATCGTCGCCACCGCCGCCGGACAGGTCGCCGGGAGCCTCTACTCCTACCTCGCCGGCAGCTCCGACTCGTTCGTGGTCACGCTCGGTGAAGCGCTCGAGTCGGGTGCTGCGTACGGGCTGACCTACGGGTGGGCGATCGGGTTCCTGATCGCGCTGATCTGGCTCGCTGTGCCCGGCAAGAGGGACGAGGTGGAGGAGTACACGCCGATGTCCTCGCTCATCTCCGGCGGCCCGAGCGGCCCCAGCGCCCCCGGTGGCCCCGGCGGCCCCACGGGCCCCGGGGGAGCGCCCGGTTACGGGCAGCAATTGCGCTCGAGCGTCGCGGTGCCGACCGCCCAGACGCGACTCGCCCCCGCCTCGCCTTCCGGGCAGCCTGTTCAGCCCGTCCAGGTGCGCACCTTCACCGGACCCACCCGCGCCTCCGGGCCGGCTGGCGACACGGCCGCCTGGAAGGACTTCGTACGCGACGTACGCGGCCGGTCCTAGGGCCAGGCCCTCCCCGCCGCTGAGCTACTCGGCGGCGCGCGGTGCAATGCTCTGGCAAGTAGTGCGCACTGCGTAGTAGTGTGCGAAGCATGGATACCACCCAACTGCTCAAAGGGGTGCTCGACCTGACCGTCCTGGCCGTCGTCGACGGCGAGGACGCGTACGGCTATGACATCGTCCGCAAGCTCCGCGACAGCGGGCTCACGGACGTCGGCGACGCGTCGGTCTACGGCACCCTGCGGCGGCTGTACGCCGCGGGTGCCCTGACCTCCTACGTCGTGCCGTCGGAGTCGGGTCCGCACCGCAAGTACTACGGCATCACACCTGCCGGGCAAGGCCAGCTCAAGCAGCAGAGCGAGGACTGGTCCCACTTCTCCACCACCGTCACCGAGATCCTCCAAGGGGCAAGCGCATGACGACCACAGATGCCGAGGCCAACGTCGCGCCGGAGGTGCGGCTCTTCCTGGCTCGCGTACGCCGCGAGCTCGCCGATCTCGACCCGGAGGTGCTCAGCGACATCACCGACGGCCTCGAGGCCGACTTCACCGAGCTCGTCGAGGAGCGCGGTCCCGACGCGCTCGGCGACCCGGCCGAGTACGCCAAGGAGCTGCGGGCCGCGGCGGGCATCCCTGTGGGTGTGAAGGCGCCCCGGGGTCTCGCGGAGCGGGTCGACGGGCTCCTGGACGCCGGCCACGACCGCTTCGACAAGGCGGTCGCCAAGCTCGGTGAGCTGCTGCGTACGGACCTGGCTCCTGTGGTCGCCTGGCTGCGGCCGCTGTGGTGGATCGTGCGTGCCTGGGCGGCGGCCTGGCTGGTCTCGGCGGTGTTCGGGTGGAGCATGTCGAGCGCCCCGGCGGTCCTCCTCCTCATCGTCGCGGTGGCGGTCAGCATGTTCATCGGAGCCGGCCGCGTCTGGCCCGGTGGTGACCGGGGGACCGCCGCACGTGTCGTGCTCCTGGGCCTGAACACGTTCGCCGCGTTCGTGCTCTTCATGACCTGGGCGAACGGGGGTGGCGGCAGCACGGACTACGACCGTGGTTGGAGCGACGGCTTCAACGAGGCCGGCGCCGGCGGCGGCTACGGTGCGCCGATCGGCGAACAGGCGGGGATCTACTCCGACGGCAAGTGGGTCAGCAACATCTACCCGTACGACGCCTCGGGCAAGCCGTTGACCGGCGTACAGCTCTTCGACCAGGAGGGGAAGCCGATCGACGTCGTCACCCAGCCCGACTGCACCTCGTCGGCCGCCGCCCCGCTCCCGCCGGTCACCGGCGACGAGCTCGACATGGCCGAGGTCGTCTGCACCGACGAGATGACCGGCGAGCCGCTGCAGGCGCGGATCTTCTACCCGTGGTCCAACGGTGCCGCGCAGCTCTATAACGTCTTCCCGCTGCCCAGCCGGGTCCAGCCGGGCACCGCGCTCGACCCGAACGCGTTCGCGGACGGGAGCGAGGACGCACCGGCGATCCAGGGGCCGCCGCTGGCGACCGTACCGAAGGCCTCGCTTCCCGGGATCACGACGACCTCGCCGAGCGCTACTCCGAGCGCTTCCCCGAGTGCCTCGCCGAGCGCCACTGAGAAGCCATGAGCTGACCGATGCAACCAAACCCGGCCTCACAGCGTCGAACCCAGTGGCGGGAGAGACGAGGGGGAGTTCGATGAAGTTCTGGTGGAGGTTGCGCCGGCTGGTGGCGCGTCTCGTGCTCGTGGCGTGATCCGGCGGCGATTCGGGGCGTACGCCGGCTCGCTGTTAATCTTCTCGGGTTGTCGGCCCATGGGGGTCGGCGGCTCAAGCCGTGAAATCGGCCGCGGACCAAGAGTGCCCCGGTGAACAGGCCCGGGCGCGCCGCGCAACGAGTTAGGCCCACGGGCCGGAAGGGAGCCTTCGCATGGCAGTTGGAACTGACGCGGAGACCAAGAAGAAGATCATCGCCGAGTACGCCACGACCGAGGGTGACACCGGCTCGCCGGAGGTGCAGATCGCGCTGCTGTCGCACCGCATCTCCCACCTGACCGACCACCTCAAGGAGCACAAGCACGACCACCACAGCCGTCGTGGTCTGCTGCTGCTCGTCGGCCAGCGCCGCCGCCTTCTCAACTACCTTCAGAAGAAGGACATCGAGCGCTACCGCTCGATCATCGAGAAGCTCGGCCTTCGTCGTTGATCTCTTGATCTTCGTAGCGGCGGGCCGCCCCCACATGGGGCGGCCCGTTCGCCTGTTTTAGGGAAGGTTGGGCCTCAGCGGTACCTCTTGGGGCATTCCTGCTGCGATCACGGGTGAATCAGGCGCAGTCTGGAAACCGTGCATCGTCATATCGCAGGCAAGCTGACCGGACCCAAGACCAAGTACGTCGTCGTGCTGTTCTGGCTGCTCGCCGTGGTCGCCCTCGGCGGTTTCGCCGGGAAGCTGACCGAGGTGCAGAACAACGAGGCCAGCTCATGGCTGCCGGCATCGGCCGAGTCGACCCGCGGATTCGACAAGATGAGCCCGTTCCAGGATCCCAACGCGATCCCCACCACGCTCGTCTACACCTCGACCACCACCACCGGGGCCGAACTCGCCGCTGTCGCCTCGGGTGACATCGCCGGGCTCGGCACGCTCGACGGGGTCGAGGGCGAGATCGAGCCACCGCGGTTGTCGGAGGACGGCGAGGTCGCCCAGCTCACCGTGACCTTCAACCTCGGCTCGGACGGCTGGGCCAAGATGCCCGGCCTCGTCGACGAGATCCGCGGGATCGCCGACCACGACGGCGTACGGGTGCACGTCACCGGCCAGGGTGGCTCCGCAGCCGACGCGGCGGAGGCGTTCGGCGGCATCGACACGACGTTGCTGCTGGCCGCGCTCGTGGTGGTCGTGGTCATCTTGCTGTTCGTCTATCGCAGCCCGGTGCTCTGGCTCTTCCCGATCGTCTCGGTGGTGGTCGGCCTCGGCGTGACGATGGGCTTGGTCTATTTCCTGGCGAAGAACGCAGGGCTGACCGTCAACGGCCAGAGCCAGGCCATCTTGAGCATCCTGGCGATCGGTGCCGGCACCGACTACGCCCTGCTGCTGGTCTCCCGCTACCGCGAGGAGCTGCGCAACTTCGAGGATCGTCACGACGCGATGGCGCATGCCCTGCACCGTGCCGCTCCGGCGATCCTCGCCAGCGCCGTGACCGTCGCCCTGGCCATGCTCTGCCTGACCTTCGCGGAGATGAACTCGACCGCCGGGATGGGGCCGGTCGTGGCCGTCGGGATCGGCGTGACCTATCTGGTGATGGTCACCCTGCTGCCTGCCCTCCTGGTCATCTGCGGCCGGTGGGTCTTCTGGCCGAAGCGCCCGGCTTACGGATCGCCGGAACCGACTGAGACCGGTCTGTGGGCGAGGGTCGGTGACCGGGTCTCGGTCCGGCCGCGCAGGGTCTGGGTGGTGACGACGGGCCTACTGCTGCTCGCCTGCCTCGGTCTGTTCCGGCTCGACGCCAACGGACTGGCATCGGACGAGACCTACACCAAGGAGTTCGACTCGATCACCGGCCAGCAGGTGCTGGTCGACCACGACATGGTCGACCAGTCCAACCAGCTGCTCGTGGTCGCCGACTCGGCGGCGCAGGAGCAGGTGCAGCAGGCGCTCGACGGTGTCGACGGGCTGGTACCCACCGTGACCCCGGCGGGGGAGATGGTGAGCTTCCCGCTCGGCCCGCCGCAGGACGGTGTGGTCGCGATCGCGGCGGTGGTCGACGCCGACGTGACCTCGCCCCAGGCGTACGACATCGTGGCTGCCGCGCGCTCTGCGGTGCACGAGGTGGACGGCTCCGCCGCCCTGGTCACCGGCACCTCGGCGATGATGCTCGACACCCTCGAGGCCAGTCAGCGTGACAACTTCGTCATCATCCCGATCGTCCTGCTGGTCGTGCTGCTGGTGTTGATGGTGCTTCTACGCGCGCTGGTCGCTCCGTTGATCCTGCTCGGCACGGTGATCCTGTCGTTCGGCGCGGCACTCGGCATCTCGGTGCTGCTCTTCGAGTTCGTCTTCGGCTTCGCCGGCGCGGACCCGGGGTTCCCGCTGTTCGCCTTTGTGTTCCTGGTCGCGCTGGGAATCGACTACAACATCTTCCTGATGACCAGGGTGCGTGAGGAGTCGCAGGTCCGCGGCACCTGGGCAGGGTCGCTGGTCGGCCTGACCTCGACCGGTGGCGTGATCACGTCGGCGGGTGTCGTCCTCGCCGCGACGTTCCTGGTGCTCGGCTCGCTGCCGATGGTCTTCCTGGCCGAGATCGGGGTGACCGTCGCGCTGGGGGTCATGCTCGACACGATGATCGTCCGGTCGATCCTGGTCACCGCCATCAACCTCGATGCCGGCGACCGGATCTGGTGGCCGAGCAAGCTGGCGAAACCTAAACAAGAGTAAGTTAGTCATGTTAATGTTCGGGCCATGACGTCCCCAGGTCTGAACCGACGCACCTTCCTCACCACCGCGGCGCTCGGCGCGGCGGCGGTGGGCACGACCCAGGTCGCCGAGTCGGTCACGGCCGGCGCCGCCGCGGGCGCCCCGGCGATCCTCAAGCCGCTGCCAGTCGAGCGGTTCATCGACTACGGCACCAACGCCGAGACTCGCTGGGACTCGGTCGACCCGCGCCGCTACCTGACCCCGCAGGCCGACCTCTTCGTGCGCAACCACACCGCGACCCCGCAGATCGACCCGGAGACGTACGAGCTGGAGATCTTTGGCGACGGGCTGCGCGACGCTGCCGGCATCAAGCTCACCCTCGACGATCTCAAGGCCTTCCGACACGTCGAGACGACCTCGGTCCACGAGTGCACCGGCAACGGCCGCAGCTTCTTCACCACCCAGCAGGGCCAGGAGGTCAGCGGCACCAAGTGGACGCTGGGCGCCGTGGGCGCGGTCCGCTGGAAGGGCGTACGCCTCGGCGACGTCCTCACCGCCGTCGGCATCCGTCAGGACGCGGTCTCCGTGCAGGCGAGCGGGCTCGATGCCCCTTATGTGGACAAGGGTGTCGACTACGGCCGGGTGCGGCGCCCGTTCCCTATCGAGAAGGCCTTCGACGACGCTCTGCTCGTCTGGGGTGCCAACGGTGAGGACCTGCTGCCCGATCACGGCTTCCCGCTGCGGCTGCTGCTGCCCGGCTGGATCGGCATTGCGAGCATCAAGTGGCTCGGCTCGCTGGAGGTGTCCACGAGCGTGCTGACCTCGCCGTGGGACACGAAGTGGTACAACGTCGACGGCCCGCTCACCGTCAACCCGGTCCGCTCCGCACTCGAGCTGGAGTGGAATGCCGAGATCCCGGCCGGCGACCGCATCGTGCTGAGCGGCCGCTCCTGGTCCGGCAAGGCGCCGATCGCGCGCGTCGAGATCAGCACCGACGGGGGAGAGACCTGGGCACAGGCGATCCAGCACGCGCCGGGCCGCCCCACCGGCGGCCACGGCCTCGGCTGGGCGCAGTGGGACCACACCTGGCGCAACCCCGAGCCCGGGGCGTACGAGATCCTCGTCCGGGCCACCGACCGGGCCGGGCGCACCCAGCCCGACGTCGCGGCCCACAATCCCGGCGGCTACCTCTTCGACGCCGTCGTACGCCACCCCGTCACCGTCATGTGATCTCCTCGCGGAGGCACGCGCGTGCCTCCGTTCCGCATTTCGGGCAGGGGACGGATAGGCTGAGCGATGAGTGCTAGCGCCAT
Source organism: Nocardioides sp. NPDC127503 (assembly GCF_040302165.1). NCBI lineage: Bacteria > Bacillati > Actinomycetota > Actinomycetes > Propionibacteriales > Nocardioidaceae > Nocardioides > Nocardioides sp. NPDC127503. The sequence continues at coordinate 204,708 of NZ_JBEORH010000006.1, read as the reverse complement.
CCGCGCAGGCACTCGGAAAATGGAACACATCACCAGGAGCGGCCCGCCCGTCCGGCTCGGTCCTCGGTAGTGATTCCCAGGTCCGTCGCGGACCTGAGGGTCTCGATCGAAGACCGGCCCCGTGCACAACGAGTGCACATGCCCGGCGCGGGGGCGCTCCGAGACCTAGACAAGGACGAATCCTTGACTGAACCAGTCATCACTGCCGTCGAGACGACCATCGACAACGGCAAGTTCGGCACCCGCACCGTCAAGTTCGAGACCGGGCTGCTCGCCCGCCAGGCCGCGGGTTCCGTGACCGCCTACCTCGACGACGAGACGATGCTCCTCTCGGCGACCACCGCCTCCAAGCAGCCGAAGGACCACTTCGACTTCTTCCCGCTCACCATCGACGTCGAGGAGCGGATGTACGCCGCGGGCAAGATCCCCGGCTCGTTCTTCCGTTCCGAGGGTCGCCCGGGCGAGGACGCGATCCTCACCTGCCGCCTGATCGACCGCCCGCTGCGCCCGACCTTCAAGAAGGGTCTGCGCAACGAGGTCCAGGTCGTCATCACCGTCATGGCACTCGACCCCGACCAGCCCTACGACGTGCTCGCGATCAACGCCGCGTCGATGTCCACCCAGCTCTCCGGCCTGCCGTTCTCCGGCCCGGTCGGCGGCGTGCGCGTCGCCCTGATCGAGGGCCAGTGGGTCGCCTTCCCGAGCCACAGCCAGCTCGAGAACGCCGTCTTCGACATGGTCGTCGCCGGCCGCGTCACCGACACCGGCGACGTCGCCATCATGATGGTCGAGGCCGAGTCCACCGAGAAGACCTGGGATCTGGTCCAGTCCGGCGCCCAGGCGCCGACCGAGCCGATCGTGGCCGGTGGACTGGACGCCGCCAAGCCGTTCATCAAGCAGCTGGTCGAGGCCCAGGCCGAGCTGGCCAAGCAGGCCGCCAAGCCGGTTCAGGACTTCCCGGTCTTCCTGGAGTTCCAGGACGACGTCTACGAGGCCGTCGAGGCCACCGTCGGCGCCGACGTCACCGACCTCTACAGCGTCAAGGGCTCGCGCGAGCGCGTCCTGACCAAGCTGGAGCGCGAGGAGGAGGGCGACCGGATCAAGCTCGCCCTGCTCGAGAAGATCGGCGCCCAGTTCGAGGGCCGCGAGGGCGAGATCGGTGCGGCGTACAAGGCCATCACCAAGAAGGCCATCCGCACCCAGGTCCTGCGTGACAAGGTCCGCATCGACGGCCGCGGTCTGGCCGACATCCGGCCGCTGCACTCCGAGGTCGGCGTGATCCCGCGGGTCCACGGCTCGGCGCTCTTCGAGCGCGGCGAGACCCAGATCCTGGGTGTCACCACCCTCGACATGCTCAAGATGGAGCAGCAGCTCGACACGCTCTCCCCGGAGAAGCACCGTCGCTACATGCACAAGTACATCTTCCCGCCGTTCTCCACCGGTGAGACCGGTCGCGTGGGCTCGCCCAAGCGCCGCGAGGTCGGCCACGGTGCGCTCGCTCGTCGCGCGCTCCTGCCGGTGCTCCCGAGCCGCGAGGAGTTCCCCTACGCGATCCGCCAGCTCTCCGAGGCGATGGGCTCCAACGGCTCCACCTCGATGGGCTCGGTCTGCGCCTCGACGATGTCGCTGCTCAACGCCGGTGTCCCGCTCAAGGCTCCGGTCGCCGGCATCGCGATGGGTCTGATCTCCGGTGAGATCGACGGCGAGACGAAGTACGTCGCGCTCACCGACATCCTCGGTGCCGAGGACGCCTTCGGCGACATGGACTTCAAGGTCGCCGGCACCGCGGAGTTCGTGACCGCGCTGCAGCTCGACACCAAGCTCGACGGCATCCCGGCCGAGGTCCTCGCCCAGGCCCTCAACCAGGCCAAGGACGCGCGTACGACCATCCTGGACGTCATGCACGAGGCCATCGGCGGCGTCGAGGAGATGGCTCCGACCGCTCCTCGGATCATCACCGTGAAGGTCCCCGTCGACAAGATCGGCGAGCTGATCGGGCCCAAGGGCAAGGTCATCAACCAGATCCAGGACGACACCGGCGCCCAGATCTCCATCGAGGACGACGGCACGGTGCTCATCGGCGCGACCGACGGCGGCGCCGCCGAGGCCGCCCGTGCGGCGGTCAACGCGATCGCCAACCCGACCATGCCCGAGGTCGGCGAGCGCTACCTCGGCACGGTCGTGAAGACGACCAACTTCGGTGCGTTCGTCGCCCTGCTCCCGGGCAAGGACGGCCTGCTCCACATCACCAAGCTGCGCGCCCTCAACGGCGGCAAGCGGGTCGAGTCGGTGGAGGACGTTGTCGAGGTCGGCCAGAAGATCCAGGTCGAGATCGCCGAGATCGACGACCGCGGCAAGCTCTCGCTGGCCCCGGTGCTCGAGGAGGAGGCTCCTTCCGAGGAAGCTCCTGCGGAGACCGCCACCGAGGCCGCAGACGAGGAGTGACCTTGGTGTCACGCACCACCCGGGGGACCGGTCGACACGCAGGTGTCGGCCGGTCCTCCGGCTATAACCAGGAGCCCGGCACCACCGTCACGCTCGAGCAGACCGAGGTCAACGGCGCGGTGACGTCGCTGGTACGCCGCACGGTCCATCCCTCGGGACTGCGGATCGTGACCGAGCAGATGGCCGGGGTCCGCTCGGCCGCCATCGGCGTGTTCATCGGTGTCGGGTCCCGGGACGAGACCGCGCGTCAGCACGGCTGCTCCCACTTCCTCGAGCACCTGCTGTTCAAGGGCACCCCGTCGCGTACGGCCTTGGCGATCTCCTCCTCGATGGACCGCGTCGGTGGGGAGTTCAACGCCTACACCGCCAAGGAGTACACGTGCTTCCACGCGCGGGTGCTCGACGTCGACCTGCCGCTGGCGATCGACGTCATGGGCGACATGCTGACCTCCTCGCTGATCACGGGCGAGGACGTGGAGGCAGAGCGTGACGTGATCCTCGACGAGATCGCGATGCACGACGACGAGCCCGACGACGTGATCCACAACCTCGTCGCCGCGCAGGCGTGGGGTGCCGAGACACCGCTCGGGCGGGGCATCGCCGGCACGGAGGCCTCGATCGCGGCGCTGACCCGCGAGGAGATCAACGACTTCTACCACGTGCACTATGTGGCGCCACGGATGGTCGTCTCGGTGGCCGGCAACGTCGACCACGACGAGGTCGTGGCGCTGGTGGAGAAGGCGTTCTCCGGCTCGGGCTTCCTGCGGGGATCGGCCGCGCCGGTGCCTCCGCGTGAGGGGTCGCCGCTCGAGGTCGCTCCCGGCGAGATCAGCGCCCAGCGCCCGCTGGAGCAGGTCAACGTGATCCTGGCCCGTGAGGGTCTGCAGCGCGGCGACGACCGCCGCTTCGCCTTCGAGGTGGTCAACACCGCCGTCGGCGGCGCGACCTCCTCACGGCTCTTCCAGGAGGTCCGCGAGCACCGGGGCCTGGCCTACTCGGTCTACTCCTACGCCTACAGCCACGCCGAGACGGGTCTCTTCGGGGTCCAGGTCGGCTGCCTGCCGGCCAAGCTCGACGAGGTCCTCGAGGTCGTACGCTCCGAGCTGTCCGCCGTCGCCCGCGACGGCATCACCGACGAGGAGCTCGAGCTCGGCAAGGGCCAGCTGCGTGGCGGTCTCGTGCTCGGCCTGGAGGACTCTGCCTCCCGGATGTCCCGCATCGGCCGCGCCGAGCTGGTCCACCGCGAGCTCTACTCGATCGACGAGGTGCTGGCACGGATCGACGCGGTCACTCTCGAGGAGTGCCGTGAGGTGGCCGCCGAGATCCTCACCCGGCCGGAGATCCTGGCGGTAGTGGGACCGGCCTGACGCCGAGTCGGCGCGTTCTGACCGGATCATCGGCCGAGTCGGCTCGTCAAGACGAGCCGACACGGCGTGATCTGGGTCAGCGCTTGCCGATGATCCCGACGGCGGCGGGGACCTTGGAGTCGACGATGGAGACGCGGAAGCCGGCGTCGGCCAGGGCCTTGCTCGCCTTCTCGACGATCTCGGGGACCTGCTCGCGCTGGGTTGCCTCGTAGAAGAGGTTGACGGTGCCGCCGGGGAGCACGCGCTCGTGGAGCAGCGCGATCTCGGCGGATGCGTCGCGCACCCAGAACAGGTTGACGTTGAACGCGAACACCTTCGTCAGCCGCTTGACCGGGACCCGCAGCGTCGCGAGGTCGATCTGTCGGACCGTGAGGCGTCCTGCCTCCAGGTACTTCGCGCAGCGTCGCTTCGTACGATCGACACCCGACTCCGAGCGATCGATCGCAAATAGCTTTCCGGTCTCCAGCCGGCTACAGATCAGCTCGGCACCAGCCCCCGGGCCACAGCCGATCTCAAGGACATGATCGTTCGGTTGAATGTCCATGAAATCAACGGCCCAACGGATCCGAGCAGGGATCGTCTGCACCACCATGGGTCCAAGACTGCCAGATCCTCATACGGTTCCGCTCACAGCCCCTTCGACAAGCTCTGAACAAGCCTCGCAATTTGTTCACCGGATGGTGGTCGATCGTTGCTGGAGCGTGATCTATAAGGTGTGGCCTCATGACTAAGGTGGCTGTTCTCGGTGCACGTGGCAAGCTCGGTTCGGCGGTCTGCGAGGCCGTCGAGTCCGCCGATGACCTGGAGCTCGTCGCCAGGATCGGTCGCGACGACGAGCTGTCGGCGATCACCGACGCCGGTGCCGAGGTGGCCGTCGACGTCACCACGCTCGAGGCGGTGATGGGCAACGCGGAGTTCTGCCTGTCCCACGGCGTGCACACGGTGATCGGCACCTCGGGCTTCGGGCCCGACCGCGTCGAGCAGCTCGAGGCCTGGCTGGCGAAGAACCCGGGCGTCGGCGCGATGGTGGTGCCCAACTTCTCGGTCGGCGCGGTGCTGATGATGCGGTTCGCCGAGCTCGCCGCCGCCCACTTCCCGTCCGTGGAGATCGTCGAGACCCACCACGAGCGGAAGGCCGACGCTCCTTCGGGTACGGCACGCAGGACCGCCGAGCTCGTCGCTGCGGCGCGCCGGGAGGCCGGGGTGGACCCGGCGCCCGACGCGACCACCTCGGCCCTCGACGGGGCCCGTGGGGCCTCTGTGGAGGGCATCCCGGTGCACTCCCTGCGGATGTCCGGATCGGTCGCCCACCAGGAGGTCATCCTCGGCGGTGTCGGCGAGCTCCTGACCATCCGCCACGACTCGCTCTCGCACGCCTCCTTCGCCCATGGCGTACTCGCCGCGATCCGCGGCATCGGCTCGCGGCCCGGGCTCACGGTCGGCTTGGAGGACGTGCTCGGGCTGGTCTGAGGCCGGGGGAGTCAGCCCGGGCAGAGGTCGCCGCGTCGGAGCAGCTCGTCCTTGGGCTGCTCGGCGGGATCGTCGGGATCGGCGAGCAGGCTCCGGTAGTCGTCGTGTCGCAGCGGTCCGTCGGCGAGCTCGCCCGAGGACCGCGGAACCTGCAGCGGCCCGGTGTCGTACTCCATCTCCACCTGGTCCACGCCGGGGATCGAGGTCAGCGACAGCACAGTCTGGGCCGTCGCGAGCACGACTCGGTTGGTGGCGATCGCGTCGTCCGTGGAGATGCGGAGGTGGGCGGTGCGATCGGTGATCGCCACGAGATTAAGCCACCTGTCCGGAGGCAGAGCCGTGCCGAGGCCGGAGCCCAGGTCGCGCGCCGAGGGCCCGTCGCCGAGCTGGCCGAGGATGTTCCTGGCGACCCCGGTGAGGGTCTTCGCGCAGAAGCTCCCCGCGGGCCGGCCGACGAGCCGGTCCTCGGCGTCGACCCAGTAGAGCCGCGGTCCGGCGACAGCGCTCGCGGCGCCCGAGGGGACATCGTCCACGTCCTCGAGCAGGTGGTACGGCACCTCTGACGGGTCGACGGTGCGTACCTGGTCGTCGTCGGGGACTCCGCACGACGCCACCGCGAGCAGGAGGAGGCCGGCGGCGCCCGCCGCCCAGGACGTACGCACCGCCCTCATGTCGCCTCTCGACCCGAGGCGGTCCTCGCCGTGGGCGCCAGCGGGAAGGAGAGCACGAAGTCGGCGCCGCCGGAGGCGGCCTCGCGACACCAGACCGAGCCGTCGTGGAGCTGCGCGGTCTGCTCGACGATGCTCAGCCCGAGCCCGCTCCCAGTGGTCGCGCCGCGGGCGCCCATCCGGGCGAACCTGTCGAAGATGCGTTCTCGTTCGGCGGCTGGGACCCCGGGGCCGGAGTCGGAGACATGGATCTCGGCGTAGCCGCGTCGTGCGATCGCGCGTATCGAGGTCAGGCCGCCCCCGTGGGTCTCGGCGTTGCGCACCAGGTTGGCCAGCGCCCGGTGCACCTGGAGCCGGTCGGCGTAGATCGCGAGATCGGCGGGGACGTCGACGGTGGCCTGGTCGCCGATCTCGGCCTCGGCGAGCGTCGCGGCGACCAGGTCCGCGACGCTCAGCACCTCCCACTCCGACTCGCGTACGCCCGCATCGAGCCGTCCCAGCGTGATCAGGTCCTCCAGTGCACCGCGGAACCGCTCCAGCTCGCCGGCCATCAGCCCGACGGCGGTCGCCGAGCTCGGCGAGAGCGTGGGGTCGCCCTGCAGGACACCGAGGCTGGTGGTGAGGGTGGCGACCGGCGTACGGAGCTCGTGGCTGACGTCGGCCGCGAAGCGGGCGTCATGGTCGAGGCGCTCGACGACGGTGTCGACCATGGTGTTGAACGACCCGGTGAGGGTGGCCAGGTCGGGGTCGTCGGTCGCCTCGACCCGGGTGTCGAGCTCTCCGGCGGAGATCCGGGCGGCGGCCAGTGCGACCTGCCGCAGCGGCCGCAGCACCCGCCGGGCGGCGTACCAGCCCAGGAGTCCGCCGGCGAGGGTCGTGATGGCCGCGGAGATCGTGACCGCGTAGCCCATCGTGTCGAGGGTCTCGCTGAGCTCCTTGGCGTGGGTGACCTCGTAGTAGTCGGCGTCCACGCCCTCGAGCGGGACGCCGACCACGATGTTGGGTCGGTCGTTCGTATCGGTCCAGGACAGCGCCACGTCTCCGGCTTCCACGCTGGTCGCGACGTTGCTGGTGGCGTCGTGGACCTGCGTGGTGAGGTCGGAGGAGTACCACTGTCCGTCCTGGTGGACGAATACCGTGGTGCGCCGCGGCGGGGCGATCTCGGAGAGGACCTCGGCGACGTTCACGCCGTTCGTGCGCAGTCGCTCCTTGACCAGGGCGGCGTCGATGTAGGCCTGCTGCAACGCGTTCCGCTCGCGCTGGACGATCAGGTAGTGACGCGCCGAGAAGTAGGTGCTGCAGGCGAGGATCAGGCTGATCAGCAGTGCGCCGGCGGCGAACGCCGCCACGACGTTGGCGCGCAGCCCGCGCCGGGGTGGCCACCGGATCATCGCGGATCCAGCCGGTAGCCCAGCCCACGGACCGTCGAGATGACGCCGCCGGCCGTCGGGTCGCTGTCGACCTTGTTGCGCAACCGGCTGACGTGCACGTCGACGACCCGGACGTCGCCATGGTGGCCCTCGGGCCACATCTGGCTGACCAGGTTCTCGCGGGTCATCACCCGTCCGGGGCTGGCCGTCAGCGCGAGGAGGAGCTTGAACTCCGTGCTGGTGAGGTGCAGGTCCTCGGCGCCGCGGCGCAGGGTGGCGGCCGCCGGGTCGAAGACCAGCGGTCCGTGGGTCGAGTCGAGCACGATGCCCCCGACCGGGGTGTAGCCACTCGAGGAGGACACGAGCGGGTAGTCCGGGCGCCGCAGCGCGGCCTTGATCCGGGCCCTGACCTCGGCGACGTCGAACGGCTTGCGTACGTAGTCGTCTGCTCCTGCCTCCAGCGCCGCGACCACGTCCTTGGACCCGTCGCGAGCGCTGATGACGATGATCGGAGCCGTCGTTCGCGGGCGGACGCTGCGGATGAAGGTGAATCCGTCGATGCCGCCGAGCATCAGGTCGACGAGCATCACGTCGTACGGCTCGAGGGCGTCCAGGTCGAGGGCGACCTCGGCGTCGTCGGCCTCACCGACCGCGTACCCCTCCTGCTCGAGGAAGAGCCGGAGTGAGGTACGCAGCCCGTAGTCGTCCTCCAGGATGAGCACTCGCTTTGCTGCCTCTTGCACGTCTCGCATCGTCTCACCCGAGCGGTCAGGAGGCCGACCCGTCGCGGCGTACCCGCCGCAAGTGACACGAAACTGACACGAAACTGCGAAGGGCCCTCCATACGCCGCGGGCAGTGTGGGCGGCATGAGCGAGGGGGACTTCTACCCGGTCGACGAGACCGTCGTCGTCCCGTTCTCGGACGCCACCTGCCTGCGGGCGATCCACATCCTGCGCTGGCGGCTGTCGGAGATGCTCGCGGGCGGTCCGGAGGCGGTCGTGGTCGACCTGGCAGGTCTGACCGGGTTCTCCTCCACGACTGTCGCGGCGCTGCTGTGGGCCAAGCGGCGCTGCGGTACGCGGGGCGTGCCGCTTCGCCTCCGCAACGCTGATCCCGCGCTCGCCGGCCGGCTTCGACGAGCCGGCCTCGACACCATCTGGGACATCCGGACGGCTCCGGACACCCCAGCCCCCACCCGAAAGGTCACTTGATGAGCAACCACGTCCACGAGACGGACCGCGAGGATGCGGCCGATCTGCTGACGCCGGACCAGGCGATGAGCCAGGTGCGGGCGTGGACCGACTCACGAGTCGTCGGCGACCGTGCCGCCAATCGGCTCGAGGTGCTCGCCGCCTTCGGCGTCCATGTGGCCATCTCGAACCTGCCCGGCGAGATCTGGGTCAAGCTGGCGTGGCGTACGCCGACCCGGGTCGAGCTCTCCACGGTCTGGACCCTCACCTCGATGCCCGCGGAGGCACCGGAGTCCTTCATCGCCGACAAGCTCACCGATCTGACCAGCGGCTGGAGCTTCCAGAGCCACGCCGGCGGCGCCAGCCTGATCTGCGAGGTCGAAGACCCTCCCGGGTCAGACGAGACTCAGCGGTAGTCGTCGGGGAGCTGCGTGCCGATCTTGACCTGCGGCTTGGGCAGGCGCAGGGGGCGGATCTGGATCGAGCGCATGATCGCGTAGTAGGTGGTGCCCTTGAGGTCGTTGTCGGGGAAGCGACGCTTGAGCTCCTTGCGGAGCAGGAAGCGCAGCGCGACCAGGTTGATGATCACGGTGGCCATCACGACGAGGGTGAAGAGCTGGGAGTACATCGCCAGCTCGAGGCTGATGTAGGGCACCACGAGCGCGATGATCAGCACCGGGAGCACGATCTCGGCGAAGGTGAACCGGGCGTCGATCCAGTCGCGGATGAAGCGCTTGACCGGGCCCTTGTCGCGCAGCGGGAGGTAGCGCTCGTCGCCGGTCTTCATCGCCTGGCGCATCTTGTCGCCCTGCTCGGAGCGCTGGGCGCGGTTGGCGGCGTTGATCTCCTTGCGGGAGCGCGGCTGCTTGAGGCGCGCCTTGCGGGCCGCCTCCGCTTCCTTGCGCGAAGGGGTCGGACGACCCTTACCGGTCTCTTTGACCGGGTTCTCGGGCTCGACGACCTGCGGGGCGGGGGACTTGCGACCGAACAACGGAGGGACCTCTTACTGTTGGCTGGGACACATACAGGATATCCCGAAGGACCCTGACAGCGAGTTTTGTGGACCCGGCCTAAGGTGAGAGGCAACACTTGTCCTAGGACGACGAGAGTCCAGCGGCAAGCGACGACGCGGGGCGGCCGGCGGTCGGCCGCATATGAGAGGCGTAAAGGGAACCGATGAGTGTGATGAAGCGGCTGAGCCTGGTCTTCAAGGCGAAGGCAAACAAGGCGCTCGACAAGGCCGAGGACCCACGGGAGGTGCTCGACTACAGCTACCAGAAGCAGCTTCAGATGCTGCAGCAGGTGCGCCGCGGTGTCGCGGACGTCGCGACCAGCCGCAAGCGCGTCGAGCTGCAGATCAACGGGCTCAAGCAGCAGTCCGACAAGCTCACCCAGCAGGCCCAGAAGGCCATCGAGATGAACCGTGAGGATCTCGCCCGTGAGGCCCTCACGCGCAAGAGCGGTCTCACCCAGCAGATGAACGACCTCAACACCCAGCTGGGCACCCTTCAGGGCGAGGAGGAGAAGCTCACCCTCGCGCAGCAGCGGCTGCAGGCGAAGGTGGAGTCCTTCCGCACCAAGAAGGAGACCATCAAGGCGACCTACACCGCCGCCGAGGCGCAGACCCGGATCAACGAGGCGATCTCCGGCATCGGCGAGGAGATGGGCGACGTCGGCATGGCCATGCAGCGTGCCGAGGACAAGACCCTGGAGATGCAGGCTCGCGCCGGCGCCGTCGACGAGCTGCTCGCCTCCGGTGCCCTCGACGACCTGACCGCCGGTCCGTCCGACGACATCACCCGCCAGCTCGACGCGCTGAGCTCGACCAACGACGTCGAGGCCGAGCTCGCCGCGCTCAAGGGCCTCAACTCCCCGCAGCAGACCCAGGCGCTGCCCGGTGCCGACGCCAACGCGCCGGTCATCGACGTGGAGTCGACCGAGAAGAAGGCCGAGCAGTGATCGTACGCATCCTGGGCGAGGGGCAGTACGACCTCGACGAGGCCGCCGTGGACAAGCTCAACGAGCTCGACGCCGCAGTCGAGACCGCCTGCAAGGGCACCGACGAGGCCGTCTTCGACGCGGCCCTGGAGGCGCTGCTCAACGGCGTACGCTCGCTGGGCACCGCCCACCCGGTCGACGCGATCGACTCCTCCGACCTGATCCTTCCCGGACCCGGCTCCACGCTCGCCGAGGTCTCCGAGATGCTTGGCGACGAGGGCCTCATCCCCGGCTGATGTCCCGCTTCCAGGGTGATGCCGGGCTGACCGTCCGGATGACCACGGTGATGTTCCTGCTCGGCGCGTTGTTCGTCGGGCTCATCGTGGCGCTGATGTTCGTCATGCCCGCGCAGTGGGCGCCGATCATCGGCATCGTCGGGCTCGGCATCGCCTGGTGGCAGTGGTACGCCTCCGACACCCTCGCGATGCGCGCCATGGGCGCGCGCGAGGTGTCGGCTCAGGAGGCGCCCGAGCTGCACGCGATGATCGACCGGCTGTGCACCCTGGCCGACATGCCGAAGCCGCGGGTCGGGATCGCGCACACCGACATGCCCAACGCCTTCGCCACCGGCCGTTCGCCGAAGCGGTCCGCGGTCGTGGTGACCACCGGCATCATGCAGCGCCTCACCGCCGAGGAGCTGGAGGGCGTGCTCGCCCACGAGCTCTCCCACGTCGCCCACCGCGACGTGCTGGTGATGACGGTCGCCTCCTCGGCCGGCATCGTGGCCGGGATGCTGAGCCGCGGCTCCCAGTACGGTGCGTACGCAGGTGGCGGCCGCCGCGACAACAACAACGGTCTGCCGGTGTGGCTGGTGGTGCTGCTGGTCTCGCTGGCCGTCTACGCCGTCTCCTGGCTGCTGCTGCGGATGCTGTCGCGCTACCGAGAGCTGGCCGCCGACCGCGCCGGCGCGCAGCTGACCATGAAGCCGGGCGCGCTGGCCAGCGCGCTGCAGAAGATCACCGGTGAGATCTCCGCGATCCCGAGCCGCGATTTGCGGTCGTCGCAGGCGATGAACGCGTTCTTCATCGCGCCGGCGATCAGCGGCCAGTCGCTGCGTACGCTCACCTCGACCCATCCGTCGCTGGAACAGCGGCTGGAGCAACTCGCCCGGATCGAGGCCGAGCTGGGCCGTCCGGCGCAGTAGGGTCGCCCTCGTGGGCTTCTGGGATGTCATCACGGGTCGTACGCGACCGAAGCAGGCCAACCTCGACGCACTGTTCGCGGTGCCGACTGCCGCACTCACCATGCAGACCTCGCTCGGCCTGGTCCCGACCGGCGACGGCGCGGTCTGCTACCGGGCCGCGGCGGGGGCAGGGTTCGCCGGGACGCAGAGCGACATCGTCGAGCTGCTCGGCGCCTCCGAGGGCGCGCCGACGGTGACCACGAGCGTCGACGAGTTCGGCTTCACCTGGCTCAGCGTCGACCACGAGCCGCTGGACCCGGACAACCCCGACATCACAGGCCTGGTCACCGACCTGCACGCGGTCAACACCACCCTGGAGATGAACGGCTTCGGCCCCGGCCTGCTGTGCTCGCTGATCGCCTTCCGTGACAGCAGCGCGGGCGCCGACGGGCGCAGCGTCGGCCTGATCTACCTCTACAAGCAGGGCACCTTCTACCCCTTCGTCCCGACCGGCCCGCAGCAGCGCGACAACCTGCTCGAGATCAACGTCCGCAGCGCGGTCGAGGGCGATCTACCGGTCGAGAAGGATCTCTCCCGCTGGCTCGCCGTCTGGGGAGCTCCCGGGCTGTGACCGATTCTGAGGCTGAGACGGAACGGGCGCGGAGCTTCGGCGCGGTCGCGGAGGACTACGAGCGGTTCCGCCCCGGCTACCCCGACGACCTGGTCGCGCTGGTGAGCGACGTCGCCGACGGCCCGGTGCGTCGGGCGATCGAGATCGGCGCCGGCACCGGGAAGGCGACCCGGACGTTCGCGGCCGCGGGCATCGAAGTGGTCGCGACCGACCCCGACGCCGACATGCTCGGGGTGCTTCGGCGCGAGTGCGCCGGGCTCCCGGTGACCACTGTGCGCGCCGCTCTGGAGGAGCTCGACCCGGCGGTCTACGAGCCCTTCGACCTGCTCTACGCGGCCGCCTCGTGGCACTGGACGGCGCCGGCGACGCGGTGGGACCTCGCCACCGCGCTGGTCCGAGACGGGGGAGCGGTGGCCTTCTTCGGCGGCCCGTTCGTGCTGGCCGACGATGAGGTCGCGGTGGTCGAGGAGGAGATGATCGCGGCGTACGCCCCGGCGGGCCGGCACATCCCGCCGCCGTCCGCGGTGGACGCGCCGATGCTGTTCCCGGGGGACGAGATGCTGGCCGACGGCCGGCTGAGCGACGTACGGCAGCGGGAGGTGCCGCGCCGGTTCACCCTCGCTCGAGCGGACTACGTGCGCCACCTCGACACCATCTCCGCGATCCGGATCCTTCCGGCCGCCGACCGGTCCGCGCTCTTCGCCGACCTGGCCGCGGTCCTCCCCGAGCAGGTGGAGGTGCGTGCGGATCTGATGGTCCACACGGCCCGCCGAGCCGTCGGTCAGCGGTGACATCAACACACCACAGTGACCTCACAGGCACCACACAGCAAACCGTCGCATGATGGGGTCATGACTGCTGGAGGAAAGGACCTGACCCGCGCCGACGGCTCGCCGCTGCGGGTGCTCGTCGTGGACGACGAGGTGAACATCGCCGAGCTGATCGCGATGGCGCTGCGGTTCGAGGGCTGGGAGATCACCATGGCCCACTCCGGCTCCAAGGCCGTGGCCGCCGCGAAGGAGACCGCTCCCGACGCGATCGTGCTCGACTGGATGCTCCCCGACTTCGACGGGCTCGAGGTCATGCGCCGGGTCCGGTCCACCAACCCGTCCGTACCCGTCCTCTTCCTCACCGCCAAGGACGCGGTCGAGGACCGGGTCGCCGGGCTGACCGCGGGTGGTGACGACTACGTCACCAAGCCGTTCTCGCTCGAGGAGCTCGTCGCCCGGCTGCGTGGGCTGATGCGGCGGGCGGGCGCGACCCGGGTCGAGGAGCACTCGGTGATCCGCGTCGGCGACCTGACGATGGACGAGGACTCGCGCGAAGTGCATCGTGGCGAGGAGGAGATCACCCTCACCGCCACCGAGTTCGAGCTGCTCCGCTTCCTGATGCGCAACCCGCGCCGGGTGCTGTCGAAGGCCCAGATCCTCGACCGGGTCTGGTCCTACGACTTCGGCGGCCAGGCCAACGTCGTCGAGCTCTACATCTCCTACCTGCGCAAGAAGATCGACGCCGGCCGGGACCCGATGATCCACACGATGCGCGGCGCGGGCTACGTGCTGAAGGCCGCTGAGTGATCCGGCTGCAGCGACTGGTCGCGCCGCTGAGCTCGCGCCTGGTCATCACCGCGGTCTCCCTGGTGCTGGTCGTCTCGCTCCTGATCGCCACCTTCGCCACGATCGCGCTGCGACAGACATTGATGGACCGTCTCGACCGGGACGTCGAGGAGATGTCGCGTCGGATTGGCGGTCCGTCGCCCGCGGGCAATCGCATCGTCGTACCGCCAGGTGCGGTATGGGCCGTCTTCCCTGCGGCCAGCCAGGAGCAGAGCGGGGTCGGGAGCTTTGACCGCGACGCAGAGGACGAACTCTCCGACGCCGACCTGGAGGCGTTGAAGGATGTACGTGTCGACGCTCGCACCCACGATGTGGAGCTTCCCGACGAGGGAGGCTTTCGTGCAGTCGCCCAAGCGGTCACCGTCGATCTGACCGGGGAGAGGGCCGTGCTCGTAATGGGGATGCCGACCGCCGAGGTCGACAACACGATCGAGAGCCTCGTCTTCTGGGAGGCGCTGCTGACCCTGCTGGGTGTCCTGGCCGCCGCGGGCGCCGGCTATGTCGTCGTACGCCGCCAGCTCAGCCCGCTGCGCGAGGTCGCGGCCACCGCGCACACCGTCGCCGCGCTGCCGCTCTCCTCCGGTGAGGTCTCGGTGACCCAACGGGTGCCCGAGCGGCTCACCGACGAGGACACCGAGGTCGGCCAGGTCGGGGCCGCGCTCAACTCGCTGCTCGACCACGTCGAGACCTCGTTGGCCGAGCGTCACCGCAGCGAGCAGCAGGTACGCCAGTTCGTGGCCGACGCCTCCCACGAGCTGCGCACCCCGCTGACCACGATCCGCGGCTACACCGAGCTGGCCCAGCAGCGGCCCGAGGCGGTCCCGACGGCGCTGGGCAAGGTCGAGGAGGAGTCGCTGCGGATGACCGCCCTGGTCGAGGATCTGCTCCTGCTCGCTCGCCTCGACCAGGGCCGTCCGCTCGCCCGCGACTCGGTCGATCTGACCAGGCTGCTCCTCGAGGCCGTCGACGACGCCCGCGTAGTCGCCCCCTCACACACCTGGCGGCTCGAACTGCCGGCCGACGCCGACTCCGGTGACGCCGAGGTGATCGTCACCGGCGACGCCCAGCGCCTCCACCAGGTGATCAGCAACCTGCTCACCAACGAGCGCCGGCACACGCCCGCCGGCACCACGGTCACCGTCCGCGTACGTCCTGATGGTTTCGACGTCCACGACGACGGCCCCGGCTTCCCTCCGGCCCTGGTACCGCACGCCTTCGAGCGCTTCACCCGCGCCGACGAGGCTCGTCAGCGCGACGGCGGCGCCGGTCTCGGCCTCGCGATCGTCCACGCCATCGTCACCTCCCACGGCGGCACCGTGACCCTCGCCAGCGCGCCGGGCGACACCACCATCGCCGTACGCCTCCCGCGCTCGTCGCAGGGATGAGGTGGGGTTTTCCCTACCCGGGTCGGCTCCTTGAGCCCATCGTGGGAGAGCGGCGGGTTCCTTAGCGTCGAAGGGTGACATCAGCCACCCGAAACCCAGGAGCCACCCCATGACCACACCCGCCCTCGAGGTCACCGGCCTCACCAGGACCTACGGCACCGGCGCGGCCGCCGTGACCGCGCTCAACGGGCTCGACCTGGCCTGCGCGCCGGGCACGTTCACCGCCGTGATGGGGCCCTCCGGCTCCGGCAAGTCCACCTTCCTGACCTGCGCCGGAGCGCTGGAGCAGCCGACGGGCGGCCGGGTCGTCATCGCCGGCCAGGACGTCACCGAGCTGACCGAGGCGCGCCGGACCAGGCTGCGCCGTGAGCGGATCGGGTTCGTCTTCCAGGGCTTCCACCTGCTGCCCTACCTCACCGCCGAGCAGAACGTCGCGCTGCCGCGGCGGCTGGCCGGCGGCCGGATCGACGCGGCGGCCCGCCGCCGGATCTGCGACCTGCTCGACCGCGTCGGCCTGGGCGATCGCACCGGCCACCTGCCGGCACAGCTCTCCGGCGGCCAGCAGCAGCGGGTCGCGATCGCCCGGGCGCTGGTGACCGGTCCCGACATCGTCCTCGCCGATGAGCCGACCGGAGCCCTCGACTCCCGCACGGCCGCCTCGGTGCTCGCCCTGCTCCGCAGCCTCGTCCGCGAGCTCGGCGCGACCGTGGTGATGGTGACCCACGACCCGGTCGCCGCTGCGTACGCGGACAGCGTGGTCTTCCTCGTCGACGGCCGTGCCGTGGGGCGGATGGACAACCCTGCCGCGGAGGCCGTCGCCGGCCAGATGGCGCACCTCGACGAGCTCACCGCCCGGGCCGAGCGGGAGATGGTGTGATGTTGTCCCTGGCACTGCGCTCGCTGCGCCATCGCGCCACCGCCATGACCGCGACCTTCCTCGCGATCCTGCTGGGCACGGCGGTGATGGGTTCGTTCACGCCGTTGATCCAGGTCGGGCTCGACTCCGGCACGCCGAGCGCCGAGCGGGAGACCCTGCTCGTCCTCGGCGGGGTGGTCGGAGCCTGGGGCACCGTCATCGCGCTCTTCTCGATCGTCTCCACCGTCGGGGTCACCGTCCGGCAGCGCGAGGTCGAGATCGGCCTGCTGCGCACCGTCGGCGCCGAGCCCCGTCAGGTCCGCACGCTGGTACGGGCGGAGACGCTCGTGGTCGCGCTCGTCGCCGCCGTCCTCGGCGCCCTCGTGGCGAGCCTGACCAGCCGGGCGCTCCTCGACCTGCTGCAGTCCGGTGGCGTCGTCAGCGAGCAGGTCGCCCACTCGGGCGGCTGGATCGCGCTCGCCGCGACCGTCGCCCTGCTCCTGCTCGTCTCCCTGGCCGCCTCCGGCCTGGCCGGGTCACGTGCCTCCCGGGGACCGGCGACCGTCGCTCTCTCCGAAGCCAGGTCGGGCAACGGACGCATCGCCTGGTGGCGGTGGGTGGTGGCCGTGGTCGCCGTCGGCCATGCCACGACCATGGTCGTGATGACCATGGTCGCGGGCAAGGATGCCGCCGACCCGTACGACGCGATGGCGATGACCGGTTCCCTCGGACTCCTGGTCGCGGTGGGTCTCGCCGCCCTGGCGCCGCTGCTGCTGCGGGCCGGGAGCTGGGTGCTGCGGCCGCTGCTGGGCGGCACGAGCGGGCACCTGGCGGCGTACAACACCTCGCGGAGGTCCCACCTGCTCGCCGGGGTGCTCGCCCCGGTGATGGTCCTCTCCGCGGCCGCGGTCAGCATCCTGATGCTGGTCGGGATCGACGAGCGTACGCTGCCCACCGGCCTGCCGCCGGAGGTCACCGAGGGCTACGAGACGATCAACCTGCTCAACAACGTGGTCACCGCGATGATCTGCGCGTTCGCCGCGATCATGGTCGTCAACGCCTTCGCCGCCCTCCTCGCCGACCGGCGCCTGGAGCTGCACCGGCTGCGGCTGCTCGGTGCCACTCCCGGTCAGGTGCGTGGCTCGATCCTCGCCGAGGCCGGTGTGGTCGCCGCGGTCGGCACCGTCATCGGTCTGCTCGCCGCCCAGGCGACGATCGTCCCGTTCGCCTACGTCCGGGGTGAGGGTCTGATCCCCGATGCACAGCTCTGGCTGCCGCCTCTGCTGATCGCCGGAGCCGTGGTGCTCACGCTGGCCTCTGCGGCCGGCGCGACGAGCCGGGCATTACGCACGACGTCCGGCGCTCGCTGATGTCACACTCACTCCTGATGACCGAGTGGGATGCACCGATCCGGACCGTGCGACCGGAGCCGTTCAGCGGGCAGGCGCTCATCGAGCGGCTCCGGCTGACCGGACTGTCGCTGGGCTATGCCCTGATGATGGTGCCCGCCCTGGTGCTGGCGATCCTCACCGTGCTCTCGATCCCGCTCGGGCTGGTGTTCGGCGTCGGCATCGCGATCGCCCTGGGCGCGGTGCCGGCCACCCAGGCCGTCGCCGGGGTGCATCGCCGGGTGAGCGGCATGCTCCTCGGGGAGACGATCCCGGAGACGTACGCGGACCTGAGTGCGCTGCCGGTCCTCACCCGGCCGTTCCGGTGGCTTCGGGACAAGGCGCGGTGGCGCGACTTCGCCTTCTGCTGCTTCTCGGCGACCGGCGGCTTCGTGCTCTCCCTGCTGCCCGCGGCGTTCCTGACCGTGCCGCTGACCTGGCTGATCCTGGCGTTGAGCGGCATCACCTGGGTGGCCTGGATGCTGCTCCTGCTCACCGGCCCGCTGCTGCTGGTCTGGTGGGTGACGACCCCGGGCCTGGTCCGGGCACGGGCGCTGGCCGAGCGTGGCATCTTCGGTCAGGGGGAGGTCGCCACACTGGCCGCCAGGGTGGAGAAGGTCGAGTCGACCCGCGCCGAGACGCTGGACCACTCGGCGGCCGAGCTGCGCCGCATCGAGCGCGACCTCCACGACGGTGCTCAGGCCAGGATCGCCGCCGTCGGGATGAGCGTCGGGCTGGCCGAGAAGCTGATGGCGAGCGACCCGGACGCTGCCGCCGCGCTGCTGCGCGAGGCCCGCGAGACCACGGTGTCCGCGCTGGAGGACCTGCGTGGAGTCGTACGCGGGATCCTGCCGCCCGTGCTCGCCGACCGTGGCCTCGTGGGAGCGGTCCAGGCCCTCACCGTCGGACTGCCGCTGCCGGTCACCGTCGCCATCGAGTTGCCCGGGCGGCTGCCCGACCCGGTCGAGTCGGCGGCCTACTTCGCGGTGGCCGAGTGCCTGGCCAACGCGGTCAAGCACTCCGGCGCCGACCGGGCGTTCGTACGCGGCAGCCACAACGGGCAGCGGCTGCGGATCGTGGTGGGGGACAGCGGCCGTGGCGGCGCCGACGCGACCGGACAGGGGCTCGCCGGGGTCGCATCCAGGCTGGCCGCCTTCGACGGCACCGTCGAGGTCGAGAGCCCCGCCGGTGGACCGACCCTGATCACGCTGGAGGTGCCTTGCCGGATCTGAGGGTGGTCCTGGCCGAGGACCAGGCGCTGCTCCGCGTCGGCCTCACCCGGATCCTCGAGGCAGGCGGGATCGAGGTCGTCGAGGCCGTCGACAACGCGCCTGCCCTGGCCCGGGCTCTGCTCCGGCCGGACGTGGACGCGGCGGTGGTCGACGTACGTCTTCCTCCGTCTTTCACCACCGAGGGCATCACCGCCGCGATCGAGGTCAGGCAGGCGCGGTCGGGGTTTCCGGTGCTGGTGCTGAGCCAGTACGTCGAGCCGCTCTACGCGCGCGACCTGCTCGCCGGGGGAGAGGGCGCGGTCGGCTACCTGCTCAAGGACCGCGTCGCCGATGTCGACGCCTTCCTCGGAGCGGTCCGCCAGGTCGCCGGTGGCGGGACCGTCCTCGACCCGGAGGTCGTGGCCGCGCTCCTCACCCGCCGGGAACGCCCGCTCGACCGCCTCACCGAGCGTGAGCGCGAGGTGATGACGCTGATCGCCGAGGGGCGCTCGAACGCCGCCATCGCCGCTCAGCTCTTCGTCACCGAGAAGGCGGTCGGCAAGCACATCAGCTCGATCTTCACCAAGCTCGACCTGCCCCAGGCCAGCGACGACAACCGTCGCGTGCTCGCGGTCCTGGCCTGGCTCAACGACACCTGACCCGGCGCCGACCTCGGCGCCGGGTGGACAGGGTCAGTCGTCCTGCGTCTTGCCTGGCAGGTCGAGCATGCGCTGGAGGGCGAGCTTGGCGTAGCGCTCGGTGTCGGGGTCGACCTCGATGCGGTTCACGACCTGACCCTCGGCGAGGGACTCGAGGGCCCAGACGAGGTGGGGGAGGTCGATGCGGTTCATCGTCGAGCAGTAGCAGACGGTGCGGTCGAGGAAGACGATCCGCTTGTCGGGGTGGGCGTTGGCGAGGCGCTTGACCAGGTTGAGCTCGGTGCCGATCGCCCAGGCCGACCCGGCGGGAGCGGCCTCGATGGTCGAGATGATGAACTCGGTCGAGCCGACCAGGTCGGCCTTGAGGACGACCTCGTGCTGGCACTCGGGGTGGACCAGGATCTGCACACCCGGGATCTCGGCGCGCAGGTCGTCGATGGTGTCGGGGGAGAAGCGGCCGTGGACCGAGCAGTGGCCCTTCCACAGGATCACCTTCGCCGCCCGCAGCTCCTCCGCGCTGAGGCCGCCACCGGGCTTGAGCGGGTCCCAGACCACGCAGTCGCCCAGGGACATGCCGAGCTTGAGCACGGCGGTGTTGCGGCCGAGGTGCTGGTCGGGGAAGAAGAGGACCTTGGCATCGTCCTTCTGGTCGAAGGCCCACTCCAGCACGGCCTGCGCGTTGGAGGAGGTGCACACGACGCCGTCGTGGCGTCCGCAGAACGCCTTGATGTCGGCGGAGGAGTTCATGTACGTCACCGGCACGACCTGGTCGGCCACACCGGCTTCCGAGAGCGCCTCCCAGGCCTTCTCGACCTGGCCCAGCCGCGCCATGTCGGCCATCGAGCACCCGGCCGCGAGGTCGGGGAGGATGACCGCCTGCTCGGGCGAGGTGAGGATGTCGGCCGACTCGGCCATGAAGTGCACGCCGCAGAAGACGATGTACTCCGCGTCCGGCCGGGCGGCGGCGTCGCGCGCGAGCTTGAAGGAGTCCCCGGTCACGTCAGCGAACTGGATGACCTCGTCGCGCTGGTAGTGGTGTCCGAGGACGAACACCTTCTCGCCGAGCTTCTCCTTGGCGGCGAGCGCGCGCTTGACCAGGTCAGGGTCGGAAGCGGCCGGCAGATCGCCGGGGCACTCGACGCCACGCTCGGAGTTCAGGTCGGTGCCGCGCCCCAGGGGGAGCAGCGGGAGGTCGACAGTCGTCATGATGACGATAATACATGTCGAGGGCTCGCCGGCCCGGTGGCATGGGTCACATGGTGGTACGGATCAGGCACGCAGCGGGCGCACGGCATCCCACCCCGGGTCGGTGTCGACCCGGGTGACGACGTCTCCGTGGACCCAACCGCCGACCGTCTCTTCGAGCCGTTGCGGGGCAGAGGTGGTGGGGTCGACATAGGCGTGGAGAAGGCGTACGCCGTTGGTGGTCTCGTGAGCCACGACGCGGCCGTCGGGGCCGAGGGTCGAGGCGAGCCGGTCCTCGAGCTGGCCGAGCTCGCGCAGGGCGTCGGGCGAGGGGAGACCCCGCTCGGCGAAGCCGACGTAGGGGACCATCACGCCGACGTGATGGGTCAGGTTGGGTGCGGTGACCGGGTGCAGGGGCACGACCGCGCTCGCGATCACCGGTCCCTGGGGGCTCTCCCCGTGGAGCAGGACCCAGGCCGGGTTGCCGTCGGGGTCGACGTACTCCTTGCGGAGGTTGCGTACGGCGACACGCAGCCCGTCGAGGCCGAAGCCGTCGCGGGGGCGGGCGGTGGTGGTCTCGACCTCGCCGATCCACAGTTCCGTGCTGGACTCGCCCAGCGTCGTGTCGAGGGCGTGGAAGGCGACCTGGAGGCGGGCGTCGTCCGCGAGGTCGGGGAAGGCCGGGTGGAAGAGGGTGAGGTCGAAGTGCGCGCCGTTCTGTTTGGCGGCGACCAGGACGTCGGCGAGCCGGATCGCGTCACCGGAAGGGGTGGTGAGCACCGCCTCGACCGGGTCGTCGACGGGCGGGCGCTGGTCGCTGAACTCCCAGGGCGAGACGCCGTCGGGCTCGGGGGCGGCGAGCAGCCAGCGGCGTGCCAGCGCGCGATGGTCTGGGTTGCCGCCGGCCGAGACGACCAGCAGCCGGCCGCCCAACGGCCCGGGGCCGACCTCCCAGCTCAGGCCCGCCTCGATCGCGTCGATCCGCCTGGCCAGCAGCGTGACGAGAGCCTCCTGGTCGTCGGCGTCGAGCGCAGCACCGCAGGCGAGAGCGCCCTTCTGGGCCCACCAGGTCCAGAAGCCATTGATCCGCCTGGTCTCTGAGTCGCCGGCCCCGCGCCGCCCGAAGATCCGCACGAAACGACCTTAACGCGACGCATGCGGAATGGTTACGACTCCGAAAACGTCAGGCGAGACACCCGGACCTTCCGGGCGCAGGTAGGTTTCGGCCATGCGAGTGCTGATCGCCCCCGACAAGTACGCAGGCACGCTCACCGCGTCCCAGGCGGTCGCCGCGATCGCGGAGGGCTGGCGGCGTACGGCGCCCCGCGACGAGCTCTCGCTCGCGCCGATGGCGGACGGGGGGCCGGGCTTCCTCGAGCTGTTGCACGAGGTCCTCGGCGGCGACCTCCACGAGGTCGAGGTCAGAGGCCCGCACGGTGAGCCGGTGACGGCGCAGGTGCTGGTCGACGGCGAGACCGCCTACCTCGAGTCGGCCCAGGCCGCCGGCCTGCACCTGACCGGCGGAAAGGGCGCCGAGCAGGCGAGCTCGTACGGCGTGGGCCAGCTGCTCCTCGCCGCCCGCGACGCCAGCGCGACATCGGTCGTGGTCGGCCTCGGCGGCTCGGGCACCAGCGACGGGGGAGCGGGCCTGCTCGCCGCGCTCGGCGCCACCGCGGACCGGCCGCTCGATGCCGGTGTCGCCGGGCTCGAGGGCATCAGCGAGGTCACGCTCCCCGAGCCGCTGGGCCTCGAGATCGTGATCGCCAGCGACGTCGACAACCCGCTGACCGGGCTCTTCGGCGCGATCAAGGTCTACGGCGCTCAGAAGGGGCTGGCCGAGGAGACCATGCCCCGCTGGGACGGCGCGCTCCAGGACCTGGCCGCCGCCACGTCACGTAAGACCGCCACCGAGAAGGGCGCGGGAGCGGCCGGCGGGATCGGGTTCGCACTGCTGCTCCTCGGCGCCACCCGGCGACCGGGGTTCGACGTCGTCGCCGACCTGCTCGGGCTGCCCGAGCTGGCCTCCCGGACCGACCTGGTGATCACCGGTGAGGGGTCCTTCGACCCGCAGAGCGCGGCCGGGAAGGTGCCGGCCGGGGTGGCGAAGCTGGCCGAGCGGGCGCTGCGGCCCTGCATCGTGCTGGCCGGCAAGGTCAGCATGAGCGGGCGGGAGATGCGTACGCTCGGGATCGACGCCGCCTATTCGCTCGTGGACATCGTCGGCGAGGAGCAGGCGCTCGGCCAGGCGTACGACTCCCTGGTCCAGGTCGCCGCCAGGGTGGCCCGGACGTGGTCCGCCGACCAGCGGGAATAACCGATGATGTGCGACGATTGAGCCTTAAGACACACCCGCACCCACGCACAGGGAGCCCAGCTACATGACCGAGCAGACGACCGAACGCCGCGAAGACTCCATCAACGTGAGCGACGTTGCCGCTTCGAAGGTGAAGAGCCTCCTGGAGCAGGAAGGCCGAGACGACCTCAGCCTGCGCATCTCGGTGCAGCCCGGTGGCTGCTCCGGCCTGCGCTACCAGCTCTTCTTCGACGAGCGCACCCTCGATGGTGACGTCGTCACCGACTTCGACGGTGTCTCCGTCGTCGTCGACCGGATGAGCGTTCCCTACCTCAACGGCGCCATGATCGACTTCGTGGACAGCATCGAGAAGCAGGGGTTCACCATCGACAACCCCAACGCCACCGGCTCCTGCGCCTGCGGCGACTCGTTCCACTGAGTCAGCACAGCCACTGAGCATCAGCGCGAGCGCCCCTGTCCGACTCGGACAGGGGCGCTCGCGCGTTCGGTGACGCTCAGGCAGGGACCGGCGCGGGCCGGCGACCGGCGAACGCGGGCGTCGCCAGGGCCAGCACGAGGAGCACGAGCCCGAAGGCGGTGGAGGCGAGCATCGCGGTCTCCATCGCCGGTTCGACGCCCGCTGCGGAGCGGCTGGTGAACACGGCGGTGAGCGTCGCGACGCCGATCGCCCCGCCGAGCTGCTGCATCGCCTGGAACATCCCGGCGGCGGCACCGGAGTCCTCACCCTCGGCCGCCGCCATGATCGCGGCGCTGGCCGGGGTGAAGAAGAACGGCGCGGTGAAGCCGAAGATGAAGCACGGCAGCAGGACACCGGCCCACAGCGGGGCATCGGCGGCGAGCAGTACGAACGCGACCAGCCCGGCCAGGCCGAGGACGATCCCGAGAACGATCGTGCCGCGGTCACCGACGCGGGTCACCAGCGCCGGCACCAGCCGGGCGCCGATGATCACCGACGCTCCCCACGGGAGGTAGGCCAACCCGGCCTCGAGGGCGTCGAAGTGGCGTACGTCCTGCAGGAAGAGCACCGAGAACGTGAAGAACCCGATCATCATCGCCGGCACCAGGAGCATGCCCGCATAGGGCACGGCGCGGCGGGCGCCGCGGAGAAGCCGGAGCGGTACGACGGGGTGTGCCGCGCGTGACTCCACGGCGACCAGGACGACCAGGGCGAGCAGCGCGAGAGCCAGGGAGCCGAGCACGAGGGGGTCGCCCCAGCCCTCCTGTCCCGCTCGGGTGAGCCCGTGCACCAGAGCGACCATGGTGACCGCCGAGGCGAGCGCACCGGGGATGTCCAGGCGTCCTGGTGTCCGGTCGGCCTCTCGGACGAAGGCCACGGTCCCCACGATGACCGCCGCACCGACGGGCACGTTGATCAGCATCACCCAGCGCCAGTCGAGGGCCACGGTCAAGACACCCCCGGCGACCAGGCCGAGGCAGCTGCCGAGGCTGGAGCCGATGATGAACCACGACATCCCACGCAGTCGCTGCGGCCCTTCGTCGGTGTTCGCGACCAGCAGCACCATGATCGCCGGCCCGGCCAGCGCGGCGCCGATGCCCTGCACGGCGCGAGCTGCGATCAGCAGCTCCCCGGACGGGGCGAGCCCTCCGGCTGCGGAGGCCACCACGAAGACCGCCGCGCCCGCCAGGAGCACGCGGCGGGGGCCGAACATCATCCCGAGCCGTCCGCTGACCAGGAGGAAGCCCGCGAACGCCAGGGCATAGGCGGAGACGACCCACGACAGGCCGACCGCGCTGAGCCCGAACTCCTCGCGGATGTAGGGCAGGGCGACGGTGACGATCACGCCGTCGACCATCAGCATCAGCTGGCAGGTCACCACCGCCGCCACCGCCCAACCTCCGCCGCGGGCACCGGCTCTGTTTCCGGTCTGTGCCTCGTGAAGCTCTGTCATGTCTTCGTACCTCGCTATCATCGGAACCAGGGAGACTCCCCATTTCAAATGTGGGGATAGTCCCCGGTTATTGTCAAGGGGTAATGATGACTGCGACCGAGATCACCGACTGGGAGAGCAGGCGGCCGAAGCGGGCGGATGCGCGCCGCAACTACGACGCCGTCGTCGAGGCGGCGCGAGCGGCTTTCGCGCGCTACGGCGTCGACACCTCGATCGACGAGATCGCGCGTTCCGCGGGGGTCGGGAACGCGACGCTCTATCGGCACTTCCCGACGCGCGACGAGCTCATCTCCGCGGCGCTCGCGGAGAACATGGCGGCGGTGCACAAGCGGGGCACCGAGCTCGCCGGGGCCGAGGAGCCGCTGACGGCCCTGCGGGAGTGGCTGCTGGCGTCGATCGCGCAGATCAGCACCTACGGGGGACTCCCGGGCAGCGTGCTCGACGCTGCCGGCAGGGAGGGGTCGCTGCTCGGAGTGACCTGTGAGCACATGCAGGAGACGACCCGGACGCTGCTCGCCCGGGCGCAGGAGTCCGGTGACATCAGGCAGGACGTACTCATGGACGATCTCTTCGATCTCGCCGCCGGGATCGCCTGGGTCATCAGCCGTGACCGGGCCGCCGGCCCAGACCGCGCCGCGAGGCTTCTCGACCTCGCCCTGGACGGGGTGACCGCGAGGGAGTGACCGGGTCGCGGACATGACGAGAGCCCCTGTGTGTGACAGGGGCTCTCATGTCTGCGGGCAGCCACGACACGCGGTCGCGGCGGCGTCCGACTCAGGTCAGGGCGAGGTCGTCGGCGACGTGTCCGCAGGCCTCGAGCATCGCGGCGTGGCCCGGCTCGCGGGCCTGCATCCGCACGGACGGCGCCGGGCGGGCCGCCTCGCGCACCCGTGGTGCGGGCAGGCGCAGCGCGCTGTCGGCGGCGGCGCAGTCGGCGCAGAGCTGCGCGGGGCTGTCGAGGTCGTCGTACGGAACGCGCATGGCTGTCATGCAAACGACGGTAAGCACTACCAACGGGTAGCAGAAGGCCGACTCAGCGGTAATATTTCATCTTCTGTCTACGGTCGAGCCTTAACGTCGCCCGAGGTCTCGCCGGTAGGGTTCCGCGCATGTCCGGTTCACTCCTGATCGCAGGCTCCATCGCCACTGACCACCTGATGAGCTTCGGCGGAAAGTTCGCCGATTCGCTGGTCGCCGACCAGCTCGACAAGCTCTCGGTGAGCTTCCTGGTCAACGACCTCGAGATCCGCCGCGGTGGCGTCGGCGCCAACATCTCCTTCGGCCTGGCCAACCTCGGTCTGGCGCCGGTGCTCGTGGGTGCGGTCGGCGAGGACTTCGCCGACTACCGCTCCTGGCTCGAGCGCCACGGCGTCAACTGCGACCACCTGCACGTCTCCGAGACGCTGCACACCGCGCGGTTCGTGTGCACCACCGACACCGCGATGGCGCAGTTCGCCAGCTTCTACCCGGGCGCGATGGCCGAGGCGCGCGAGATCGAGCTCGGCCCGATCGCCGACAAGGTCGGCGAGCCGTCCTTCGTGCTGATCGCGCCGGACGACCCCGACGCGATGAAGCGCCACACCCAGGAGGCGCGCCAGCGCGGCTACACCTTCATCTCCGACCCGAGCCAGCAGCTGGCCTTCGGCGACGGCGAGCTCATCCGTGAGCTCGTCGACGGCGCCGCGTACCTGTTCACCAACGAGTACGAGTCGCACGTCCTCCAGCAGAAGACCGGCTGGTCCGCCGACGAGGTCCTCGCGCGCGTCGGCACCCAGGTCACCACGCTCGGCAAGGACGGCGTACGCATCCAGCGCAAGGGCGAGGACGCGATCGAGCTACCGGCCGCGAAGAACGTCAACGCCATCGAGCCCACCGGAGTCGGCGACGCCTTCCGCGCCGGCTTCCTGGCCGCCCTGGCCTGGGACTGCGAGCTCGAGCAGGCCGCCGAGGTCGGCTGCGTCCTCGCCGCCTACTGCGTCGAGACCGTCGGCCCGCAGGAGTACTCCTTCACCGCCGAGGAGTTCGTCGCCCGGGTCCGCGAGTCCTACGGCGACACCGCAGCGGACCAGATCGCCCCGCACATCAAGGCCTGAACTTCTCCGGTGTTTCCTGCACTTCTCTGGCAATGCAACGCCTGAGAAGTGCAGGAGTACCCGGTTAACCGGGTATGCCTACCGCTCAGCTCAGACGGCGTATCCGATAGACGGGTACGCCGTCTTCTGCTTCCACCTCGCCGACGAACTCCTGGCCGCGCATGCGGGCCCAGGCGGGTACGTCGTGGTGGGCGGCCACGTCGTCGGCCGCGACGGCGATGACCTCGCCGACCTCGACGTCGCCGAGGTGGCGGCCGAGCTCGATGATCGGCCGCGGGCAGGCCTGGCCGCGGCAGTCGAGGGTGATGTTGGGCGCGCTCACAGGCCGGCCTCGGCGCGTAGGTCCTTGACGATCCCGGGTAGTGCGTCGAGCACGCGCTCCACATCCTCTCGCGTCGTGTCGCGGGTCAGCGATAGCCGAACGTTACCGTGTGTCAGCGCTCCCATGGCAGCAAGCACGCGAGAGGGTTCGCGGGTGTCGGAGGTGCAGGCCGAGCCGCTGGCGACACCGGCGCCGATGCGGTCCAGCGCGGTCACCAGCGCCTCGCCGTCGACGTACAGCGCCGAGAAGGTGACCAGGTGGGGGAGCCGGTCCTCGGCGGGCCCGGCGACGTCCACGTCGGGGATCTCCGTCCGGACGCGTTCCCTGACCAGCGCGACGAGCTCGTGCTGGCGGGCGTTGACCTCCTCGCGCTCGGCGACGACCGCCTGGAGCGCCGCCGCGGCCGCCAGGGCCCCGGGGATGTTCGTGAACCCCTGGTCCGTACGCGACCACTCATCGCCCGGGAACGGCCAGCGCCACCGGGCGGACCGGCGTACGACCAGCACTCCCACGCCACCGGGGCCACCCCACTTGCGGGCGGAGCCGGCGACCGCGTCTCCGACCGAGGGCAGCGGCAGCCGCCCCATGGCGGCGCCGGCATCGACGAAGAGCGCAGCCGGGCCGGCGGCGGAGGCGACCTCGTCGAGGCGCTGGATGGTGCCGACCTCGTGGTTGGCCTGCTGGACGGCGATCACGTCGACGTCTCCGGCCTCCACCGCGTCACGCACGGCGGCCACGTCGACCCGGGCCTCGCCGTCGACGGCCAGCTCGGTGACGGGGGAGCGCTGCGACCATCGGGCGGCGTCGATGACCGCCTGGTGTTCGACGGCACTGTGACCTATGCCACGTGATCCGAGCCCCAGCAGGCCCGCATGCACGGCGGCGGTCCCCGACGATGTGAAAAGCACCTCATCTCGACGCACCCCCAACGTCTCGGCGACGACCTCGCGGGCGTTGGAGAGCAGCAGTTCGGCGTTGCGCGCCGGCCGGTGGAGGCGGCGCGGGTCGGCGTACCCCTGCTCCGCCGCGGCGAGCAGCACTTCCCGCGCGGCGGGATGGAGCGGTTCGGCCGATGCGGCGTCGAGGTAGGTGAAGCGGTCGGTCACAGAACCCAACGGTAGCCATACGCGACATGAGGAACCCCTGAAGATGAATCCGGAGGCGCTCGCGGTAGTCTGCCGACATCTGAGTGTTCGCATGAGAGAGAGGCTCGTAGTGGGTCTGCACTTGCCAGGGGCCGGAACGACTCCGTCCCACGCCCGCGCCCGACGTGGTGCGCTGGTGGCGACGCTGACGGCCGGCGCCCTCCTGCTGAGTGGCTGTTCGGACGAGGCGGCGCGTTTCGGCTTCCCCGAGCCACGTTCTGAGCAGGGGGATCACAACCTCGCCCTGTGGCAGGGCGCATGGATCGCCGCGTTGATCACGGGTGTCCTGACCTGGGGGCTCATCTTCTGGGCGATCTGGCGCTACCGGCGCCGCAGCGACGCCGACGTCCCGGTCCAGACGCGTTACAACCTGCCGTTGGAGATCTTCTACACGATCGCCCCGGTCCTGATGGTGATCGTGTTCTTCGACCACACCGTCAAGGTTCAGAACGAGATGCTGGACAACGGCAACCCGACCAACGTGATCGAGGTGACCGGCCAGCAGTGGCAGTGGACCTTCAACCACGGCATCGGTGAGCCCGACGTGAGCGCGGACGAGAACCTCGTCGACGACGAGTTCGCCTACGACAGCTACGGCTACGTTGTGGGCACCGGCTCGCACATCCCGACGCTGGTCCTCCCGGAGAAGACCACCACGCGGTTCAACCTGCGCTCGGCCGACGTCATCCACAACTTCGGTGTCCCGGACTTCGGCATGAAGATGGACGTCATCCCGGGTCGGGTGAACCACTACTCGATCACCACGAAGGAGGCCACGGCCACCTTCGACCCGAGCGCGGAGGACCTCATCGAGGGCACCACGTTCCGCGGCGCCTGCTACGAGCTCTGCGGCGTCTACCACGCCCGGATGATCTTCAAGGTCGCGATCGTCTCCGAGAGCGACTACAAGTCCTACGTCGACACGCTGGCGCAGAACGGCTTCGAGGCCGAGCGCCCGCTGCTCGGTGGTGGCAAGTCCACCCGCCCCGCCGACGACATCCCCACTCACGAGGAGGAGGGCGAGTGACCGCCACCGCTGCGCGCCCGGTCACCGAGGGCCGCAAGCCGCTCGGAACGCAGATCTACCAGCTGCTGACCACCACCGATCACAAGCTGATCGGCAAGATGTACCTGGTCACGTCGTTCGTCTGGTTCCTGATCGGCGGCCTGATGGCGCTGCTGATGCGCTCGGAGCTGGCCTTCCCGGGACAGCAGGTCGTCAACGACGAGCTGTTCAACCAGCTGTTCACGATGCACGGCACGATCATGCTGCTGCTCTTCGCGACGCCGCTGTTCTTCGGCTTCTCCAACGTGATCATGCCGCTGCAGATCGGCGCGCCTGACGTCGCCTTCCCGCGGCTCAACATGTTCAGCTACTGGCTCTACCTCTTCGGCAGCCTGATCGCGGCCAGCGGCTTCCTCACCCCGACCGGCGCGGCCGACTTCGGCTGGTTCGCCTACACGCCGCTCTCCAGCGCGCAGTACTCGCCGGGTGTCGGTGGCGACCTGTGGATCATGGGTCTCTACATGGCCGGTCTGGGCACGATCCTCGGCTCGGTCAACTTCATCACCACGATCATCTGCATGCGGGCGCCGGGCATGACCATGTTCCGGATGCCGATCTTCACCTGGAACACCCTGGTCACCGCGCTGCTCGCGCTGATCGCGTTCCCGATCCTCGCGGCCGCGCTGCTGATGCTCGAGTCCGACCGCCAGTTCGGCTCCCACGTCTTCGACGCCGCCCATGGTGGCCCGATCCTGTGGCAGCACCTGTTCTGGTTCTTCGGTCACCCCGAGGTCTACATCATCGCGCTGCCGTTCTTCGGCATCATCTCCGAGATCCTCCCGGTCTTCAGCCGCAAGCCGATCTTCGGCTACGTCGGCCTGGTCGCCGCGACCCTCGGCATCGCGATCCTCTCGGTGGCGGTGTGGGCGCACCACATGTTCGTCACCGGCGCGGTCAACCTGCCGTTCTTCTCCGGCATGACCTTCCTGATCGCGGTGCCCACAGGCGTGAAGTTCTTCAACTGGATCGGCACGATGTGGGGCGGATCGGTCAGCTTCGACACCCCGATGCTCTGGTCGATCGGCTTCCTGACGACCTTCCTCTTCGGTGGTCTGACCGGCATCATCCTGGCGAGCCCGCCGCTCGACTTCCAGGTCTCCGACTCCTACTTCGTGGTCGCGCACTTCCACTACGTGGTCTTCGGAACCGTCGTGTTCGCGATGTTCGCCGGCTTCTACTTCTGGTGGCCGAAGATGACCGGCCGGATGCTCGACGAGCGCCTCGGCAAGGTCCACTTCTGGCTGCTGTTCGTCGGCTTCCACGCGACCTTCCTGGTCCAGCACTGGCTCGGTGTCGAGGGCATGCAGCGACGCATCGCCGACTACCTGCCCAGCGACGGGTTCACCTTCCTGAACCAGTTCTCGACGGTGGGCGCGTTCCTGCTGAGCCTGTCGATGCTGCCCTTCTTCTACAACCTCTACATCTCCCGCAACGCCCCCAAGGTCGAGGTGGATGACCCCTGGGGTTGGGGTCGCTCGCTGGAGTGGGCCACCGCCTGCCCGGCGCCGCGCCACAACTTCGTCTCCATCCCGAAGATCCGCTCGGAGTCCCCGGCCTTCGACCTCCACCACCCGGAGATCGCCGCGCTGGAGCACGATGAGGACGATCTCGCCTCCACCAGCTCCAACAAGGAAGGCTGACCCCGATGAAGTCTGAAGCCTGGATCTTCGTGGTCTGCACCGCCTTCATGGTGCTGGTCACGCCGGCCTACTGGTTCGTCACCGCGGCCTCCGAGGAGGGCGGCGACTGGACCGGCACCTCGGCACTGGTGATGTGCACGCTGCTGTTCGCGATGATCACCGTCTACCTCGGCTTCCACGCCATCAAGATGGACCCGCGTCCCGAGGACCGTGAGGACGGCGAGATCGCCGAGGGCGCCGGGGAGTACGGCTTCTTCCCGCCGTTCTCCTGGTGGCCGCTGTGGGCCGGTCTCACCTTCGGTCTGGTGGTCCTCGCCGTCGCGATGGCCGCCTGGTGGCTCCTCATCATCGCCGCCGTGCTCGGCCTCCTGGCCCTCGCCGGCTGGAACTTCGAGTACTACCGAGGCGAGTTCAAGCACTGAGCAGAGAACGTACGCGGGGCCCGATCCGAGATGGATCGGGCCCCGCTTCCCTTCTTGGGAAGCTCTTGGTGATGCCCGGTAGGGTTATCGCGCCCACGTCCCGGTTCAGGGCGTCGGGGTAAATGAATCAGGTCTGGAGCAGTCTCACCGTGTCAACGCAGTCACCGTTTCGCCGCCCGTCCGTGTTTGCCCGCCGCCGGGTGCTGTTGACCACGGCAGCGGCGGCCCTCGCGCCGGTGCTCGCCGCGTGCGGGGCCGACTCGGCCTCGAAGGAGCCCAAGAAGCCCGCCGAGCCGACGGTGCAGATCACGCCCAACATCGAGAACAACGCCACCGGCGTCGCGGTCGACAAGGTCGTGAAGGTCGATGTGGCCAAGGGGCGGCTCGACGAGGTCATGCTGACCGGTGCCAAGGGCACCAAGGTGCGGGGCACGATCACCGAGGACGGGCTCAGCTGGAGCGCGGGCGAGGTGCTCGAGCCGACCGCCTCCTACACCCTCGCGGTCACCGCCACCGGTGACGACGGCCTGGAGCAGACGAGCGAGATCAAGTTCTCGACCGAGGATCTCGGCCTGGACCGTCAGACCTACCCGTCGATCGCGCCGCTCAACGGCGAGACGGTCGGCGTCGGGATGCCGATCATCGTGACGTACGACCTGCCGGTGAAGAACAAGGCCGCCTTCGAGAAGAAGATGATCGTCGAGTCGACCCCGAAGCAGGAGGGGTCCTGGTACTGGGTGAGCGACAAGGAAGCTCACTACCGCCCGCGCACCTACTGGCAGGCCAACTCCACGATCAACGTGAAGCTCAACATCAACTCCGTCCCCGCCGGCGGCGGGATCTTCGGCCAGAAGGACCGCGAGATCACGTTCAAGACCGGTGACGCGCACATCTACAAGGCCAACGCGCAGACCCACCAGATGGAAGTCTTCAAGAACGGGCAGAAGATCAGGACCATCCCGATCACGACCGGCAAGGAAGGGTTCATCACCCGCAGCGGCGTAAAGGTGATCATCGAGAAGTTCAAGCGCAAGACCATGAACTCCGAGACCATCGGGATCAACCAGGGCGACCGGGAGTACTACAACATGGAGGGCGTGAAGTGGGCCATGCGGCTGACGTTCTCCGGTGAGTTCATCCACGGCGCACCGTGGTCGGTCGCGCAGCAGGGCAATGCCAACGTCTCCCACGGGTGCACCGGGATGAGCGACGAGAACGCCAAGTTCCTCTACGACATGACCCGCCGCGGCGACGTCGTCGAGACCGTCGGCACCAACCGCGAGATGACCTTCAGCAACGGCTGGGGCGACTGGAACACCTCCTACGAGGAATACCAGGCGGGGTCTGCACTCGCCTGAGTCGATGTTGTGCATTGCAGCAATTAGCGTGCGACATCATGCGGTTGATGCTTGCTTCCATCAGCGCCTTTACTTACTTTCCACCTAACACGTAATCGCGTTGCGCAGGGCTGACCCCGACGGCCCGCGCCCTGGAAGGTGGACTCGTTGCCTCGGCCTGTGCTGGTGCTCGACCTGGACGGCACGGTGTGTCTCGGAGACACACCGGCACTTCTCTACGCCACCCGGGTGGCGGACCTCACCGACGCCCCTGAGGTGCTCCTGGAGACCGCAGCGGCCTTCCTCGGGCAGAGACTCCCCGTGACCGCTCCGAAGACGCTGACAGGCGCTCAGGACGGCTATGAGGCAGTCAAGATCCTGGGCCTGGCGGCCGGAGTGACCGAGGAGCAGCTCAGCGCTGCGTACGTCGCGAGCCGGGCAGCGATCAGCGAGCAGCCGGGGGACATCCGCACGCCCGACGGGCTGATCGACCTGCTCGACGGGATCGACGCGCACCGGGTGATCCTGACCAACTCGCCCGGCGGCAGCGGGCTGGACGCGATCCTGGAGCACCTCGGCGTACGCGACGTGGTCGACGAGGTGTGCACCGATGCGCTCAAGCCGACCCGGATGAAGGGGCACCTGGACGGCTTCCTCGACCACGTCGGAGCCGCCGACACGCCGGAGTGGTTGATGTCGGTCGGCGACATCTGGCGCAATGACCTTGCCCCCGCCGTCGAGCGTGGTTGTGTTGCTGCATACGTTGACGCATTCGACCGCCGGCAGGGACCGGCCCATGTTCGTGCAGGATCGTTCGTGGACCTGTACCCCGCAGTCTCGGACTGGTCGAATGACCCGTCATCCTTCATAGCAGCTCACCCCCTCAAGGAGTCTGTCCAATGTTGAGAACCCCCCGGTTGCTGGCGGTCGGTGCCGCCACATCGCTCGCCCTCGCGCTCGCCGCCTGCGGCGGCGGTGAGGACAGCGCCGCGCCCGCGGAGGATCCCGAGGAGATCGTGCTGTCGCTGGTGCCCTCCGGCGACGTCGACTCGATCACCCAGAGCGCGAAGGGCCTGGAGTCGTTCCTCAGCGACAAGATCGGGATCCCCGTACGCGCCGAGGTGACCGAGAGCTATGCCGCCGCGATCGTGGCGATGAAGGCCGACCAGGCCCAGGTCGCGATGCTCGGCCCGATCGGCATGGTCCAGGCCGAGGACCAGGCCGGTGCGGTGCCGGTCCTGCAGTCGGTGCGCTTCGGCTCGGGGACCTACCACACCCAGTGGTTCACCAACGACCCCGAGACCTACTGCGCCGACGAGGTCAAGGTCGTCGAGGGCTTCAAGTACTGCAACGGCACCGATGCCGCCAAGACCGGTCCCGCCGGCGAGGAGGCGCTCGCCAAGATCAAGCCCGGCACCTCGATCGCCTTCGTGGATCAGGGCTCCGCCTCGGGCTACTACTACCCGGCCACCCAGTGGGGGCAGGTCACCGGTGGCGACGCCCTGGTCGACCTCGACGCGCAGTTCGCCGGTGACCACGACGCCGCGGTCCTGGCCGTGGCGCGCGGTGACTACCCGATCGGGGTGAGCTTCGACGACGCCCGCGAGGAGGTCGCGGACGACGAGCCGAAGGTCGCCTCCGAGGTCGTGGTGTTCGCCTACTCCACCGAGATCCCCAACGACGGCATCGTCGTCGCCGCCGGACTCTCCAAGGAGCTGCGTACGAAGGTGACCAACGCGTTCACCGCGATGGCGAAGGACCCCAAGGGACTCAAGACGCTGAAGGCGGTCTACGAGATCGAGGGTCTCGAGAAGGTCGACACGGCCGCGCTGAAGAAGGCGAAGTCCGTGGAGGAGAACTTCGGCGAATGAGCGGCTCGGATCCCGCGGGTCGGACCAATGGTGGGCACAGCATCGTCTTCGACGACGTCTCGGTGGTCTACCCGAACGGCGCCCGCGGCCTGGACAAGGTCTCCTTGACCATCCCGGCGGGGGAGTTCGTCGTGGTCGTCGGACTCTCCGGGGCCGGCAAGTCGACGCTCGTACGCACGATCAACGGCCTGGTGCCGGTCACCTCGGGATCGCTGTCGGTGGGCGGGACCGAGGTGGCCACGGCGCGCGGGCGACAGTTGCGGCGCCTGCGTGCCGAGATCGGGATGATCTTCCAGGGTTTCAACCTGGTGACCCGTCGCTCGGTGATGGGCAATGTGCTCACCGGGCGCCTGCACGCGCAGTCATGGGTGCGGTCGGCCCTCGGACTGCACACCAAGGCCGACAAGGAGATCGCCTTCGAGGCGCTCGAGCGCGTCGGGATCGTCGAGAAGGCATGGGTACGCGCCTCCCAGCTCTCCGGCGGGCAGCAGCAGCGCGTTGCGATCGCCCGTGCGCTGGCGCAGCAGCCGTCCGTGGTGCTCGCCGACGAGCCGGTCGCCTCCCTGGACCCGCCGACGGCCAACCTGGTGATGCGAGACCTGCAACGGATCAACCGCGATCTCGGTATCACCACTGTGGTCAACCTGCACTTCCTCGATCTCGCCCGGCGCTACGCCGACCGGATCATCGGCATGCGCGCGGGTGAAGTGGTCTTCGACGGTCCTGCCGCCGAGGCCGACGACGCCGTCTTCGAGAGGATCTACGGCCGCTCGCTGACCGCCGAGGACGTCTTGGCATGAGTCAGGCCACCCTCGACCGCCCCGGCGGCGGCTCGCCGAAGCAGGTACGTCCGGCGCAGCCGCCGCCGAGCCCGCTGCTCATCGGGGGCATTGTCGGCGCTGTCGCCATCACCGTGGTGGCAGGGTGGGCGATCGACTTCTCGCTCGCGCCGGTCATCGAGCAGTGGCCGATGCTGACGATGATCCTCGGGGAGGTGGTGCACCCCGAATGGTCGGAGATCACCGACCCGTCCTCGCGGCTGTGGACCGCGCTGAAGGAGACCGCGGCCATCGCGATCATCGCGACCTTCGTGGGCTCTCTGATCGCCCTCGGGGTGGCTCTGCTGGGCTCCAAGGTCAGCGCGCCGCCCGCCGTCTACCGGGTCACCAAGTCGGTGATGGCGGTGATCCGGTCGCTGCCCGACATGGCGTACGCGCTGGTCTTTGTCGCCGTCGTCACCGGCCCGCTTCCGGGGATCCTGGCGCTGACCATCTTCAACATCGGCATCGTCGCCAAGCTGACCGCGGAGAGCATCGACGCCGTCGATCCCGGCCCCCTGGAGGCGCTCGACGCCGCCGGGGCCACCCGCTGGCAGCGGGCCCGTGTCGCGATCGTGCCCGCCGTGCTGCCCAACTACGCCTCGTACGTCCTCTATGTCTTCGAGCTCAACATCCGCGCCTCCGTGGTGCTGGGTGCGGTCGGGGCCGGCGGGATCGGGCAGCTGATCATGCTCTACTTCAACCGGGCCGACTATCCCCAGCTGGCGGCGGTCGTGATCGTCATCTTCGTGGTGGTCATCGCGATCGACCTGTTCTCCCAGTTCCTGCGCCGGAGGCTGGTATGACCTCGGCGACCGTGACTCGGCCGAAGCCGCCGCCGAAGTGGCCCTATACCGTGGCCGGCCTGGCGCTGATCGGCATCGTGCTGGTGGCCGGCTGGTCGCTGGACGATGCCAAGTGGGAGCGGCTGCCGCAGTTCCCCGGGGAGATCCTGCAGTACGCCGGGCAGATGCTCGACGGCGTGCTCACCTGGCCGGGAGCGCATCCCGAGGGCCAGGCCGACCCGGAGCTCACCTACGGGGACTGGTGGCTGCAGTCGCTGAAGCTGATGGGGGAGTCGGTGGCGCTCGCCTGGATCGGCACCTGCGTGGGGGCGCTGTTCTCGTTCCCGCTGGCGTTCCTGGCCGCCTCGAACACCGCGCCGATGGTCCTACGCCTCCCGGTGCGGCTGTTCTTCAACGCCATCCGCGCCGTCCCGGAGATCCTGCTTGCGGTGATCGTGATGCTGCCGCTGTTCGGGCTCAACCCGATGGCCGGAGCGATGGCGATCGGCATCCACTCGATCGGCTCGCTCGGCAAGCTGACGCTGGAGAACATCGAAG
Organism: Nocardioides sp. NPDC127503; assembly: GCF_040302165.1. NCBI lineage: Bacteria > Bacillati > Actinomycetota > Actinomycetes > Propionibacteriales > Nocardioidaceae > Nocardioides > Nocardioides sp. NPDC127503. The sequence goes on along the minus strand of NZ_JBEORH010000006.1, from coordinate 167,864 downwards.
CGGTCGACCCGCGTCCCGTCGAGGCCGTCACGGCGGCCGGCGCGACGTGGTGGCAGCGCATCCGTACGGCGGTCATCCCGCAGATGATGCCGGAGACGGTGGCATTCTGGCTCTACCGCTTCGAAGTGAACATCAGGGCAAGCGCGATCCTCGGCGTCGTGAGCGCTGGTGGAATTGGTGCGTTATTAAACCGTGTCCTTCGGGGCCGTGAGTGGGAGTGGGGTGGAATCATGCTAGCTGTGATCATCATCGTGACGATCCTGGTCGACCAGCTGTCAGCAGCGCTGCGTCACCGGATCCTGCACGGCGCCGAAGCCACTGCGGTGGCGGCATGACGAGTGCGCCGGTCCTCCCAGCCATAAGGGCCGCGATGCCGCGGCTCAACCCTTCCGAGCGCGCGGTAGCCGAGGTCGTGCTGACCCGTTCGGAGTGGGCCATCGAGGCGACCACCGCCGAGATCGCCGCCGAGGCTTCCGTCTCGACCGCGACCGTGGTCCGAGCCGCGCAGAGACTCGGGTTCCGCGGCTTCCCGCACCTCAAGGTGCTGCTGGCGCGCGACCTCGGAACGGCCAAGACCGAGACGACCGAGGGAGGCAGCCCGCTGACGGTGGTGCGCTCCTTCTTCGCCGACATCGCCGACTCCGCCTCCGACATGGTCGGGCTCCTCTCCGAGGAGCAGGTCACCCGGGCCGTGGAGCTGCTCGCCGAGGCCCGCTCGATCCTGGTCGCCGGCACCGGGGTCTCCTCGCCGGTCGCCCAGGACATCGCGATGAGACTGGGCTCCCAGGGCCTGAGCACCGTCGCTCCCAGCGATCACCTCGACCAGCTCATCCGGGCCCGTCTGCTCCAGCCGGGCGACGTCTGCGTCGTCGTCAGCGGCACCGGCGCCACCGCGCCGACCATCCAGGTCGCCCAGGCGGCCGTCGCCGGGGGAGCGGCCGTCATCGCGCTCACCTCATTCACCGGCACCCAGCTGACCAAGCTCGCCGAGGTCGAGCTGGTCACGCCGCAGGGCGGTCGCGCCGGGTTCCGTCAGGAGCTCGACTCGATCATCCGGATCCCGCAGCTCATCCTCGGCAACGCGCTCGTGGCCGCCGTTGCGGCCCGCGACCCCGAGGCCGCCGCCAACGTACGCGCCAGGGTGCTCGAGGTCGTCGGCGGCGAGCTCGACCCGCAGGGCTGAGTTCCTAGAGGTACGCAGCGAGCAGCTCCGCCTCGGCGCGGAGCTGCTCTGCTTTTTCGCCCGCGCCGCGGGACTCCAGGTCCGTCGCGGCGCTCAGACGCTCGGTCTGCTCATCGGTGATGATGCCTCGTACGTCGTCATCGGTGAGGTCGCGCCTGGCGGCCTCGGTCGCGCCAACGCCGCTGGCTGCGCCGGCTATCGGGCCGTCTGCTGTGAGGGCCGCCTCCGCCACCGGCAGTGCCTCGGCGTTGGCGATGGCGGACAGGGTCGAGCGGAGCACGGCTGTCGTCGTGGTGTCGCGCGCCTTGCGGGCGGTGAGGAGGTCGGCTCGGAGTCGAGCCTGGAGGCCGGTCATGTGCTGGACCCTAGGGTCCGCGTCCGGCCGCGGGCAACCGGGTTTCGGCCGCTAGAACACCCAGAAACGCACGTGGCGCCGTCCCCCGGAGGGAACGGCGCCACGTGCGCTCTGATGTGGATCTCGACCCGCCCGTCGCCCGCTCGCAAGCTCGCGGGCGGGGCTCGCTCGATCTCCTCCGGTCATCGGTGGGCGAGCAAGCTCGCCCACCGATGCGTCGGACGTCAGTGGCTGAGGGGCTCCTCGATCGCCGAGTGACGGTGATCGTCGAAGTCGTGACCGTCGACCTGGTGACCCTCGTGGGCAGCCAGCTCGTGGGCCTCGTGCTCGGCGTGGTGGTGCGCCTCGCTGAGCTCCTCGGGGGTCGGCTTGTCCACGTCGTGGTCGTAGTAGAAGGCCCGGAGCTTCGCGCGGAAGGTCGGCTTCCCGTTCTTCTTCAGCTCCGGCTCCTCGCCGGCCCGGCCGCGGTCGCGGACGGTCATGGCGTAGGCCTCGGCCTCGGGAAGGGGCAGGTGCTTCTCGTGGTAGGCGCCCTCCGGCGTACGGATGACCGTGCCGGTCTCGTAGCCGTGCAGCAGCTTCTCGTTGTCGTGACGCTGCAGCGAGATGCACCAACGACGCGTGATGATGAACGCCGCGACCGGACCCAGGAACACGAACGCCCGCAGGAAGTAGGTGATCTGGTTGATCGAGAGGTCGAACTTGATCGCGATGATGTCGTTGCCGCCCGCGGCCCAGAAGCCCGCGTAGAACGTCATCAGCGCGACGAACGTGGCGGTGCGGGTCGGAGCGTTGCGCGGGCGCTGGAGCAGGTGGTGCTCGCGCTTGTCGCCGGTGATCCAGGACTCGATGAACGGGAGCATCAGCACGACCATCCAGGCCGCCATCGGCAGCACGATGACCGGGAAGAAGATGTTCCACGACCAGGTCGAGCCCCAGAAGTGCGACTCCCAGCCCGGCATGATGCGCAGTGCGCCGTCGGGCCAGCCCATGTACCAGTCAGGCTGCGAGCCCGCGGTGACCTTGGTCGGGTCGTACGGGCCGAACTTCCACACCGGGTTGAGCGAGAAGAAGGCACCGAGCAGGGCGGTCACACCGAAGGTGATGAAGAAGAAGCCGGTCATCTTGGAGATGTAGTTCGGCACCATCGGGTAGCCGACGACGTTCTTCTCGGTGCGTCCGGGTCCAGGCCACTGGGTGTGCTTGTGGTAGATCAGCAGGATCAGGTGGGCACCGATCAGCGCCAGCAGGATCGCTGGGATGAGCAGCACGTGGATCGTGAACAGGCGTGGAATGATGTCGTCGCCTGGGAACTCGCCTCCGAACAGGAAGAACGAGAGGTACGTCCCCACGATCGGGATCGCCATCATGAACCCGTCCGCGGCCCGGATGCCGGTGCCGGAGAGCAGGTCGTCGGGGAGCGAGTAGCCGGTGAAGCCCTCGAGCGTGCCGAGGAGCAGCAGCGTGGCGCCGATGACCCAGTTGATCTCACGAGGCTTGCGGTGCGCGCCGGTGAAGAACACGCGCATCATGTGGATCATCATCGAGGCGATGAACAGCATCGCCGCCCAGTGGTGGACCTGGCGCAGCAGCAGGCCGCCGCGTACGTCGAAGGAGATGTCCAGCGTCGAGGCCATCGCCTCGGACATGTCGATGCCGCGCAGCGGCGCGTAGGAGCCCTGGTAGGTGATCTCGGCCATCGAGGGCTTGAACCACAGGGTCAGGAAGGTGCCGGTGACGAGCAGGACCACGAAGCTCCACAGCGCGATCTCACCCAGCATGAACGACCAGTGGTCGGGGAAGATCTTGCGGGAGAGGAACTTGCTCAGGCCACCGAGGCCGAGGCGCTCGTCGGCCCAGTTGGCGGCTGCGCCGGCCTTGGTCGGCTTGCCCGCCGGGGCAGCGGCGTTGGTGCCGTTGCTGGCGGCAACCTTGGACGTGTCGGTGCTCACTGTCCGCCCTCCTTGTAGCCGTACTGCTCAGCATCGGCGGCGTGGTCCTTGGACCAGTCGTCGAAGATCGTGTCGATGTCGTAGGTGTTGCGCTCCCAGTAGCTGACGCCCACAGGCTCAGGGTAGTCCGAGAGGGCAACGAGGAAGCCGTCCGCGTCGACGCCCAGAGGCAGTTGCGGGAGGTGCCGGCCGGCCGGACCGAAGATGACCTTGCCGTGGTCGGCGAGGTCGAAGGTCGACTGGTGGCACGGGCACAGCAGGTGGTGCGTGGTGCGCTCGTTCAGCGAGATCGGGCAACCGACGTGGGTGCAGATCTTGGAGTAGGCCACGATGCCGTTGACCGACCAGTTGCGGGTCACGTCGTTGGCGATGTCGTTGGGGTCCATCCGCAGCAGGATCGTCGCGGCCTTCGACTTGGCGATCTGCAGCGGCGCGCCGTGCAGGCTGCCGTCGAAGATCGTCGAGGGCTCGGCGTTGACCAGGTCACCGATCTCCAGGTCGCCCGGGCGGATCGGGGTGCCGACCACGTCGCGTACGACGCGCACGCCGGCATCCCAGACGGTGTGCTCGAGGCCGGCACCGGGGTAGGGCTGCTCAGCGGTGATCTGGGCGTTGGTCTGGCCCAGGTCCTTGAGCATCACGATCGCGGGCAGACCGAGCAGGGCGGCCGAGCCGATCATCGCGTTGCGGATGAAGGGGCGGCGGGCCATGCCGGACTCGTGGAGCGCGGCCTTGAGCTCGGCGACCGCGACCTCGCGGGTGGCGGGGGAGGAGGCCGCCGGGTGGCGGTCCTCGGTGTGCTCGATGTCGACGACGAGCTTGCGGGCCCACTGGATGACGCCGATGCCGAGGAAGAGCAGGGCGAAGCCCAGCGTCGATCCCAGCGCCAGGTTGGAGGCGCCGTAGCCGGCCCAGACGTCACCGTCGTAGCCAGGCTCGACGGCGAAGTACGCAACCACGAACAGCACCGAGCAGAGCGCGGAGAGACCGAAGAAGAGGCTCACCTGACGCTCGGCGCGCTTCTCCGCCTTGGGGTCGACGTCGGTGGGACGCCAGTGATGCTCGTGCAGGCCCGGGTCGGGCAGCAGCGCGTCGGTGTGCGCGTTGAGCTCGGGGTGCGAGTCGTCGTGCTTCTCGATCTCGCTGAGGTCGCTGCTCACTTGGCAGATCCCTTCTTGGTCTGGTTGGTGCGCGTGGTGTGCGCGGCGATCCAGAAGGCGAAGGCCACCAGGACGCCGAGACCGACGACCCACGCGACGATGCCCTCGGTCACCGGACCGAGCGAACCATTGTTGAAGCCGCCGTAGTCGGGCTGTTCCTTCATCGACTCGACGTAGGCGATGACAGCCTTCTTCTCCTCCGGGCTGATGTTGCCGTCGGAGAAGGTGTCCATGGACTGCGGACCGGTCAGCATCGCCTGGTAGATGTGCTTCGGGTCGGTGTTGAGGATGCTCGGAGCCTCGCCGCCGCGCGGCATGGCGCCGCCGGCACCGGTGAAGTTGTGGCAGGCGGTGCAGTTGGTCAGGAAGATCTGGCCACCGAGGGCGACCGCCTCCTCCCGCTCCTTCTCCGAGGCAAAGGTCTCCGGGTCGTACTGCTCCCGGTCCGGGACGGCCGGGCCGGGGCCGAGGCTGGCGACGTACGCGGCCAGGGCGTCGATCTCGTCCTGGTTGAAGCTGGGGTCCTTGACCTCGACCTGGGCGCCGGGCTGGGCCATCGGCATCCGGCCGGTGCCGACCTGGAAGTCGACGGAGGCGGCACCGACACCGATCAGGGAGGGCCCGTAGAGCTTCCCGTTCTGGGTGGTGATGCCCTCACCGTTGGAGCCGTGGCAGGTGGAGCAGTTGATCATGAAGAGCTCTTTGCCCTCGGCGACGAGAGCAGCGTTGTCCTTCTCCTGCTCGGCCTGGGAGGCCGGGGCGAGCGCGGCGTACGCGCCGCCGGTGCTCAACAGGGCGACCAGGAGCACGGCGGCACCGGCCAACGGGCGGCGACGGTGCCGCGACAGTCGACCGACGGAGCGGTTCAGTAGACGCACATTCAGTCCTTGGTCACTTGAGGAGGTAGATGGTCGCGAACAGGCCGATCCACACCACGTCGACGAAGTGCCAGTAGTAGGACACGACGATCGCGGAGACGGCCTGCTCGTGGGTGAAGCGCTTGGCGACGTACGTCCGGCCGAGCACGAACAGGAAGGCGATCAGGCCGCCGGTGACGTGCAGACCGTGGAAGCCCGTCGTCAGGTAGAAGACCGAGCCGTAGGGGTCGTCGGGACCGGTGATGCCGCGGTTGAGGGCGATGCCCTCCTGCACCAGGGCTGCGTACTCGGTCGCCTGACCTGCGATGAAGACCGCGCCCATGAGGTAGGTGAGGATGAACCACTCACGCAGGCCCCACAGGCGGATCGCGAGCAGGGAGCCCTTACGTCCGACCTGGCCGCGCTCGGCGGCGAAGACGCCGAACTGGCAGGTGAACGACGACAGCACGAGGATGGTCGTGTTGACCGCCGCGAACGGGATGTTGAGCCCAGCGGTGTTGGCTTCCCACACCTCGGGGCTGACCGCGCGGATCGTGAAGTAGGCCGCGAACAGCGCCGCGAAGAACATCAGCTCGCTTGCGAGCCAGATGATCGTCCCCACGCTGACCATGCTCGGACGGTCGTGATGCCCGTGCAGGCGGGCTGTTGGAAGAGTCGATACTGTCGCCACGCCCGCCATTATGTCCTGCCCCTTTCCCAGAGTCTTCTTGGGACCCTGTGTGTCGTGTTTCAGGGTGCTGCTACACCCTTAGACACCGCTCAGGTTCGGGTTGTGACATGTGGCCTCAGGGCCTGGTGTTGGCGCTAGCATCGGGGTGTGACCGATACCACCTCGAATTCACTGAAGATCCTCGTCTACAGCGACGACGTCGACGTACGCAAGCAGGTGATCCTCGCTCTGGGGCGCCGCCCGCATCCGTCTCTGCCGGAGGTGGAGTACGTCGAGGTGGCCACCGAGCCGGCCGTGCGCGCCCAGCTCGACGCCGGTGGCCTGGCGCTGGCCGTGCTCGACGGCGAGGCTGCTCCGGCCGGTGGGCTGGGGATCGCGAAGGCGGTCAAGGACGAGGTGAAGGACGCTCCGCCGATCGTGGTCCTCATCGGTCGTCCTCAGGACGCATGGCTCGGCACCTGGTCGCGTGCGGAAGCCACCGTGCCGCACCCGCTCGACCCGTTCGAGCTGGCCCGGACGGTCGTGGGACTGTTGCGGCCCGTTAACGTTGGCGCATGACGTCCGTGCCCCACTCCTGGCCCGAGGTCCTCACCACGCTGGTCGCGAGACAGTCCCTGTCTGCGCACCAGGCGGCGTGGGCGATGGGGGAGATCCTCTCGGGAGAAGCGACGCCCGCGCAGATCGCCGCCTTCGCGGTGGCGCTGCGTGCCAAGGGTGAGACCGTCGACGAGCTCGCCGGGGTCGCCGACGGGATGCTGGCCAAGGCCAACCCGATCTTCGTGCCCGGACGCGTGCTCGACATCGTCGGTACCGGTGGTGACCGGTCCTTCTCGGTCAACATCTCCACGATGTCCGCGATCGTCGCGGCCGGCGCCGGGGCCAAGATCGTCAAGCACGGCAACCGGTCCGCCTCCTCCAAGTCGGGGTCGGCCGACGTGCTCGAGGCGCTCGGCATCCGCCTCGACCTCGATGTCGAGCGGGTCGGCGAGGTGGCCGAGGAGGCAGGGATCACCTTCCTGTTCGCTGCGGCCTTCCACCCCGCGATGCGCCACGCCGCCGCCGCGCGGCGTGAGATCGGCATCGCCACCGTCTTCAACCTGCTCGGTCCGCTGACCAACCCTGCCCGCCCCGCGTCCTCCGCGATCGGCTGCGCCGACGCCTCCGCCGCGCCGGTCATGGCCGGTGTCTTCGCCCGCCGTGGCGTCGACGCCTGGGTCTTCCGCGGCGACGACGGCCTCGACGAGCTCACCACCACCACGACCTCGCACGTGTGGATGGTCTCGCAGGGCGTCGTGACCGAGGCGACCGTCGAGCCGCTCGACCATGGCATCGGCCGGGCCACCACCGAGGACCTGCGTGGCGACGACGCCGCCTACAACGCCGCTGTCGTTCGCCGTCTGCTCGCCGGGGAGAAGGGCGCCGTACGCGACGCCGTCGTGCTCAACGCCGGTGCTGCTCTTGCCGTTCACGACGCCGGGTCCGGCAGCGTCGACGAGCGGCTCGGGGGCGGCATCGCTCGTGCTGCTGACGCGATCGACTCGGGGGCTGCTCAGGCTGTGCTTGACCGGTGGGTGGCGGCTACCGCTCGCTGAGGTAGATGATTACGCGCCGAGTCGGCGCATCCGCACGCCTCGCTCGCTTCGCTCCAAGGCGTGCAGATGCGCCGACTCGGCTACACGAGTACGGGCTCAGTCCAGCCCGATTGAGAAGGCGGCTTCCAGGTCGACCTGGGAGTAGGTGCGGAAGGCGATGTGGGTCTCGGTCTCGAGCACGCCGGGGACCTTGTTGACCTTGTCGGCGACGACGTTGGCGACCTCCTCGTGGGCACGGACGCGCACCAGGGCGATCAGGTCGATCTGGCCGGTGACGGAGTAGACCTCGCTGACGCCGTCGATGGCGGCGACGGCCTCGGCCACCTCGGGGATCTGGGAGACCTCGGCATTGATGAAGACGATCGCTGTGATCACGCAGGTCACGTTAGCCGATCGTCCTAGAGTGCCGCTGCCCGCCGGCCCGCACCGCCGATAGGACAGGTCCACTCGCCCTCGACGTGGGCGAGGCGTACGCCCGGGGACTCCAGCCAGCGCAGCACCAGCTCGGTCTCCTCGGCGCTCGCGGCCGGCACCGGGCCGGGGGCGTCCAGGACCGTCTCGGCGCTGAGCTGGAGGTCGGCGACGTAGGCGTGCGCGTTGGCCTCACGCGGGATCACGCCGGCCCCGGCGAGCCGCCCGTGACGGACGACGTGGACCGCCCAGCGGCCGTCGTCCTCGCGCCGGATCGCGGTGAGGTCGGGCAGCCGGGTCAGGCCGGTGAGCCGCTGGGTGCGCGCGGCGGCGCGCAGGTAGGAGGTCAGCCGGTCGCGGTGGACCGCCGCCTCCTCGAACCGTTCCTGCTCGGCCAGGCCGGTGAGCCGCTCGGTGACCGTCTCGACCACCTCGTCGGGCCGGTGGAGCAGCGACTCGCGGACCCGCGAGACCAGGGTCGCGTACGTCTCCGCGGGGACGCTCTGGTCGCACGGGCTCAGGCAGCGGTGGAGCTCGGCGAGGACGCACGGGGTCTTGCGCGGCAGCAGCGGGAGCCGGTCGGCGCACTGCCGGATCGGGAAGGTGTCGTGCAGGGCCTGGAGCGCCTTCTCGGCGACCTTCCTGGAGCCGAACGGGCCGAGATAGTCCGCGTCGTCGTCGAGCACCTGCTTGACCAGCGACAGCCTGGGCCACGGCTCCTGGGTGAGTTTGACGAAGTGCATCTTCTCCGGGCGTCGGGAGCGGCGGTTGTAGGGCGGCTTGTGCTCGGCGATGAGCCGCAGCTCGCGCACCCCCGCCTCCAGCGCCGTCGCGCACTCGATGCCCTGCACGGTCGCGGCCAGCCCGACCATCTCGCCCATCCGGGAGCGGGTCTCGGAGGCGGTGAAGTAGGTGCGAACGCGGGTGCGGAGGTCTTTGGAGGTGCCGATGTAGAGTGCGCGGCCCTTGTCGTCCTTGAACAGGTAGACGCCGGGGGCGTGCGGCAGGTCCTCGGCCAGGTGACGTTTCTTGCGCTGGGCGGTGGTGACCTTGGCCGAGAAGACGGCCAGGTCCTCGAGAGTCTGGACGCCGATGTTGCCGAGGCGCTCCATCATGCCGTGGAGGACGTCGACGGTCGCCCGGGCGTCGGAGAGCGCGCGGTGGTTGGGGGTCGTGGGAGAGCCGAAGACCCGGGCCAGCGAGCCGAGCTTGTGGTTGGGCGCCTCGTCCCGGGTGACCACCCGGCGGGCGATCTTCACCGTGTCGAGCACCTCGAAACGCGGCCAGGGCCGCTCCTGCTTCGCGGCGAAGTGCTTGAGGAAGCCCACGTCGAACGGGGCGTTGTGGGCGACCAGCACACAGCCCTCGGCGAACTCGAGGAACGCCGGGAGCACCGACTCGATCGTGGGGGAGGAGGCGACCATGGAGTTGGTGATGCCGGTCAGCACGGCGATCGACGGCGGGATGCCGGTGTGTGGGTTGACGAGGGTCTGGAACTCGCCCAGCACCTCGCCGCCACGCACCTTCACCGCACCGATCTCGGTGATCATGCCGCCGTTGTCGGGGCTGTTTCCGGTGGTCTCCAGGTCGACGACACAGAAGGTCAGGTCGCGCAGCGGCCTGCCGAGCTCGTCGAAGCCCCGCTGGGCCTCCCAGCCTCCGGTGGCCTGCTCGCGCTGGCGGCGGGCCACGGCACGGGCTCGCATCTCCTTCCGCGCCTCTGTCACCGCCGCACTGCTCATGCGAACACATTAGCGAGTGCCGCCGACAGTCCTTCGCCACTAGGGTGTGGCCACCGACATGGGAGGTGTGGGCGATCGCTGCGAGAAACAGCGGCACCGAGGGATCGACGTCCGGGAACGAGGACCGGCCCTGGGCCAGGTGGTTCGCTCGCTCGGGCTCGTTGCAGGTCGAGCCGGCCGAGGCCGGCGAGCAGGCCAGGACGCTGCTGAGCGAGGACGGGCAGACCGCGGCGCTGCGGTTCAACGAACGCGTGCTCGACACGCTGACCGGCGATCTGGCGGGCCTGGTCGAGTACGTCACGGTGCTCGACGGCGCCAAGGCCGACGAGGTCCTCAACACCCAGAAGCTGATCGACCACGCCTTCGCCCGGGTCTCCGGCCAAGGTGTCGACCGGTTCGTCGCCTGGCTCGCGGAGCTGCGTACGCAGGGCCATCCGGCGATCGCGGTCCAGGCACTGCACGCCTACGGCAGGCTCGCGGACGGCGACCTGGCCGCCGTGGCGACCTCGCTGGAGTCCGCCGCGGACCGGGTGATTCTGATCGCGGCCGCCGCGCTGCACCGCCCGCCCGAGGACGCGGCCCGGCTCGCGATCGAGACCGAGCACGACGCCTCCATTGCCTACGCCGTGATCCACGACGTACTCCGTCAGCGGACCGTCCCCGACATCGCCCGGTTCCTCCGGGCGCTGCACCTGCTCGGCGCGCCGGACCTGGTCAACGACACCGTGAAGCAGTTCGCGGCCCCGTCCAGCGGTCGCTCGAACCTCGACAAGGCCCTGCTGTACGTCGCGCTGTACGCCAGCCCGAGGCTGCGCGAGATCGCGCTGGACCTGCTCTGGCGCACCCTCGGCGCGATCGGCGACCTCGGCCGGGCGCCCGGTCCGGCCCAGCAGCAGGATCTCGTCGCGGCGTTCTGGGAGCTGTGCCCGGGCGGCCGCGTGCTCGAGGACTGGTTCAAGCTGCGCCTCGACGGCAGCGAGAACGCCGAGGAGGCGCGTGAGCACGTCGTGCTGCTGCTGCGCGGCAGCCGCGGTCCCGGCCGCGACAGCCTCCTGGCGGCGATGGCTAGCGACGCGACGCCGATGAACCTGAAGCGCATCTGCGAAACCCTCATCGAGGAGGGCAACGAGGCCCAGGCCGCGATGCTCGTCCGCGCGCTCGCCCACAGCGGCCACATCGAGCGGCTCGGCGACTTCCTCGACCGGTGGTCGTGGGCGCAGCCGTCCACTGAGACCATGCGGAACCTCCTCCTCTGGGTGCTCACCCCGGAGGGCGCGGACCGCGAGCCCATGGGATCCGCCGTCGTGGAGGGCATCGCCGGCTATCTCGCCGACGGCCACGGCCGGACGCTGGGGGAGGACCTTCGACGACAGGCTGCGACCCTGGTCAGGCTCCGCCCCGCCGAGGAGATCGTGGGCCTACTCGGGCACGTGCCCTCCCGGGTCGGGAGGCGGGGCCGGTCGGCCGTGGCAGCCGACGTCGGCTGGAGGCTGGCCGAGGATCTGCTCGTCTATCCGGCGCCGACCGAGGAGACGTATGTCGCCTGGTACGCCGAGTGCCTCGCCGCCCTCGAGTCGGCCGGCTTCACCGACGCGGTGCGTACGTCCTGGCACCACCTCGCCGACGAGGCGATCAACCGCCGGGGCGCGGGGCCCACGATCGCCGAGACCGCGCACCAGCTCCTTCGCAAGGAGCTCGCCGGCACGGCCGACCGGCTGCTGATCCGCTATCTCGACCAGGCGCAGAGCGTCACGCCCACCGACATCGTCGGCATCACCACGCGACTGCGGCTGCACCGCTATCCCGAGGCGAGCCGCGCCGGGGTCCTGCGCCGCTCGGTGGGGCGGTGGCAGGACCGGGCCCGGGTCGATGCCGTCGTCGAGGCCCTGGTCGCCGCCGGCCAGGAGGAGGAGGCCGAGTGGGTCAGGGCCGGATCGTCGTGAGCCGGGTCTGCCTGAGGTAGCGACGCCCCGCACCGACGAGGAGGACGAACGCGCCTGAGGCGACGATCATCACCAGGGCACGCAGGCTCCACACGCTCCACACGGAGTCGTCGTCGATCCGGTGGCGGACGGCGCTCAGCAGCGTCAGCGCGACCAGGTAGAGCGCCAGCACGACGAACGGGCGGTTCGCCGGGTCGCGAGAGACCAGCCGCGCGCCGTGGTTCTTCGCGTCGTACCAGCCCAGGCCGGGGACCCGGAGATGATGGAGCCAGGGGAGCACCAGGAGGACGAGCGACCCCCAGCCGATCACCGCCACGCCCTTCCACACCCGGTCCCACGCGGACTCGTTGACGACCAGCGCGATGACGACGAAGGCCGCGTACGCCGCGAACGGCAGGAGCCGCTGGGCGCCCGTCCCGAGCAGGTCGGAGCGCACGGCCAGGACGACACAGGTGACCGCGTAGAGGATCAGGATCGGGATCGTGTTGAGCACGGCCAGGGTCTGCCAGTCGCCGCCCACGGCCACCAGGACGACCAGCGCGAGGATCAGGTTCACGAGCAGGATCAGCCAGAAGGAGTCGCTGGTGCGGCCGGGGAGCCGCGATGCTCGCGGTTCGTGCAGGCCGCTGGGGACGTACCTCTCCGCGCTGAGCGCGTAGACCTCGCGGCTGAGGGCGTAGGTGAACACGATGCCCGAGCCGATCGGGGCGATGATCGCGGCGATGCGGATCAGCACGACCAGCCAGTCGATCGGCGCCCCGGCCAGCGTGGCCGCGTCGGTCAGGCGGGCGTAGGAGGTGCCGTGCTCGGCCCCGGAGGCGGACATGTGCTCGGCGTAGACCAGCTGGAGCGCGGAGTAGAGCAGGAACGAGCCGACGACAGTGCCGTAGACCGCCCAGCGCACGCGCCTGGCCACCTCGCGACGGCCGCCACGGACCTCGCCGGTCACGTCCAGGGGCGCCTGGAAGCCGATGTAGGCGTAGATCACGCCGCTGGTGATCAGGGCGCTCAGCACGCCGGTCGACGTCGGCCCGGGCGCGGGTTCTGCGCCGGTGGGACGACCGGGGACCGCGAGCACCAGGAACACCACGAAGATCACCGGGATGGCGATCTTGAGCAGTGTCAGGGCCGCGTTCGTACGGAGCACGAACCGCCGGGGCAGCAGCACGAAGGCGATGATCGCGGCGGTCACGGCCACCGCCAGGGCGGAGCCGACCCCGGTGAGCCCGCCCTCGCCGGCCAGGGCGGGGACGACCTCGGCCAGCCCGTTGACCGCGGCCGCCGCCTGGGCGGCCGGGTTGATGGCGTACGAGATCCACAGGGATGCCGCCAGGATGATCACCACCAGCGGCCCGAATGCGTCGTGCGGGTGGAACAGCAGCCCGCCGGTGCGCTGGGAGATGAGCCCGAACTCGACCATCACGACCGCGATGGTGAGCATGAGTACGCCGCCGGCGGCCCAGCCGAGGAGCGCGGCCTCACCGAGGCTCTCGTGGAGGCCGGGCACCGCCAGGAGCCAGCCCGATCCGATGACACCGCCCGCGGCGAGACCGACGACCTCGACAAGACTCAGCTTGTCGCCGTCCTCGGCGGGGCGCTCGTCCTTCGCGGGCTCAGTCGGGGTGGGCTCGACCGACCTGACGGGCTCGGCCGCCTCGACTGGCTGGGCAGGCGCCGCCGCGGGGACCTGCGCCCGGCGCATCGCCTCGAACGCGATCGCGGTCATCAGGCCACCGATGGCGGCGACCCAGAAGCTCGACTCGTGCAGCAGCTCGCGAAATCCCGGCGACTTGAGGGCGTTGAGCTGGACGCTGCCGTAGATGGACATCACGAATCCCGCGGCGCACAGGATCATCCTGCCGATCGCGCTGAGGGTGTGCCGCACGCGCTGGTCTCCCACTCCCGATGATTCGAACGTCGAGAGAACCTATCGAATCAGGGCGGTATGGCGCAGGAAGCCTGCTGGATCAGCCCAGCAGGGGCGAGAGCGAGGAGAGCGGGACGGTGCGGGCGCCGGCGCGGCGTACGTCCTTGACGACCTCGGCGTCGTCGGTGGCGACCAGGACGACGCGGCCGGCGGGCTCGGCGTCGACGAGGTCGCGGATGACGTCGTCGGCGATGACGCCCTCGGGGGAGAAGAGGACCTTGACGCCGCGCGGAGGCACGGCGGTGGGACGTACGGATGCGGAGTGGGCGTCGAAGACGACGGTCGTCTCGGCGCCGGTGCGGGCGGCGATCGGCGCGATCCCCCGCAGCAGCCGCAGCCGCTGGGCGTCGAGCGCCGAGTCTGGCCACAGCGCCTTGGAGACGTTGTAGCCGTCCACGATCAGCCGGACCCGCGGCATGGCCAGGAACTGCTCGAGGTGGGCGCTGCTGGTGACCCCGGCACCGGCGGCGGCGTCCGCGGAGGCCAGCTCGGCCTCCACCCGCTCGCCCGGGGTGCCGGTGACCGGTGGCAGCGCCAGCTCGCGACGCAGGCCTCCGGCCGCGTCGAGCAGCGTGTCGAGCAGGAACCGGGCGCGCAGCGAGGCGTCCTCGCGGTCCGTCTTGGACGTACGCCGCTCGGCGGCCGCCTCGCGCTCCAGCTTGTCGATCTGGCTGCGGAGCTGACGCAGCTGGCGGTCACGTGCGGCGAGCTCGTCCTCGGCACGGGCGAGCGCCGCGCGGGTCTCGGTCAGAGCCGCGTCCAGTCCCGTGCCGGCCTCGCGTGCGGCTGCTCGGGCCTCGCCGAGCTTGCGCCGCAGGGCGGTGTTGTCGGCCTTGAGGTCGTCGAGGCGGGCCTTGCGGTCGGCACGGACCTCGCGGATCTCGTCCTCGGCGGCGGCGAGCTTGCCGCGCAGGCGGGCGACCTCGGCGTCGACCACGGGCACCGCGGCGGCGTCGAGCCGGTCCAGGGCCTCCTTGAGCGAGACCTCCCAGCCGTCGGGGCGGATGAGCCAGACGACGGCGGCCGCCTCGGCCGGGTCCTCGGGAAGGACCACGTCGTCGGAGGAGCCCTCGGGAACGTACGCCGGGCGCAGCTGGCTGCCGACCTTCTCCCGGACCTCGTCGTCGCTCTCGAGCACCGAGGCGATCATCGCGCCGCCGGCCTTGGCGCGCCGGGCAGGCGCGAAGTCGGCGATCCGCTTGAGCGCGGGTGGGAGCCGCACCACGTCGGGAAGCACCCCGGCCGTGAGCGCGACGATGCGCCCCCGGACCGTGTCGGGGAGCGTCGCGTACGCGGAGACCTCCATGTTCCAAGTGTAGGGACCCGGTCCGCGATCGCCGCCTCGAATACCGTGCTGCGATGGTGGTGACACGCCGCACGCAACCGGACGAAAGCAAAAATGTCGGTGCTCGGTGAGACCGTCACAGCATGACGACGAGAATCGACTGTGACACCTGCCTCGTACGCGGTTTGGCGTGCCACGACTGCGTGGTCACCGTGCTGCTGGGGCCGCCGCCGGAGCTGACCATCGAGGACGACGAGCGCCGGGCGCTCGACGTGCTGGCCGAAGGTGGGCTGGTCCCGCCGCTGCGCATGGTGGAAGGGATGTAGCCGAACTTTTGGGCGTGGGTGGTTGGCAGGTGGGGGATGCCGTCGGCTAGTGTGCGCAGGAACTTGGCGCTCGTGGGAGTGGGTCAACCGGCCCACGCGAGTGTCGCGCTTAGTCCAGGCCCGCTTCGGGGCGGGCCAGGAGCCGGGGAACCACACCGGTCGTACGCCGCGAAAACGGAGTGCGATCACCTGGGGTGCATCCGCCGCAAGGGCGATCTGGGAGACCAGATCGAGGAGCGGTGGTAAGGCAGGTCGTGCCTGAACCCGTCAGCTCACCCGGTAGGCGTCAACGACTACACAAGGAGACCGTCCGCTCGTGACACGCGACCGGAAGCGACTCATTGCCGGAGTAGCCGGCATCGCCGCCATCGGTGTCGCCGGGATCATTCCCGCAGCGACCCCCGCCCAGGCAGACCCAGACATCGACGACGTTCGCAAGAAGGTCGACAAGCTCTACACCCAGGCCGAGGCGGCCAACGAGGACTACAGCAACGCCAAGCTGCGGCTGCAGGACCTCAAGGACCAGCTCGACGACCTCAGCTCCGACGAGAAGCGTCAGAGCAAGGAGCTCGACAAGATCCGCGCCGAGCTCCGTGACTCCGTGCTGCGGCAGTTCGAGGGCTCCGACGTCTCTGCCGTCGGCCAGGTGATCACCTCCGAGGACCCGCAGGAGTTCCTCGCCGGTCTCTCCACCGTCTCGTCCTACAACGCTCTGCAGGCCGACCTGCTGGCTCGGTACAACACCGAGGCGGAGGCCCTCCAGGTGCGTCGCGAGGCCACCGAGGACGCCAAGTCCCAGATGGCCAAGGTCAAGACGACCATGCAGCAGAAGAAGAGCGAGATCGACAAGAAGTACGAGGCGGCTCAGGCCGAGCTCGACGAGCTGGAGGCCGATGAGCTGGAGGAGTTCCAGTCCACCGACACCAGCATCCCCTCCAACCTGCCGCCGCCCTCGGGTCGCGCCAAGGTGGCCGTCGACTACGCCCTCGCCCAGGTCGGCGACGCCTACGTCTACGGCGCCACCGGGACCGAGTCGTGGGACTGCTCGGGCCTCACCATGGGTGCCTGGGGCCAGGCCGGCGTCTCGCTCCCGCACTCCTCCTCGGCGCAGTACAGCAGCGGACCCCAGGTCTCGCGCGACCAGCTCGCCCCCGGTGACCTGGTCTTCTACTACAGCCCGATCAGCCACGTCGGCATCTACATCGGCAACGGCATGATCGTGCACGCCTCCAACCCGAGCACCGGTGTGAAGGTCTCCCCGATGGACGAGATGCCCTACACGGGCGCCGTCCGCCCGGGCTGAGTTGACCCAGGACCCCGAAGAGGCCGATCGTTCGCAGGTGCGAACGGTCGGCTCTCTTCTTTCTCGCCCGGCCCTGATCGGGGCCGCGCTCGTGCTGGTGATGCTGCTCGCCGGGTTCGTCGGCTGGCGGCTGACCGGCGGGGGCGAGTACGTCGCGCCCACACCGTCCACCGCGCCGGTCGTGCGCGCCGACACCGAAGGCGCCCGGGCCTCCCTGGACGAGCTGGTCGACGGCGTACGTGAGGGGGCGGAGCCCGAGGGCGAGGACGCCGCCTCGGTGGCGGTGCGCAACGCCCATGCCATCGGCATCGAGGACGTCACCGCGAGGTACGTCGCCGAGGCGGACAACGTGGAGCCGGACGGCTCCTGGACGGCCGACGTCGAGATGTCGTGGCGCATGCCCGGCGATCCCGCGCTGACCGAGGAGCTGAAGGTCGGCTTCGACGCCGACGGCGCGATCACCGGGTTCTCGGCGGCGCAGGGCACGCGGCTGCCGCTGTGGCTCAGCGGTCCGGTCGAGGTGCGGCGTACCGGCTCCACTCTTGTCATCGTCCAGGCCTCCGCAGAGGTCGCCGACCGCTACGCCGAGCTGGCCACCACCGCGGTCGCCGGGGTCCGCAAGGTGATCCCCTGGAACGACCCGCGCCTGGTCCTCGAGGTGCCGTCCACCGGCCTCGACTCCGCGCTCGGCGCGCAGCCGGGCACCTACGCCGCCGTGGCGGCGGTCACCGCGACCGTCGACGGGTCCACGAAGGTCGGGACCCCGCTGCACGTGTGGGTCAACCAGGGCGTCATCGGCGACCTCGACGCTCCCGGCGCCCAGATCGTCATCACCCATGAGGCCACCCACGCGGCCACCGACGCCGCGACCAACACCCGCCGGCCCATGTGGCTTGTCGAGGGCTTCGCCGACTACGTCGCGCTGCGCGACACCAAGCTGCCGCTGTCCAAGACCGCCGGCCAGATCCTCGCCCAGGTCCGCGAGAACGGCGCCCCCGACCACCTGCCGGGCAAGGCCGAGTTCAACACCCGCTCGGAGCACTTCGGCGCCGAGTACGAAGCCGCCTGGCTCGCCTGCGAGGTGCTCGCCGAGGCCGGCGGCGAGCAGGCCCTGGTCGACCTCTACGAGGAGACCGGGCGCGGCATCGGTCTGGAGAAGGCGCTGCAGGCAAGCTTCGGCTTCGGGGAGGACGAACTCACCGCCCGCTGGCGGACCCATCTGTCAGAATCTGCGAAGTGATTGCAACGCGGCGTACGTCCTGGGTGGTTCTCGTCCTCGGGGCGGTCGCATTCGTGGTGCTCGCCTGGCTGCTGATCCCGTGGCACCCCTACCCGGGCGGCGCGCTCGACCTGCCCGACGAGCGTGACGTGTTCACGCCCGAGGAGCTCGAGCGGATGCTGGCCTACTCCGGCACCGCTCGCTGGATCAGCCGGGCCTCGCTCGTCGTCTCGCTCGTGGTCGCCTGCGTGCTCGGGTTCACCCCGCTGGGGCGGCGTCTGGTCGCGCGGATACGCGGACCATGGCTGCTCCGGGTGGTGCTCGCGGTCGCCGTGGTCACGCTCCTCGGCTGGATCGCGACGATGCCGTTCGCGGTGGCGATCCACCGCCTGCAGATGCGCTACGGGCTCTCCCGGCAGGCGTGGGGGCCCTGGCTGGGCGACTCGCTGCTGAACCAGGTCGTCGGCATCGTGACCAGCTCGGTGGCGCTGCTCGCCCTCTTCGCCTGCATCCGCCTCGGCCGCCGTTGGTGGCCCGCCGTCGCCGCCGCCCTGGTCGCGGCCCTGGTAGTGGTCGGCTCGTTCGTCTACCCGGTCGTCATCGAGCCGCTGTTCAACGACTTCGAGCCGCTGCAACGCGGCCAGTTCCGCACCGAGGTGATGGCGATCGCCGAGCGTGAGGGCGTCGAGCTCGACGACGTCCTGGTGGTCGACGCCTCCCGGCGGACGACCTCGCTCAATGCGTACGTCACCGGCTTCGGCTCCACCCGCCGCGTCGTCCTCTACGACAACCTCGTCGACTCGCAGCGGGGCGCGGCCGCCCGCGGCGCCGTCCTCTCCGTCGTCGCCCACGAGCTCGCCCACGCCAAGCACGATGACGTCCTGGTCGGGACGGTCATCGGCGCCGCCGGCGCGGTCGCCGGCGTCGGTCTGCTGGGCCTGCTGCTCTCCTACCGCCGCCAGGACGAGTACGCCACCCCCGAAGCCGTCCCGATGCTGATGGCGGTCTTCGCGCTGGCGAGCGTGCTGGCGATGCCCGTCCAGAACGGCCTCAGCCGGCACGTCGAGGCCCGCGCGGACGTCGACGCGCTCCATGCCACCGGCGACCTGGAGTCGTTCACCCGCTTGCAGCACGACCTCGGCGCCCGCTCGCTCTCCGACCCGTCCCCGCAGGCCTGGTCGCAGTGGTGGTTCGGCTCCCACCCGACCACCCTGCAGCGCATCGCGATCGCCCACCGCGTCCTCGACTGAAAAGAGGCCGAGTCGGCTCATCCTGACCAGAAATGCCGCCGAGTCGGCTCGTCATGACGAGCCGACTCGGCGGTGATCTCGATCAGGATGCGCCGACTCGGCGCCACGAGAACTCTTACTTGCTGTAGAGCGCGTCGACCTCGTGGCTGAACTCGCGCATGACCACGTTGCGCTTGAGCTTGAGGCTCGGGGTGAGCTGGCCACCCTCCTCGGTCCAGGAGTCGGCGATGATCACGAACTTGCGGATCGACTCGGCCTTCGAGACCGCCTTGTTGGCGTCGTCTACGGCGCTCTGGATCACGGCGAGCAGGTCCTCGTCCTCGACGAGGTCCTCGATGTTGCCGGACTTGCCGTTGGCCTCGGCCCAGGTGGGCAGGGCCTCGGGGTCGATGGTGACGATCGCGCCGATGAACGGCTGACCGTCGCCGACGACGATGCACTGGTCGACGAGGACGTGGGCGCGCAGGCGGTCCTCGAGGACGGCCGGGGCGACGTTCTTGCCGCCGGCGGTGACCAGGATCTCCTTCTTGCGGCCGGTGATCTTGACGAAGCCCTCGTCGTCGACCTCGCCGAGGTCGCCGGAGTGGAACCAGCCGTCATCGGTCTTCGCGTCCGCGGTGGCGGCAGGGTTCTGCCAGTACTCCTTCAGCACCTGGCCGCCCTTGAAGAGCAGCTCGCCGTCGTCGGCGACACGGACCGAGGTGCCGGGAATCGGCCGGCCGACGGTGCCGATCTTGAACGCCTCGGGCAGGTTGACGGTGAGCGCGCCGGTCGTCTCGGTGAGGCCGTAGCCCTCCAGGACGGTGACGCCGATGCCGCGGTAGAAGTGGCCCAGGCGGTCACCGAGCGGCGCTCCGCCGGAGATCGCGTAGGAGCAGTTGCCGCCGAGCGCGGCGAGCAGCTTGCCGTAGACGAGCTTGGAGAACAGCTTGTGCTTGGCGGCCAGCAGGAACGGCGCCTTGCCGGTCTCGGTGGCGCGGGAGTAGTCGATCGCGACCTCGGTGGCCATGTCGAAGATCTTGCCCTTGCCGTCGGCGACGGCCTTCTGCGAGGCGGTGTTGTAGACCTTCTCGAACACCCGCGGCACGGCCAGCACGAAGGTCGGCTGGAAGGTGCCGAGGTCGGCGACGAGATTCTTGATGTCGGGGGTGTGGCCCAGACGGGTGCGGGACGTGATGCAGCCGATCTGGATGATCCGCGCGAAGACGTGCGCGAGCGGCAGGAACAGCAGCGTGCTGCGGCCTTCGATGTTGAACAGGCCATCGAGCGAGTCGACGACGACGCCGAGCTCGAACATGAAGTTGCCGTGGGTCAGCACGCAGCCCTTCGGGCGGCCGGTGGTGCCGGAGGTGTAGATCAGCGTCGCGGCGTCGTCAGGGGTGACCGCGCTGCGGCGTACCTCGAGCTGCTCGTCGGTGATGTCGGCGCCGAGCTTGACCAGCAGGTCGATGGCGTTGTCGTTGATCGACCACACGCTGTTGAGCGCTGCGCAGCTCGCACGGACCTCGCTGATCCGGCTCATGTGGCCCGCGTCCTCGGCGATGATCGCCACGGCGGCGGAGTCCTGGAGGATCCACTCGATCTGCTCGGCCGAGGAGGTCTCGTAGATCGGCACCGTCGTCGCGCCGGCGAACCAGATCGCGTAGTCGATCAGCGTCCACTCATAGCGCGTCTTCGAGAGCAGCGCGACCCGGTCCCCAGCGCCGACACCCGCCGCGATCAGTCCCTTGGCGACGGCGGAGACCTCAGAGAGGAACTCGGACGACGTCACGTCGACCCAGGAGCCGTCGGCGCCTGGCCGGCTGAGGACGGCTACATCGGGTGCCTCAGCGGCGTTGCGCACGACATCGTCGCTCAGACTGCCGGTGGGGGGAACAACGTACGTCGCGGGCGTGGAGAACTCGCGCACTAGGGCCTCCGCATACTGATGGTAGGTGGGTACGAACCGGAGGTTACCCCCGTCACAGCCCGACCATTTCACCGGGATGCTATCCGGTACGCTCCATGGCACCTAGCAAGTCAGGGAGTGAGGACACCACCGATGGCCGATCAGACCACCTCGACGATCGTGATCGAGGCCGCGCCCTCGGCAGTGATGGCGGTGATCGCGGACTTCAAGTCCTATCCGGCCTGGGCCAAGGGCATGCAGGAGGTCAGCGTCCTCGAGACCGGCGTCGACGGGCGGGCCGAGCAGGTCCGTTTCGTGCTGGACGTCGCGCCGATCAAGGACGAATACACCCTGGCGTACGACTGGGACGACGACCGCCAGGTGACCTGGTCGCTGGTCAAGGGCAACCTGCTGCGGTCGATGGACGGCGCCTACGTGCTGCGCGACCTCGGGGGTCGCACCGAGGTCACCTACCGGCTCGCGCTCGACCTGAGCATCCCGCTGATCGGCATGCTCAAGCGCAAGGGCGAGAAGGTCCTGATCGACACCGCGCTGCGAGGCCTCAAGCAGAGAGTCGAGAAGCAGGGCATGCCTTCGTGAGAATCCTTCTCTTCACCGGCAAGGGCGGCGTCGGCAAGTCGACCGTCTCGGCCGGCACCGCGGCGATGTCCGCGGCCCGCGGCCTGCGCACCCTGGTCCTCTCGACCGATGCCGCCCACTCCCTGGGCGACGCGTTCGGGGTCGAAGGCGCGCTGGGTTCGGACCCTGTCCAGGTCACCGAGCACCTCTACGTCCAGCACGTCGACGCCCAGCGCCGCTTCGAGGAGTCGTGGGCGGAGGTGCAGGGCTATCTGCTGAGCGTCCTGGACACGATCGGGGTGGACCGGATCGCGGCCGAGGAGCTGACCATCATCCCCGGTGCCGAGGAGGTCTTCGCGCTCCTGGAGCTGCGCCGGATGGTGGTCTCGGGGGAGTGGGACACGATCGTGGTCGACTGCGCCCCGACCGCCGAGACGCTGCGGCTGCTCGCCCTTCCCGAGGCCCTGGGCTGGTACCTCGAACGCATCCTCCCGGTGCAGCGCAAGATGGTGAAGGCGCTCAAGCCGGTGCTGACCAAGGCCGCAGGCGTGCCGATGCCCGGCGACTCCGTCTTCGACGCCCTGGTCCGGCTCCACGACGAGCTCGCAGAGGTCCGTGCCCTGCTGTCGGGCCCCGAGGCGTCCGTACGCATCGTGCTGACCCCCGAGCGAGTCGTCCTCGCCGAGGCACGACGGTCCTGGACGACGCTCTCCCTCTACGGCTACCGCGTCGACGGTGTCGTCGCCAACCGGATCTTCCCGGCCGGCGGCTCCGACGACTGGCGCGCCGGCTGGGTCAAGGCCCAGGACGACGTGCTCGGCGACGTGGGCGCCTCTTTCGAGGGGCTGCCGGTCTGGCGCTCGTTCTACCGGCCGACCGAGCCGGTCGGGGTCGAGGATCTGCGCGAGGTCGCCGAGGCTGCGTACGCCTGGACCGGCAGCGTCGACCCGCTGGCCGTCCCCGAGACCGCGGCTCCGTTCCGGACCGAGACCACCGGCGAGACCACGATCGTCCATCTGGCGCTGCCCGGGCTGGCGCAGTGGGTCGCGCGCGACCAGGTCCAGCTGGGCCGCAACGGCGACGAGCTGGCGATCACCGTGGGCGCCTACCGGCGCCTGCTGACCCTTCCCGCCGCACTCGCCCGGATGCGCGTCAGCGGGGCGCGGGTCGAGGGCGGGGAGCTGCGAGTAACGTTTTCTCGTCAGACGACGAACACCGAGAGCGAGTAGTCGTGAGCGAGCAGCGCCACGAGTGGGCGGACGAGCCGTTGGGGTCGACCGCCGAGGAGCTCGGCCGGCTGATGGAGGCCATCGGCGAGTGGGCCAAGGACTCCCGGATCGGCCACCTCACCGAGTCGGTCGGGGAGCATCTCGATACCGGGGCACCGGAGTGTGCCTACTGCCCGCTGTGCCGTACCGTACATGTCCTCCGGGAGTCGAGTCCGGAGGTCAAGGTGCACCTGGCCAGCGCTGCCGCATCGTTGATGCAGGCCGCGGTCACGGTGCTCAACGCGGCGGCCACGGGTCCGGGTGCTGGCCCTAGTGAAGGCGAGGAAGCTCACAGTGATGGCGTGCGGGCTGAGGAAGATGCGACCCGGGACTGGGCGCAGCGCTCGGAGAAGGTCGAACGGATCGATCTTGACGGCTGGAGCTGAGGCATGACGACGACGAAGAAGCTCGCCTGTGGTGTCGACGTCGGTGGCACCAAGATTCTCGGCGGCGTCGTCGATCACGACGGCAACATCATCGAGGACCACCGCGTCGAGTCACCGGCGAAGAGCCCGGAGGCCATCGAGGCCGCCATCGTCGAGGTGGTCTTGGAGCTCAAGACCCGCCACCCGATCGAGTGCGTCGGCATCGGCGCGGCGGGCTACATCGACAAGGGCCGCTCGACGGTCATGTTCGCGCCCAACATCGCCTGGCGCGACGTACCGCTCAAGGAGCGCCTGGAGAAGGTCCTCGAGCTGCCGGTCGTGATCGAGAACGACGCCAACGCGGCTGCGTGGGGCGAGTTCGAGTACGGCGCGGGTGCCGAGGTCGACAACATGATGCTGGTGACCGTCGGCACCGGTGTCGGCGGCGGCCTGGTGCTCGAGGGCGAGCTCTACCGCGGCGCCTTCGGCGTCGGCGCCGAGATCGGCCACATGAGGGTCGTGCCCAACGGCCACCTGTGTGGCTGCGGCAACCGCGGCTGCTGGGAGCAGTACGCCTCGGGGTCGGCCCTGGTGCGCAACGTCCGCTCCGCCGCGCGCGGAGGGTCCCTGCTGGCCCGCGAGGTCCTGGATCGTGCCGAGGGTGACCTCGACAAAATCAAGGGCCCGCTGATCACCGAGGCGGCCCGCGACGGGGACGCCTTCGCGATCGAGGCGCTGACCGACCTCGGCATCTGGCTCGGCGAGGGGATCGCCTCGATCGCCGCCGTGCTGGACCCGGCCGTGGTGGCCATCGGCGGGGGAGTGGCCGAGGCCGACGACCTGCTGCTCGGGCCCGCTCGGCGTGCCTTCCAGGCCCAGCTGACCGGCCGCGGACACCGGCCGATGCTCGACGTACGCAAGGCGACGCTCGGCAACCAGGCCGGTCTGATCGGCGCGGCTGATCTGGCCCGCAAATGAGCCATTTCCAGTGAGCCTGCACATCGGTGTCGACATCGGCGGCACCAAGGTGCTCGCGGCGGAGGTCTCACCGGCCGGTGAGGTGCTCCGCACCGCTCAGCGCAGCACGCCCGGACGCCGGGTCGAGCTGGAGCTGGTGGAGGACGCGCTGACCGAGGCGGTCACCGAGGTGGCCGCCGGCCGGCCCGTCGCCGGCGTCGGCCTGGCCGCCGCGGGGTTCGTCGACGCGGCCGGGGAGCGGGTCATGTTCGCTCCCCACCTGCCCTGGCGAGGCGAGCCGACTCTGACCCGGCTCTCCTCGCGCTGGGGCACCCGGGTGGCGCTCGACAACGACGCCAACTGCGCCGCGCTGGCCGAGCTGGAGCTCGGCGCCGCCCGTGGCGTCGACTCTGCTTTGCTCATCACCCTCGGCACCGGCATCGGTGGTGCCGTGATCCTGGACGGCAGGGTCGTCCGGGGCCGCAACGGCATGGCCGGCGAGTTCGGCCACATGCAGGTCGTACCCGGCGGGCTCCCGTGCGAGTGCGGCCTCACCGGCTGCTGGGAGCAGTACTCCTCCGGCAACGCGCTGGTCGCCTTCGTGCGCGCCCGCGTGGAGACCGAGGAGTACGCCGGCTGCGCGCTCGACGAGCTGGCCGCGGGCGACCCGCTCAAGATCACCGGCCCGGCGGTCACCGCCGCCGCGGCACGCGGCGATGCGCTCGCGCTGGCTGCGTACGAGTCGGTGGGGTCGTGGCTAGGGGTCGGGATGGCCGGCCTCGTGGCCGCCTTCGACCCCGAGCTGTTGGTCGTCGGCGGGGGAGTCTCCACCGCGGGCGACCTGCTGCTGACGCCTGCCCGCACCGCGCTCGAAGCCTCGCTCGTCGGCCGTCTCCACCGCGAGGTGCCCCGGATCGTGGCGACCGCCTTCGGCGCGGAAGCAGGCGTGGTGGGAGCGAGCATCCTCGCTCGCCGCCTTACCGGCGGGAGCTAGACCCGAGCGCCGTCGTCCCAAGGGTCGCGGGGCTCGGACGGCATGGTCACCAGCAGGTAGACGAAGCCGGCCAGGAAGGCGGCGACCAGGCCGCCGATGACCCAGCTGTTGAAGTGGCGGCCGGTGATCTGGGTGACCACGATCAGGACCATCACGGCGACCGGTGCGCCGAGCACGCCGATCCAGGCGAGCAGACGTGCCGGGGTCGGCTTCGGCAACGGCGGCGGAGGCGGCGGGACATAGCCCTCCTCGTCGTCGCGCCACATGTCGTCATAGGGGTCCGGCTCGTCGACCGTCTCGACGATGTCGATCTTCTTCTCGAACAGATCGCGGGCGACGGGCTCCTCCTCGAGGGCGGGGCGGTCGCCGTAGTTCTCGACGATCTGGCGCCATGCCTCGTCGTCCGACGGCTGGCCCTCCGAGGGCACGGAGGCGTCGTCGGAGGCCCCGGTCGCGTCCTCAGGCCGGTCGTCTCGGTCACTCACTCCTCCAGCCTAGCCGGATCTCATGACAGGG
Organism: Nocardioides sp. NPDC127503; assembly: GCF_040302165.1. Taxonomy (NCBI): domain Bacteria; kingdom Bacillati; phylum Actinomycetota; class Actinomycetes; order Propionibacteriales; family Nocardioidaceae; genus Nocardioides; species Nocardioides sp. NPDC127503. The sequence continues at coordinate 142,101 of NZ_JBEORH010000006.1, read as the reverse complement.
TGCGGGAGTAGAAGTACCTGTCTCGTTATAGGCTCATCGGTCGAAGGCAAATAGGGAAGGCGATGGGGTGTCGACGAAGCTCTTCTACTCGTTCTTGAAGTGGGTCGCGATCGGGCCTATCCTTCGGGCGGTTTTCCGTCCGTCCTATGAGGGCACGGAGAACATCCCGCGCAAGGGCCCGGCGATCATGGCCAGCAACCACCTCTCCTACGCCGACTGGCTCTTCATGCCGCTCGGGATGAAGCGGATGGTGCGTTTCGTCGCCAAGGCGGAGTACTTCACCGGAACGGGCCCCAAGGGCTTCCTGCAGAGGATCTTCTTCTCGGGCACCGGCAACGTGCCGATCGACCGTGGTGGCGCCACCGCCGCCGAGGGGGCGCTCATCGCCGCCAAGCGGGTCCTGGCCGAGGGCGAGCTCTTCGGGATCTACCCCGAGGGCACCCGCTCCCACGACGGCAAGCTCTACCGGGGACGGACCGGCATCGCCAGACTGGCTCTGGACACGGGTGCGCCCGTGATCCCGGTCGCCGTGATCGGCACCGATGTGATCGCGCCTCCGGGCAAGAAGTTCGGCAAGCTCGTGCACCCGCGGGTGATCTACGGCAAGCCGCTCGACTTCTCGCGCTACGAGGGCATGACCAACGACCGCTACATCCTGCGCGCGATCACCGACGAGATCGTCTACGAGATCCTCAAGCTCTCCGGCCAGGAGTACGTCGACATGTACGCCACCGAGGCCAAGAAGCTGGCCGAGGGCAAGAAGCCCGCGAAGAAGTCCGGGCCTACCAAGGACGTAGCCTGACGATCCACTCGTCCCACCCGTTCCCGACGCCGGAGGATCCGGTACGCCGGTTGCGCGGTCGTCTGGGTGGGCGGGTCTCGCTGTGGACCTCCGGCTCTGCCGGTTCCTGGGCCGGGCTCACGGTCTCCTCGCTGATGGTGGCCAACGGGTCGCCCGGAGCCGTGCTCGGCCTGCTCGATCCCGACTCGGACCTGCGTGACGAGCTCGAGGAGACCGGCGTGGGGGTCGTGTCGCTGCTCCACTGGCGCCACCGCGACCTCGCCGAGGCGTTCGGGGGCACCGCTCCCGCTCCCGGCGGCGCGTTCCGGACCGGGTCGTGGGAGACGACCGAGTTCGGCCAGCGGCTCGCCGATGCGCCGACCTGGGCAGGCGTACGCCTGGTGTCGATGCAGGAAATCGGCTGGTCCGCCTTGGCGACGTGCGAGATCGTGTCGCTGGAGGTCGGTGACGACGCCGACCCGCTGGTCCACCGGCACGGAAGGTATGAGCGATGATCGACGGCTATCTGCGACGGCTCGGCATCGAAGGGCGGCCGGGGGCGACGTACGAGACGCTTGTCGATCTTCATCACCGCCACCTCGACACGCTTCCCTACGAGAACCTCTCGATCATGCTCGCGGCCATCGGGGCCGTGGGAGCACCGGATCCGGTGGACCCCGAGGTGACGCTGGCGCGGGTCGCGGCCGGGGGCAACGCGGGCTACTGCTTCCACAACAACGGCGTCTTCTCGCTGGTGCTGAAGGAGCTCGGTTTCGACGTCGTACGCCGCTTCGGCCAGATGCTCGAGGCCACCGGTCCTTCGGGGACCTTGGACCACCTGGCGATCGAGGTTCGTGGACTGCCGACCTCATCGAACCCGGCGGGACGGTGGGCTGCCGACGTGGGCTATGGGGACGGCTTCCGTGACCCGTTGCCGCTGGTCGATGGGCATTTCCGGCAGTCCGGCTTCGTCTACCGGCTGGCGCGGGTGGGGGAGTCGGGGTGGACCTTCCACCACGACCCGCACGGTTCCTTCAACGGGAGCTTCGTGCGCGGCGACGTCGCGCAGGACGCGATCGAGACTTCGCACCTGCGTCTCTCCACGCCGCCCGAGGGCGACTTCGCTCGCAAGCTCGTCGTGCAGCGTCGTGACGCGACGGGCGCTGACACCGTTCGCTCGATTCGGCACACGCGGACCGGCTCCGGGGCGTCGACGCGTGAGCTGCGGGACTTCGAGGAGTGGCGCGCGGCGCTGGGTAATCTCGGGCTGTCGTTCCTCGGGGTCGAGGACGACGCGCTGCGCGAGCTCCACAAGCGACAGGCCGCCGACTACGACGAGTGGTTGCTGACGCGGTAGTCCGCGACGTGCTGAGATGGCGGACATGAGCGACGAACCTGCCCCCGAGCTGCTCGACATCGCGGCCGAGCTCTACGGGCTGCCGCTGCCCGACTTCACTCCGGAGCGCGACGCGCGGGTCAAGGCTCTCAAAGGGACGCCGCTGGCTGGCCCCGCCAAGGCGCTGAAGAAGCCCTCGACCGCGGCGTGGGTGGTGAACCTGCTGGTGCGCTACGAGACCGAGCAGGTGGAGCAGGTGATCTCGGTCGGCGCCCTGCTGCGTGAGGCGCAGACGGGCATGGACGCCGCTCAGCTGCGCGAGCTCACGAAGCAGCGCCGCCAGCTGACCGCGGCGGTGACGACCCGTGCCCGCGGCCTCGCGCGCGAGCACGGTCTCCGGGTGACCGAGGCGGTGGCGACCCAGGTCGAGGCGACGTTGACCGCGGCGATGATCGACGAGTCCGCTGCCCAGGCCGTACGCAGCGGCCTGCTCATCTCCCCACTGGCCGCCACCGGGATCGACGCCGTGAACGCGGCGGACGCCGTCGCGCTGCCGGACGCCTTGGGCTTCGAGGTCCCTGAGATCGTCCCGCCGCCCCCGGAGCCGCTGCGGGCGGTCCCGGACCTGCCCGACACCGCGGCGCTCGACGAGGCCCGCGAGGCGCTCACGGAGGCCGAGTCCGCGCTGTCCGGCGCCGAGGAGGAGCGCGACAAGGCCATGTCAGCCTTCAAAGATGTCGAGGCGAGGTCGCTCCAGGTGAAGTCGGAGATCGACGAGCTACGCCGCCGGCTGGCGGACCTCGAGGCGACCGCCGCCGACGTCGACGACGAGCTCACCGAGGCGGAGGAGGCCCGCGACTCCGCCGAGACCGCGGTCTCGGAGGCCGCCGCCACCCGGGACGCCGCGGCCGCTGAGGTCGAGCGCCTCGGCAGCTAGGCCGGTCGCCGGCTCAGATGCTCTTCCGCATCCGGACCAGCGGGACCGGTGCCCCGCCACGGTCGTCGGTGATCCGCTCGACGGGTTCGAAGCCGTACGCCGTGTAGAGCGGCTCGCCGGACAGGGTGCCCATCAGCTCGAGGGTCGTGAAGCCCTCCGCTGCCGCGGCGCGCTCGCAGAGGTCCAGGATCAGCCTGCCCACGCCGCGGCGGGCGAAGGCCGGGTTGGTGTACATCGCCCGCACCCTGGCGGGATCGCTGGCCGGGTCCAGAAGCGCCGGCTCGCGGCCCGGGGTGTGGTCGCCGCCGTAGAGCGTCGCCCTCCTGCTCCAGCCGCCGCAGCCGGCGATCTCGTGGTCCTCTTCGACCACGAAGTAGGTGCCGTCCTCGATCAGCTGGGTGTCGATGCCCATCACCGTTCGGCTCGAGGTGATCTGGGCTGCGGTCAGGAACCCCTTCTGGAGCTCTCCGATCGACGTGTTCATGATCGCCGTCAGGGCCGGGATGTCTTCTCGAGTCGCGATGCGGTGGGTGAAGGGCACCTGCCAAAGCCTGCCATGACGCTGCGGCTTCGTCGCCGGGCGACCGAGCACAGGAATCCTGTGTGAGGTAAGTCACGCCAATTCGGCCGAATCTATTGACGCTATAAAACGATGTCGATAACGTTTTCCAGCGAGTTCGCGCGAGCTCCGAGGTACCACCGACCACCTTTCATTCCGGGAGAACAGGATCGATGATGACCCGAGTTCGAGTTAGACCCCTGCGCGCCGTGAAGGCCCGAAGAACCGCCGCCTTCACCACCCTCGCCGCCTTGGTGATCACCAGCGGCATCGCCATCCTCGCCGTCGCCGGCCCCGCCCGGGCCGACGGCTCCACCCTGCAGGCAGCCGCGGCCGAGTCCGGCCGCTACTACGGCACCGCCATCGCCGCGAGTCGGATGTCCGACTCGCAGTACACGACCATCGCGAACCGCGAGTTCAACATGATCACCGCCGAGAACGAGATGAAGATGGACGCGACCGAGCCGTCGCCGAACCAGTTCAGCTTCTCCTCCGGCGACCAGATCGCAAACTGGGCCATCCAGAACGGCAAGCGGGTCCGCGGGCACGCGCTGGCCTGGCACTCCCAGCAGCCGGGCTGGATGCAGAACATGGAGGGCAGCTCGCTCCGCAGCGCGATGCTCAATCACATCGCCGGGGTCGCCGGCCACTACCGGGGCAAGATCTATGCCTGGGACGTGGTGAACGAGGCCTTCGAGGACGGCTCCTCCGGGGCCCGCCGCAACTCCAACCTGCAGCGCACCGGCAACGACTGGATCGAGGCCGCCTTCCGCGCCGCCCGCTCCGCCGACCCGAACGCGAAGCTCTGCTACAACGACTACAACACCGACAACTGGAGCCACGCGAAGACGCAGGCGGTCTACAACATGGTCCGCGACTTCAAGTCGCGCGGCGTACCGATCGACTGCGTCGGCTTCCAGGCCCACTTCAACTCGGGCAACCCGGTGCCGAGCAACTACCACGTCACGCTGCAGAACTTCGCCGACCTGGGCGTGGACGTACAGATCACCGAGCTCGACATCGCCGGCTCCGGCACCTCGCAGGCCGAGCAGTTCCGCGGTGTGACCCAGGCCTGCATGGCGGTGACCCGCTGCACCGGCATCACTGTCTGGGGCGTACGCGACACCGACTCGTGGCGCGCCTCGGACACCCCGCTGCTCTTCGACGGCTCCGGCAACAAGAAGCTCGCCTACGGCTACGTCCTCGACCAGCTCAACACCGCCGACGGCGGATCCACGCCACCGGCGGGGAGCTGCACGGTGAGCGCCACCCGGACCGAGTCCTGGAACGACCGGTTCACCGTCAGCGGCACCGATGACTGGGTGGTCCGGATCAGCACCGGCTCGGGCCAGAGCCTGCAGAACTCCTGGAACGCGACCGTCTCCGGGACGTCGGGAACGCTCACCGCCACACCGAACGGCAACGGCAACCAGTTCGGGATCACGCTCTACTCGGGTGGGAACACAGCGACACCGACCGCGACCTGTACTGCGGCCTGACCCCAAGAAAGCTGAGGCCCCGGCCGCGGATGATCCGCGGCCGGGGCCGTGCCGTCGGACACGCGGCCTCAGAGCTCCTCGAGGGTGTCCTCTCCGGACGCGGCGTCGTAGAGGTAGACCTGCTCGCCCGCACGGGGGTCGCGGGCGGAGAGCACGTGGAAGGTGGGGGAGGCCGGGTCGGCGAGGTCGACGACGGACGCGCCGGCGCCGAGCACGCCGCGTACGAGATGCGGGGGTGCGGTCGTGTCGATGCGCGTCACGATGCCGGGCGTCACCCACACGGGTATACCGGCGAGGAACCCGCTGACCTGGAAGTGCAGGTGCCCGGTGAGGATCGCGCGTACGTCGCTGCTCCGCACCACCCGGCCGAGGGCGGAGATGTTCCGGAGCACGACATCGGCGACGTAGGGGACCGAGGCGAGGTGAAGGGGCGGATGGTGCAGGACGAGGAGGGTTCCGTCGCGCACCGGAGTGGCCAGCTCGTTGGCGAGGCAGGCCAGCTGGTGCTCATCGAGGAAGCCGTGGGTCTTGCCCGGGACCAGGCTGTCGATGGTGATGACCCTGAGCTCGCCCAGGTAGCTGACCGCCGCGCACATGTCCGAGTCCGGGTCCAGCGGTCGGCCGCGGTCGCTCCCGTCGGGATCGCGATGCCCGCTGCCGAGCACCTCGCGGAACGGTCCGCGGGCATCGTGGTTGCCGGTCGAGTAGAGGTGCGGGATGCCGCGCTCGGCCGCGAACGCGCCCACCCGCTCCAGGACCGCGCCGCAACCGGCGGCCGAGCCGTCGTCGGCGATGTCGCCGCTGACGACAACCGCGTCCAGCCCGGGCACATGGCGGGCGTCGCGCAGAATGCTCTCGAGCGCGGCGACGGCGTCGACACCGTCCATGTCGACGCCGCTCGCGGTGACATGGGTGTCAGAGAGATGCAGGATCCGGGTCAAGTCTGGGTTCTCCTGTCCGATCGACGGGGTCACGTGGTGTAGGCCGACATGAGGACCTCGGCGACGCCGTCGTTCTCGCTCTGGACGGCGACGTCCAGGTAGTGGGCGTCGACCTCGTCCCCGATCTGGGTGAGGTCGACCTGGACACAGGCGATCGCGTCGGCGTCGATGCAGCCAGTCTCGTCCAGCACCGGCGAGCCGGGTAACCGGGCGAGCCAAGCGTCGAGCTCGGCCCGGGGGACCGTCATCGCGCCCTCGATCTGCCAGTCCTGGAACCCGATGTAGGTGCAGCTTGCTGCCGAGGTCCCGTCCGGCAGGTCTGGCGCTCCAACCGCCTGCGCCAGATCGACGCAGTCGGCCGGCACGTCCTCCGCCGCCTCGCGCAGGTCGGTGCCCACCCAGGCGACCAGCCCGACGAAACCGACCAGCATGAGGACCACGAACACAGCACCCGCTACGAGCGCCCAGCCCCACCAGGGCACCCGTCGCGGAGTGCTCATGCCCACTGTCGGGAGCGCTCGACGGCCCGGGTCCAGGAGGCGTACGCCTCATCGGCCTTCTCGCGACGCGACGCGTCGGGGGAGAAGGTGCGGTCCAGGGCCCAGGTCTCGCGGATCTCGTCGAACGACGACCACACCCCGACCCCGAGGCCGGCGAGGAAGGCCGCCCCGAGACCCGTGGTTTCGACGAAGCGGGGGCGGGAGACGTCCACCCCGAGCTGGTCGGCCTGAAGCTGGCACAGCAGGCTGTTGGCGGCAGCACCGCCGTCGACGTTGAGCGAGGCGACGGGCGTCGGCATGGTGGCCATCACGTCGCGTACCTCGAAGGTGATCGCCTCCAGGGTGGCGCGCACGATGTGGGCACGGGTGGTGCCGCGGGTGATGCCGATGATCGTGCCGCGGGCGTCGGGGTCCCAGTGGGGTGCGCCGAGACCGGTCAGAGCGGGCACGAACACGACACCCTCGGACGATGTCACGGTGCGCGCCAGCGCCTCGGTCTCCGCGGCCGCGCCGATGATCTGCAGGCCGTCGCGCAGCCACTGCACCGCGGCGCCGGTCACGAAGATCGAGCCCTCGAGGACGTAGGTGACCTCTCCATCGGGCGACATCCAGCCGGGCGAGGTGAGCAGCCCGGACTCCGACCGCTGCGGTGTGGTGCCGGTGTTGGTCAGTACGAACGAGCCGGTGCCGTAGGTGCACTTGGAGTCGCCCACCTCGAACGCGGCCTGCCCGAACAACGCGGCCTGCTGGTCCCCGGCCACCCCGGCGATCGGTAGCGAGAGATCCAGGAAGGAGCGCGGGTCGGTGACCACACTCTCGCCCCAGTTGGGGCCGATCTCCGGCAGCGCGTCGCGCGGCACCCCGAAGAGGTCGCACAGCTCGTCGGACCAGTCGTTGGCGCCGATGTCGAACAGCAGCGTCCGTGACGCGTTCGAGACGTCGGTGACGTGGTGCAGGCCGCGGGTCATCCGCGCGATGAGGTAGGAGTCGACGGTGCCGATCGCGTAGCGCCCCGACTCCACGTGCGCCCAGGTGTGCGGCTCGTTCTCCCGGATCCAGGCCAGCTTCGTCGCGCTGAAGTAGGGGTCCAGGCGAAGTCCGGTCAGCTCCCGGACGCGGGCGTCGTCGTCGGCCATCGAGGCGCACATCGCGGTCGTACGCCGGTCCTGCCACACGATCGCCCGCCGCGGCGACCCCAGCGTCTCCCGGTCCCACAGCACGACCGTCTCGCGCTGGTTGGTGATCCCGATGCCGACGAGGTCGTCCTTGCCCTGGGCCTTGAGGACCGTACGGCACGCCTCCAGGGTGGCCTGCCAGATCCCCTCGGGCACGTGCTCGACCCGGCCAGGGCTGGGGAAGAGCTGATCGAACTCCTCATAGCCCCGGGCCACGACCTCGCCCGACTCGTTGACGATCAGGGCGGTGACGCCGGTGGTGCCGGCGTCGATGGCGAGGATCGAGGTCACTTCGGCGTCCTGACGATGTCGAGGATGCGCCGGTCGATCCAGGACAGGTCCTCGGCCACCCGCATCTCGTAGTTCTCGGTGGCGACCCAGGCGAGGAAGCCCGTGGCGCCCTGCGCCGCGGCGTACGTCTCCACCTCGGCCTCGATCTCAGGGGTGACCTGCACCTTCTCGGCCTCGGTCGACGCGGTCAGGTAGAAGTCGCTGAGGTCCAGGAGCCGCTTCAGCTCGGTGATCGGCGCGGCGTGGTCGTCGACCCGGAGGTCGGCCGCGATGTCGTCGTTGCCGCCGTAGCCGGCCTCCTCGCGCACCACCAGGAGGGCCGCGCTCTGCCGGCCGCGGCTGTCGCCGCCGGCCTCGTCGCCGGCGGCGAGGGCTGCCAGGAGACGGTGCTGCAGTGGCTCCTCGGGAGAGGAGGCGAGCCAGGCGGCCTCCATCGCCTCGACCACCTCGGGGCCGGTGAGGATGTTGCCCTGGATCGCGTAGGCCCCGTCGTCGGTGGAGCCGGTCCGGCCGCCCGCCCAGTCGAAGCAGGCGGGTCCGGTGTGGGAGGCGGCGTTGCCGTCGACGTCGACGATCCCGACCTGACGGTGGTCCCGGCGCTCGTCCTCCTCCAGGAGCCTCTCGAGGGCGACCGAGGCGGTCGCACCCTCGTCGAGGTGGGCGAGCGCGAGACCCTTGTAGGCGACGTTGGCCTCAGCCTGGGTGGCGATGGCTCCGACTCCGGCGACGGCGGCCGGGACGGCCGATCCGACGGCGAGGAACTTCGAAGCGACGGCCACACCCCAGGTGGGCTCCCCGGTGCCTGGATCAACTGCTCTGGCGACGATGGAGAAGGTCATGGCGCGACCCTATCCACGAAATTTCGTCCGGTTACGGCGTGTTGACGAATTGTCGTACACCTGACGTCGAGGTTGGGCTTTGATTGAGGGATCCCTTCATCCCAATTTCGGAACTGAGTTTCGAACATGACCAGGAAGGACATCATGACAACCCTGGCGAAAGAAGAAACACCCGAGTTGAAGAGAGTGATGGGGCCCTGGCTCCTTCTGCTCTTCATCGTCGGTGACATCCTGGGAGCCGGCGTCTACGCCGTCACCGGGACCATGGCCGGCTACGTGGGCGGCATCCTGTGGCTGCCGTTCCTGCTCGCCTTCGTGGTCGCCACGATGACCGCGTTCTCCTACCTCGAGTTGGTGACGAAGTATCCCAGCGCCGCCGGAGCCGCGCTCTACACGCACAAGGCGTTCGGCATCCACTTCCTCACCTTCATGGTGACCTTCGCGGTCGCCTGCTCGGGCATCACCAGCGCGTCGACCTCGGCCAACACGCTGGCGCAGAACTTCTTCGGCGGTCTGGAGATCAACGGCTGGATGGACGCGCCCAGCGAGGGCGCCGTCACCCTGCTGGCGTTGGGCTTCATGGTCCTGCTCGCGCTGATCAACCTGCGCGGCGTGGGCGAGAGCGTGAAGTTCAACATCATCCTCACCGTCGTCGAGATGGTCGCGCTGTGCATCGTGATCGGCGTCGGCTTCTACGTGATCGCCCAGGGCAAGGCGGAGATGTCGGAGCTGATCTCCTTCGACGACTACTCGAACATGGGCGTGGTCTTCGCGGTCACCGCCGCCACCTCGGTGGCGTTCTTCGCGATGGTCGGGTTCGAGGACGCGGTCAACATGGTCGAGGAGACCAAGGAGCCCGAGAGGATCTTCCCGCGCACCATGTTCATGGGCCTGGGTGCAGCCGCGCTCCTCTACATCCTGGTCGCGGTCTCGGTCGTCAGTGTCCTGAGCCCCGGAGAGCTCGAGACGATCCGTGAGTCCGAGGGCCGGGCCCTGCTCGAGGTGGTCGCCAAGGGTGCTCCCGACTTCCCGATCGACAAGGTGTTCCCGTTCCTGGCGGTCTTCGCCGTAGCCAACACGGCGCTGATCAACATGCTGATGGCCAGCCGGCTCGTCTACGGCATGGCCAAGCAGCGGGTGCTGCCCAAGCAGCTGGGCGCGGTCCTGCCCGGCCGCCGCACGCCCTACATCGCCATCATCTTCACCACGATCCTGGCGCTGTGCCTGATCTGGTACGTCTCCAGCGACCCGGACAGCAACATCGTCTCCAACCTCGGCTCGACGACCGCGCTGCTCCTGCTGTGCGTCTTCGCGATCGTCAACATCGCCTGCGTGGTCCTGCGCAACCGACGTGCCGACACCGACAAGGTGTTCTTCACCGCGCCGAGGTGGCTGCCGCCCATCGCCGCGATCCTGTGCATCTACCTGGCCGGCCCGTGGGTCGACCGCGACGGGATCGTTTACGAGATCGCCGGCGGCCTGATGGTCATCGGCGTGATCCTGTGGGCGATCACCTGGCTCATCAACAAGTTCGCCAACAAGGACGACGAGCCGCCGCACTTCAAGGACATCGAGCACATGGACGTCAACCCGGAGGACGACAAGTAAACGGGTGACTTCGGTCAGGGCCGGCGTACGAGCTGTTGAGGACGTACGCCGGCCCTGCCGTGTCTGAGATGACTTCGTAACAACCGGGTGATCCGCGTACCCTGAGCCACGTGAACGACGCCTTCCCCTCCCTCGAGCAGCTGCACGCCATCGGAGCCCTTCAGCAGCCGACCTATTCCGACCCGGCCGCCCTGGCCGCGGCGGTCGAGAAGCTGAGGAACCAGCCGCCGCTCGTCTTTGCGGGGGAGTGCGACCAGCTCAAGAGCTCGATCGCCGCCGCCGGCCGTGGTGAGGCGTTCATCCTGCAGGGCGGCGACTGCGCCGAGGTCTTCGCCGAGGCGACCGCCGACAACACCCGCAACAAGCTGCGCGTGCTGCTGCAGATGGCCGTGGTCCTGACGTACGCCGCCTCCGTCCCGGTCGTGAAGATCGGCCGGCTCGCGGGGCAGTACGCCAAGCCGCGCTCCTCCGACACCGAGACCCGCGACGGCGTGACCCTGCCGGCCTACCGCGGCGACGCCGTCAACGGCTTCGAGTTCACCGAGGAGTCCCGCATCCCCGACCCCCAGCGGCTGCTGGACGTCTACCACGCCTCCTCCTCGACCCTGAACCTCGTGCGCGCGTTCACCACCGGTGGCTACGCCGACCTGCGTCAGGTGCACACCTGGAACTCCGAGTTCGTGCGCAACTCGCCCGTCGGCGCGAAGTACGAGGCGATGGGCTCCGAGATCGAGCGAGCGATCGCGTTCATGGAGGCCATCGGCGCCGACCCGGAGGAGTTCCACCGGGTCGACTTCTACTCCTCCCACGAGGCGCTGCTGCTCGAGTACGAGCACGCGATGACCCGCATCGACTCGCGCACCGAGACGCCCTACAACGTCTCCGGCCACTTCGTCTGGATCGGTGAGCGCACCCGTCAGCTCGACGGCGCCCACGTCGAGTACTTCCGCCACCTCAACAACCCGATCGGCTGCAAGCTCGGCCCCACCGCCACCCCCGACGACGCGCTCGCGCTGGCCGCCAAGCTCAACCCGAAGAACGAGGAGGGCCGGCTCACCTTCATCACCCGCTTCGGCGCGGGGAAGGTGCGCGACGGGCTGCCCGGGCTGGTCGAGAAGATCACGGCTGAGGGCGTCAACGTCACCTGGATCTCCGACCCGATGCACGGCAACACCTTCTCCACCTCCAACGGCTACAAGACCCGCCGCTTCGAGGACGTCCTCGACGAGGTCCAGGGCTTCTTCGACGTCCACCACGCCCTCGGCACTGTCCCCGGCGGCATCCTCGTCGAGAACACCGGCGACGACGTCACCGAGATCATCGGCGGCGGCGAGGAGCTCGACGAGGCCGGCCTCGTGCACCGCTACGAGTCCGTCGTCGACCCGCGCCTCAACCGCGTCCAGTCGCTCGAGATGGCCTTCCAGGTCGCGGAGATGCTGCGGTCCCGCTAGTCACATGCGTCGCAGGAATACCCGGTTAACCGGGTATTCCTGCACTTCTCTGGCATTGCAACACCCCGGAAGTGCAGGTTTCACCGGTGAACCGGGTATTCATTCACGCGCCCAGGCGAGCTGCATGATCTCGTCGCCGTCGTGGAGGATGCTGCGGTTGTTGGTGTCGGTGAAGCCGGTGCGCTCGTAGAGGCGCTGGGCGCGGCGGTTGTCGGTGCGGGTCCAGACGCTGAGGCCCTCCCAGTCGCGTGACTGGAGGTCGCGGATCATCTCGGTGCCGACGTGGGAGCCCCAGACGGCGGGGTCGACGAAGACCATCGAGATGTGGCCGTAGCCGGGGAGGGGTACGCCGTCGACGAGGTAGGTCTCGGCGACCAGCATCCCCGCCGGGCGGGTGCCGTAGTGGGCGAGCAGCGCCAGCTCGGCGGACTCCAGCTTTTCGCGGACCCGGCGGATGCGGGCCTCGGTGGCGGTGCGGCGGCGGGCGGCGTTGGCCGCCCGCCAGACGTCGAGCGCAAGGGCGCGCTGCTCGTCGCTGCTGATCTCGGCGACGATGATTCTCGGCATCTAGGCTGCTACAGCGTCATCAGCCAGATGCCGAGCACGAGCATCACGATCATGAAGATCGCGCCCACCCACAGCAGCACGATCCAGGTCGAGGGGTTGTCCTCGGTCTCGGCAGCCATCAGCGAGGAGACGTACTCCTGCTGGGCGCCGTAGTCGCCGAAGTCCTGCTCGAGCGGCTCCTGCTCGCCCGCGTACCCGTAGCCGGTCTGCCACTCGCCGGCGTCCTCGGTGGCGTAGGCCTCCTCGGCGTAAGCGGTCGCGTAGGCGGGCTCGGTCTCGTAGACCTGGTCGGCCGGAGTCTCCTCAGGCGGGGTCCAGCGGCGGACCTTCCCGTTGCGCGACTCCTGGACGAGCATCCCGGAGGGCTGGACGAAGGGCTGGTACGCCACCTCGGCCGTGGCCACGGAGACCGGCTCGGGCTCGGGGACGGGCTCAGGTCCGGGAAGCGGGCCCGGCTCCGGAGGCGGCTCGGGCGTCGGCTCCGGGTCGGGCACGGGGTCGGGTCCCGGGACTGGCGTCGGCTCCGGGAAGGGTGACGGGTCCGGGATGGGCGACGGCTCCGGATCGGGGATCACGGCCTCCGTCGCGGCGGCAGGCTCGTGCGCCGGCGGGGGAGTGGTCGGCGGCGGGGCGGTCGGCGGTGCGTACGCCGGGCGGACCGCCGTGGTCCCGTCGGGCTCGTCGGTGTCGAGCTTCTCCTCGACGGAAGGCGCCTGGCGCCTCGAGGTGCGCTCGGTGGGCTCGTCGTTCGGCTTCGTGGCGGTCGCGGAGCTTGCCGGACCGGGCACGTTGTCGTCGCCGTAGGCGCTGATCCGGGGCAGGCTCAGTGAGGTCTGCGCCGCGTCGGGCTCGTCCTCGACGGCCTCCGGGGCGGTGGCCTCGACGGGCTTCCGGATCACGGTGGCCTCGTTGGGCTCGTCGACCTCAGGTGTGACGTCATCGTTCGCAGCAGACTGTATTGCTTCGGGCTTTGCTTCAGCAGCGGACACGGGTGGCGTCCTTTCCTCTACATCGGTGGAGTCAGCCTCGGCTGCTCGATCGGGCTCCGTGGCGACCTCGAGTCCACACATCGGGCACGCCGGCTCATCGGACAGCCGGTGTCCACACTGTGCGCAGTTGGTCATGCCACCCCCATGGCGTCGAAGATCACTCCCGTGCGGTCCCAAGCCTAGGTCACACGCCTTAACCTTGGGCCGATGCCCGCAGATCGCGCAGCAGCGCGATATCGGGGTTGTCGGCGTCGCGAGAGCCAGGGGTCTCCAGGATGAAGGGGACTCCGTCGGTCGCCGGGTGCGCGAAGAGCTCCTCGAAGGCTGTCGTGCCGATGTGGCCGCGACCGATCTGCTCGTGGCGGTCGAGGTGCTTGCCGCGTACGTCCTTGGAGTCGTTGGCGTGGATCAGCCGGAGCCGTCCGGGGCCGCCGATCTCGACGATCCGGTCGACACACGCGGTGGCGCCACCGGGCTCGTCCAGCGGGGCACCGGCGGCGAAGACGTGGCAGGTGTCCAGGCAGATCCCGGCCTTGGGGTGGAAGTCGACGGCCGCCAGGTAGGCGGGCAGGTCCTCCACGCCCGCGCACAGCGAGCGTCCCTGGCCGGCGGTCGGCTCCAGCAGCAGCCAGGGGGCGTCCTCGGCGGAGATCTCGTCGAGCACCGGGAGCAGCGCCTCGCGCACCTGCGTCATCGCGACGGCGTGCTTCTCGATCGCGTCCCCGTCGGGGGAGACGAAGGAGCCGGTGTGGATGACGACTCCTTCGGCGCCGATGTCGGCGGCGCGGCGGAGGTTGTGGGCGACCAGGGCCGCTGACTTCTCGTAGGTGGCCGGGGTCGGCGAGCCGAGGTTGACCAGGTATGGGGCGTGGACGAAGGCACGCATGCCGCGCCGTTCGAGCTCCGCCCGGAACGCCTTGTCCTCGGCCGGCTTCCCGGCCGAGAGCGCCCAGCCGCGCGGGTTGCCGACGAAGATCTGCAGCGTCTCGCCGCCGACGGCGTCGGTGTTGGCGAGGGCACCGGCGACGAGACCCTTGCCCACCTGTACGTGGGTGCCGATCGGGTTGCGAAGAGAGGTCCGAGAAGAGGTCAAGGTCAGTTCAGCCAGATCGTGATCTCGGAGCCGTACGGCGCCTCGCCATCGGCGGGCTCCTGCCGGGTCACGAGGTTGAGGCCGAGCGCGAAGTCGTCCTTCTCTTCCTTGACCTTGAATCCGGCGGCCTCGAGGGTCTGCTTCGCGGTGTCCTTGGTGCTGCCGACGACGTTGGGGACGGCGACGGCGGCGGGGCCCTTGGCGACCACGAGGGTCACGGTCTCACCCTTGGGGAGGGTGCCGGAGTTGGGACTCTGGCTGAGCACGGTGCCGGGCTGGGCGTCCTTGTTCTCCTCCTCGGTGATCTCGACCTTCAGGCCGTCGGCCTCGAGCGACTTCTTGGCGCGCTCGGCGCTGCGGCCGGTCCAGTCGACGATGTCGACGGGGGCCGGGCCCTTGCTGATCACCAGCACGATCGCCTTGCCGGGCCGCACCAGCGTGCCGGCGCGGGGCTGGGAGTTGATGACGTGGCCCTCGGGGACGTTGTCGTTGAACTTCTCGATCGGGTCGCCGATGCCGAGGCCGAGGTCGCGGATCTCGTCCTGGGCGTCGTCGGCGACCATGCCCTTGACCTTGGGCACGGAGTATTCCTCGACGCCCCTGCTCACGCTGATCTCCACCGTCGACCCGGGCAGCACCTTGTCGCCCTGGCCGGGGTCGGAATCGATCACCACGCCCTTGTCGATGGTGTCGGAGAACTCGGTGTTGGCCGAGACCTCGAAGCCGGCCTCCTGCAGCTGCGTGGTGGCGGCAGCCTTGCTCAGGCCGGCCACCGACGGCACCCGCTCGTAGCGGCCGTCGACGAACCACCACAGTCCGGTCGCCACCAGCGCGACGGCGACCACGGCGGCGCCGATCGCGATCGGGCCCTTCCATGTCGCCGGCATGCTCCAGCGCTGCTTCGGCTGCGCGGGGGTCGGGGCGATGCGTACGTTCTCCTCGGGCTCGCTCAGGGAGAGCCGGGCGCCCGAGGGGAGGCCGACGCCCGGGGGCGGTCCCGGCGGACCCGGGGGACGGCCCGGCGGCGGACCGGACGGTCCGGTCGGGCCGGAGGGTCCCAGGCCGAGCGCGGGCAGGACGGCGGTCGACTCGGCGGCTGACTCGTCGTGGGCACGCGCAGGGGAGTCGGCGACCTGGGTGGCCTTGTCGGGTGCGCCGGCCCTGGGAAGCGCCAGGTCGGCGGTGAGGTCGGGGTCGTCGAAGATGCCCGCGGACAGGGTGGCCATGACGCGGTTGACCATGCGCAGCAGCACGCCGGCGTCGGCGGGGCGCAGCTCGGGATCGCGGGCGGTCGCGCGGGCGACCAGGGCGTCGACGTACCGCGGGATGCCGGGGGCGGCCTTGGAGGGCGGCGGGACGTCCTCGTGGACGTGCTTGTAGGCGACCTCGACCGGCGAGGGTCCGCTGTGCGGCTTGCGGCCGGTGAGCAGCTCGTAGAGGACGACGCCGGCGGCGTAGACGTCGGTGCGCGGGCCGGACCTGGACTCGGTGACCAGCTCGGGCGCGAGATAGGAGACGGTGCCGACCAGGTTGCCGGTGGTGGCGTCGTTGGAGTTGTTGTTCATCACCCGGGCCAGGCCGAAGTCGGCGACCTTGACCCGCTGCGAGATCGAGGCGGCACCGGTGGTGATGAGCACGTTCTCGGGCTTGATGTCGCGGTGCACGATCCCGATCGCGTGCGCAGCGGTCATCGCGCTCAGGATCGGCTCGATGTAGGCCAGCGCCTTCGCTGCTCCCAGCGGAGCCTGCGAGGCGATGGTGTCGCGCAGGGTGTGGCCCTCGATGTACTCCATCGCGAGGAAGGCGACGCCGTCGTCCTCGTCCTGGTCGTAGACGGCGACCACGTTGGGGTGGGACAGCTTCGCGGCCGACCTGCCCTCGCGTACGAACCGCTCGGCGAAGTTGCCCTCCTCGTCGAGGTCCTGGTGCATGACCTTGACGGCGACGATGCGGTCCAGCCGCATGTCGTGGGCGACGTAGACCGTCGCCATGCCGCCCTTCGCGACCTTCTCGACGATCCGGTAACGCATCCCCAAGACTTTGCCCAGAAGGGGTTCGGATGCGGTAGCCGAGCCTCCGCCGTGGCGCCCGATGACGTCGTCACGGGGGTCCGCCTCACTAGCCACGCGATCCTCCTGTCTCCGGTCGGAGAAGTATTCCGGACCGGGCAATGGTACGGACCAGCGGGTCCCACTCACGACTTTCCGAACCGGCTACCCCGGCCGGTAATGTGATTGTTATGAGCGATTTGCGGCTGGCGGAGCAGGATCTGGGTGTCCTGGTTGAAGAGTGGATCGACTGGGCCACGGCCGCGTCGCTGCTCGGAGTGACCGTGGGGAAGGTGCGCACCATGATCCGCGAGCACGAGCTCGCGGCGGCGGTGCCGCCGGGGGTCAAGGGTCAGCACATCCCCGCCCTGTTCATCCAGGACGGCCTGCCGGTCAAGGGTCTGAGCGGGCTGCTGCACGTGCTCCACGACGGACGCTACGACGACCGCGAGATCATCGCCTGGCTCTTCCTCGACGACAACCTCCCCGGCCGCCCGATCGACGCGCTCCGCGAGAACCGCGGGTCGGAGGTCAAGCGCCGGGCTCAGGCCATGGCACTCTAGGTTCGCCCGTTCCGTACGTCTCGGAGGAACCTCGTGAGGTCGAAGTACGCCCTGGTTGGCCTGCTGATCGCCGTCCTGTTGGCGCTGGTCGCCGGTTGCGGAGGCGGTGGTGACTCCGGCGCGGGCGGTGGTGGGAAGACCGGCACCGACCCGGAGAGCGGCCTCGCCTGGATCGCGGAGTCCGACCTGCCGCCCGAGGGCGTGGAGACGCTCGAGCTGATCGACGCCGGCGGACCGTTCCCCTACCCGGGCAAGGACGGCAGCACCTTCGGCAACCGCGAGGGGATCCTGCCGGACGAGGCGTCGGGCTACTACGCCGAATACACCGTGCCGACGCCTGGCTCCGATGACCGGGGCGCGCGGCGTATCGTCACAGGCGAGGGTGGGGAGTACTACTTCACCGAGGACCACTACGAGTCGTTCTCACGGATCGACCGGGGGTGATGGAGATGAGTGGACTGGCAGGACTTCTGGCAGGCCGGGTCGATCCCGGCGTCTATCGCTGGCACACCGAGCTGGCCGCGGCCGACCTCGCCGACTCGGTGACCGGCGCCGGCTGGTCGCTGGCGCAGATCGCCGTCGTGGCCGAGACCAAGGACGAGGTGCTCGGCGCCATCGGTGCCGCGCTGCGGTTCCCGCCCCACTTCGGCCGCAACCTCGACGCGCTCTGGGACTCGCTGCGCGATCTCTCCGCGCCCACGGTGCTGCTGTGGGAGACGTGGGGATGCGCTGCGTACGCGGATCGTGCCGATTTCGACAAGATCGTCCGGGTTCTCCAGGATCGTTCCGCGGAGATCTCCGAGGACCGGCCGGCGTTCACCGTGCTGCTGCGCGGGGACGGTCCGGAGACGGACCTGCCCGACCTGGGCTGATCAGCCGACGTTGACGGTACGCGTCGGGTAGCCGGTGGCTCCGTCGGGAGCGGGCGGCGCCTCGTCGGCGGTCTGCGGCGTGCCGGTGCGGTCGTACGCCCTCGCCTGGATCTGGTGCTCGCCCTCGGTCGCGTCCCAGCGGTAGGTCCACTGGCGCCAGGTGTCGATGCTGTCCTCGGCGGCGAGCGTGGCGGGCTGCCAGGGGCCGTCGTCGACGCGTACCTCGACCTTGCTCACGCCGCGGTGCTGCGCCCAGGCGACGCCCGCGACGGTCACCTCGCCGGGCATGGTGTCCTCGCCCGGGATGTCGATGCGGCACTCGGTCTTGATCGGGCCCTCGGCGGACCAGCCGCGGTCGGTCCAGTAGGCGCGGAAGTCGGCGAAGCGGGTCACCTCGAGTTCGGTGAGCCACTTGGTCGCCGAGACGTAGCCGTAGAGACCTGGGACGACCATGCGTACGGGGAAGCCGTGGTCCTGGGTCAGCGGCTCGCCGTCCTGGGCGATCGCGAGCAGGGAGTCGCGGCCGTCGGTGAGCGCCTCGAGCGGGGTGCCGATGGTGATGCCGTCGGCGCCGGTGGACTTGACCGCGTCGGCGTCGGGGGAGAGGCCGGCGCGCTTGAGTACGTCGCGGATGCGTACGCCGGTCCAGGTCGCGTTGCCGATCAGGTCGCCGCCGACCTCGTTGGAGACGCAGCAGATCGTGACGCGACGCTCGTAGAGCGGCATCGCGAGCAGGTCCTCGTAGGTCAGCTCGACCGGGTTGTCGACCAGGCCGTGGATCTTGAGCCGGTAGTCGGCGAGGTCGACGCGTGGGGTGAGCAGGGCGATGTCGATGCGATAGAAGTCGTCGACGGGGGTCAGGTGGGGCGTGAGGCCGTCGATCCGGAGCTCTGAGCCTCCCGGGAGGGGCGCGGCGGGGGAGACGGCCGCCGGGATGGGCAGCTTCGTCGCGGGGTGCCGGCGGCCGGTGACGACCTTGGCGCCGACCCCGCCGACCGCACCGACCGCGGTCACGGCCGCCGCGGCGACCAGGAACTTGCGGCGGTCGAAGCCGTCGGGTGCCTCCGCCTCGGCGTGGGGGTCGTCGGACTCGCGCAGCGGTCGGGTCAGCAGGACCAGCGCCACGATACCGACGACCAGGCCGATCACGATCGCGATGATCCCGGTCGTCCCGTTGCCGGCCCGGTCGGCCAGGAGGGCCGCGATGTCGATGGCCCCGAGGAGCAGCAGCATGCCCGCGCCGAGGGCGGGGCGGCGTACGGCCAGGGCGCCGGCGACCCCGAGCAGGACCAGCGTGACCAGCCCGACGGAGGCGAGCAGGATCGGCTTGTCGGCGGTGCCGAAGGTGGCGACCGCCGCCTCCTTGAGCCAGCGCGGGGTCAGGTCGATGACCCGGTCGCCGAGCGCGAGCAGGGGAGAGGCGCCACCGGCGAGGGCGGCGATGAGCTCGGCTACGCCGAGGCCGAGCACGCCGGCGGCGATGCCCGCGGCGGGGCCGTAGAGACGTGGTGCCGAAGCGGAGCCCGAGGCCTTCTGTTCGGGGAGGATGCGGGATGCCATGCTGTGGGTTCGTGGCCGATCGATGGGCGGATGGGACCAATCCTTCCACTCTTCGGCTGCGAACCCGGAGTGAGATCTGTCATTAGTCGGAAGGGGTGCGCGTGCGGCGAGCGCTGCGGGTCGTGGGCGACGAGTCGCCACCGAATCCCGATGACGACCTGGACCCGGCGGCGGTGCTCGCCGCGGTGGCCGGTGGCGACCTCGAAGCCTTCGGCCGGCTCTACGACGACCTGGCCCCACTCGTCTTCGGCGTCGCCCGGCGGGTCGTGCGCGACCCCTCGCGTGCGGAGGAGGTGACCCAGGAGGTGTTCACCGAGATGTGGCGCCAGGCGGCCCGGTTCGACCCGTCGCGCGGCTCCGTCCGGACCTGGGTGCTGACGATCGCGCACCGTCGCGCCGTCGACACCGTGCGCTCCTCGCAGGCCTCGCGGGCCAGGGAGGAGCATGTCGCCCGGCGTGAGCCGGTCGACGTCGCCGGCCCGGAGGACGCTGTCGTCACGGCGGCGGAGCACGAAGGCGTACGCCGCTGCTTGGACTCCCTCACACCGCTGCAGTCGCAGGCCGTACGGCTGGCCTACTACCAGGGCTTCACCTATCCCGAGGTCGCCGAGCTGCTCGGCCGGCCGCTGCCGACGGTGAAATCGCGGATGCGGGATGGGCTGATCCGTCTGAGGGATTGTCTGGAGGCTCGTGATGGCGCCTGACGTACACGGCCTGGTCGGGGCCTATCTCCTCCACGCGTTGGAACCTGCCGAGCGAGCAGAGGTCGAGGCGCACCTGGCTGCCTGTCCTGACTGCCGTGAGGAGGTCGACTCGCTGAGGTCGGCCACCGCGTCGCTGGCCGATGAGGTCGCCGAGACGCCCCCGGCATCGCTGCGCGCGAGGGTGATGCGTACGGCCTCGGAGACTCCGCAGCTCCGGCCCGTCGTCGCCGCGGGCCGCGCTCGTCGGCGTTGGTTCGCGGGCGTGATCGCCGCGGTCGCGGCCCTGGTCATCGGTGTCGGTGTGACGGTCGGGGTGGTCGTACGAGATGACGACCCGCCCTCCATGACTGCCGCCGAGGTGATGTTGGCCCCCGACGCGAGGATGCACAAGGAGGAGACCTCCGACGGCGAGCTGATGGTCGCGATGTCCCACGAGATGCACATGGTCGCCGTCGACACCGCCCACCTCGACCGCCCCGCCGGCATGACCTACCAGGTCTGGTGGCACACCGACGCCGGCATGGAGTCCGCCGGTGTCCTCGACGAGGAGATGGCCGTCGCCGTACCGGTCGAGGACGGCGACCTGATGGTCACCATGGAACCCGAGGGCGGCTCCGACGAACCGTCCGACAAGGTCCTGTTCGAGATGCCTGCCACCTCGCTCTAGACGCTTCGGCCGACCGGGGCGACGTCTCGGCTAGACCGTGCGCTGGGTGGCGGCGGTGGCGAGGGCGCGCAGGACCTCTGCGGCGTTCGCGTCGAGGACTCCTGACGACTTCGCGTCGTCGAGGGCGGTGAGGCCCTGGTCGGCGAGCTCGGTGATGGTCTTCTCGACCTGCTGCTCGGCGCCGGAGGAGGCGATGATCGTACGCAGCGCCGCGACCTGGTCCTCGGTGAGCGGCTGGCCGAGGGAGCTGTCCAGAAGATCGGCGTCGGCGGGCGGTGAGGCCTTCAGGGCGAGGGCGACCAGGACGGTGCGCTTGCCCTCGACCAGGTCGTCGCCAGCGGGCTTGCCTGTGACCGAGGGATCGCCGAAGACGCCGAGGAGGTCGTCGCGGAGCTGGAAGGCCTCGCCGACGGGGAGGCCGTAGGCCGACAGCGCCTCGATCTGCTCCACGGTGGCTCCGGCCAGGGCGGCGCCGACGTGGAGGGGGCGCTCGACGGAGTACTTGGCCGCCTTGTAGCGCACCACCTTCATCGCCGCCTCGACGTCCGCCGCGCCGCGCGCCTGGACGGTGATGTCCAAGAACTGCCCGGCGATCACCTCGGTGCGGGTGTGGTCGAACACCGACAGAGCGGCAGAGGTCTCGGAGTCCCCGAACCCAGAGGTACGCAGCAGCTCGTCCGACCAGGTCAGCAGCAGGTCTCCGAGGAGCACGGCAGCGGCGTCGCCGTAGGCACGGGACCGGCCCGGCCAGCCCGCGGCGGCGTGGTCGGCCTCGAACGCGCGGTGCGCGGACGGCGCGCCGCGCCGGGTGTCGGAGTCGTCGATGACGTCGTCGTGGACGAGCGCCGAGGCCTGGAGCAGCTCGAGCGCCGCGGCGGCGCGTACGAGCGACTCCTCCTCGGCCGGCGAGGGGGAGGGGCGGACCGCGTGGAAGCCCCAGTAGCAGAACGCGGCGCGCAGCCGCTTGCCCCCGGACATCGACTCGCGGGCCCGGCGCAGCAGCGGTTCGACCTCGTCACCGAGCGGAACCAGCCGCTGGGACTGCGTCTCGAGAAAGGTGTCCAGTGCCCCCTGGACGCGACTGCGGAATTCATCGGCGTCCCACGTTTCATTCACTCTCCGAGCCTAGGGCACTGCCTAGGATGGCCCGATGGTGACTGGACGTGGACGCTCCCTCGCGGAGCTGATCAACCAAGGCGAGCGCTCGTTCTCCTTCGAGTTCTTCCCGCCGAAGGACGAGGCCGGCGAGGAGCAGCTGTGGAACGCCGTGCGCGCGCTGGAGCCCTACCGCCCCACCTTCGTGAGCGTCACCTACGGTGCCGGCGGCTCGACCCGAGACAAGACGGTCGCCATCACCGGCCGGATCGCCGCGGAGACCGAGCTGCTGCCGGTCGCCCACCTGACCTGCGTCGGCCACACCCGCGACGAGGTCGCCGGGATCCTGGACTCCTACGCGGCGAAGGGCGTCGAGCACGTGATGGCGCTGCGCGGCGACCCCGCCGAGGGGCCGCGCGCCGAGTGGACCCCGACGCCGGGCGGTCTCGACTACGCGATCGACGTGGTGAAGCTGGCCCGGGAGCGCGGCGACTTCCGTATCGGCGTCGCCGCCTTCCCGGAGGGGCACCCGAGTGCCGAGTCGCTCGAGGCCGACGCCGACGTGCTGGTCGCCAAGGCGAAGGCCGGCGCGGAGTTCGCGGTCACCCAGATGTTCTTCCGTGCGGCCGACTACTTCGGCCTCGTCGACCGGGTCCGGGCACGCGGCGTCGACATCCCGATCCTGCCGGGGATCATGCCGATCCTGAACCTCGCCGCCATCCGCCGCCAGAGCGAGCTGATCGGCGCCGAGGTCCCCGAGGAGATCGTGGAGCGCCTCAGCGCCGCCGGTCCCGAGCCCGCCGACATTCGTGCCGAAGGCATCGCGGTGGCCGCCGAGCTGTGCCAGGAGCTTCTCGACGGAGGCGCTCCCGGGTTGCACTTCTACACGCTCAACCGCTCCAAGGCGACGCTGGAGATCTTCGCCAAGCTCAACGTCACGGTCTAAGGCTCACTTCTCGGCAGGCCCGATCGACTGCGCGACCAGCGCGGACGACAGCCCGGCGAACGGCAGCCCGGAGCCGGGCGTGGCGTGGGCGCCCGCGGCGTAGACGTTCGGGAGAGGGGTGCGCGGCCCGAGACGCTGGAACACCGTGCCGCGCCCCGACCACTTCACGCCCAGCGGCGACCCGCGCCAGCGGCGTACGAGCTCGGCGGCGCCCAGGTCGACACGGTGCACGACGTGCTCGCGCACATCGATCTTGTGGCGCGCCAGCGCCAGCAGGACGTCCTCCATCAGCTTGCCGTAGGAGTGGATGGTCCAGGCGTGCTGTCCTTCGGGGGCGAGCCCGCGGGTGCGTACGACCAGGGTGGGCTCGCCGTGGAGCACCAGCTCGTCGGGAAGGTCGACCAGATGCTCGGGCAGCGAGGAGAGCCCGAGATGGAAGGTCATCGGCGGGATCGCCGGCAGAGTGCGCTCCACTAGCGGCCGCAGGGCCGGCAGCGAGCGTGGGTCGAAGGCGAGGACGACCGCTCCATCGGCGCCGAGATCGATCTCTCCGGCGGTGGTGCTGGCCGCGACCGCCCGCCCGTCGCGTACGACGATGTCCTCCACCCGGGTCGCGGTCTGCACCGAGACGCGGCGGGTGGCCATCCGGGCGGCGAGCACCTCGGCCACCACTCCCATCCCGCCCTCGACGCGCCAGGCGCCGAACCGCTGCTCGAGATAGGCGGTGAGCCCCGCCCAGGCGGGTACGTCACGCAGCTCCTGCCCCGCCGCGACGAACGGGTGCGCCGCGACCAGCCGGAGCCGTTCGTCCTTGAACGTCTTGCGCAGCCGCTTGTGGAGGGTCTCGCGGGACCGGAACCGCTCCGCGACGGCCTCGGGGAGCGCCGCGGGCTCCCACGGCACCTCGAAGTAGTGCTGGCGCAGCACCTCCCAGTCCTCGCTGAACCGGGCCACGTAGTCGGTCCACCGCTGGCCCATGCCCGGGCCGAGCTCATCGAAGGCCGCCAGCTGGGCGCCGCGGGTGCCGCCGGGGATCGAGACCGAGGTCTTGTCGGCGAACCGGTGCTCGCGGATGACGTCCATCGGCACCAGCTCCAGCTCACGCTCCGCGGGCCGCCCGGACTTGCGGAACAGGTCGCGCATCACCGCGGGCAGCAGCGTCGAGGTCGCCGAGGCGTCCCAGGTGAACCCCTCCTCGCGCACCGGCACCAGGGCGCCGCCGAGCTGACCGGAGGCCTCGAGAAGGGTCACCGAGTGGCCGAGCTTGGCCAGCCTCGCGGCGCTGGCCATCCCGGCGTAGCCACCCCCGAGGACGACGACGCTGGTCACTGGACGGGGTAGGGCTTGGTGTTGCCGTCGGAGGGCTCCTCCGGCGGCGGGACGCCGCGTCTTCCGCGGCGAGTGAGCCTGCGCCAGCCCCCGCGAACGGTGCGGATGATGAAGTACACCAGCACCAGCCCGGTCGCCAGCAGGACCGCGGCGATGCCGGCGGCGGCCAGCGGATGCTCGGTCGCGAACCAGACCACGCCGAGGACCAGGCCGTCCTCGGCCAGGCTGACCACCGAGTTGGAGACCGGCTCGGGGGAGGTGTTGACCGCGAGTCGCTCGCTGGCCTTGACCAGATGGGACATCAGCGCCGAGGTGCCGCCCACGACGCCGGCGACGGCCGCGTTGAGCGAGTCGGCCTCACCGGCGAGCAGGACGCCGATCACAGCGCCGATCGTGGGCCGGATGACCGTGGAGATCGAGTCCCACGTCGAGTCGATGTAGGGGATCTTGTCGGCGACGAACTCGATCGCGAACATCACCCCCGCGGCCGCCAGGACCGGCCAGGTGCCGAGCACGTCAGGGATCTCCTCGGCCCCGGTCGTACGCTGCACGACGCCGAGCACCAGCACGACCAGGTAGGCGTTGATGCCACTGGCCCACCCGCTGGAGAAGGTCAGCGCTAGAGATTCCATGGAGACATCTTGGCCTACGCCACCGACAGTTCGGACCCGGCCCGAGACCAAGCGCACGCGATCCCGTATTTACCTCCGTTGTGCCCCGTGCGGCAGAATGGGCTGATCAACGCAGAGTTCCCCCCACGTCGCAAGGAGACCGGATGACCATGACGACACCCGACGAGAACGAAGGTGTGGTCGTGAACGAGGACCTGGAGGCCACTGTCGAGGTGGCGGCCCTCGCTGCCGAGCCCGTGCCGCGCGAGATGACGTGGGCGATCCGCCTGATCGTCGGTCTGATCGTGTTCAGCGCCGTCGTGGTCGTGGTGATGGTGCTGACCTCCGACGAGCTGGTGCGGTCGTGGGCTGAGGGCAACTCCTCGGCCAAGCGCATCCTGGAGACCGAGGGGCTCGAGGCCCTCATCAACCCGCCCACCGACAACCGGGTCAGCGCGCCGGCGTTCATCGCCCCCGCCATCACTCTGTTCGGCGTGATGGCCGGCATGCTCGGTGTGCTCGCGGTCTTCCTCCGCAACGGCTTCGAGTGGGCCCGCATCGTGATCACGTTCCTGGTGTTCATCTCCGCGGTGGCCAGCGTCGGCGGCATCCTGACCGGCCCGCCGGTGATCATCAGCGTGCTCACCGCGATCGCGATCGTCATCGCCGCGGGGCTGCTGGTGGTCATGTGGCTGCCGGCCAACACCCGCTACATCCACCCGCCGCACCTCATCCGCGGCGCCGTCGCCGACGACTGAGCGACCAGCAGCACCCCTCGACACGCCCCGTCCCCGAAACGTCTTGTGACTGTCGGTGGCGGGGTGTAGTTTGATCTTCGTGTTCGAACAGATGTTCGAACAACCAGGCTCTGGCGGGCGTCGTCCTCGACCCCCGACGCCCGCCGGAGCCGTCCACTGCGGGGTCGACCGTGAGCGAGAAGGACGACCCGATGCATCTGCTGCCGGCGACGACACACAGCTACCTCTTCCGCGCCACCGAGTCCCTCGCGGAGGCGATCGTGGCCGACGACGTGCCTAGCAGGTACGCCATCGCTCATGTCGCCGCTCTCCAGGCCGCCGCGGCGCTGATCGCCGCCCGCACCGACCCCGTCGAGGCCGCGAGCCGTGCCGGCCGCCGCCGTCCGTGGAACGCCTGGGTCCGCCTCAAGAAGGTCGCGCCCGAGCTCTCCGAGTGGGCCGACTACTTCGCCGCCGGCGCCGCCAAGCGCGCCGCGGCGGAGGCCGGCTCGATCCGGGCGGTCACCGCGGAGGAGGCCGACGACCAGGTGCGTGACGCCGACCGGTTCCTCGCCGTCGTCGAGGAGTCCCTCGGGCTGATGGCCCACACCTCTCCGGCCACGCGGCTCCCGCACGACCGCCTCGTGGGCTGATCCAGGTGTGGCGTACGCAGGGTGGGAGGCAGGGCCTACGCTTGGCCCCATGTCAGCTGGCTCCGCTTCCACCAGTCGTCGGGCAGGCGCCCGAACCGTCGCCGTCTGGGACGCGCTCGACCCGGTCCTGGCCTCCGGCCCGCTCGACGTCCTCGACATCGGCGGCGGCACCGGCACCTCAGCCGTACGCATCGCCGGGCTCGGTCACCAGGTCACCGTCGTCGACCCCAGCCCCGACGCGCTGGCCGCGCTCGACCGCCGGGCCCGGGAGGCCGGCGTCTCCGTCGACGCGCGCCAGGGCGACCTGGCCGCACTCTCCGACGTCGCCGACCCCAGCGGTGCCGACGTGGTGCTCTGCCACGGCGTCCTCGAGGTCGTCCCCGACCCCGCGGCGGCGCTGGCAGGGATCCGCGAGGTGCTCCGTCCCGGTGGCACGCTCAGCCTGCTGGTCGCCCAGCGCACCGCGGCTGTCCTCTCCCGCGCTCTCGCCGGCCACTTCGCGCAGGCCGCCGAGCTCCTCGACGACACCACGTCGCAGGGGCGCTCCGGTCGCCGCTTCGCCCTCGACGAGGTCACCGGGCTGCTCGAGGCTGCCGGCTTCGCGGTCTCGGATGTTCGTGGCGTACGTGTCTTCGTGGATCACGTTCCGGGGTCGCTGCTCGATGTCGATCCTGGTGCGACCAACGCGCTCGTCGAGCTCGAGCAGCGGGCTTCTACCCGCGCTGACTACCTGCCGCTGGCTTCGCAGGTGCATCTGCTCGCTTCGCTTCGCTGAGGGCTCGCTTCGCTGCGCCGAGTCAGCGCTTGTCCGCGTCCTTGGAGGATCGGGGTGACCTCCTCCGCTGGCGCTCCGGAGGTCACCCCGATCCTCCATGTCGACATGGACGCCTTCTTCGTTTCTGTGGCGATCAGGCACCAGCCCGAGCTGTGGGACCAGCCGGTGGTGGTCGGGGGACATGCTCGTGGCGTGGTGACCTGCGCCAACTATCCGGCGCGGGCCTACGGCGTGCGGGCCGCGATGCCGGGGTCGTTGGCGAGGCGGCTGTGCCCTCAGCTCGTCTCTGTCCGTCTCGACTTCGGTGAGGTCGCCGAGGTCTCCCACCAGGTCCGCGAGATCTTCCGCCGCGCCACCCCGCTGGTGGAGGTGGTGAGCGTCGACGAGGCGTTCCTCGACGTACGCGGAGCGACCAGGCTCTTCGGAAGCCCCGAGCAGATCGCCCAGCGGATCCGCCGCCAGATCGCCGAGGAGCTGAGCATCACCTGCTCGGTCGGCGTCGCGCCCACCCCGAGCGTGGCCAAGGTCGGCAGCCGCAAGGCGAAGCCCGACGGCGTCGTGGTCGTCCGGCCGAAGGAGATCCCCGGGTTCCTCCACCCGCTCGACGTCGGAGAGCTCTACGGCGTCGGCCCGAGCACCCGGACGCGGCTGCGGCGGCTCGGCTTCGAGACGGTGGGCGACATCGCGCGCACCCCGGTGCCGACCCTCCACCAGATCCTCGGCCCGCGCCTCGGCGGCCATCTGCACCGGCTCGCCACCGGCACCGACCGGCGCGAGCTGACCGGGCGGCTGGGCCCCGACCTGCCCGACCGGTCCACCGGGGCTCAGGAGACCTTCGGCCACGACCTGAGCGCCCGCGAGGACATCGTCCGCGAGCTGCTGCGCCTCTCCGCCCGTGTGACGCGGAGGATGCGGAGGGCCGGCACGGTCGGCCGCACCATCGCGCTGACCGTCCGGTTCACCGATTTCAAGACCATCTCGCGCTCGCGCACGCTGCCCGATCCCACCGACGTCACCCAGGAGGTGCACGCCACCGCGGTCAGCCTCTACGACGAGCTCAACCTCCGGGGCCGGGCCCTGCGCCTGGTAGGGGTCCGGGTGGAGCACCTGGTCACCCGTGAGGGCACCGACCGGCAGCTGGTTCTCGGCGAGCGGGAACGGGGCTGGTCCGAGGCCGACCGCGCCATCGACCAGGTCGCCGAACGCTTCGGATCGAGCCTCGTACGCCGCGCGAGCCTGCTGGATCAGGGGCGGGGTTGACGCACCTGCCACTTTGCTTGACACAATCGGACTTGGTTGTGCCATGGGGCAGAACGTCAAGGGGCAAGAATTTTCTGGGCTCACTACCGCCTTCAGGGTGGCCAGCCTAGACTTGGAGATGCCCCAACAGGACATGGGAGGTACGGTGCCACTCTCGGAAGAGGAGCTTCGCCTGCTTGAGCAGATGGAGCGCGCGCTCTCGGCGGAGGACCCGAAGTTCGCCTCCGCCCTCCGAGGCACGGCTTTGCGCCGTGCCCAACGTCGACACGCGGTCCTCGCGGGCATCGTGCTCGCCGGTGGAGTCGCGTTGCTGATGACCGGTGTGATCTCACGGATGTGGATCGTCGGGGTGGTCGGCTTCCTGGTGATGCTGGCCTCGACCTCCGTGCTGCTCACCGCTCTTCGTGGTGCTGCCGCGGTCGAGGAGGACGACGGGGACCACACGCCCCGCACCTCGTTCTTCGACCGGGCCAGCGAGCGCTGGAAGCAGCGCCGCCGCGACAACGACCTCTAAGAGGAATCACCTCTCAGAGGAACGGCCTAACGTCCTCTAGGACGAGATCAGCTCCCGCTCGGACCGGGCAACCGGTCCGTCGGAGGCTGGTGCCGGCGGGCGGCGGAAGACCGACGCCGGCCACAGGCGTGCCCGGCGACGGGCACGCCGATCGGCGTTCTCCCTGAGCGTGGCCGAGACCAGGCGTACGTCGTCCCCGACCGCCACGGTGTCGCGATGCTCCGCATAGCGGTTGCGCTCGACGGCGGCGACGACCCGCTGCAGAGCGAGCATCGGTTCGCGACCCTGCAGATGCGGAGCCAGGCTGGTGGCCTCCTCCCGCGGTGAGCGGGTCCCGGACCAGGGGAGGCCCAGGTCGATCGCGGTGTCACCCAGCTCGGTCCAGCCAGCCTCGGCATCGCCGGCGAGCCGAGTCGTACGCCGTCGGCGCCGGATCACCGCCGGCGCCGCGAGCGCGATCAGGCCGACCAGGGCCCCGATCCCCAGGCCGGTCCAGATGGCGCCCGCGTTGGACTCCTCGGTGCCGGTGTCGGCCACCTCGGCGGTGTCGGGCTGCTCGCGCTGCGGCCGGTTGGGCACCGGCGCGACGCTCGTGCCGGCGCTGGGAAGAGGGGCCTCCGGCTCGTTGCTGGCGTTGCCCAGCGCACCCGTGGTGTAGCCGGGCTCGCTGGTGTCGGCGGCCGCCGGCGTGGGCTCGAAGCGGATCCAGCCGATGTCCTCGAACCACAGCTCGGGCCAGGCGTGCAGGTCGCGGCCGCGGAACTGCCACACGCCGTCCTCGTCCCGGTCGCCGCCCAGGAAGCCGAAGGCGACCCGCGCCGGGATGCCGAGCTCGCGGGCGAGCACGGCCATGGCAGTGGCGTACTGCTGGCAGTAGCCGATCTTGTTGTCGGTCAGGAAGTCCAGCAGCGCCGCGCTGTCGGTGCCGACGTCACGCTCCAGACTGTAGGTGAACTCGCCGCTGTGCCTGAACCAGTTCTGCAGGGCGACCGCCTGGGCGAACGGCCGGTCCTGGCCCGCGGTCCGCTCCAGGGCGATCTGCTCGATCTCGTCGGGGAGCAGCGGCAGGTCGGTCATGCCCGGTGGGGCGCCGACGCCGGGGTCCCCGGCGGCAAGGAGGCGCTCCTGGGTCGGCTCGACGGGGGCGGCGGTCATCCGCCACCTCGTCCCGGCCACCGTCTGGTCCCTGCCCTCGGTTGACATGAAGTCGAGGGTGTCCTCGTCGTAGCGCCACGGCCCCCTGGCTGTGACCTCGAGGGGATGGGCGAAGATCGGGAGCCAGGTCGACTGGAACTTCGCGCTCGCCTTCAGCTGATAGGTCGTCGGATCGCCCAGCAGGGTCGGGTCGGACATCGGCGGCTCGAAGGTGGCCACGCCGCTGTTGTCGGAGGGCACGTCGCGGTTGCCCGAGGTCCATTCCGTGCCGGTGAACTTGGTCAGGGCCCCGACGCGAAGATAGGACGGGGGAGTCTCGGTGTCGCCGTAGACGGGGGTCACCGACACCATCACCTGGTCGCTCTGCCGGCGCAGGTCGTCGTAGAGCCCGACGGTCGGGTTGATCACTCGCAGCGGCCCGTCGCCGTCGCCCGGACCCAGGCCGGGCAGGGAGACGCTCGGGCTGGGCAGCCAGGCCGGGGCGAGCAGGGCGATCGCGACCGCGGAGACGCCGATGACCGCCGGCCCGGCGGCAGGCGCCACCGGGAGGTCGTCGTCGAGGCGACGGCCCCAGCGGCCGAGCTGCTGGGCACGGTCGAGGCGCAGCATCACCAGGAACGAGGTCGCGGTGAGCGCGAAGACGACCCAGGAGACCCCGCCCCAGCCGCCGGCACCGATGATGCTGAAGGGCACCGTGAAGACGCCCAGCACCACGAGCCCCATCATCGGCGGGCGCCGCAGCGAGACCGCCAGGATGTCGGCCAGCAGCACCGCCGCGACACCGCCTGGGATGAGGTACGGCGCCACCTCCGCCCCCGACATCGGCAGGTCGAACGGGTTGAACGCGACGTACGCCTCGGTCATCTCGGCCGTCACCCGTGCCCGGCCGCCGCCGGTGACCGGGAAGGGGTGCTGCACGACCAGGAGGCTGGTCGCGATCGTGCCGAGGAGCACCTGCAGCAGGACCACGACCGAGCCGTGCACGCGCAGCAGCCGCGCGGAGATGCCGGTGCCGACCACGAGCAGGCCGGCGACCAGGATCGGGCCGAGGTAGGGGAACCGGGTGCTCGTGAACGAGCCCCACGACGACAGCGCGAACAGCACGGTCAGGAAGCAGGTCAGCGGCACCGCCATGGCGGGCACGACGCCGCGGGTGTCGCGGGAGGTCATCATCGCGATGCCCCCACTCCGGCTGCCGCGCCCCGGGTGCCGAGCTCGCGCCAGCGCGTGGCCACCGAGTCGCCGACCCGGAGCTCGACAGCCTTCCAGCCGTGCTGGATGAGCAGGGGTACGCCGCTGGGCCGCCGTTGCTCGGGCGCCAGGTGCACCGCGCTCCAGCCGTCGACGGCGAGCGAGAAGGCGAGCGCGGACCCGGTGTGGTGACGCACTCGGCGAAGCACGCCGGCGTCGTCCTCGTCGAGAGAGCCGAGCACGGCCACGGTGACGCCGCCCTGGCCGGCCTCGCCGATCCAGGAGGCGTCGATGCGGTGGTGCTGGACGGTCTCGACCACGGCGAGCGCCTCCAGCAGGGCGGCCGCGTCGGCCTGGCCCTCGCGGTCGTGCCAGCCGGCGTTGAGCTCGCCGCTGCCCCCGGCGACGCCGGGGGTGTGGCCGCCGGAGGTGACCAGCCGCACGGAGTAGCCGGCCTCGACCAGGTGCACCGCGACCGAGGCGGCGACCACGACGGCGTGCTCGAAGGAGGAGCCCGCGCCCTGGCCGCGGTGGACCGAGCGGCGGTTGTCGAGGAAGACGGTGGCCCGGGCCTGCCAGGGCTGCTCCTCGCGGCGCACCATCAGCTCGCCGAGGCGGGCCGAGCTGCGCCAGTGCACTCGCCGCAGCTCGTCGCCGCGCCGGTATTCACGCACCGTGACGTCCTCCGCGCTGCCACCGAGGAACGCCCTCGGCCTGGAGTCGCCCGACGAGGTGGCGTTTCCGGTCAGGGGAGTCGAAGGCAATGCGACCACCCTCGGCGTGACCGTGAACGGGACTGTCGACTGGAAGGCTCGGTTGAGCTCGACCAGGCCGAACGGGTCGGCCACCGTCACCCGCATCGGGCCGATGTCGAAGCGGCCCCGGATCTCGGAGCGGATCTGGTAGCCGAGCTTGTGGCGCCACCCGAAGCCGATCCGGTCGACCACGAAGCGCGGACGCCCGCCCAGCGCGTAGGGCACCGTCTCCTCCAGCAGCAGGGTCCCGGTGGGGATCCGGCCCTCGTTGGCGATGGTGAGCTCGACCCTGGCGGGCTGGCCGGCCTCGGTCAGGTGCGGCTCGATGTGGCGGACGAGCGCGAGCCGGTAGCGGCCCCAGGCGGCGACCACCGCGGTGACCAGCGGCAGAGCGACCAGCAGCATCCCGATCCGGGACAGTGTGGACTGGTCCAGCAGGATCCCGCAGACGATGGCAGTGATCCCGGCGGCCAGGAAAGCCCGGCCCCGGACGGTCAGTCCTGACAGTGCCTCACGCATCGCGCCCCTCCTTGAAGTCGGCCCGAGGGTCAGGTCTGTGGCACCGCGACGGTGGACACGACGGCCTCGAGGATGTCGGTGACCGACCGGCCGTGCATCGCCGCGGAGGCGCTGGGGAGGAGACGGTGGGCAAGGACCGGACCGGTCAGCCTGCGTACGTCATCGGGGAGGACGAACTCGCGTCCGTGCAGTGCGGCATGAGCCTTGGCGGCCCGCAGCAGGTGGAGGCTCGCCCGCGGCGAGGCGCCCAGGGCGAGCTCGTTGTTGGTGCGGGTCGCCGCGGTCAGGGCCACGGTGTAGCGGCGGACCGCCTCGGAGACGTAGATCTGGTTGACGACGCCGACGAGCTTGCGGATCTCCACGGCGTCGGTGACCGGGTCCAGGTCGTCGAGCGGGTTGGACGCGCTGTGGTTGGCCAGCATCGCGATCTCGGAGGCGACCGGCGGATAGCCGACCGAGACCCGCGCCATGAAGCGGTCGCGCTGCGCCTCGGGGAGGGCGTACGTCCCCTCCATCTCGATCGGGTTCTGGGTCGCGATCACCATGAACGGCGAGTCCAGCTGGTAGGTCACGTTGTCGACGGTGACCTGATGCTCCTCCATGCACTCCAGCAGCGCCGACTGGGTCTTGGGGGAGGCACGGTTGATCTCGTCGCCGACCACGATGTTGGCGAAGATGCCACCCGGGCGGAACTCGAACTCCCGGGTGTTCTGGTTGAAGATCGACACCCCGGTGACATCGCTCGGAAGCAGGTCGGGCGTGAACTGGATGCGGCGCACCGAGCAGTCGATCGAGCGCGCAAGCGCCTTCGCGAGCTGGGTCTTGCCGACCCCGGGCACGTCCTCGATCAGGAGGTGTCCCTCGGCGAGCAACACGGTCAGCGTGGAGTCGACGACGTCGGTCTTTCCTTCGATCACCTTCTCGATGCTGTCGCGAATGCGGCCCGCGACCCGCACCAATGTCTCGATCTCTGCCCCATTCGATGAGGCCTCCAACGGCGTCGTCACGTCGCGTCCTTCCGACTCACCCAGCTTATGGGAACACCGTACGGGGTAGCGCCTACGGGCGTCTGCGTCATTCACCCGACTGTGACATCAGCAGGGGAGCGGGGTGTGGTGGGAAAACGCCTCGTGGGGGAGGAAGGTGGTTTGAAAGTGGGGGATTGTGGGGTACGGTGGGGCAAAGTGGAGGAACGATCCACGTTGAGCTGACCGCGGGGGCGAGCACATGTTCTTCATGGGCACGTACACGCCGAAGCTCGACGAGAAGGGCCGGATCTTCCTCCCCGCAAAGTTCCGAGATCGACTGGCGGAGGGGGTTGTCGTGACGCAAGGTCAGGAGAACTGCCTCGTGGTGTGGCCCGAGGATGTCTTCATGCAGGAGGCGCAGCGGGCCCAGCAGACGCCGCTCACCTCTCGGGACGCACGTGACTACGCCCGTGTCCTCTTTGCAGGGGCCGAGCAGACGACACCGGACAAGCAGGGCCGGATCGGCATTCCGCCGCTCCTGCGCGACTACGCCGGGATCGTCAAGGACGTGGTCGTGATCGGTGTGATGGACCGGATCGAGATCTGGGACCCGGCCAAGTGGGCGGAGTACTCCGCGGGTGCACAGGCCAAGTTCGCAGACCTCGACGAGTCGACGGACTGATAAAGGGACAGATCGACAAAGCGACAAGCAGCAGAGCTGATCGAGAAGCAAACAAGTCAACAGCGGATCCGCAGGACGAGGTCTCAGTCCCGCTCCACTCATCCAGCCATCCGGGGCACCTTCCCCGGCTCCGGACGGCACAGGTGGTGACGGAGCGGGCATGAGACCTGGCTCTGCGGATCCGTGGCGTTGTCAGCCCGTGTCTCTCTCAAAGAGGCGGGCAGAACACACACCAGATGAAGCCGTGCGATGGGGGTCGAGGCGGTGACGAACCAGAAGCACGTGCCGGTGATGCTCGACCGCATCGTCGACCTGCTCGCGCCGGCGCTCACCGATGGTGGGGTCCTGGTCGACTGCACGACCGGTCACGGCGGTCACACCGAGGCCGTCCTCGAGCGGATCCCCGGATCCAGGGTGATCGGCATCGACCGTGACACCTACGCCCTCGGCATCGCGGGGGAGCGGCTGGCCCGCTTCGGCGACCGGTGGACAGGGGTCCACGCGGTCTACGACGAGATCCTCGACGTCGTCGCCGGGCAGGGCCTGAACGAGGTCCAGGCGGTGCTCTTCGACCTCGGCGTCTCCTCGATGCAGCTCGACCAGCGCGAGCGCGGGTTCGCGTACGCGGAGGACGCGCCGCTCGACATGCGGATGGACGCCACCCGGGGTCAGACCGCGGCGGACGTCCTCAACAACTACTCCGCGGGCGACCTGACCCGGATCCTGCGGGACTACGGCGAGGAGAAGTTCGCCAAGAAGATCGCCTACGCCATCGTCAAGCGTCGCGAGACGGTGCCGTTCACGACGAGCGGGCCCCTGGTGGAGCTGCTCTACGCGGAGATCCCCGCACCTGCCCGTCGCACCGGCGGACATCCGGCCAAGCGCACCTTCCAGGCGCTGCGGATGGAGGTCAACGACGAGCTCGGGGCGCTGCGTACGGCACTGCCGGACTCGCTCGAGGCCGTCGGTCTCGGTGGCCGGGTGGTGGTCGAGTCCTACCACTCGCTCGAGGACCGGCTCACCAAGCGGGCCTTCGCCGAGGCGACGAAGCTGGACGTACCTCCCGACATGCCGATCGTGCCGCCCGAGGCCGAGCCGTCGTTCCGCCTGCTCACCCGTGGTGCCGAGCAGGCCAACGAAGCCGAGATCGAGGAGAACCCGCGCGCCGCTTCGGTGCGACTGCGCGCGGTCGAGCGCACCAAGCCCCGAACCAACCTTCCCAAGTCGAACCCTGGAGCAGCCAGATGAGCATCTCCGCCGCGCCACAGGCGCCTGTGCGCAGCCCGGACCGGGCCACCGAGACGACCCAGACACGGCTCACCGCCGTGCCGGCGCCGCTGCCTGCCCCGATGGCGCCGCGGCTGCCGTTCGTCGTGCTCGTCTCGATGCTGCTCGTCGGTGGCGTCGTGGGTCTGCTCGTCTTCAACACCTCCATGCAGCAGTCGGCCTTCCAGGAGCAGCGTCTCCAGGAGCAGGCGACCACGCTGGCCGCTCGGGAGCAGGCGCTCGACGGTGAGCTGAAGAAGATGGAGGACCCGCACAAGATCGCCGCCAAGGCGAAGGATCTCGGCATGGTCGTCCCGCAGAACGCCGCCATGCTGCGCGTCCCCGAGGCGAAGATCGAGGGCGAGGCGGCCGCGGCCGACCGCTCCGCGACGCCGCCGCTGCACCCGAAGGTCGCCAAGCCCTACAGCGTGCTGGTCGCCGAGCAGAAGGCGGCCGAGGCGGCCGCCGCGAAGAAGAATGCGGCCGAGCTCGCCGAGAAGAAGCGCGAGCAGGAAGCGGCAGAGAAGCAGGCGGCCGAGGAGCAGCAGCGTACGTCTCCGGGCGAGGCTCGGTAGGGGAGGAGAGCGATGGCCCAGCGACAGGTCAAGCGGAAGGTCCGCCGGCCGGCGCGACGTCCTGCCCCACGGGCCACGCCGAAGGCGACGCAGCGACGCGGGCCGGTGCACATCCGGCTCCGCGTCGGCTTCATCCTGGTGGCGATGGTGCTCTCGGTCTTCGGTGGCCGGCTGGTGCAGCTGCAGGGCATCGACCCGCACTCGTACGCCGCGATGGCGGCCGCCGAGAACGTCGTCGATGTCGTGCTGCCGGCCGAGCGCGGCGAGATCCTCGACCGTGACGGCGAGGCGCTGGCCGACTCCTCCGACGGGCTGATGGTGCTGGCCGACCCGAAGCAGACGAAGAAGGACGCCCCGGCGATCGCCGCGTTCCTGGCCAAGGAGCTCGGGGTCGACTACGCCTCGGCGCTCGCCAAGCTCCGCAAGGACGGGAGCCGGTTCCAGTACATCAAGCGTCAGGTGCCCGCGACCCAGGCGACCGCCGCGGTCGAGAAGGCGGGCAAGGAGGGCTACCAGGGGCTGTGGACCAGCCGTGACCCGCTGCGCAACTACCCCAACGGCGACGTCGCGGCCAACCTGGTCGGCTTCCTCGGCAACGACGGCCCGCTGGCGGGTCTCGAGGCCGCCTTCGACAAGCACCTGGCAGGCAAGGACGGGCATGCCGAGTACGACGCGACCAGCCCGGTCAGCGGCACCCGGATGCCGCTGGGCACCAACAACCGCGTCGACCCGGTCGACGGCAACGACCTGCGGCTCACCATCGACCGCGACCTGCAGTACTACGTGCAGCAGACCCTGATGGACGCCGTGCAGAAGTCGCGCGCGGAGTCGGGGATGGCGGTGGTCATGGACACCCAGACCGGCGAGATCCTGAGCCTGGCCGACTACCCGACCTTCGATGCCCGCGACCCGGCGGCGTCCCCGAAGTCGCTGCGCGGGAGCAACGCCCTCTCCAACGTCTACGAGCCCGGCTCGGTGCAGAAGGTGCTCACCGTCGCCGGCCTGCTCGACCAGGGGCTCGTCTCGCCCTCGACCCGGCTCAAGGTGCCGGGCTCCTACAGCTCGGGCGACGCCGACATCCACGACTACTACGAGCACGGCATGGAGAAGCTCACCCTGGCCGGCGTGATCGCGAAGTCGTCCAACATCGGCACCGTGATGGCCGCGGACAAGTTCGAGGACGGCCAGCTGCGCGACTACCTGGCCGCTTTCGGTCAGGGCCAGCGCACGGGCCTCGGTCTCGACACCGAGTCGGCCGGTCTGCTCGCCTCGCCGGAGACCTGGAACCCGGCCGACGAGGACCGCATCGACTTCGGCCAGTCGATCTCGGTCAACGCCGTGCAGATGACCGCCGCGGTCAACACCATCGCCAACGGCGGCGTACGCATCGACCCCAGCCTCATCGCCGGGAGCGCCACCAACAACTCCGGCGCCGAGGTCGGCACCGACACCGCCCAGCGCAACCGCGTGGTCTCCGAGGAGGCCGCCTCCCAGACCGCGGAGATGATGGAGCGGGTCATCAACGACCCCGTCAACGGCACCGCCAAGCAGGCCGCCGTCCCCGGCTACCGCGTCTCCGGCAAGACCGGCACCGCGCAGCGGGTCAACTCCGAGTGCAAGTGCTACGACGGCACCACCACGGTCTCCTTCGGCGGCTTCGCCCCCACCGACGATCCGCGGTTCACGGTCTACGTGGCCATCCACAACCCCGGCAACGGTGGTGGCGGTGGCACCGTCACCGGCCCGGTCTTCTCCCAGATCATGTCCTTCGCCCTGCGCCGCTACGGCGTCCCGCCGACCGGCACCGCGCCGTCGAAGATGCCTACTGGTTGGTGAGTTGCGCGGTTGCAGGGATACCCGGTTAACCGGGTATGCCTGCACTTCTCTGGCAATGCAACGCCAGAGAAGTGCAGGCATTGCCTGTGCGCTGTGACGGATGAGACAGATGATCCACCCCAAATACATAACATAGCTATGTTATGTTTCTCGGGTGAGCACGACATCTGCCTCCGGACGTGACCTGTCGCTCGCCCTCGAGAAGGTGGTGCGACTGGTGCGGGAGGTGTCGACCGCGGGGGACGTGTCGCCGACGGCGGCCACGGTGCTGGCCGGGCTGGCGAGGACGGGGCCGCAGCGGGTCACGGACCTGGCAAAGGTCGCGGGGGTGTCCCAGCCCGCGATGACGCAGCTGGTCAACCGGCTCACCCAGCAGGGGATGCTCGCCAGGGTCGCCGATGACGCCGACAGGCGGGCAGTCCTGGTCGAGGTCACCGACGCCGGACGAGAGGTCCTCGAGACCAGGCGCGGACAGCGAGCCGGCGTGCTCGACGCCGCCCTGGCCCGGGTCTCCGTGGAGGACCGTGCCGCCATCGCGGCGGCGCTGCCGGCCCTCGACCGGCTCGTCGACGCCGTGCTCGATTCCTGACGCGCCGGCCTGCCGGCGACGCGTACGAAACCAACGTCTGAGAAGAGGCGAGAAGAATGAGCTCCCACCAAGGGGCAGCTGCCGCAAGTCCGTTCAAGCAACCACGCGCCGTGTGGGCGGTCGCGTTCGCGTGCGTGGTGTCGTTCATGGGCATCGGGCTCGTCGACCCGATCCTCCCGGTGCTCGCCGAGGAGCTGGCCGCAACGCCCGCACAGGTGTCGCTGCTGTTCACCAGCTATCTCGTGGTGACCGCCGTGGCGATGATCGGGGTCGGCTGGGTCTCCAGCCGGATCGGCGCGAAGTGGACGCTGGTCCTCGGCCTGGTGCTGATAGTCGTGTTCGCCGGGCTGGCCGGGACCGTCGACGGTGTCGACGGCATCGTCGGCTTCCGGGCCGGCTGGGGCCTGGGCAACGCGCTGTTCATCTCCACCAGCCTCGCCGTCATCGTCGGCTCGGCGACCGGAGGGTTCGCGGGAGCGATCATCCTCTACGAGACCGCGCTCGGCCTCGGCATCGCGGTCGGGCCGCTCCTCGGCGGCGTCCTCGGTGGCATCTCCTGGCGCGGCCCGTTCTTCGGCGTCTCCGCGCTGATGGCGATCGCGCTGGTCGCGACGCTGGTCTTCCTGCCGCCGACGCCCAAGCCGGAGAAGAAGGTCACTCTGCTCGCGCCGCTCGCCGCGCTGCGCCACCGCGGGCTGCTGACGATGGGCATCATGGCGCTGCTCTACAACTGGGGCTTCTTCACCCTGCTCGGCTACGCGCCCTACCCGATGGGGCTGCACGACCCGCTCCAGCTCGGCTGGGTCTTCTTCGCCTGGGGCATCCTGGTCGCCGTCTTCGCCGTGTGGGGCGCTCCGTGGGCGCAGCGCCGCTTCGGCACCGCGCCGACCATCTACGTCAATCTGCTCGGTCTCGGTGCCCTGCTCGCCGTCATCGGCCTGGGCGTCTCCTCGCCGACCGTGGTCATCGTGGCCGTGATCCTGTCCGGCATCTTCGTCGGCCTCAACAACACGCTGACCACCCAGGCCGTCATGCTGGTCTCGCCGGTGGAGCGGCCGATCGCGTCGTCGGCCTACGGTTTCGTACGCTTCATCGGCGGCGGCCTCGCGCCCTTCGCCGCGGGCAAGATCGCCGAGGCGACCGACCAGTCAGTGGCCTTCTACGTCGGCGCCGCGGCGTTCCTGATTGCGATCCCCGTCCTGGCCAGCGGGCACAAGCTGATCACCGCCGCCGAGTCGGCCGAGACCGCCGACCCGGTCAGGCCGACGCTCGAGCCCGTCGGCCCGGTCCGGGGTGAGGGCCGCCCGGTGCTGGTCGCCGTCGGCGCCACCCTCGACGCCGACGCCGTCGTCGACCGGGCCGCCGAGATGGCCGCCGCCGTAGGCGCGCCGCTGGAGGTGGTCCACGTCCGCGAGACCGAGGTCGTCGAGGAGCTCGCCATCGACGCCGAGGAGCCGGAGATGGCCGCCGCGACCGTACGCGCTCACCTGGACCGCCTCGCCGCCCGCGGCGTGACCGCGACCGGTCTGGTGCTGCACAGCGTGGGCGACCATGCGAGCGCCGGGGTGGAGCTGGCC
Source organism: Nocardioides sp. NPDC127503 (assembly GCF_040302165.1). NCBI lineage: Bacteria > Bacillati > Actinomycetota > Actinomycetes > Propionibacteriales > Nocardioidaceae > Nocardioides > Nocardioides sp. NPDC127503. Next base: position 102,088 of record NZ_JBEORH010000006.1, on the reverse strand, counting down.
AGGTATGCCACCGAGGTCCGCGTCCGCACGATCGCGCTCGGCTCCTCGCCCCGTGGCCGTGCCGCGCAGCTCGCTGACGGCTCGATCACCTCCGCTGTCGTGCGCAACGCCGGCGTACCTGTCGTGCTCGTCGTTCCCGATCAGGAGCCGCACGAGCTCAGCGCCGCGGCGCTGACCCAGCTGCGCCACGCCTGAACGCCACGCCTGAGGTCGGCCCGGCGGGACCTGGTCCCGCCGGGCGGATAACCTTCGCCAGGTGAGCAGTGCGTACGAGACGGCGGATCCCAAGAGCCCGACCCGCCCGCGAGTGACCGAGCCGGTCACGCTGGCCGACCTGGCCGGCGAGTTCGGTCTAAACGTACGCGGCGAGGCCCGCGTCACCGGGGTCACGCTGAGCTCCCAACGGGTGCTGCCCGGTGACCTCTACGCCGCCGTCCCCGGCAGCCGGGCGCACGGCGCCAGCTACGCCGCCAGTGCCGTCGAGGCCGGAGCGGTCGCCGTGCTCACCGACGCCGCCGGCGCCGCCGAGCTGGAGGCGCAGGGCCTCGCCGAGGTGCCTGCGCTGCTCGTCGAGCAGCCGCGCAAGGTGCTCGGTGCGCTCTCGGCCCGTATCTACGGCAACCCGTCGGGCAAGCTGCGGCTGATCGGGGTGACCGGCACCCAGGGCAAGACGACGACCACCCGGCTGGCCGAGAGCGCGCTGCTCGACGCCGGCCACCGCGCCGGCGTCATCGGCACCGTCGGCACCCGGATCGGCGGGCGCGACGTGAAGACGCCGCTGACCACGCCCGAGGCTCCCGACCTGCACGGCCTCTTCGCCCGGATGGTCGAGGAGGGCACCGAGGCCTGCGCCATGGAGGTCTCCTCCCACGCCCTGGTGATGGGACGCGTCGACGGGGTCGTCTTCGACGTCGCCGTCTTCCTCAACCTGGGCCGCGACCACCTCGACTTCCATGAGACGGTCGAGGACTACTACGCGGCAAAGGCCGACCTGTTCACCCCGGAACGGGCGATGTTGGGCATCGTCAACATCGACGACGAGCACGGCCGCCGCCTCACCGCCGAGGCGACCATCCCGATCCTCACCTACGCCCTGCACGACGACACCGCCGACTGGCGCGCCACCGACGTCGAGCTGCGCCCCGACGGCTCCACCTTCACCGTCCACGGCCCCGACGGCCTGGAGTTCCCGGGCGCGAGCCCGCTGGCTGGCGACTACAACGTCAGCAACACCCTCGCCGCCCTGGCGAGCATCCACCACGCGTACGGCGAGGAGACGGTGGTGCGCGATGTCGCCACCGCCCTCGCGAAGGGCTCCGGCGTCCCGGGACGCCTCGAGCGGATCGACGAGGGCCAGCCGTTCACCGTCGTGGTCGACTACGCGCACAAGCCGGACGCGGTCGAGGCCGCGCTCGGCACGCTGCGTCCGCTGACCCAGTCCCGGCTGATCGTCGTGATCGGGGCCGGGGGAGACCGCGACACCGGCAAGCGGCCGATCATGGGGGAGATCAGCGCGCGGCTGGCCGACCACGTGATCGTCACCGACGACAACCCCCGCACCGAGGATCCGGCGAGCATCCGACGACAGGTTCTGGAGGGCACCACCGGCGGCAGCGCGAGCGTCGAGGAGATCGGCGACAGGCGGGCCGCGATCGTACGCGCGATCAGCCTCGCCGAGCCCGGCGATATCGTCGTCGTCGCAGGTAAGGGGCATGAGACGGGCCAGGAGATCAACGGCGTCACCCACCCGTTCGACGACCGCGAGGTCGTCCGTGCGGCGTTGGCCACACAGTGATCGATGTGCAGATACGGCGGGGTGCCGCAGAGCCGGCGAAGCCGTAGGGAAGAATGCCCGGGGCCGGTGTCTTCGCTATGCACACCGGCCCGGGGGCAAGGACATGAACGGCATGGCAAGGAAGGCACCCGGCTGACATGAGAGCGATCTTGCTGAGCGGAGCGATTGCGCTTCTGTTCTCGCTGCTCGGCACCCGATTTGCGATCGTACAGTTCACGAAGTTGGGCTACGGCCAGGAGATCCGCGAGGACGGGCCGACCACCCACCGAACCAAGCGCGGCACCCCGACCATGGGCGGCGTCGCGATCGTGATCTCGGTTGTCGTGGGCTACTTCGCGGCCAAGCTGTTGACCGGGGATGCCCCGAGCGCGACGGCCTATCTGCTGCTGTTCCTGCTGGTGGGCATGGCGGCGGTCGGCTTCGTCGACGACTTCATCAAGGTCTTCATGCAGCGCAACCTCGGTCTGCGCGCGTGGTCCAAGATGGTCGGGCAGACGCTGGTCGCGGTGGGCTTTGGAGCAGTGGCGATCCACCCGGGGCTGGCCAACGTCGACGGCATCACGCCGGCGGCCGACCAGCTCTCCTTCATCCGTGACTTCGGTCCACACTTCCTCGGTGGGGACGGCATCCTCTACTGGCTCGGTGGAGCCCTCCTGCTGGTCATCTTCTGGATCATGGTCACCGGCACGTCCAACGCCACCAACCTCACCGACGGGCTGGACGGGCTGCTGGCGGCCTCCTCGGCGATCGTCTTCGCCGCCTACACGATCATCTCGATCTGGCAGAACAACCAGCGCTGCGGCCGCCCGAGCGTGGAGATCGGCACCTGCTACGAGGTGCGCGACCCGCTCGACATGGCGATCCTCGGCGCCGCGATCAGCGGCGCCTGCATCGGCTTCCTGTGGTGGAACGCGAGCCCGGCGAGGATCTTCATGGGCGACACCGGCTCGCTCGCGCTCGGCTCCGTGCTGGCCGGCTTCGCGATCCTGTCGCACACCGAGTTCCTGCTGATCATCCTCGGCGGCCTCTTCGTCACCGAGACGCTCTCGGTGATCCTGCAGACGGGCTGGTTCAAGCTCACCCGCAAGGTGACCGGCACCCCGAAGCGGATCTTCCGGATGACACCGATCCATCACCACTTCGAGATGCTCGGCTGGGAACAGGTGACCGTGGTGATCCGGTTCTGGATCATCACCGGTCTCTGCGTCGCGGCCGGTCTGGGAATCTTCTACGCCGAATGGGTAGCGACCATCTGATGACTGAGCCAGACGACATGGCTGAGAAGCTCGACAAGCTCGGCCGCAACGACTCCTGGGAGGGCGTGAAGGCGGTCGTGGCCGGCTTCGGCGTCTCCGGTTTCGCGGCCGCCGACAACCTCACCCACCTGGGTGCCTCGGTGATCGCGCTCGACGAGTCGCCGGGCGACGAGGAGCGCCAGGAGAAGGCCAAGCTCCTTGGCATCCTGGGTGCCGACGTACGCCTCGGCGAGGGTGCCACCCACGTGCTGCCCGACGACGTCGACGTCGTGGTCACCTCTCCCGGCTGGCGGCCGACGGCTCCGCTGCTCGCCCAGGCGCGTGAGCGTGGGGTCCCGATCTGGGGCGAGGTCGAGCTCGCCTGGCGGCTGCGCGACCCCGACAACGCCGCCCCCTGGCTGGCGGTCACCGGCACCAACGGCAAGACCACGACCGTGCAGATGCTCGACAACATCCTGCGTACGGCAGGGCTCCGGTCCGTCGCCGTCGGCAACGTCGGCCTGCCGATCGTCGAGGCCGTGATGGACCCCGAGCCCTACGACGTCTTCGCCGTCGAGCTCTCCTCCTTCCAGCTCCACTACACCTCCTCGATGGGCGCCCAGGCCTCCGTCGTCCTCAACATCGCCGAGGACCACCTCGACTGGTACCCCTCGATGAAGGAGTACGCCGCCGACAAGGGCCGCGTCTACGAGAACGTCGAGCGGGCCTGCGTCTACAACGTCGCCGACGAGGCCACGCTGCACCTGGTCGAGGAGGCCGACGTCGTCGAGGGCGCCCGCGCGATCGGCTTCACCCTCGGCACCCCGGCGGTGGGTCAGCTCGGGATCGTCGAGGACATCCTGGTCGACCGGGCCTTCATCGAGGAGCGTCAGACCTCCGCCGCGGAGCTGTGCCAGATCTCCGACCTCGCCTCCTCCGCGCCCCACTACGTTCAGAACGCGCTGGCCGCGGCCGCGCTCGCCCGGGCGCACGGGGTCTCCCAGGCCGCCGTACGCGACGGGCTGAAGTCGTTCCGCCCCGACGGCCACCGCATCGAGGTCGTCGCCGAGGCCGGCGGTGTCACCTGGGTCGACGACTCCAAGGCGACCAACCCGCATGCCGCGCAGGCCTCCCTGCAGGCCTACGACCCGGTGATCTGGATCGCCGGCGGCCTGGCCAAGGGCGCCCGCTTCGAGGACCTGGTCGCCTCCATCCACGACCGGCTGCGGGCCGTCATCCTGATCGGTCAGGACCGCGACGTCATCGCCTCCGCCCTCGCCGCCCATGCCGGGGACCTCGAGATCGTCGAGCTCGACGACCCCGACGGCGTGGCCGCTCTCGCGGAGGCCGTCGAGATCGCCGCCGCGCTGGCCAAGCCCGGCGACACCGTGCTCCTGGCCCCCGGCTGCGCCAGCCAGGACCAGTTCCGCGACTACAAGGCCCGCGGCGACGCCTTCGCCGACGCCGTACGCCGCCAGCTCTGACCCCACGAGCCGAGACGTCACTCCGGTCGGCCGAGTTGGCACCGCGCTGCCAACTCGGCCGACGCGGGTGACGCCTCGGCCGACGCGGGTGACGCCTCGCCACGGGCGACACGCGGGGGAGATGCGCCGCGAACGCGGAGACGGCGGCGAGAATGTAATGGACGTACGTCGCACCGCAACTGGGAGGTAGGCCGTGACGACCACCAGCCCCGACCAGACCGGTTCCGGCTCGGCCGAGCAGGCCAAGGCGTACCCGAAGTCGGTTCTCGGCTACCTCAAGGCCTGGTTCCACGCGCTGAGGGTCGCGCTGAACCGGCCGCTGGCCGCCTACTACCTGCTGCTCACCAGCACCGCGCTGCTGCTGACCATCGGGCTGATCATGGTGCTGAGCGCCTCGAGCGTGTGGGCCTACACCCAGATGGACAACTCCTACGCGATCGTCGGGCGGCAGGTGCTGTGGGTGATCATCGGCATCCCGTGTGCGTTCATCGCCTCCAGGATCAGGCCGAAGCACCTGCGACGGCTGGCCTGGCCGGGGTACATCGTCGCCTGCGTGCTGCTCTTCCTGACCATCTTCCTCGGCCATGACGTCAACGGGCAGCAGAACTGGATCGGCGCCGGCCCGGTCAAGATCCAGCCGAGCGAGATCGCCAAGCTCGGGATCGTGCTGTGGGCTGCCCACGTCTACGCGCTCAAGGAGCGCCGGCTCGACAGCCTCCACGAGGTGCTGATGCCGGTCCTGCCGGGCATCGCGCTGGCGACCGGGCTCGTCCTCGCCGGCCGGGACCTCGGCACCGCCCTGGTCTTCTTCGCGATCGTGCTCGGGATGCTGTGGGTGGTCGGTGCGCCGGGGCGGCTGTTCGGGATGGCGATCTCGATCATCGGCGTCTCGGTGCTGTTCCTGATCAGCACCGACACCGAGCGGCTCGCCCGGCTGACGAGCTTCGCGGACCCGTTCAAGGACTACCACGGGCAGGGCTGGCAGCCTTCCCACGGTCTCTACGCACTCAGCTCGGGCGGCATCCTGGGCCAGGGGATCGGGGCGTCGCAGCAGAAGTGGGGCGACCTGCCCGAGGCCCACACCGACTACATCTTCGCGGTGCTGGGCGAGGAGCTCGGCCTGGTCGGCACCCTGCTCGTCGTCGGCCTCTTCCTGACCCTCGCCTTCGCGCTGGTCAAGGTCGCGCGCCAGACCGACCGGCCGTTCGTACGCTACTTCAGCTTCGGCGTGCTGGTCTGGCTGCTGGGCCAGATGATCATCAACGTCGGCATGGTGCTCGCGCTCCTGCCCGTCATCGGCATCCCGCTGCCACTGGTCTCCTACGGCGGCTCAGCGCTGATCCCGTCGATGGTCGCGCTCGGCGTCGTGATCGGCTTCGCCCGTCGTGAACCGGCGGCAGCCGCGGCGCTGAAGCAGCGTAAAGCCTTGGCAAAGGATCGGGCGCGCCAGGCAGCCGCTTACCGGTCCGCTCAACGCAACCGATAAGTTCGGACGCATCATGAAGGCCCTCCTCGCCGGCGGTGGCACCGCTGGACACACATCCCCCCTGCTCGCCACGGCTGACGCCCTGCGCCGACTCGATCCGAGCGTGGAGGTGACCTGCCTCGGCACGCCTCGCGGCCTGGAGAACCAGGTGGTCCCCGCCGCGGGCTACCCGCTCGAGCTGATCCCGCCGGTCCCGATGCCGCGCCAGCTCAGCAGCGACCTGCTCAAGGTGCCTGCCAACCTGAAGGGCGCGGTCGACGCGACCTACGAGGTGCTCGACCGGGTCCGGCCCGACGTCGTCGTCGGCTACGGCGGGTACGTCTCGGTGCCGGCCTACATCGCCGCGAAGCGGCGCCACATCCCGGTGATCGTCCACGAGGGCAACTCGATGCCCGGCTACGCCAACAAGGTCGGTGCTCGCCTCGCCGACCGGGTCGCGGTCAGCTTCCCGGACACCAAGCTGCCCAAGGCCGAATACATCGGGCTGCCGATCCGCCGGATGATCTCGACGATGGACCGCTGGGCGCTGCGCGCCGAGGCGCGCAGCTTCTTCGGGCTCGACCAGCACCGCCCCACGATCGTGGTCACCGGTGGCTCCCAGGGCGCCCGGACGATCAACGAGTCGGTCTCCGGCGCCTACCCGGCCCTGGCCAGCAACGGGATCCAGGTGCTCCACGTGATCGGCCCGAAGAACGAGCTGGCCTCGCCCGGCCCCGGCTACCACGTGCTCAACTACGTCGACCGGATGGACCTGGCGCTGGCCGCGGCCGACCTGATGATCTGCCGCTCCGGCGCCAACTCGGTGATCGAGGCGAGCGCCGTGGGAGTGCCGGCTGTCTACGTACCTCTCCCGATCGGCAACGGCGAGCAGGCGCTCAACGCGCGGGCCGTCGTCGACGCCGGTGGCGCCGTGCTCGTCTCCGACGCTGACATGAACGCCGCCTGGGTCACCAGCCACGTACCCCCGATCGTCACCGACCGGGCCCGCCTCGAGGCGATGTCGAAGGCCGCCAGCGACCTCGTGCCTCGCGACGCCGACGAACGGCTGGCACGGATCGTCCTGGAGACGGCGCAAGGAGGCAGGTCATGAGAGTTCCGGTTCCCGAGCACATCCTTCCCGCCGAGCAGTTGGGCAGGGTCCACTTCATCGGCATCGGTGGGGCGGGTCTGTCCGCGATCGCCCGGGTCATGCTGGCCCGCGGGATCGAGGTCTCCGGCTCCGACGGCGCCGACTCCTCGATGGTCGCGGCGCTGCGCGAGGAGGGCGCGACCGTCTACGTCGGCCACGACGCCTCCCAGGTCGACGGCGTCGACACGCTGATCGTCTCCACCGCGATCCGCGAGGACAACCCGGAGTACGTCGCGGCCGTCGAGAAGGGCCTGCGGATCTACCCGCGCTCGGCCGGCCTGGCCTCGGTGATGGAGGGCCGCCGCGTCCTCGCCGTCGCCGGCACCCACGGCAAGACCACCACCACCTCGCTCCTGACCGTCTCCCTGCAGGCCGCGGGCGCCGCGCCGACCTACACCGTCGGTGGCGAGCTGGCCGCCTCGGGCACCAACGCCGCCGAGGGTTCGGGCGACCTGTTCGTCGCCGAGGCCGACGAGTCCGACGGCGCCTTCCTGGTCTACAAGCCGTACGCCGCCGTCGTCACCAACGTCGAGGCCGATCACCTCGACCAGTGGGGCACCGAGGAGGCCTACCGCGAGGGCTTCGCCCAGTTCGTGGGGCGGCTGGCTCCCGACGGGTTCTTGGTCGCGGTCATCGACGACCCCGGCGCCGCCGACCTGCGCCACGTCGCCCACTCGCTCGGCCGCCGCTTCATCGGCGTCGGTGAGTCGGAGCTGGCCGACGTACGCGCCGTCGACGTCGTCCTGGAGGGCACCACCTCCTCCTTCACCGTCGTCGACGGGCTCGACGAGCTGGGCCGGGTCACGCTGCAGATCCCCGGGCGCCACTACGTCGCCGACGCGCTGGCCGCTCTCACCGTCGGCCTGCGCCTGGGTCACTCCTTCGACCTGCTCAAGGCGGGGCTGGAGTCGTTCACCGGCACCCGGCGGCGGATGGAGCGCAAGGGAGAGGCCGCAGGCGTACGCGTCTACGACTCCTACGCCCACCACCCCTCCGAGATCGCCGGTGACCTCGTCTCCGGCCGGTCCGTGGCGGGGCAGGGGCGGCTCATCGTCGCCTTCCAGCCGCACATGGTCTCCCGCACCCGGATCTTCGGAGAGGAGATGGGCCGCGTGCTCGGCGCCGCCGACGAGGTCGTCGTCCTCGACGTCTACCTCGCCCGCGAGGACTACGACCCCGAGGTCACCGGCAAGCTCGTCGCCGACGCGGTGCCGCTGCCGCCCGACCGGGTCGTCAGCGTCGCCGGGCTCGAGGAGGCCGCTGTCGAGCTGGCCCGCCGCGCCCGTCCGGGTGACCTCGTTCTGACCCTCGGGGCAGGTACCGTGACGGAGGTGGGCCCGATGGTGCTCGCCAGGCTACGTACGGCAGAGCAGTAACGCTGGGGGAGGCGAGCATGGCGGAGAAGGGGTCAGGCGTCGAGACCGAGATCGCCGAGGCCCTGGAGATCGCCCAGTCGGCGTCCGGGGAGCGCGAGATCGACCTCGACTCGGAGGAGGCCAAGGCCGGCGCTGAGTCGAGCACGGAACCGGAGCCGGAGGAGTCTCAGGACGAGCCTGCGGCTGTTGATCCGGCGACCCTGAAGAGCCGCAAGGCCTTCGCCCGGCGCCAGTGGCGCCGGCGCTGGCTGGCGTGGCGCTACCTCATCGTCGGCACCCTGGTCATCGCCCTTCTGCTCGGCGGGATCTGGGCGGTCTACTTCTCCACCTGGCTGCAGGTCAAGGGCACCTCGGTGCACGGCGCGATGAAGATGACCAGCGCCAAGGAGGTCGTCGAGTTCGCGGCCGTCCCTGTCGGGGAGCCGCTGGCCACCGCCGACCTCGAGGCCGTGCAGGTGCGGGTGCTCAACGGGCTGCCGATGGTGCGCTCGGTCAACGTCTCGCGCGAGTGGCCCGACAAGATCCGGGTCGACGTCACCGAACGTACGCCGGTGGCCGTCGTCTCCATCGGCGGCCGGCTCCGCGCGCTCGACGAGACCGGCACCGTCTTCTGGGACTACAAGAAGGCGCCCTCCGGCCTGCCGATGGTGAACACCGTGACCGGCACCAACTCCGACGCGCTCCGCGAGGCCGCCGCGGTGGCCTCGGCCCTCCCAGCCAGCCTGGCCAAGCGGGTCGACCACGTCGAGGTGACCACCGTCGACTCGATCTCCCTGGAGCTGCGCAACGACAAGCGTGTGGTGTGGGGGAGCAGCGCCCAGTCCGACACCAAGGCCGACGTGCTGGTCGCGTTGATGAAGGCGGAGCCCGACGTGGCCCGCTACGACGTCTCCGTGCCCGGCCAGCCGGTCACCAGCAAGAGCGTCGACTGATCCGGAGCGGGGATCCTCTCTACTCCACGGCACTGCCGGATTGCCCCTACCGGACGGCAACGGATCGGCACAACTGATCCGCGTCCGCGTGTCGCGCCAGTTTGAGGACGTACGTCTGCCTACTGTTCTGAGAACGGCGAGGTTGACATAACTATAACCCTCAGGCTGAGGGTAAGGGTTGAGAAACCCGTCGTAAGAACCAACCAGCGATCGAAGGGGCGACCACCGTGGGAGCTGCACAGAACTATCTGGCGATCATCAAGGTCGTCGGCATCGGTGGCGGCGGCGTCAACGCTGTCAACCGGATGATCGAGGTCGGCCTCAAGGGGGTCGAGTTCATCGCCATCAACACCGACGCCCAGGCGCTCCTGATGAGTGACGCCGACGTGAAGCTCGACATCGGTCGCGAGCTGACCCGCGGTCTCGGTGCCGGCGCCAACCCGAGCGTGGGGGAGAGCGCCGCCGAGGACCACGCCGACGAGATCGAAGAGGTCATGAAGGGCGCCGACATGGTCTTCGTGACCGCCGGCGAGGGTGGCGGCACCGGCACCGGTGGCGCCCCTGTCGTGGCCCGCATCGCCCGCTCCCTCGGCGCCCTGACCATCGGTGTGGTGACCCGCCCGTTCGCCTTCGAGGGCCGTCGTCGCGCCAACTCCGCCGAGGACGGGATCGCCAAGCTCCGCGAGGAGGTCGACACCCTCATCGTCATCCCCAACGACCGGCTGCTGTCGATCTCGGACCGCAACGTTTCGGTGATGGACGCGTTCCGCCAGGCCGACCAGGTGCTGCTGCAGGGTGTCTCCGGCATTACCGACCTGATCACCACGCCCGGCCTGATCAACCTCGACTTCGCCGACGTGAAGTCGGTCATGTCCAACGCCGGCTCGGCGCTGATGGGCATCGGCTCCGCCCGCGGTGACAACCGCAGCGTCGAGGCCGCCGAGATGGCCGTCTCCTCGCCGCTCCTGGAGGCGTCGATCGACGGCGCCCACGGAGTCCTGCTCTCGATCGCCGGCGGCTCCGACCTCGGCCTCTTCGAGATCAACGAGGCCGCCGCGCTGGTCGCCGACGCGGTCCACCAGGAGGCCAACATCATCTTCGGCGCGACCATCGACGACGCGCTCGGCGACGAGGTCCGGGTGACCGTGATCGCGGCCGGCTTCGACGGTGGCATGCCCAAGCGCCGCGAGGGCCAGTCGGCACTCGGCACCATGCAGAGCCGCTCGACCAGCTCCCAGTCGGCCAACAACGGCGAGACCGCCGCCGTGGCCACCGCGGTCGCGACCCGACGCGCCGAGGAGGCCGAGGAGACCCCGGCCGCCGAGCCGGCCAAGCCCGCCCAGCCGGCCCCGGCGACGCCTCCGCCCGCGGCTCCGCCGGCCGAGCCCGCTCCGGTCGCCAAGAAGCCCGCTCCGAGCGTCCAGTACAGCGATGACGAGCTCGACGTTCCCGATTTCCTGAAGTAAACACAGCCTCGAGTAAGAACAGTTTGAAGTAGGTCCCATTCTTGTATTCCTTCCGAGCCGCAGCAGGCCTCGTCGACCTGGCGTTCACCGACAGGTACGGCGGGGTCAGTCTCGCTCCGTACGCCGAGCTCAACCTGGCGGTCAACGGATCGGACTCGCCGGAGGCGAAGGCCGAGAACCATCGGCTGCTGCTGGCTGACTTCGCCGACGGCGCGCCCTACGCCGACCTCTACCAGGTCCACGGCAACGCGGTCGTCGACGCGGAGTGCGGCACCCGCCCCGAGGCGGACGGGATCGTCACCACCGAGCGTGACCTGGTGCTGCTGGTCCGCACCGCCGACTGCGTACCCGTGCTGTTCGCGGACGAGGCGGCCGGGGTCATCGGCGCGGCACACGCCGGACGCAAGGGGATGGCGGCCGGGGTCGTGCCCGAGACCATCGCCCGGATGCGCACGCTCGGCGCGACGCGGATCAGCGCCTGGGTGGGGCCGCACGTGTGCGGCAAGTGCTACGAGGTGCCTGCCGAGATGCAGGAGGAGATCGCCGCGGTCGAGCCGGCCGCGCGCGCCACCACGAGCTGGGGCACCCCGAGCCTCGACGTCGGTGCCGGAGTGCTCGCCCAGCTGGCCCGCGAGGGTGTCGAGACGGTCGATGCCGGCCGCTGCACCCGAGAGTCCGAGGACCTCTACTCCTTCCGCCGCGACGGCGCCGGCATGTCGCTGGGCGCCCTGATCCGGTTGCGTGGTGCCTGATGGCGACCGATCGCGCCGATGAGATCGCCGCGGGGCTCGCCGAGACCCGCGAGCGGATCGCTCTGGCCGCCAAGGCCGCCGGTCGCCCCGCTGCCGACGTCCACCTGGTCGTCGTCACCAAGTTCTTCCCCGCCTCCGACGTACGCATCCTGGCCGGTCTCGGCGTCACCGACGTCGGCGAGAACCGCCACCAGGAGGCGGCGGCCAAGGCGGCCGAGTGCGCCGACCTCGGGCTGCGCTGGCACTACATCGGCGGGCTCCAGTCCAACAAGGCGGCGGCCGTGGCCGGCTACGCCGACGTGGTCGAGTCCGTCGACCGGTCCTCGCTGCTGCCCCGGCTCAGCCGCGGCGCGGGTGAGCGCGGCCAGATCCTCGACGTGCTCCTGCAGGTGTCCCTCGACCCGCCTGGGCGCGAGGGGCGTGCCGGGGCGGATCCCGATGACGTACGCGACCTGGCTGCCGAGGTCGAGACGACCGACGGGCTCCGGCTGCGAGGCCTGATGGCCGTGGCGCCTCTCGGTGAGGAACCGGAGCAGGCTTTCGTCCGGCTGGCGCGGATCCGGGAGGACTTCCTGGTCGAGTATCCCGAGGCGACCGTGCTGTCGGCGGGGATGAGCGGAGACCTGGAGCAGGCGATTGCCCATGGCGCGACACACGTACGTGTCGGGTCTGCGGTCCTCGGAGAGAGGCCAACTGTCAAGTAATGTCTCGGTCAGCAATACTTTGGGGAAGGTGGCGACATGAGCGGCGCGATGCGCAGGTTCGGTGAATACCTCGGCCTGCTCGAGGACACCGGGTACGACGACGATGTCTACGAAGGTGACGACGACGAGACCCGCTCCCACCAGGCCGTCAAGGCCCCGGTGCGGTCGAAGCAGTCACGCCCGGCTCCGGTGGCTGACCTTTCCGAGCGGCGACGAGCAACGGTGGTGCCCGCAGTGGCAGAGCTTTCCAAGATCATCACGCTGACCCCGACGTCCTACAACGAAGCGCGTCAGATCGGCGAGAACTACCGCGACGGCACGCCGGTGATCATGAACCTCACCGAGATGAACGATCCGGACGCAAAACGGCTCGTCGACTTTGCCGCCGGCCTGATCTTTGCTACCTATGGAAACATCGAGAGGGTCACCAACAAGGTGTTTCTTATCTCACCTGCGAACGTTTCGGTCACGGCTGAGGCCAAGCAGAGGATCGTTGAGGGCGGCTTCTTCAACCAGAGCTGAGGCCTTCGACACCTGCTCGTAGGTGCTTGGATGCGGTCCGCATCTGGCATGTCTACGGACAGGCGCTAGAGTTTCGACAGCATTACCTGATGCCGCCCCCCGGCGGTGCAGTCCGTACGTCTGAGTCAACCGAGTAATGAATGGGTGAGGTCATGCCGCTGACGCCAGAGGACGTGAGCAACAAGCGCTTTACTCCCGTCCGGCTCCGCGAGGGCTACGACATGGGCGAGGTGGACCAGTTCCTCGACGAGGTCGAGGCCGAACTGGCACGTCTCACCCGGGAGAACGACGACCTTCGCGGGAAGTTGGCATCTGCGCAGTCGGGTGGGGGTCCGTCCTTCCCGATGGCTCCCGAGCCGCCCGCTCCTGAGCCGATGCCGGCTCCTGAGCCGGTCTCGCACCAGATGCCGATGTATCAGGAGGCACCGCAGACCGGCGGCATCGAGACGATCCGGGTCGAGACCGTGCCGGAGGCGTCCAACGCCGCCGCGCGCCTGCTCGAGCTGGCCACGCGCAACCACGATGCGCTCATCGACACGGCCAAGAACGACGCCGACAAGATCGTCGGCGAGGCCCGGACCAAGGCCGAGCGCCTCGAGGCCGAGTCGAAGTCGAAGGCCGACCGCATGGAGGCCGACGCGCGCACCCGTGCGCAGATGCTCGACAGCGAGACCGCCGAGCGTCGCCAGCAGCTCTTCGGCGAGCTCGAGCGCGAGAAGGACAACCTGACCACCGAGGTCGACACCCTGCGCAACTTCGAGCGTGAATACCGTTCGCGCCTGAAGAGCTACTTCACGCAGCAGCTCGACGCGCTCAACAACTCGGCTGAGTCACAGGCGCCCGTGATGGCTGCCGCCGTCAACGAGTCGGGCCCGGCGCCCAAGCGCCTGCGCTCCATCCTGGGGGAGGACGAGGGCTGACGCCTTCGTAGTCAGGCTTCCATCGGCCGGTCCCGCCTCGCGGGGCCGGCCGATGCGTACGTCCACCGCGGTCCGCCTGAGCCCGTCGGCTCAGGCAGGAACGCGTTGTAGCAGGTGAGGCGGGTCCTGTAAGAGGATTTCGGAGTTTTTCCACGCTGCGGACCAATATGCGTGCAGTTTCGGTGTGTTAGTTGAGCGGAGCCGAATCCCGGGCTACATTCCGGGCACGCACTCCGCACCGACTCGGCGGCGCGAAGTGACGGCAGGAGAAAGGGGACTCCATGTCTGTACCGATGAGGTGTCGCGACAACGCGGCAGTCGGGCGCGTCCAGGTGACGACGCCCGAGCTTTCTGGGAATACCAGCTCCTACGTCATGGCTTCCACGTCGGTGGCCACGGCGAGCGCCTAGCCAAACCTGACCAGCCTGCGGCCCGGGGGGCCGTGTCTCACACCAGAAAGCGAGTGCCGTGCCTAAGAAAGCAACCAAGACCGTCGTCTCTCCTGACCAGCTGAAGGTCAAGGACGGCGAGGACCCGTGGACCAAGGATGAGCTCAACGAGGTCATCGACGAGCTTCACGAGATGAGGGCTCACAGCCTCGAGGTGCTCACCGCTCTCGAAGCCGAGCTCTCCGGCCTGATGAAGGACTCCGGCGACGGCGCCGGCCAGGACCAGGCAGACATGGGAGCGACCAGCTTCGAGCGTGACCACGAGCTGACCGTGGTCAACAGCGAGAAGGACAAGCTGGCCCAGATCGAGCGTGTCCTGGGATACCTCGAGGACGGCTCGTACGGCATCTGTGAGTCGTGTGGGGAGCCGATCGGCAAGATGCGGCTCATGGCGTTCCCGCGTGCCACACTGTGCATGACATGCAAGCAGCGCGAGGAGCGTCGCTGAGCGACGCACATACCGGTCCTGAGTCCGACGTGCGCCCTGTTCGATGGGCAGAGTTCGCGACCGTCGCAGTGTTTCTCCTGGTCATCGACCAGATCACGAAGCTCTGGGCGGTCGCGACGCTCGTTCCCGGGCAGCCGCAGGAGCTGATCGGCTCGGTGCTCCAGCTCAACATCATCCGCAACCCCGGAGCGGCCTTCTCGACCGGGACCGGCTACACCTGGGTCTTCACGTCGCTCTCGATCGCGGCCACGATCGGTGTGCTCTGGTTCTCGCGCCGGGTGCGCCACCGGGGCTGGGCCTTCGCGCTCGGCATCCTGGTCGCCGGCATCAGCGGCAACCTGGTCGACCGGCTGTTGCGTGAGCCTGGCTTCTACGTCGGGCACGTGGTCGACTTCCTGCAGCTGCCCAACTGGCCGATCTTCAACGTCGCCGACATGTGCATCAACGTGGCCGCGGTGATGATCGTGATCCTCTCGTTCAAGGGAATCGGGCTCGACGGGTCGATCGACGGCGGCGCCGCGGACGAGTCCGAGAGCGCGTCGGACGACGAGTCCGAGGGCGAGAAGAAGTGAACTTCGGTCACGCCGACCAGCGCACGCTGCACGTCCCCGACGGTCTGGAGGGGGAGCGCGTCGACGCCGCCATGGCGCGGCTGTTCGGCCTCTCTCGAACTCGCGCGGCAGAGCTGATCGCCGAAGGGCTGGTGACCGTGGACGGCTCGGTCGTGGCCAAGAGCGACCGGGTCAGCGCCGGGTCGATGCTCGACGCGACGATCCCGTCGCAGGCCGACCCCCTCGAGATCAAGCCCGAGATCGTCGAGGGCATCAAGATCATCTACGACGACGACGCCTTCGTGGTGATCGACAAGCCCGTCGGCGTGGCTGTCCACCCCTCGCCGGGCTGGCAGGGGAAGACCGTCGTCGGCCACCTCGTCGCGGCCGGCTTCCGGATCTCCACCTCGGGGGCCAAGGAGCGCGAGGGCATCGTCCAGCGTCTCGACGTCGGCACCTCGGGCGTGATGGTGATCGCCAAGTCCGAGCACGCCTACTCCGTCCTCAAGAACGCGTTCCGGCAGCGTACGGTCGACAAGACCTACCACGCGCTGGTCCAGGGCCACCCCGACCCGCTCGAGGGGACGATCGACGCACCGATCGGGCGCAACCCGAAGTACGATTACAAGTTCGCGGTCCGCGCGGACGGGCGTCAGTCGGTGACCCACTACGAGACGCTCGAGGCGCATCGGTTCGCCTCGCTGCTCGAGATCCACCTCGAGACCGGGCGCACGCATCAGATCCGCGTCCACATGTCGGCGCTGAAGCACCCGTGCGTCGGCGACCTCACCTACGGCGCCGACCCCGCTCTGGCGCGGCGCGTCGGGGTCGAGCGGCAGTGGCTGCACGCGGTGAAGCTCGGCTTCGAGCACCCGGAGACCGGTGAGTACGTCACCTTCGAGTCGACCTACCCCGACGACCTCCAGCACGCGCTTGATGTCATCCGCGACTCCGACTGAGGCGGTGCTCCGCCCGGCGGAGTCCGAGGACATCGCCGAGATCGTCAGCACCTACGTCGAGGCACGTGCCGCCGCACCGATGCCGGCGCCCATCTACCCGGAGTCCGACATCCGCGAGTGGCTCGCGGTCAAGGTCCTGGCACCCCAGAAGGGGTCGCAGGTGTGGCTCGCGGAGGTCGACGGCGTCGTCTCTGCCTTCGTCGCCTTCACCCCGACCTGGCTCGACGACCTCTTCGTCCACCCCCGCGCCCAGGGCACCGGCCTCGGCACCATGCTGCTCGACCTGGTGAAGTCTCTGACCCCCGACGGCTTCGGCCTGTGGGTCTTCGAGATGAACACCCCCGCGCGGGCCTTCTACGCCCGCCACGGGCTGCGCGAGGTCGAGCGCACCGACGGCTCCGCCAACCAGGAGAAGACCCCCGACGTACGGATGGCCTGGCCCTGACCTACTCGCCCTTCAGGTGGTCCATCTCGGCCGCGATGAGGGCGATCTCGGCGGGTCCGACGCGGCAGCAGCCGCCGACGTACGCAGCCCCGGACCGCGCCCAGGAGAGGGCCTCTCCGGGCCGGAAGTGAGGGGTGCCGGTCCACGCGCCGTCGGCGTAGGTCTCGCCGGTGTTGGGGTAGACGACGGCCGGCTCGCCGGTGGCGCTGGCCAGTTGGACGGCGGCGGGAACGTCGGCCGGGTCGCAGCAGTTGACCCCGACGGCGACCACCGAGCGGATGCCCGCGGCCAGCGCCAGCGCGTCGGCCAGGGGCTGGTCGGCGCGGGTGCGGGTGCCGGCGCAGGAGTAGGAGAACCACACCGGGAGGCCGATGTCGTCGAGGAGGTCGACGAGCACCTCGGCCTCCTCGATGTCGGGGATGGTCTCGACGGCGATGAGGTCTGGGTCCTCGGTCTCGAGCAGGGCCAGCCGGGGCGCGTGGAAGTCACGCAGCACGGACGCCGAGACCCCGTAGCGGCCGCGGTACTCGGACCCGTCGGCCAGGTAGGCGCCATAGGGTCCGACCGAGGCGGCGACCAGGCGTCCGGGAGCCTCCTCGGCGACCTCACGCGCGACGCGTACGCTGCGGCGCAGCAGCTCGGTGGCGTACGTCTGGGTCATCCCGGCCTCCACGAAACCGGGCACGCTGGCCTGGTAGCTGGCAGTCGTGG
Organism: Nocardioides sp. NPDC127503; assembly: GCF_040302165.1. NCBI lineage: Bacteria > Bacillati > Actinomycetota > Actinomycetes > Propionibacteriales > Nocardioidaceae > Nocardioides > Nocardioides sp. NPDC127503. The sequence goes on along the minus strand of NZ_JBEORH010000006.1, from coordinate 84,724 downwards.
CGACGTCGGCGCCGGCGGCGAAGTAGGCGCGGTGGACCGCGGCGATCTCCGCCGGTGACTCGTCCAGCAACCGGGCCGTCCACAGGGCTCCGGAGACGTCATGACCGCGTGCTTCCAGCGCGTTGGACAGGCCGCCATCGAGGATCGTCACCACAACGCCGATGCTACGGCCTGCCGCTGACAAAACTGTCGGTGGCGCCAGATAGTCTGTAGTCCTTCCCCCAGGTCGTCCGTTTGCAGCACGGGCTCCTGCGCCCGCTCCATCCGTTCGACCTCGAGGAGGGCTCCACGCCAATGGCGGCCGGCTCCAAGGACTCATTCGTCCACCTGCACGTCCACACCGAATACTCGATGTTGGATGGTGCCTCGCTCCTCGATGGTCTCTTCAAGCGGACCAGCGAGCTCGAGATGCCGGCGATCGCGATGACCGACCACGGCAACATGCACGGGGCCTACGACTTCTGGAAGAAGGCGAAGGCCCACGACGTCAAGCCGATCATCGGCATCGAGGCCTACATCACGCCGAACACCCCGCGCTCGGAGCGCAAGCGGGTGCGGTGGGGCAAGGGCGACCAGGCCCAGGAGGGCGGCGACGACGTCTCGGGTGGTGGCGCCTATACCCACATGACGATGTGGGCCGAGTCCACCGAGGGGATGCACAACCTCTTCCGGCTCTCCTCGCGATCCAGCCTCGAGGGCTACTACTTCAAGCCGCGGATGGACAAGGAGATCCTCGCCGAGCACTCCAAGGGGATCATCGTCTCCACCGGCTGCCCCTCGGGCGCGATCCAGACCCGGCTGCGGCTGGGTCAGTGGGACGAGGCGCTCAAGGAGGCCGGCGAGCTGCAGGACATCTTCGGGAAGGACAACGTCTTCCTCGAGCTGATGGACCACGGCATCTCCATCGAGAAGCGGGTCCGCGACGACCTGCTCAAGCTCGGCAAGGCGATGAACATCCGCCCGGTCGCGACCAACGACTCCCACTACAACAACCCCGAGGACGCCGCCGCCCACGAGGCGCTGCTGTGCGTCCAGTCGGGCAGCCGGATGACCGAGCCGCCCTACTCCAAGGGCGGCAAGCGGTTCGCGTTCGAGGGCAGCGGCTACTACATCAAGACCGCCGCCGAGATGCGCGAGCTGTGGGGCCAGCAGGACCTGATCGAGGCCTGCGACAACACCCTGCTGATCGCCGAGCGCTGCGACGTGCAGTTCACCGAGTCGACCGGTGGCTACATGGCGCTCGCCGACATCCCCGAGGGCGAGACCGAGGAGTCGTGGCTGCGCAAGGAGACCTGGCGCGGCATCGAGCTGCGCTACCCGGGCGAGAAGACGACCCAGGAGGTCCGCGACCGCGTCGAGTTCGAGATCGACGTCATCCTGCAGAAGGGCTACCCGGGCTACTTCCTGGTGGTCGCCGACTTCATCCAGTGGTCCAAGGACAACGGCATCCGGATCGGACCGGGCCGTGGTTCCGGTGCCGGCTCGATCGTCGCGTACGCACTGAGGATCACCGATCTAGACCCGCTCGAGCACGGACTCTTCTTCGAGCGGTTCCTCAACCCCGAGCGTCCCTCGATGCCCGACTTCGACATCGACTTCGACGACCATCGCCGTGGCGAGACGATCAAGTACGTCACGGAGAAGTACGGCGCGGAGAAGGTCGCCCAGATCGCCACCTTCGGGCGGATCAAGGCCAAGCAGGCGATCAAGGACGCCGCCCGCATCCTCGACCACGGCTTCGCGATCGGTGACCGGATCACCAAGGCGCTGCCGGCCGACGTGATGGGCAAGGGGGTGCCGCTCAAGGAGCTGTTCAACCCCGACCACAAGCGCTACGGCGAGGGTGGCGACTTCCGGGCGCTGCACGACACCGACCCCGACGTACGCAAGATCTACGAGACCGCGCTCGGTCTCGAGGGCCAGATCCGGCAGACCGGCATCCACGCGGCGGGCGTGATCATGGCCTCCGAGCCGATCATCGACATCGTCCCGCTGATGGAGCCCAAGCAGGACGGTCAGGTCGTCACGCAGTTCGAGTATCCGACCTGTGAGGCGCTCGGCCTGGTCAAGATGGACTTCCTGGGCCTCTCCAACCTCCACACCCTCGAGGACGCGCTGGTCAACATCCGCGCCAACCGAGACATCGACCTGGTGCTGGAGGAGGTCCCCTTCGACGACAAGCCGACCTATGAGCTGATGCAGCGCGGCGACACGCTCGGCGTCTTCCAGCTCGATGGTGGTGGCATGCGCGCGCTGCTGCGCTCGATGCTTCCCGACCGGTTCGCCGACATCACCGCGGTCTCCGCGCTCTACCGGCCCGGCCCGATGGGTGCCGACTCCCACAACAAGTACGCCCACCGCAAGAACGGCCGCGAGCCGATCGTGCCGATCCATCCCGAGCTCGAGAAGCCGCTCGCCGAGGTGCTGGGGGAGACGTACGGCCTGATCGTCTATCAGGAGCAGGTGATGTCGATCGCCCAGGTCCTGGCGGGGTTCTCGCTCGGACAGGCCGACAACCTGCGCCGCGCGATGGGCAAGAAGAAGAAGGCCGAGCTCGACAAGCAGTACGCCGGCTTCCAGGCCGGCATGCTCGAGCGCGGCTACTCCCAGAAGGCGATCGACACGATCTGGGAGATCCTGCTCCCGTTCTCCGACTACGCGTTCAACAAGTCGCACTCGGCGGCCTACGGCGTGGTCACCTACTGGACCGCCTACCTGAAGGCCAACTACCCGACCGAATACATGGCCGCGCTCTTGACCTCGGTCAAGAACGACAAGGACAAGATGGCGATCTACCTCAACGAGTGTCGCCGGATGAAGATCGCGGTGCTGCCGCCCGACGTCAACGAGTCCGCCCACGACTTCACCGCGGTCGGCAGCGACATCCGCTTCGGCCTGACCGCGGTCCGCAACGTCGGCGCCCAGGTCGTCGACGGGATCGTCGAGGCCCGCACCACGAAGGGCCGCTTCGCGGACTTCAACGACTATCTCTCCAAGGTGCCCGAGCGGGCCTGCAACAAGCGCGTGATCGAGTCGCTGATCAAGGCTGGCGCCTTCGACGACATGAAGCACCGCCGCCGCGCGCTGGTCGCGATCCACGAGACCGCGGTGGACCAGTACATCGACATCAAGCGCAACGAGGCGATCGGCCAGGACTCGCTCTTCGGCGGCCTCGACGAGGACGGCGGCGACGGCTTCGGCGTCTCGGTGGCCATCCCCGACATGGACGAGTGGGACAAGATGACCCTGCTCGGCCACGAGCGGGAGATGCTCGGCCTCTACGTCTCCGACCACCCGCTGATGGGCCTCGAGCACGTCCTCGCCAACGGCACCGACTGCACCATCGGTCAGCTGATGACCGACGAGTCCCGGCCCCACAACACCACCGTCACGGTCTCCGGGCTGGTCACCAACGTCAACCGGCGCATCACCAAGAAGGGCGACGCCTGGGCGACGGTGACCCTGGAGGACCTCGAGGGCTCGGTCGAGGTGCTGCTCTTCCCGTCGTCCTACCAGCTGGCCGCGCCGCATCTGGTCGAGGACTCGATCATCCGGGTCAAGGGGCAGCTCTCCCGCGACAAGGACCAGCCCGAGCTGCGTGGCCAGGAGGTCACCGTCCCGGACCTGACCGGCGGACCGGGTGCCGCCGGGGGACCGGTGGTGATCTCGCTGCCCTCGACGCGGTGCACGCCGCAGGTGATCGCGTCGCTGCGTGACGTACTGACCACCTATCCCGGAGTAGCCGAGGTCAGGCTACGGTTGATGACACGGGACGCGACCCGGGTCATGAAGCTCGATGACCGGCTGCGGGTGGCACCGACTCCCGAGCTGTTCGCCGACCTCAAACACCTCCTCGGACCAGGATGCCTGACAATCTGATCGTGCCGCCGCCGCCCAGTCTCTACGCGACAGGTCGCCGCTCCGCCGCCCGCCCCGACCTGTCCCGCCCGGTGCTGGTCCAGGTGGCCATCATCGTGGCCGCCTTCATCGTCGGCGGCCTGGCGGCCGGTCTCGCCGCGGCGACGCTGTGGACCCCGCCGACCGGGATGGTGCTCGAGGACAAGTGGTACCGGGGGCTCATCTCGATCGATCCGCCCGCCATCGGACAGAACATCGATCAGGGCGTCTTCGCCGCGACCGCCTGGTTCTCGGTCTGCGCGATCGTGCTCGGCCTGCTGGTCGGCATCGCGGCCGCGGTCTGGCTCAACCGCTCCGAGCTGGTCACCCTCGCCGCACTCACGGTCGGCGGTGCGATCGGCGGCGGCCTGATGCTGCTGGTCACCTCGCTGCTCTCGCCTGAGGATCCCAACGGTCTCGCCAAGGGTGCCGCCGACGGCACCGTGCTCGAGGACAGCTTCCAGCTGGCCTCGCCGTGGCTGATCCTGCTCGTCCCGGGCTCGGCGATGCTGGCGCTGATGGTGGTCTTCCTGATGTGGGCGCCGCACCCTGTCGTAGATCACGAGATCGACGGGCAGCAGGCCGGGACCGAAAGGTAAATTCGCCGGACAGTTCGCCGTCGGGCGGCGTAGATTCAACAGGTTGGACGGTTGGCACAATGCCGACCGACAGAACCTGAAAGTCACTGATGTCAGAGAACACTCCCGGTCAGAGCCCATCCGGACCGGAGGCGACAGAGATCCTCGACCTCGGCGGGAACCCTGCCGGAAAGAGCAAGAAGCCGCTGATCATCGGCGCGGCAGCCGTCGCGGGCGTCGCTGTGCTGGCGACCGCCGGCACCGTCACCGCAGTCGCACTGAGCAACGCCGGTGGCTCCCCGGCAGAGGCGTTCCCGGCCTCGACCGTCGCATATGCCGAGATCGACCTGACCGAGGCCAAGGACGCCCTGCCGACGCTGCGCAAGCTGCCTTCGCTCGAGAAGGAGCTCGGCTTGAAGCAGGGCGAGGATCCGCGCGAGACGCTGTTCACGAACGCCTGTGACGAGCTCGACTTCGCCGCGGACGTCGAGCCGTGGATCGGCTACAAGGCCGCGGTCGGCGCAGTCCCCACGGACGCGGAGCCGGTGATCGCGTTCGCCCTCCAGGTCACCGACGAGTCCGATGCGAAGGCAGGTCTTCCCAAGCTCGCCGAGTGCGGCGGCTCGGAGTCCGCGTGGGCGGTCTCCGACGGTTGGGTGCTCATCGCGGAGACCGACGAGGATCTGGCCGCGATCGAGAAGGCGGTGGAGGCCGGCACCCTGGCCGACGACGCCGGCTTCGAGAAGTGGACCGGCGACGTCGGCGGCACTGGGTTCATCACGGCGTACGCCGCCAAGGAGCTGCCCGACGCCATCGCCGACGCAGCCGAGAACGGCGCGTTCGACGAGGCCGAGGGTGAGCTTGCCGAGAACCCGATGGGTGAGATCGCGCCGATGCCCGACCCGGCCGCCCTGGCCGACACGATTCGATCGGCGATGAAGGACTTCGGTGGCGGGGCCTTCACCGTACGTGCCGACGAGACCGCCTTCGAGCTCGAGGCCGCCTCGACGGTGGGCGAGCAGGCCGAGTCCATGGAGGCCGGCACCATCGCCGGCACCCTGCCGAAGGACACCACCGCGGTGATCGCGGCCAACCCGGCCGACGGCTGGCTCACGACCGGCCTGGCCGGGAGCGGCGCCGAGGACCAGTTCACGCAGATGCTCGGGATGGCTCCCGGTGACCTCGAGAAGCTCCTCGGTGACAGCTTCGCGATCGCGGCCGGCGAGATCGACCTGAGCGCTCCGGACTCCCTGGACATCGGGATCAAGCTCGATGGTGCCGACTCGGCCGACGTCGAGAAGTTCGTGGGCGACCTCACCGCCGGCTTCGGTGCCGAGGGCATCGTCAGCGTCGACAGCGAGGGCGACGTGACGTCCGTCGGGATGGGGGACTACGGCAAGGACCTGCTCGCCGACGGTGGCCTGGCGGAGACCGACAGGTTCAAGAACGCGGTCCCCAACGCCAAGGACGCCTCCGGGGTCGTCTACGTCGACTTCGACGGTCTCGACGCGCTGGTGACGGCCGAGGCTCCCGAGGTCGCCGACGACATCGAGGCGCTCGGCCAGCTCGGCTTCAGCGCTTACTTGGACGGCGACACCTCGCGAGCCCTGGCTCGCATCACCGTCGACTGACCCATTGAGCCGAGTCGGCTCGAACTGACAGGATCCATCGCCGAGTCGGCTCGTCATGACGAGCCGACTCGGCGTGGGTTTTGGTCAGTTCGCGCCGACTGGGCGGGTCATCTGGCGATGGGGGCTGTGGTGGCGTACGTGATCTTGATCAGGTCTGCGGGGGAGAGCTCGACGTCCAGGCCGCGTCGGCCGCCGGAGACGTAGACCGAGTCGTACGTGGTCGCGGACTCGTCCAGGACGGTCGGGTGGGGACGCTTCTGGCCGACGGGTGAGATCCCGCCGGCGACGTAGCCGGTCGCACGCTCGGCCGCGGTCACTTCGGCCATCTGCGCCTTCGAGCCACCCAGCGCGCGGGCCAGGGCCTTGAGGTCGAGCTGGCCGGTGACGGGGACGATGCCGACGACGAGCTTCCCGTCCAGGGAGGCCATCAGCGTCTTGAAGACCCGCTTCGGCTCGACGCCGAGGGCCTCGGCGGCCTCCAGGCCGTAGGACTCGGCGCGCGGATCGTGCTCGTAGGGGTGCAGGGTGTAGTCGATGCCGGCCTGGGTGAGGGCGACTGTCGCCGGGGTGCCTCCGCCGGCCCGCTTCCCGGCCTGCTTCTTCGGCATCAGTTGGGGGACCACTTCGTGCGGGCGACCTCGGTCGCGGGCAGCGAGGGGATGACGTTCATCGCCTTGAGCTCGGAGCGGAGCAGATCGGTGGCCATGCCGAGGCGTATGCCGGCATCGGGGGCCTCCAGGAGCGCCTGGCGGTCGGGCATGGGCAGGGGAGTGGTGGCCGAGATGGTCCAGGAGAGGAACTCCGGGTCCTTGGGGAGCGAGCCGGAGAACGGGTCGTCGCGGAATTCCAGCAGCGCGGCCCGGTAGGCGGTGAAGGTCGCTCGTGCGGTGTCGACGATGGCGTGCGGGACCGCGACGTGATCCTCGGGGAGGTCCTCGATGTCGGCGACGGGGAAGTCGCCCGAGCTGACCAGGCTGTCCATCCGGATCCGGTCGACCGCGAGCACCTCGAGGTCGAAGGAGCCGTCGTCGTGGCGCTCCACCTCGGTGATCAGCAGCTTCACCCCGACGCGGTAGAGCGACTGGGCGCCGGTCTCACCGACCTCGTAGCCCTCGCGGATCGCGACCGAGCCGAAGTGGCGGTCCTCCTCTTCCTGGCGGAGCAGGTGGTGCACCATCGCGCGGTAGCGGTCCTCGAAGACGCGCAGCGGCAGGGTCACGCCGGGGAACAGGACCGCGTTGAGCGGGAACATGGGTAGTCGCTGGCGCTCGTTCACGGGCACCAACCTATGGGGGCCGCGGGCGTGTGCGCCCGCGAACCCCCGTGTTGTTTCAGCTGCCGACCCGAGTCGTCAGTCGTCGTAGACCGCCCGGTCGATCTTGGTGTGGTAGCGCTGACCGGCGGCGGCGCCGACGAGTGCCCCGACGAGCATCACGGCCAGTAGTGCGATGCCGGTGATCACGGCGCCCCAGCTGAGCTGGTCGGTGCTCAGCCCCACGCTGGGCAGGTCGACCTGCCGCATGATGTCGTAGCTGGTGCCGAACACCGTGCCGGCGATGGCGGCGATGATCATCATGACGATCGCCACGATCCACACGCCCAGGCCCTGTCGGCGGGCGTCGAAGCGGGACATGCGGGCGGCGACGTACCCGCCGGCGTAATAGCCGACGAACATCACCACGGCGAGCGTGATCGCCGCCGCGATACCGACCGTGCCGGACATCTCCTGCAGGTCCGTCTGGGTCCAGTTCTGGTTGGCCCCGATCGCCGAGGCGACGGCGCTGATGATCGCCCCGAGAAGTACGGTGACTCCGATGGCGACCAGCCAGCCGAAGAAGCAGGCGCCCCAGTTCATGCCTCCGTAGGTGTCGTGGAGAGCGGCACGTCGGCCCTCCTCGGCGTGGCGATGGTGCTCGACGGCGTCGCCCGCCCGCAGGGGGCCGGCCTCGCCCTCGGCGTTGTGCGGGCGCTCGACGCGGTCATCGTGGCCGACGACCGCCGGGCCACCGGGCTGGTAGTCGCGGGTCGAGGCGTGGTTCTCGTCGACGCCGGGCTGGTTCTCGTCTGCACGCTGATGTTGTCGGTGGAAAGGTCGTGTCAGTGCCATGACGATCCTCCTTTGGTGGGTCAGACGTCCGAGTACCCGGATCGGGGCGCCGTATGCGTCTCTCCGCGGCGTGTCGCGCAGCGTCCACGTGGCGTCGGCAGATCGGCTCCGGAGCCCGCCCACTCGTAGACTTGAGGCATGATCCGCCGCATCGACCTGAGGGGTGCCGACAGAGGCTCCGCTTCGACCATCGACTACCGCGCCGCCGTTCCGCGTGCCGAGTTCGACATCGAGGCGGCCACTCATGCGGTGCAGCCGATCATCGACGCCGTCCGTGAGCGGGGCCAGGAGGCGATCGCCGAGTTCTCCGAGAAGTTCGACGGCGTGCGCGTCGACGACATCCGGGTTCCGGCCGCGGCGCTGACCAAGGCCCTCGACGAGCTGGACCCGGCGATCCGGGCCGGGCTCGAGGAGTCGATCGCGCGGCTGCGTACGACCTGTGCGGCCGAGCTCGAGGAGGACGCGGTCACCGACCTGGCGCCCGGCGCCCGGGTGACGCACCGCAAGGTGCCGGTGGGGCGCGTGGGGCTCTATGTGCCTGGTGGTCTGGCTCCGCTGGTCTCCTCGGTGCTGATGAACGTCGTCCCGGCGCAGGTCGCCGGGGTGCCCTCGATCGCGCTGGCCTCGCCGCCGCAGAAAGAGTTCGGAGGCCTGCCGCAGCCGACCATCCTGGCCGCGTGCGCGCTGCTGGGTGTCGATGAGGTCTACGCCGTCGGCGGTGCCCAGGCGATCGCGATGTTCGCCTACGGAGTCGACCCGTGCGAGCGCGTCGACATGGTCACCGGTCCCGGCAACATCTACGTCGTCACCGCGAAGCGCCTGCTCAAGGGGCAGGTCGGGATCGACTCCGAGGCGGGCCCGACCGAGATCGCGATCCTCGCCGACGAGACCGCCGAGGCCGCCTACGTCGCCGCCGACCTGATCTCCCAGGCCGAGCACGACCCGCTGGCAGCCTCGGTGCTGGTCACCGACTCCGAGACGCTCGCCGCCGATGTCGAGGCCGAGCTCGACAAGCAGGTCGCCGCGACCAAGCACGTCGAGAGGATCCGTACGTCGCTGACCGGCGCGCAGTCGGGCATCGTGCTCGTCGACGACATCGACCAGGGCGTCGACGTCGTGAACGCGTACGCCGCCGAGCACCTCGAGATCCACACCGCCGACGCCGCACGCGTCGCCGGACGGATCCGCAACGCCGGCGCGATCTTCGTCGGCTCCTACGCTCCGGTGTCGCTGGGGGACTACTGCGCCGGGTCCAACCACGTGCTGCCCACCGGCGGCTGCGCCTGCCACTCCTCGGGGCTCTCGGTGCGGGCCTTCACCAAGTCGATCCACGTCGTCGACTACTCCCGCGAGGGGCTGGCCGCGGTCAAGGACCACGTGGTCACGCTCGCCGAGGCCGAGGACCTGCCGGGTCACGGCGCGGCGGTGTCGGTGAGGTTCTCCTCATGAGCTGGCCCCCGATCCGCGCCGAGCTCGCCGGGATCGAGCCCTACGGCGCTCCGCAGCTCGACGTCCCGGTCCAGCTCAACGTCAACGAGAACCCCTACCAGCCCTCCGCCGAGACGGTCGCCGACATCGCGGCCAGCGTCGGCGAGGCGGCGCGCACGCTCAACCGCTATCCCGATCGCGAGTTCGTCGCGCTGCGGGAGGGGCTGGCTGCGTACCTCTCCTCGGACGTGGAGGCGCAGATCGCGCCGGAGCAGGTGTGGGCGGCCAACGGGTCCAACGAGGTGATGCTGCAGCTGCTGCAGGCCTTCGGTGGTCCGGGGCGCACCGCGATCAGCTTCGCGCCGACCTACTCGATGTATCCGGAGTACGCCCGCGACACCAACACCGAATGGGTCGTCGGACACCGCGAGAGCGACTTCGCGATCGATCTGGAGAAGGCACGTGCGCTGGTCGAGGAGACCCGGCCCCACGTCGTACTGCTCCCGAGCCCCAACAACCCCACCGGCACCGCGCTCCCGCCGGAGGCGGTCACGGTGCTGTGCGAGGCCGTCGGAGACGGCGGCATCGTCGTGGTCGACGAGGCCTACGGCGAGTTCCGGCGGACCGGCGTGCCCTCGGCGCTGGAGCTGCTCTCCGAGCACCGCAACCTGGTGGTCACCCGAACGATGTCGAAGGCGTTCGCCGGAGCCGGGCTGCGGCTCGGCTACCTCGCGGCCGACCCGGCGATCTGTGACGCGATCCGCGTCGTACGCCTGCCCTACCACCTCTCCGCGGTCACCCAGGCGGCGGCGAGCGCGGCCCTTCGGCACGCGCCGGAGCTGCTGGGCTACGTCGCGGCTCTTCGCGAGGAGCGCGACTCCTTGGTCGAATGGCTGCGCGGGGAGGGCCTGGAGGTGGCCGACTCGGACGCCAACTTCGTCCTCTTCGGGCGCTACGCCGACCGGCACGCGGTCTGGCAGGGGCTGCTCGACCGCGGAGTGCTGATCCGCGAGACCGGGCCCGACGGATGGCTGCGGGTCTCGGTGGGGACGCCCGACGAGATGACCGCTTTCAAGCAAGCTTTGACCGATGTGAACGGAGCACGAGCATGAGCAGGATCGCCCGGATCGAGCGGGAGACCTCGGAGTCGAAGGTCGTCGTCGAGGTGAACCTCGACGGCACCGGACGGGTGGACGTCTCGACGGGGGTCGGGTTCTACGACCACATGCTGACCGCCTTCGGGCGGCACTCGCTCGTCGACCTCACCGTGCACTCCGAGGGCGACGTGCACATCGACGCCCACCACACCGTCGAGGACACTGCGATCGTCCTCGGCCAGGCACTGCGCCAGGCGCTCGGTGACAAGAAGGGCATCCGGCGCTACGGCGACGCGACCGTTCCGCTCGACGAGGCGCTCGTACGCTGCGTCGTCGACGTCTCCGGGCGGCCCTACTCGGTCCACACCGGCGAGCCGGAGGGCCAGCAGTACGTGCTGCTCGGCGGCTCGGGCGTGCCCTACCTCGGCTCCCTGACCCAGCACATCTTCGACTCCATCGCCCACCACGCCCACCTGACGATGCACGTCAACGTGCTCGCCGGGCGCGAGCCGCACCACATCGTGGAGACGCAGTTCAAGGCGTTCGCGCGGGCGTTCCGCGACGCGATCGCCTACGACCCGCGCGAGACCGGGATCCCGTCGACGAAGGGCGCACTGTGAGCGAGCGTCAGCGAGTGAACGATCGTGTCAATACAGCGCCGCGTTCGTATTCTGGCGCTTGCGCTACGGACGTGGTGCTGTGAGTGCTCCGTCGGTGGTCGTGCTCGACTACGGCTCCGGAAACGTACGCTCCGCCGTCCGTGCCGTCGAGCGCGCCGGTGCCTCGGTCGAGCTGACCGGTGACCTGGACGCCGCGATGGCGGCCGACGGGCTGCTGGTGCCCGGTGTGGGGGCGTTCGAGGCCTGCATGAAGGGCCTGCGTGCGATCCGCGGCGAGCGGATCATCGCCCGGCGGCTCGCCGGCGGACGTCCGGTCATGGGGATCTGCGTCGGCATGCAGATCCTCTTCGAGACAGGCATCGAGCACGGTGTCGAGACCGAGGGCTGTGGCGAGTGGCCCGGCGTCGTCGAGCGTATCCAGGCGCCGATCGTGCCCCACATGGGCTGGAACACGCTCGACGTGCCGTCCGGGACGTCCCTGTTCGCGGGTGTCGAGAAGGAGCGGTTCTACTTCGTGCACTCCTACGGCGTGCGCGACTGGACCCTGGTCACCAACGACCGCACCGTCGCACCGCTGGTCACCTGGGCCGAGCACGGTGGCGACCGGTTCGTGGCCGCCGTTGAGAACGGCCCGCTGAGCGCCACCCAGTTCCACCCGGAGAAGTCCGGCGACGCCGGCGCCGCGGTCCTGCGCAACTGGGTGCTTTCCCTGAAGGCGGCGTAGGTGGCCCAGACCGGAGCCCGGGCGAAGGCCCGCGCCGAGCGCGAGCGGCAGGCCGCCGAGGCCGCCGAGGAGCGGGCCGCCCAGGCGGCCAAGTCGGCCGAACGCCGGGCCCGGCGGGAGCGGTTGACCGGGTGGGTTCCCGCTCGTCGCTCACGACCGGTCAGTGCGCTCGCGGAGCGCCGGCGGCGCAACGTACGGATCCTGATCGTCGTCCTGCTCCTCCTCAACGCGCTGGTCTACCTCGTCACCGAGGACGTCGGCACGGTGGTCTTCTCCGCCATCGCGTCGGTGCTGGTCGCGCCTGTGGTCTACACGCTGCTGTTCCGCCGCTAAAGTGGCCGGATGGCCAAGACGACCTGGACCTCCGCGGACCCGGTGGGTTTCATCGAGGCTGTTGAGCCTCCGGGGCGTCGGCGGGACGCGGCCACGCTGCTGGAGCTGATGCGGCGGGCCACAGGGGCGGAGCCACGGATGTTCGGGACCGCGATAGTGGGTTTTGGCGAGTACCACTACAAGTACGCCACCGGCACCGAGGGCGATGCCCCGGCCGCGGCCTTCTCGCCGCGCAAGGCCGCCTTGGTCGTCTACCTCAACGACGGCATCGCGGCACACGAAGACCTCCTCGCCCGCCTCGGCCCCCACACCAACGGCGTCGGCTGCCTCTATCTCAAGGACGTCACTGCGGTCGATCTGGACGTCCTCGAGGAGATCGTTCGACGCTCGTACGCCACCCTGACCAGCGGCACCTACGGCAAGCGCGCCGCGGAGTGATGAGCGTCGTGATCGAGGACTTCGCGAAGGCCCATCTGCACGACAAGCTCCGTGGCGCCCGGGAGGCGCTGGTGTGGAAGCTCGAGGGGCTCTCCGAGCATGACGTCCGCCGCCCGATGACGCCGACGGGCACCAACCTGCTCGGACTGGTCAAGCACAACGCCCTCTCGGACGCCCGCTACTTCGGCGAGGTCTTCGCCCGTACGCCGCCGGTCGACCTTCCGCCGTGGGACACCGCCGGATGGTGGGACGGCACCCACCGGGCGACCGAGCACGAGACCCGGGCCGACATCCTCGACCTCTACCGAAGCGTCTGCTCCCACGTGGACGCCACCATCGAGGCGCTCCCGGTCGACGCTCCCGGCTACGTACCGTGGTGGGCCGAGGACGTCATGCTCTTCAACATCATGGCCGCCCGCCTCTGCGACGCCACCCGTCACGCCGGCCACGCCGACATCCTCCGCGAGACCATCGACGGCTCGGTCGGCGTCAACCGCGAGAGCGCCTGAGTGCGGACGCCGAAGGTGCACAGCTGGGCGATCCCCGAGCGGGAGTACGCACGCCAGGAGGCTCGCCGCGGCAGGCGCCATGCGTACCAGAGCGTCGACCCGACCAGGACCGCGCTGCTCGTCGTCGACCTCGTGCCGTTCTTCTACGAGGCGAACGCGACGTGCTTCGCGATCACTCCGAACGTACGTCTGCTGGCGGATGCCCTTCGTGTTGCCGGCGGCGCTGTCGCATGGGTCGTTCCGGGCGACCCGGGCTCAACGCAGTGGGCGCGGGAGTTCTGCGGGGAGGAGGTGGCCGAGATGTTCCGGCGCAGCGGCGGGGCCGGGCCGATCAAGGGTCGGCTCGGACCGGGTCTGGAGGCACAAGAGGGCGACATCCTCGTCGAGAAGACCGCGACCAGCGCGCTCTTCCCGGGCAGTTCGACACTGGACTACCAGCTTCGGGAGCGTGGCATCGAGACCGTCGTCGTCACCGGCACGCTCACCGAGGTCTGCGTCGCCGGCACGGCGCGCGACGCGGCAACGCTGGGATACCGCACGATCCTGGTCGCCGACGCCACGGCAGGTCGCGACGACGAGTCCCACAACGCGACCCTGACGACCATCTATCGCACCTTCGGCGACGTACGCAGCACCGACGACGTCCTCGCGCTCGTCGCCGCGGGATGTACGGTCGTGACATGACCGACTACGAGGTCTCCAGGTCCGCGGTCCTGCCGTGCGACATCGGGCGCGCTCACGCGCTGCTCGACGACTTCCACGAGTGGCCGGCCTGGTCACCGTGGGAAGAGCTCGACCCGGACATGTCGCGCACCTACTCGGGAGCCGAATCCGGTGTCGGCGCGCGCTACGCCTGGTCGGGCAACAAGCGCGCAGGCGCCGGCGCGATGGAGATCACCGAGTCGAGGCCCGAGCATCGAGGTCGCGCTGGAGTTCCTGAAGCCGTTCAAGAGCCGGAGCACGGTGAGCTTCGACCTGGCCACCGTCGCCGACGGTACGCAGCTGAGGTGGACCCACGCCGGGTCGGTGAGCGGTGTGATGGGGCTGATGACCAAGTTCTACTCGATGGAGAAGGCGATCGCGCCCGACATGGAGAAGGGACTGGCCAAGCTGGCGAAGGTGGTCGAGAACTGAGCGCCGGTGCACGGGACGCCATTCATGGGCGGGCGTGAACTGATGCAGCCACCTGCCCGGACTGCTGACTAGTCGGTCGAGCCTAGGTCTTGTTCCGGCCTCAGCCAGCCAACAGTTCGGCGTTGATCTCAGCGACACGATGGATGGAGATGCCGTGGACCTGTTCGTAGGCCAGCGGATGTTTGCTGGTCGGATCGACCTGGATCAGTGGTGCAAGGCCGGGGCCCCGGGTGCGCAGGTTGGTTGGCAGCGACAGCGTGGTCGTTTCGTAGCACGGCAGTTTGGTGCAGAGCCATCCAAACATCGGGTCAAGATCCACTCGTTCAGGGCTTTCCCACTGCCGCGCCTGAACGTTCATGTTCGTCTCGCTGAGGGATACCCAGACACCCCATGAGAACGACTCGTCCGCATCAATCAGCGGAATCTCGATCAGGCCGCGTACGAAGTAGTGCGTTCCGTCAGCATCGTGGAGGACGCAGGAGTCGGCGTTGATCTCGCCTTGGGCCCGCTCATCGTCGCTTGCCAGCATCCAGGGCACAGGTGCGGGGGAACCGAAGGACATCGAGTTACCGGGGTGTGCGCTCCCGCAGGACGAGCACGTCCATCCGGAGTCGGCCTGGCTCGTCACGTTACGTCGTCCTTTCGAGTTGTCTCGCCGCTGCATGGCTGCGAGCGGCGACAGCCTAAGGGACCCGGGTTCCTGCGCATGCCGTTCTCATTCATGAGGCGCCTTTTCTGGTGAGCTACCGGCGGAAACCGGTTGTGCGTGATGGGAGGGGAGACTTACGTTGCCGGACATGACACCTCGGCGGTTCGGAATCTGTATCGACGCCAACGACCCGGCGCGGGTCGCAGAGTTCTGGGCGGCGGTGCTCGGCCGGGAGACCGAGACCAGCGGCGAAGAGATCAGGCTGCTGCCACGCGCAGAGGACGACCTCCGGATCCGGTTCCTGCCCACGGAGGCGCCGAAGACGCTGCAGAACCCGCACCATCTTCACCTGACCAGCAGCCTGGCCGATGACCAGCAGCGGACCGTCGACCGGCTGATCAGCCTCGGCGCCACCCACCTCGACGTGGGGCAGCGGCCGGACGAGGACCACATCGTGCTCGGCGACCCGGAGGGCAACGAGCTGTGCGTGATCCCGGCCGGCAACAGCTGGCTGGCGGGGACCGCTTTCCTGGGTGAGATCGCCGCGGACGGGTCGCGGGAGACCGGGATCTTCTGGAGCGCGGCGCTCGGCTGGCTGCTGGTCTGGGATCAGGACGGCGAGACCGCTGTCTCGACCCCGTCGGGCGGTGCCAAGGTCGCCTGGGGCGGGCCGCCGTCGGTGCCGCGCGGGCCGCGAGACCGGTTCCGCTTCGACCTGATCGCGCCCGAGGACACCGGCCCTGCCGACGAGATCCGCCGCCTCGTCGGGCTCGGCGCCACGGTCGTCTCCGAGACGTACCATGACGGGCGGTGGGCGTGGGCGAGGATGACCGACCCGGATGCGTACGAGTTCGAGCTGCTGGCGCCCCGCTGAGCCAGGACCCGTCTCGCAGCGGGAAGGCGGGGCAGGGGTGGCGGCGTACAGAACATAGGATCGTCCCCATGGGTGACTACCTCGAGCTCCTGCCGGCCGTCGATGTGAAGGGCGGGCAGGCGGTGCAGCTGGTCCAGGGCGTGGACGGGTCGGAGAAGCGGTTCGGCGATCCCTACGAGGCCGCGCTGAGGTGGCAGGAGACCGGGGCCGAGTGGATCCACCTGGTCGACCTCGACGCCGCGTTCGGCCACGGCAACAACCGCGAGATCCTCGCCGGGATCGTCGGCAAGCTCGACATCAAGGTCGAGATGAGCGGTGGGATCCGCGACGACGAGTCGCTCGAGGCCGCGATGGCGACCGGCTGCCGCCGCGTCAACATCGGCACCGCCGCGCTGGAGAACCCGGAGTGGACCCGCCAGGCGATCGCGACCTACGGCGACCGGGTCGCGGTGGGTCTGGATGTACGCGGGCGAACCCTCGCCGCGCGCGGCTGGACCAAGGACGGCGGCGACCTCTACGAGACGCTCGCTCGCCTCGACTCCGAGGGCTGCGCGCGCTACGTCGTCACCGACGTCAACAAGGACGGCATGCTCCAGGGCCCCAACCTCGACCTGCTGCGCGCGGTCTGCGAGGCCACCGATCGCCCGGTCGTGGCGAGCGGGGGAGTGACCACCATCGACGACATCGAGGCGCTGATGGGCCTGGTCGGGATCGGCGTGGAGGGTGCCATCGCCGGCACGGCGCTCTACACCGGTTCCTTGGACCTCGCCGAGGCGCTCGACCTCACGCTCGGCCGGCCGCGCGGAGACCAGTCATGAGTTTGGCCGTACGCGTCATCCCCTGCCTCGATGTCGACGCCGGTCGCGTCGTCAAGGGGATCAACTTCAAGGAGCTGCGCGACGCCGGCGACCCGGTGGAGCTGGCCGCGACGTACGACAAGGAAGGCGCCGACGAGCTCACCTTCCTCGACATCTCCGCCTCCCACGAGGGGCGCGCGACGACGCTCGAGATCGTCACCCGCACCGCTGAGCAGGTCTTCATCCCGCTCACGGTCGGCGGCGGCATCCGCAGCGTCGACGACGTGGACCGGATGCTTCGTGCCGGTGCGGACAAGATCGCGGTCAACACCGCCGCCATCGACCGCCCCGAGCTGATCGCCGAGATCGCCGACCGGTTCGGCAACCAGGTGCTAGTGCTCTCCGTCGACGCCCGGCGGGCGCCGGCGACCGACTCCGGGTTCGAGGTCACCACGCATGGTGGCCGCAAGTCTGCCGGGATCGATGCGATCGAATGGGCGGCTAAGGCAGTCGAGCTCGGCGCGGGCGAGATCCTGCTCAACGCGATGGACGCCGACGGCACCGAGGACGGCTTCGACATCGACCTGATCAAGGCCGTACGCAGGGAGGTGACCGTCCCGGTTATCGCCTCCGGTGGCGCAGGCAAGGCTGAGCACTTCCCGCCCGCGGTGGATGCCGGCGCGGACGCGGTGCTCGCGGCGACGATCTTCCACTTCGGCAAGGTTCGGATCGGCGAGGTCAAGCAGGCGCTCTCGGGCGCCGGCGCGCCTGTTCGCTGACGGGTCGCCCGCTGCAGAATCCCGCCATGGCGGGATTCTGCTCCCCTTTCCTGGATAGCCCGGCGCGCTATCGCACACCTGGGTTGCCCGCGCTGCCATCGCACAGCCCGTCGCCGGGACAGGCTGGCTTGGCGCACTTTCCCGCCATGGTGGGAAAATGCGCCGGTCCCGCGCGGACATGCCGCGCAGATTCCCGCCATGGCGGGATTCTGCGCCGCAGCGCCGGCGGCTAGCTCAGCAGCGAATTCGGGATCTGCCCGTGGCGTACGCGCTGGGGGTGGTTGCCGACGTCGAGGAAGGCGAGCTCCTTGCCCGTGCGGAAGTCGATCACGGCGACCGCGTCGGCGTCGGACAGCGACGCCCAGCAGGTGTTGCCGAGGCCTTCGGTGGTCCAGTAGGGCTTGCCGTAGTAGTGGCCGGTGGTCTCCTCGTCGAGGATGGTGTGCTCGCCGCTCGAGCGGTCGACCATCGCGACGTAGTCGTCCATCGTGCCCGCCGCACACAGCGTCTCGCCCTTGGAGTCGATCGAGAGACCGTGGTGGGCGGAGTCGTTGACGTAGAGCTCGCGCGGAAGCTGGGTGCGCTTGGGGAGCTGGATGACTCGGGTGACCGCGCCGGTGCGGGGCTCCTCGACGGAGCCGGTGGAGTAGCCGACCTTCCCATCGATGTCGGCCGCTTGGGTGTCGAATTCGACGATCCCGTGCAGGAACGACATCTGGAAGTAGATGAACCGCTCGCCGGGGGCGACCGCCATGGGACGTACGGCTGAGGAGATCGACGGGTAGCCGGCCTCCTCCAGCTCCTTGCCCATCTCCCAGCGCTGGGAGATGTCGAAGGTGGACTCGTCGACGATCTCGAACCAGCGGTCGCCCTTGATCGCGTCGTGGATCGGGCCGATCTTGATCGGCGGGAACAGGTCGGTGCCGGGGATGGTGCCGAGGCCGAGCTGGTCGAGGTTGATCAGCGGCAGCGAGTCGAGGGAGATCTCCTTCTGGTCGCCGGGCAGGTAGACGCGGCCGATGGAGGCGTGGAAGATTCGCGAGCCGTCCTCGGAGTAGTTGTTCTCGTGGGGCGTCTCGCCCGACTCGAACGTACGCAGCCGCTCACCCGTCCGCGGGTCGCCCGCACCGCCCATCCAGTACTCGTGCACCGAGCGCGAGGTCGAGTCCGAGACCAGCAGCTTGGTGCCGTCGGGGGAGAGGCCCATGTGGTCGGTGCGGTGGCCGTCCATCTGCTGCTCGACTACAACTGAGTCCGGCGAGCCCGCGAGCGCCTTCTCGATGTCGATCCAGACCACGTCGGCCAGGCTGGGGCGCGAGACCGCCAGCAGCTTGCCGTCCCGGGTGGTGAACATGTCGTCCACGAGCTGGTCGTTGCCTTCGCCGGGGCCGTAGCGGACCAGGTAGTACATCGCCAGTCGCTCGGGATCCTGATGGATCGCAGCGATCTCCTCGTCCTTGTCCGGCACCAGGTCGATGTCCTTGCGCAGCACCTCGAAGCTGCGAGCATCGACGATCGAAGCCGTACCGTCCCAGTTGTTGCCCACGACCATCACGTCCCGCAACTCCGGAGTCGCGCTTGCGCTCATTGCTGGAGCGGCCGCGGTGAGTGAGAAGACGAAGAGCATGGCGACGGTGACTGTTGCCGCACGACGCATCGTGGGACCTCCTGGGGGATTCGGTTATCTGAGACACAACGTCTCGGGGCGCGGGGAGGTTACGGGCGTCGCGTCTGGATCGGGGCGTTCTGTGGAACCTGCACGCCGAATGGGTCAGCGGCGAGGTCATCGTGAGTCCCTCGGGGTGGGCTCGAAGAACTTCTTCGTACGTGGGTTCTCTATCTGCTTTCGGGGCATCGTTCTTCGGGGTTGGGGTGGGCCGCCGACCCGTTTTGGAGGGTCTTCTCGATCTGATCCGGCGTCAAGGACGCCCTTCGGGCGCCGGCTTCGCCGGCCGCTTCGCGGTCCTTGACTCCGGACCAGATCGAGAAAAGATTTGGCTGGCTATCGGGGCGGCGGCCGGGGTGTGGCGCGGAGAGATCTTGCTTGGGACAGGTGAGGTTAATGGGGCGGAAGGGTGGCCCTTCGGGCCACTTACCGTCCACAGAGTCGAGGTCGTTCGCTCGCCGCGAAAAAGGCTGTTGACCTGCACAAATAGATGGTCAACGAAGAGCCAGAGGCGTAGAATCAGACCCGTCACAACACACCTCTGAAGGGGACGTCACGCGATGAGTCTCGGCCGCGACATCGACCACTGGGGCACTAACCCCGGCGACGCCATCGACGCTGCCTTGAAGGCCATCGAGACCGCCCTCCAAGAACTCCTCGCGACCGACCCCGCCTACTGGCGCACCGGTCAGAAGAAGGACCTGCTGGAACGGTTGGAGAAGCTCCAGGCCCAACAAGCCGCTCTGAAGCTTCGGGTGCTCGCCACGGCCGGCGACATTGCTGAGGAGAGCGGCGCCAAGGACGCTTCCGGATGGATGCGGACCGAGCTCTTGGTCGACAAGGCAGTCGCTCGCTCGCAGATCAAGCTCGCTAGCGGTGTGGCGAAGTACGACCTCGTGGCCGCTGGACTAGCGGAGGGTGTCGTGTCCCAGGGCAAGGCGCGGGTGATCACCCAAGCCCTCGACGCCATCGAGACCGACCCTGCAGCCAGTGGCGAGGACCTGATCCTGGCCGAAAAGCTGCTGGTCGATCACGCGACCCGGCTGACGGCGAACGAGCTCAAGATCATCGGACGTCGGATCCTCGCCGAGATCGACCCCGAACGATTCGAAGCCGCCGAAGCCAAGGCGCTGCAGCGGGAAGAGGAGCACGCCCAGCGTCGCACTTTCTTCTCTTCCCGTGACAACGGCGACGGCACCATCGACATCCACGCCCGAGTCTCCCGTGCGGTCGGGATGCGGCTCCGCACGCTCTTGGACTCGCTGGCCCAGCCCAGGAAGCTCTCGGCCGAGAACCGTGGCCGCAAGGCCCCGTATGACCGGCTGCTCGGCCAGGCCTTCGCCCGCGTCATCGAGACCTACGACGTAGACAACCTGCCCCGCCACGGTGGCCATGGCACGACGGTGTTCATCACCATGAGCGTGGAGGATCTCCGCAAGGACCTCGGCACCGCAGCCCTCGGCTTCGACGGGGAGAAGATCACCGCCGCCGAGGCCCGGCGGATGGCGTGCAACGCCGACCTCGTCCCGGTGGTGTTGGGCACGGACTCCGAGATCCTCGACTTCGGTCGAACAGCGAGGCTGGCGTATCCGGTCCAACACAGGGCGCTCCGGTTAAGAGATAAGTGTTGCCAAGCCGAAGACTGTGATGCGCCGGCGGCGTGGACCGAGGCCCATCACTTGAAACCGTGGTCCGAAGGCGGGAAAACCAATCTGGCGAACATGGTCCTGCTGTGCGCGAGTGATCATCGCCGGATCCACGACCCGAACTACGGGTATGAGCGACTGCCGAGTGGTCGGATCCGGTTCACCCGGCGTGCCTGAGCGGGCTGATCCCGGACGTGCTGTCCGCGACGGGCGGCATGCGCCACCGTGTCTTGCAGCCATCGGAGTCCGCCACGTGAAGCTGGCTGATCTGCGTTCGTTGCGCATCGTCTCGTGCCGCTGCTGCGAGGTGGCGGCCAGCTTGGTCTGCGATTGCTTCGGTCGGCCAGGCTGATCTGGCCCTCCGTGTCTGGCGGTGCTGTCAGTCTTTCGCCGTCGCCGTCGCCGTCGCCGTCGCCGTCGCCGTCGCCGTCGCCGTCGCCGTCGCCGTCGCCGTCGCCGTCGCCGTCGCCGTCGCCGTCGCCGGCAGCCGATGGCCCGTGCCGCGCGTCAATGCGAGGTCTCCGAGAACCGGCGTGGTCGGCAGTCAGTCGAGGTAGCACCGTCTGCCACGCCTAGGTCGTCGTCGCCGGGCCCTGCTTGTGAAGCGTTCACAAGGTGTCATCGTCTTGTAAAAGCACGAGCAGGACATCCACTGACCAGGAACCACCGGCCCGAGGTCCCAAGCCCGTACCCAACCCATGGAATTCGCGCCAAACCCCGCCGCCGACCCGATATACAGCCAAAATTCTCAACGGGTCCCGGTGTCAAGGCGATGTATCGAGCTTGTCGAGATGATCGCCGAAGGCGACCGGCGAAGCCGGCGGCCGAAGGCCGTCCTTTACTTCGGGACCCGTCGAGAACACCATCCATAACGGGTCGGCGGCCCCGGGCAACGAACAAGGCCAGCCTCAGAACCCGAGACTGGCATTCTCCAACTGAGTGATCCGCTCAGCCGGACCATCGAAGGACAAGCCCCGCACCTCATGCCTCCCGAAGCAGAAGAGCATGAGCTCGCCGACCGGGCCCGTGATGGTGACGGGCTCCTCGCCGGCGCGGAGGGTGGCGGTGTCGGTGCCGTTGCTGACCACGAGTGGGGTGTCGGCCGAGCGGACCAGGCCCTTGCCGAGCAGTTTCAGAGTGCGCCAGAGGTTTCGCTCGGCAGTGGCGGGGAGCGTACGCGGCTCCCAGCCAGGCTGGGCGCGGCGGAGGTCCTCGTGGTGGATGAAGAACTCCACGGTGTTGACCGCCTTCTCGATCGGCCCGAGCGCGAACGGGGTGCCCTTCGGGTCGCGGAGGCGGGCGGCGAGAGCCTCGAGCGACTGGGCGGCGTACGCGGCCTCCGCCTTCCTCAGCACGGGCGCGAGCGGTGGCAGGAACATGCCCGGCGCGGCCCACGGGCGGCGTTCGCGTACGAGCAGATGCACCAGCAGGTCCTTGACCTCCCAGCCTTTGCAGAGCGTGGGGGCCGTCGGCCCGAGGGAGACGGCGGTGTCGCACAGGGCGATGCGCTCGGAGCGCGCGAAGGAAGCCACGGCCTGCACTTTATCGAGCCCTCCCGGCCCTGGGTCGTCTCAAAAAAATTCGTCGCAGGAACGGTGCTGACCTAGGCTTTACCCCGAGATGAGCGACGAGGATCAAATACCCCAGCGGGCCACGACGACCGACGGGTTCAAGGTTCTTGGAGTCGCCATTCGCCGCGAGTGGGCGGTCTTCACCCTCTCGACCCTCGGCTCCGCGCTCTTCGGCGCGCTGACCGTTGCCGACGCCTGGGTGCTGGGCTGGTCCACCGACCACGTCCTCGTGCCGGCGCTGCGCGACGGCGAGATCGGCGCCGGCTGGCTGTGGGCCGTGATCGGCCTCTTCGTCGGTGTCGCGATCCTGCGGGCGGTCGGGGTGGTGGCGCGGCGGCTGGGCGCCGGGGTGATGCAGTACCGGATGCAGGCCCATTCGCGCCGCGCGGTCACCCGCCAATACCTCGCGCTTCCGCTCGCCTGGCACCACCGGCACCCGACGGGCCAGCTGCTCTCCAACGCCAACTCCGACGTCGAGGCGTCCTGGGCGCCGATCGCGCCGCTGCCGATGGCCGTCGGCACCCTCGCGATGATGGTGATCGCGATCGGGCAGATGTTCTGGACCGACGTCGTCCTCGCCTCGGTCGCGATCCTCGTCTTCCCGGCGGTCGTCGTCGCCAACCTGGTCTTCCAGCGCTTCTCCTCACCGCTGATGACCCGCGCCCAGCAGTTGCGCGCGGAGCTCTCCGGGATCGCCCACGAGTCCTTCGACGGCGCCCTCGTGGTCAAGACGCTCGGCCGCGAGGCGGAGGAGACCACCCGCTTCCAGGACAAGGCCCAGGAGCTGCGCGACGTCAACATCCACGCCGGCCGGCTCCGCGCCGCCTTCGACCCGATCCTCGCCGCGCTGCCCAACATCGGCGTCCTCGCGGTCCTGGCCGTCGGCGTCGGCCGCGTTTCCAGCGGTGCCGCCGCCCCGGGTGACGTCGTCCAGATCGGCTTCCTGCTCACCATCGTCGCCTTCCCGATCCGTTCCTTCGGTTGGCTGCTCGGGGAGTTCCCGCGCAGCGTGGTCGGCTACCGGCGGGTCCAGCAGGTACTGAACGCGACCGGCCGCCTGGCCTACGGCACCGCGACGACCAGCCGCGAGCCGACCGGCGCCCGCGTCCGGGTCGACGGCATCTCCTACGCCTACACCGATGGCCCGACACTCCTCGACGGTGTCGACTTCGAGGTCGAGCCGGGGCGTACGGTCGCGATCGTCGGCGAGACCGCCGCCGGCAAGAGCACCCTGACCATGCTGCTCGCGCGGCTGGTCGACCCGGAGGCGGGCCGGATCACCCTGGACGGCACCGATCTGCGCGACTTGGACGCAGGGGAGTGGGCCAGGGTGGCGGCGCTGGTGCCGCAGACGGCTTTCGTCTTCGACGATTCCGTGCGCGGCAACGTCACCCTCGGCGCCGACCTCACCGACGACGAGGTCTGGTCCGCGCTCAAGGCGGCCCAGGCCGACGGCTTCGTCACCGCGCTGCCCAAGGGCCTCGACACCACCCTCGGCGAGCGCGGCGCGAGCCTCTCCGGCGGTCAGCGGCAGCGCCTGGCCCTGGCCCGAGCGCTCGTACGTCGCCCACGACTCCTCATCCTCGACGACGCCACCTCGGCGGTCGACCCCGAGGTCGAGCAGCGCATCCTCGCCGCGCTGCGTGACGGCGCGGGTGACACCAGCCTCGTCGTGGTCGCCTACCGCAAGGCCACCATCGCACTCGCCGACGAGGTCGTGCACCTCGAGGACGGGCGCATCCGCGACCGCGGCACCCACACCGAGCTGCTCGCCCGCGACGAGTCCTACGCCCGCCTGGTGAACGCCTACGAGACCCCGGAGACCATCCAGTGACCGCCACCCTCGAGCCCGAGACCCGGGTCGGCAGCGGCGAGGAGCTCGGCGCGATCGAGACCATCCGCCGGGGCATCAAGCACTCCCCGGAGCTGGTCGAGGGCATCCGCGGCACCTTCGCACTGGCCGTGCTGGCGAGCGTCGGCCAGGTCGTCGTACCTGTCGTCGTCCAGCAGACCCTCGACAACGGCCTGAGCGGTCCGGACGGACCCGACCTCGGCTACGTCCTGCGCGCCGGCCTCATCGCGGTGGTCGCCATCGCGGTCACCGGCTGGGCCTCGTTCAAGATGACCAGCCGACTCTTCACCGCCGCCGAGCGGGGCCTGGCGACGCTGCGTACGAAAGCCTTCCGGCACGTCCACGACCTGCCGATGCTCACCCAGTCGACCGAGCACCGCGGTGCGCTGGTCTCGCGGGTGACCAGCGACGTCGACCAGGTCAGCCAGTTCATCGTCTTCGGCGGTCTGCTGTTCATCGTCAGCATCGGACAGATGCTGATCGCCACCGTCGTGATGGTGATCTACTCCTGGCAGCTCGCGATCCTGGTCTGGCTCTGCTTCGGCCCGCTCTTCCTGAGCCTGCGGTTCTTCCAGCGCAAGCTGTCTGCGGCCTACACGCTCTCGCGCCGCCAGGTCGCCAAGATGCTCTCCGCGGTCTCCGAGCCGGTCGTCGGCGCAGCCGTCGTGAAGGCGTACGCGGTCGAGGACCGCACCCAGGAGCGCATCGACCGCGAGATCGATGCCACCAGCGCCGCCCAGATCAAGGCGCAGGCCTACACCTCGGTCTTCTTCAGCCTCGGTGGCCTCTCCGGCGGCCTCGCCAACGCCGGTGTGATCGTCGGCGGCGTCCTGCTGGCGCTCGCCTACCAGGGCACAGGCGGCGCGCTGACCGTCGGCGAGATCCTGGCCTTCGCGTTCCTGGTGACGCTGTTCGTGGGCCCGGTGCAGATGGGTACGCAGATCCTCACCGACGCGCAGAACGCGATCGCCTCCTGGCGGCGCACGATCGGGATCCTGGACACTCCCGCCGACCTGGTCGACCCGGGCCCGGCCGGCGCGGTCCTGCCCCGCGGCCCGCTCTCGATCGAGTTCGAGGCGGTCACCTTCGCCTACCCCGGCGGCCGTCCGGTCCTCCACGACATCTCCTTCGACATCGAGCCCGGCCGCCGGGTCGCCGTGGTCGGCGAGACCGGCTCGGGGAAGTCGACGATCGCGAAGCTGCTCACCCGGGTGATGGACGTGACCGACGGCCGGGTCCGTCTCGACGGTGTCGACGTACGCGAGATCGGCAACGCCTCGCTGCGCACCAGCGTCGTGCTCGTCCCGCAGGAGGGCTTCCTCTTCGACTCCACGCTCGCCGACAACGTCCGTTACGGCCGCCTTTCCGCGACCGATGCGGAGATCGAGGAGGCCGCGCGAGTGCTCGGCCTGGGGGACTGGCTTGCCGGACTCCCCGACGGCGTCCGCACCAACGTCGGGCAGCGCGGCGAGTCGCTCTCGGCCGGCGAGCGGCAGCTCGTGGCGCTCCTGCGCGCCCAGCTCGCCGATCCCGACCTGCTCGTCCTCGACGAGGCCACCTCCGCGGTCGACCCGCGTCTGGAGATGCGGATCAACCGGGCCCTGGAGCGACTGATGAGCGGCCGTACGGCGGTCACCATCGCCCACCGGCTCTCCACCGCCGAGGCGGCAGACGAGGTGATCGTGGTCGACGCCGGACATCTCGCCCAGCGCGGCCCGCACAGCGAGCTGGTGGCGCAGGCAGGCTCGACGTACGCACGCCTGCACGCCTCCTGGGTCGCCCAGCAGGGCAGCTGAATCAGGCCGCCAGCACGGTGAACGGAGCCCAGGGGAGGTTGCGGACGACCGTGAAGGCGACGGTCAGCGCCAGCCAGGCGTAGACCGCGGTGCGCGAGCGGGCCCAGCCGGGCGCGGGAGGGCCGCCGATGCGGCCGCGGAGCCAGAAGAACCAGAGCAGCGCGAGCAGCGGCACCCCGAGCAGGAACATCAGCGCGTTGTGGTCGATCGCGCCGGAGACGTCACCCGACAGCAGCGACATCGTGCCGCGCGTCATCCCGCAGCCGGGGCAGTCGATGCCGGTGAGAGCGTGGATCGGGCACGGCGGAACGTAGGCGACGAGCCCGGGGGATGTGGCGAAGACGGCCGCGAGGCCCGCCCCGCCGGCCACAACGGCCAGTGGGACGAGCCCCGCGCGCACCCGTGAGGGTGCGGTCACATGGTCCCCGACTGGGCGGCCATGCCGACGCCGAGGACGACCGAGGCGATGATGTAGAGGACGATCACGACGACGCCGGTGATGGCGCCGATGATGCCCCACTTCTTGGCGCCCTCGGCGTCACCCTGGACGGCCTTGACGATCGAGACGATGCCGAAGGGCAGGCAGCAGAAGAGCGTGACCAGGATGCCGATCACGAGGGCGCTGGTGTCGGTCTGCTTCGCCGGGGCCGGCTGCGGGGTGGGGTTAGCCATGGTGCGGTGTTCTCCAGTTTGAATAGTCGACTCGTTGAGTCGGCTGACAGGGCCTTACCGAGACCGGCCCCGATGACCGGGAGAGTCTGGCAGCACGGGGCCTCGAGGGCGCCCGATAAGGCCCGCGACATGCCGGTTGTGTCCGTACTGTTGCCCAGCGGGATACTGGACCTGTGACTACTGGACCCATGAGCGAGGGACTGGACCCCGCCATCGCTGATCGCCTCAAGCGCAACCCCGACGGGCTGGTGCCCGCGGTGGCGCAGCAGCATGACACCGGCGAGGTGCTGATGCTCGGCTACATGGACGACGAGGCCCTCGCGCGCACGCTCGCGACGGGCCGGGCGACCTACTGGTCCCGCAGCCGGCAGGAGTACTGGGTCAAGGGGGAGACCTCCGGCCACCGGCAGTACGTCAAGGAGGTGCGCCTCGACTGCGACGGCGACACGATCCTGCTCAAGGTCGACCAGGAGGGCCCGGCCTGCCACACCGGCGACCACACCTGCTTCGACGCCGGCCTGATCTCGTACGGTGCTATTTCGTGAGGGCTTCGTTCGGTCCGACCGTCACCGCCGGCCTCGTCGGCGCGGCGCTGGCCGCGTGGGCGGGCTCCAACGAGTGGGTGAAGGTGACCGCCCCGGCCCAGATGCCGGCCGACCTCAACGACTCCCCGGCCACCACCGGCCTGGCACTGGTCGCCCTCGCGGCCTGGGGCGTGGTCCTGGTCACCCGAGGTCTCGTACGCCGCCTGGTGGCCGCCCTCGCCGGCCTGGCCGGGATCGGCGTGATCGTCACCTTCTTCGGCCATGCCGGGATCGACGCGCTCGGCCGGGCGATCGACTCCGAGGTCGTCTGGGGTGAGACCGAGCGCTCCACCACCCCCTGGCCCTACCTCGCGCTCCTCGGCGCGGTCCTGACCGTCGCGGCAGCCGTTGCAGCGGTACGTCTGGCTCCCTCATGGCCCGAGATGGGCCGCAGGTACGACGCCCCGGCCGCAGCGTCGCCGGAGCAGAAGCCGTTGGAGGAGCAGTCCACGATCGACGTCTGGAAGTCCTTGGACGAGGGTCGGGACCCGACAACGGGGGATCAATGAATACACTGCAGCCAAGCAAAGAGAACTCGTAGAGGAGCATCGCATGTCCGCCAGCCACGGCAACACCCCGGCAGCCTGGATCGCAGTCGCGGTCGGCCTCCTCGGCTTCCTCATCGGCAGCGTCGCCATGATGCTCGACCCGATCAGCTGGTTCGTCTTCTGGGTCGGCGTGGCCGTCACCGTCGCGGGTGGCCTGCTCTTCATCGTGCTCGCCAAGCTCGGCTTCAACGTCGAGTCACACTGAGCCTGTGAGACAGCGAGGCCCCCGGCGGATTCGCCGGGGGCCTCGCTGATTTCAAAGAGCCGAGCTCAGCTGGACTGAGCTCAGTACGTGGTGGTGCTGCCGCTGAAGTCGAGCGCACCGGACAGGTTCAGGATGACGCCGATGACGAACAGAACGATGGCGACGATGCCGAGGATGAAGCCGGCGGTGGCCATGCCACGCCCGCCCTGCGCTCCGCCGGAGGCGTCGATCTCGTTCTGGGCCATCTTGCCGAGGATGATCGCCGGGATACCGGTGAAGATTCCGCAGCAGATGCAGCCGAGGATACCGAGGACAAGTGCCCAGATCGCCTTCTTGTTGTTGCCCGCAGGCTGACCGGGCTGCCCGGGTGCCGGCGAACCGTACGGGGGCGGCGGCGGAGGAGTTCCGTAGCTCATGTGTGTCTGACCTCCAAAGTCAGGCGAGTTGGGTAGAGATGGAAGAAACTTAACGTTTCCCGCCCGCACTGTGGCGCCAAATCGGGCGTGTCACGGTTCGGGTGAGAGGCTTTGCACGTGGGTCATACCCGGAAACGAGAGGTTTAAACATGTCGGTGCTCGAAAAGATCATCGACGGCGTACGTCTGGACCTGGCGCAGCGCCAGGCGACGGTGTCCGAGGCGGATCTGCGGGCCCGCCTGGCCGACGTCGACGCGCCTCGCGACCCGATGCCGCACTTCCGTGCGGCGGGCAGCAGCGTGATCGCCGAGGTGAAGCGGAAGAGCCCCTCCAAGGGCGCCCTGGCCGACATCCCGGACCCGGCCGAGCTGGCCCAGAAGTACGCCGCCGGCGGTGCCGCCGCGATCTCGGTGCTCACCGAGGAACGCCGCTTCGGCGGGTCACTCGCCGACCTGCGCGCGGTCCGCGCGGCCGTCGACACCCCGATCCTGCGCAAGGACTTCATCGTCGAGCACTACCAGCTGCTGGAGGCCCGGGCAGCCGGAGCCGACCTGGCGCTGCTGATCGTGGCCGCGCTGGACGACGACACGCTGCGCAGCCTCTACGACCAGGGCCGTGAGCTGGGGCTGACCGTGCTGGTCGAGACCCACGACGAGGCCGAGGTCGCCCGGGCGGTCGACCTCGGCGCCGAGCTGATCGGCGTCAACGCCCGCAACCTGAAGACCCTGGAGATCGACCAGGACGTCTTCGGACGACTCGCGCCGCTCATCCCCGAGGACCGGGTGAAGGTCGCCGAGTCGGGCATCTTCACCGCCACCGACGTCAAGCGCCACGTCTCCGAAGGGGCCCACGCGGTCCTGGTCGGCGAGGCGCTGGTCAAGCATGGCGACCCGCAAGGCACGGTCGCCGAGTTCACCGGAATCCAAGGCTAGGACCAGCCATGACAACTCACATCCACGAAACGACGAGCTACGACGCCGACGAGTTCGGCTGGTTCGGTGGCGAGGCCGAGGGATTCGGCGGCCGCTTCATGCCCGAGGCGCTGATGAAGGCGCTCATCGAGCTCGACGACGCCTGGCAGAAGGCGAAGGCCGACCCGGAGTTCGTGGCCGAGTTCGACGCGATCCTGCGTGACTACGCCAACCTGCCGAGCCCGCTCTACCACGCGACCCGGCTCTCCGAGCAGCTCGGCGTGCGGGTCCTCCTCAAGCGCGAGGACCTCAACCACACCGGCGCCCACAAGATCCGCAACGTGCTCGGCCAGGCGTTGCTGACCAAGCGGATGGGCAAGACCCGCGTCATCGCCGAGACCGGCGCCGGCCAGCACGGCGTGGCCTCCGCGACCGCGGCCGCCTACTTCGGTCTCGACTGCACCGTCTACATGGGCAAGGTCGACACCGACCGCCAGGCGCTCAACGTGGCCCGGATGCGGCTGCTCGGCGCCGAGGTCGTCCCGGTGCCCTCCGGCAGCGGCACCCTCAAGGACGCGATCAACGAGGCGCTGCGCGACTGGGTCGCCAGCGTCGACCACACCGCCTACCTGTTCGGCACCGCCGCCGGGCCCCACCCGTTCCCGACGCTGGTCAGGGACATCGTGCGCGGCATCGGCGACGAGGCCCGGGCGCAGTCCCTCGAGCAGTTCGGCGGCCTCCCGAACGCCGTCCTCGCCGCGGTCGGGGGTGGCTCCAACGCCATCGGCCTCTTCACCGCGTTCCTGGACGACGAGGACGTCGAGATCCACGGCTTCGAGGCCGGGGGAGACGGCTTCGAGACCGGCCGTCACGCCGCCACCATCCAGGCCAACGACCCGGGTGTGCTCCACGGCGCCCGCACCTACGTGCTCCAGGACGAGGACGGCCAGACCATCGAGTCCCACTCGATCTCCGCCGGTCTCGACTACCCCGGGGTCGGGCCGCAGCACGCCTGGCTGGCCAAGTCCGGCCGCGCCTCCTACACCTCGATCACGGACAAGGAGGCGATGGACGCCTTCGCGCTGCTGTCGCGCTCGGAGGGCATCATCCCGGCGATCGAGTCGGCCCACGCGATCGCCGGCGCCATCAAGATCGCTCCGCAGATCAAGGAGCGCCACGGCGAAGGCGCCACGATCCTGATCAACCTGTCCGGTCGCGGCGACAAGGACATGGGCACGGCCATCGAATACTTCGGACTGGGAGACGCAAAGTGAGTACGTCGGAAGCGTTCGCGAAGGCGAAGGCCGAGAACCGCGCCGCCCTGGTCGGCTACCTCCCGGCGGGCTTCCCCACGGTCGACGGCTCGATCGAGGCGCTGACGACGATGGTGGAGGCCGGCTGCGACATCATCGAGATCGGCCTGCCCTACTCCGACCCGGTCATGGACGGCCCCACCATCCAGGACGCGGTGCAGCAGGCGCTCGACGGCGGCGTACGTGTCGACGACGTGTTCCGCGCCGTCGAGGCCGTGGCCGCGACCGGGGTGCCGACCCTGGTGATGACCAGCTGGAACCCGATCGAGCGCCGTGGCGTGGACCGCTTCGCCCAGCAGTTGCTCGACGCCGGCGGCGCGGGCCTGATCACGCCCGACATCACCCCTGACTTCGCGCCGGAGTGGATCGAAGCCGCCGACGCCCGCGACCTCGACAAGGTCTTCCTGGTCGCGCCGAGCAGCACCGACCAGCGGATCGCGATGACCACGGCCCAGTGCCGCGGCTTCGTCTACGCCACCGCGGTCATGGGGGTCACCGGCGCCCGCGCCAAGACCTCCGACCTGGCCGCTCCGCTGGTCGCCCGCACGAAGAAGACCACGGACCTGCCCGTCGGCGTCGGCCTCGGGGTCAGCAACGGCGCCCAGGCGGCCGAGATGGCTGCGTACGCCGACGGGGTCATCGTCGGCTCCGCCTTCGTGCGTACGCTGCTTGACAACCGCTCCGACGAGCAGGCGGCGCTCAAGGCGCTGGCGAGCCTGACCGAGGACCTGGCCGCGGGAGTCCGCGCGCGTTGAGGTTCCTCGCTCTTCCTGTACTGCTCGTCCTCATCGGCGTGCTCACCGGCTGCGGCGCCGCCGGGACCGGCCAGAAGCCGGCCTCGGCGATGACCGGGCAGGAGCACACTCCCTACCAGCTCTCCGACACCGCGCTGACCGACACCGGCGGCGAGCAGTTCTCGCTGGCCACCGATGCCGACAAGCCGCTGACGCTGGTCTTCTACGGCTACACCCAGTGCCCCGACGAGTGCCCGTTGGTGATGTCGAGCCTGACCGCGGCGCTGACCCGCCTCGACGACGCCGACCGGAAGAAGGTCGAGGTCGTCTTCGTGACCACCGACCCGGCGCGCGACACGACGAAGGTGCTCGAGAAGTATCTGGACCGCTACGACGAGGACTTCATCGGCCTCACCGGCGACCTGAAGGACATCGTCACCCTGGCCGAGTCGATGCGGCTCTACATAGGGGAGGCCGACCGGCTACCCAGTGGGGGCTACGATCTCGGGGTCCACGACACCCACGTCTCCGCCGTCTCCCAGGGACAGGCCAGCGTGGTGTGGTCGATGAACACCTCTCCCAAGCAGTTCGCCGACGACATCCACCGCCTTCTCACTCAGAAGTAGCCAAGAAGGGCCCCGCATGATCCTCCCGATGTCCATCCCCAGCCCCGCCGAAGGCGTGCTCTGGCTCGGGCCGGTCCCGTTGCGCGGCTACGCCTTCGCGATCATCCTCGGCATCATCGTCGCCGTCTGGGTCTCCGAGCGGCGCTGGCAGGCCCGCGGCGGCCGCGCCGGCGACATCCAGGACATCGCGCTGTGGGCGGTGCCGTTCGGCCTGGTCGGCGGCCGGATCTACCACGTCATGACCGACTGGCAGCTCTACTTCGGCGACGGGGCCAACCCGATCGAGGCGCTCTACATCTGGCGCGGCGGGCTCGGCGTGTGGGGCGCGATCGCGCTCGGCGCCGTGGGCGCGATCATCGGCGCGAAGCAGAAGGGCATCAAGATCGTCCCGCTGCTGGACACGATCGCCCCGACCTGTCTGCTCGCTATGGGCATCGGCCGCTGGGGCAACTGGTTCAACCAGGAGCTCTTCGGCAGGCCCACCGACCTGCCCTGGGGCCTGGAGATCGACCCCTCGCGCTACCCCGACGGTCCTAGCCAGTTCCCCGTCGGCACCACGTTCCACCCGACGTTCCTCTACGAGTTCTGCTGGGACATCCTCGCCTTCTTCGTGATCGTCTACCTGCAGAAGAAGCTGCGCCTCGGTGGCGGCCGCGTGGTCGCTCTCTACGTGATGGCCTACTGCCTCGGCCGCGGCATGATCGAGACCCTCCGCATCGACAACGTGCAGCTGGTCAACGTGCTCGGCCTGCGCTGGAGCGAGTGGATGTCGATCATCCTGTTCGTGCTCGCGGCCGCGTGGTGGGCGTACGCCACCTTCACCGGCCGGGGTACCCTCGAGGAGGAGGTCTACAGCGATCCTGCCAAGGCCCCGGCGAACGACGTCGACAACGACACCGAGAACGAACCCGCCGACGACACTGACGGCAAGGGCGCCGACAACGGGACCGACGACGAGGAATCCTCGACAAAGGCCTGATCAGGCGCAGATATTAGGCGCAACGTAGCGCCTGGCGGGAGGGTGTCCGCGGATCGACCCTCGTTCGCAACCTACGCGTGACACAGTGGTAACCTAGCCGCACTCGCGCGGGCCAACGCTGTCCCCTGCAGATTGCCAGTTTCATCCCCGCAAGGGCGCGCGCACTCGTCGCAGACATCCCCCGCTCCGGACTCGACTCGAAGCAGAGTCAGAGAACCGGGGCTATTGGGCTGCGTCGGTCGGTGCGTGCCTGAGCCCGGACAGACGGGAGATCCCGGTGCCGTACGAGCACTCGTATCCATCCCCCCAGGGCCTTTACGACCCTCGGTTCGAGAAGGACGCCTGCGGCGTCGCCATGGTTGCGACGCTGACCGGCGTGGCCAGCCACGACATCGTGAAGCAGGGCATCCGTGCCCTGGTGAATCTCGACCACCGCGGCGCCGCCGGCGCCGAGACCAACTCTGGCGACGGCGCCGGGATCCTGCTCCAGGTTCCCGACGCGTTCCTGCGTGAGGTCGTCGACTTCGACCTTCCGGCCGAGCGTGCCTACGCCGTCGGCACCGCCTTCATCCCCGGCGACGCCGACCAGGTCGAGCGCACCGTGAAGATGGTCGAGGAGATCGCGACCGAGGAGGGCCTCGAGGTCCTCGGGTGGCGTGACGTACCGGTCAACCCCGAATCCCTCGGCGCCACCGCCAAGGCGGTCATGCCGACCTTCCGCCAGCTCTTCGTCGCCGGCGCCAAGCAGCGCGTCACGGGCCTCGCCCTGGAGCGGCTCTCCTTCTGCCTGCGCAAGCGCGCGGAGAGGGAGACCGACGTCTACTTCCCGTCGCTGTCGAGCCGCACCATCGTCTACAAGGGCATGCTCACCACGCCCCAGCTGGCCGAGGTCTTCCCCGACCTGGTCGACGAGCGGGTCGCCTCCGCGATCGCCGTCGTCCACAGCCGGTTCTCGACCAACACCTTCCCGAGCTGGCCGCTGAGCCACCCGTTCCGGTTCATCGCCCACAACGGCGAGATCAACACCGTCATGGGCAACCGCAACTGGATGAAGGCTCGCGAGTCGCTGCTCGCCTCCGAGCTGATCCCCGGCGACCTCGAGCGGCTCTTCCCGATCTGCACCGAGGGCGCCTCCGACTCGGCCTCCTTCGACGAGGTCCTCGAGCTCCTCCACCTGGCCGGCCGCAGCCTGCCGCACGCCATGCTGATGATGATCCCGGAGGCGTGGGAGAAGCACGAGGAGATGGACCCCGCCCGCAAGGCGTTCTATGAGTTCCACTCCTCGCTGATGGAGCCCTGGGACGGCCCCGCGTCGGTCGTGTTCACCGACGGCACCCAGATCGGCGCGGTCCTCGACCGCAACGGCCTGCGTCCCTCCCGCTACTGGGTCACCGAGGACGGCCTGGTCGTGCTCGGCTCCGAGGCCGGTGTGCTCGACGACATCGACCCCGCCACCGTGGTCCGCAAGGGCCGTGTCCAGCCGGGCAAGATGTTCCTCGTCGACACCGCGGAGCACCGCATCATCGAGGACGACGAGATCAAGTCCGAGCTCGCCGCCGAGCACCCCTACGACGAGTGGCTCCACGCCGGTCTCGTACGCCTCGACGACATCCCCGAGCGTGAGCACATCGTCCACACCCACGCGAGCGTGACCCGCCGCCAGCAGGTCTTCGGATACACCGAGGAAGAGCTTCGGATCCTGCTCGCGCCGATGGCCAACACCGGCGCCGAGTCGATCGGCTCGATGGGCACCGACAGCCCGATCGCGGCGCTGAGCGACAAGCCGCGGATGCTGTTCGACTACTTCGCCCAGCTCTTCGCGCAGGTCACCAACCCGCCGCTGGACGCGATCCGCGAGGAGCTCGTCACCAGCCTCAACGGCACCATCGGCGCCGAGTCCAACCTGCTCAACCCGGGTCCGGCCTCGTGTCGTCAGATCGTGCTGCCGTTCCCGGTCATCTCCAACGACGACCTGGCCAAGATCCGTCACATCAACCGTGACGGCGACATGCCGGGCTTCCAGGTCCACATCGTCCGCGGCCTCTACGAGGTCGACGGCGGGGCCGAGGCCCTGCAGGCGCGCCTGGACGAGATCGCCGCCGAGGTCTCCCAGGCGATCGAGGACGGTGCTCGCATCATCGTCCTCTCCGACCGCCACTCCACCCAGGAGATGGCGCCGATCCCGTCGCTGCTCCTGACCGGTGCGGTCCACCACCACCTGGTCCGCGAGCGCACCCGCTCGCAGGTCGGCCTGCTGATCGAGGCCGGAGACGTACGCGAGGTCCACCACGTCGCCCTGCTGATCGGCTACGGCGCCGCCGCGGTCAACCCCTACCTGGCGGTCGAGTCCGTCGAGGACCTCGCCTACGAGGGCTACTACGTGAAGGCCGACGCCGAGAAGGCGATGGCCAACACGATCAAGGCGCTCGGCAAGGGTGTCCTCAAGGTGATGTCGAAGATCGGCGTCTCCACGGTCGCCTCCTACACCGGCGCCCAGATCTTCGAGGCCGTCGGCCTGTCGAAGGAGGTCGTGGACCGCTACTTCACCGGCACCACCTCCAAGCTCGGCGGCATCGGCCTCGACGTGATCGCCGAGGAGGTCGCGAAGCGGCACGCCACCGCCTACCCGCGCGACGGCGTCGCCAACGCCCACCGCGCGCTGCCCATCGGCGGCGAGTACCAGTGGCGCCGCGAGGGTGAGCCGCACCTGTTCGACCCGGAGACCGTCTTCCGGCTCCAGCACGCCACCCGCAGCGGCCGCTACGACGTCTTCAAGCAGTACACCGACCGCGTCAACGAGCAGTCCGAGCGGCTGATGACGCTGCGCGGGCTCTTCAAGCTCAAGAGCGCTGAGGAGCTCGGTCGCCAGAAGATCTCGATCGACGAGGTCGAGTCCGTCGAGGCGATCGTCAAGCGCTTCTCGACCGGCGCGATGTCGTACGGCTCGATCTCCAAGGAGGCTCACGAGACGCTCGCCGTCGCGATGAACATCCTCGGCGGCAAGTCCAACACCGGTGAGGGCGGCGAGGACCCGGATCGTCTCTACGACCCGAAGCGTCGCTCGTCGATCAAGCAGGTCGCGTCGGGTCGCTTCGGCGTCACCAGCGAATACCTGACCAACGCCGACGACATCCAGATCAAGATGGCCCAGGGCGCCAAGCCCGGTGAGGGCGGCCAGCTGCCCGGCCACAAGGTCTACCCGTGGGTGGCCAAGACGCGTCACTCGACGCCGGGCGTGGGTCTCATCTCGCCGCCGCCGCACCACGACATCTACTCCATCGAGGACCTGGCTCAGCTGATCCACGACCTCAAGAACGCCAACCCGAGCGCTCGCGTCCACGTGAAGCTCGTGGCCGAGGTCGGCGTCGGCACCGTCGCCGCGGGTGTGTCCAAGGCCCACGCAGACGTGGTCCTGATCTCAGGTCACGACGGCGGCACCGGTGCTTCCCCGCTGACGTCGCTCAAGCACGCCGGTGGTCCCTGGGAGCTCGGCCTCGCCGAGGCGCAGCAGACGCTGCTCCTCAACGGGCTGCGCGACCGGATCGTGGTGCAGACCGACGGTCAGCTCAAGACCGGTCGTGACGTGGTCATCGCCGCGCTGCTCGGTGCCGAGGAGTTCGGCTTCGCCACCGCGCCGCTGGTCGTCTCCGGCTGCGTGATGATGCGGGTCTGCCACCTCGACACCTGCCCGGTCGGCGTCGCCACCCAGAACCCGGTCCTGCGGGAGCGGTTCACCGGCAAGGCGGAGTACGTCGTCAACTTCATGCGCTACATCGCCGAGGAGGTCCGCGAGCTCCTCGCCGAGCTCGGCTTCCGGAGCATCGACGAGGCCGTCGGCCACGCCGAGGCGCTCGACGCCCGCGACGCGATCGACCACTGGAAGGCCTCCGGGCTCGACCTGTCGCCGATCTTCACCCGCGTGGAGTCGCCGCAGCAGTTCTCCGACCAGGCCCTCTACAACACCAAGGGCCAGGACCACGGTCTGGAGAAGTCCCTCGACGTCAACGAGCTGCTGCCGCTCGCGGCACCGGCTCTCGAGCGCGGCGAGCCCGTACGCGCCCAGCTGCCGATCCGCAACGTCAACCGCACCGTTGGCACGATCCTCGGTCACGAGATCACCAAGCGCTACCGCGGCGCCGGCCTGCCCGAGGGCACGATCGACATCACCTTCACCGGGTCGGCTGGCCAGTCCTTCGGCGCGTTCATCCCGAGCGGCCTGACGCTGCGCTTGGAGGGCGACGCCAACGACTACGTCGGCAAGGGCCTCTCCGGCGGCCGGGTGGTCATCCGCCCGGAGCGTACGGCCGGGTTCCGGGCCGAGGAGCACATCATCGCCGGCAACACGCTGGCCTACGGCGCCACCAGCGGGCGGATCCACATCCGCGGTGGCGTGGGGGAGCGGGCCGCGGTCCGCAACTCGGGTGCCAGCATCGTCACCGAGGGTGTCGGCGACCACGGCTGCGAGTACATGACCGGTGGTCGGGTCGTCGTGCTCGGCCCGACCGGGCGCAACTTCGCGGCCGGCATGTCCGGTGGGGTCGCTTGGGTCCTCGACTTCGAGGAGCAGCGCCTCAACAGCGAGCTGGACGATGCGACACCGGTGGATGAGAAGTACGCCGCCGAGCTCGAGCAGCTGGTCCGCGACCACCTCGAGGAGACCGGCTCGGCCGTCGCCGAGGCGCTCCTGGCCGACTGGCCGAACTCTCTGACCCGCTTCACGCAGGTCATGCCCAGTGACTACAAGCGCGTGCTCGAAGCCCAGGAGGAGGCCCTCGAGGAGGGTCTCGACGAGGACGAGGCAGCGCAGCGGATTATGGAGGTCCTCCATGGCTGACCCGAAGGGTTTCCTGAAGAACGGTCGCGAGGTCGCGACCCGTCGTCCTGTCGACGAGCGGGTCAAGGACTGGCACGAGGTCTACCCGGGCAAGATCGGCAAGACCCTGCTGCCGATCATCAACACCCAGGCCTCGCGCTGCATGGACTGCGGCATCCCGTTCTGCCACCAGGGCTGCCCGCTCGGCAACATCATCCCCGAGTGGAACGACCTGGTCTGGCGCAACGACTGGGAGGGCGCCTCGGAGCGTCTGCACGCGACCAACAACTTCCCCGAGTTCACCGGTCGTCTCTGCCCGGCTCCGTGCGAGGCGGCCTGCGTGCTGGGCATCAACCAGCCCGCGGTGACCATCAAGAACATCGAGGTCGCGATCATCGACAAGGCCTGGGACGCGGGCCACGTCAAGCCGCAGCCGCCCGAGTGGCTCTCCGGCAAGGCGGTCGCCGTCATCGGATCCGGCCCCGCCGGCTTGGCCGCCGCCCAGCAGCTCACCCGCTCGGGCCACACCGTGGCCGTCTACGAGCGGGCCGACAAGATCGGCGGGCTGCTGCGCTACGGCATCCCGGAGTTCAAGATGGAGAAGTCGCAGGTCGACCAGCGCCTGGCGCAGATGCGCCGCGAGGGCACGGTCTTCCGTCCGAGCGTCGACGTCGGCACCGACATCACCGGTGCGCAGCTCCGGGACCGCTACGACGCCATCGTGCTGGCCAACGGCTCGACCGTCGGCCGCGACCTGCCGGTCCCCGGGCGTGAACTCGACGGGATCCACCAGGCGATGGAGTACCTGCCGCAGTCCAACCGGGCCTCGCTCGGCGAGGCGGTCCCCGACCAGATCCTGGCCGAGGGCAAGCACGTGATCATCATCGGTGGCGGTGACACCGGCGCCGACTGCCTCGGCACCGCCATCCGCCAGGGCGCGGAGTCGATCACCCAGCTGGAGATCATGCCGCGTCCGCCGGAGGAGCGCCCCGAGGGCCAGCCGTGGCCGACGTACCCGATGACCTACCGGGTCGCCTCCGCGCACGAGGAGGGTGGTGAGCGCGTCTACGCGGTCTCGACCAAGGAGTTCCTCGGCACCGAGGACGGTCGCGTACGCGCCCTGAAGCTCGTCGAGGTCGAGTTCATCGACGGCAAGCTGACCGAGAAGGAGGGGACCGAGAAGGAGATCCCCGCCGACCTGGTGCTGCTGGCGATGGGCTTCACCGGCCCGGAGAAGGACGGTCTCCTCACCCAGCTGGGTGTGGAGTACGACGCTCGTGGCAACGTCGCCCGTGACGACTCCTTCGCCACCTCCGTCCCCGGCGTGTACGTCGCCGGCGACGCGGGTCGCGGACAGTCGCTGATCGTGTGGGCGATCGCCGAGGGCCGCGCCGCCGCGGCCGCCGTCGACACCTACCTCACCGGCTCGACCAACCTGCCCGCGCCGATCCGCCCGACGGACCGGCAGCTGATGGTCTGAGGCAGACACCCCGAGGCACAACGGCGTGCCGATGACCGGCCCGGCATCTCCACATCGGAGGTGTCGGGCCGGTCGGTTTTACCTGGCGGTTCGGGGACGACCACGCCCGCTCGGACTCCGCGCCTACACACTTGTGGCGAGGAGTTTGTCGCTGACGTGCATTGCCCGGGTCCGTGGGCGGAGGCTAGCCGTCGGCGACCTCACGCTCGACGTGCGGCGGGCAGGCGGCATCTGACCCGGCGACCTGGGTGAATGCTCGATGAATGGCCATCTCGGGACGCCTCCCGCATGCTGGTTTGAACGTTCCAGAGGGGTAGTCTGGGCTCCCGTGAGAAGAGCGAAGATCGTCTGCACCCTGGGACCCGCCGTCGGGACGGAGCGTCGCATCCGCGAGCTCGTCTACGCAGGTATGGACGTCGCCCGGATGAACATGAGCCACGGGTCCCACGACGACCACTCCAGCAACTACGCGCTGGTGCGGGAGGCGGCCGCCGCGAGCGGGCACAGCGTCGGCATCTTCGCCGACCTGCAGGGGCCCAAGATCCGGCTGGAGCGGTTCAAGGAAGGCTCCGCGACGCTGCGCCGCGGCCAGGCCTGGACGATCACCACGCGCGACGTGCAGGGTGACGACGAGATCTGCGGGACGACGTACAAGGGCCTTCCCGGTGACGTGAAGGTCGGCGACCCGATCCTGATCGACGACGGCAAGCTGCGCCTGCGGGTCACCGCGGTCGACGACACCGACGTCCACACCGAGGTGCTGGTCGGCGGGCCGGTCTCGAACAACAAGGGCATCAACCTGCCCGGCGTCGCCGTCTCCGTGCCGGCCCTGTCCGAGAAGGA
Source organism: Nocardioides sp. NPDC127503 (assembly GCF_040302165.1). NCBI lineage: Bacteria > Bacillati > Actinomycetota > Actinomycetes > Propionibacteriales > Nocardioidaceae > Nocardioides > Nocardioides sp. NPDC127503. The sequence continues at coordinate 44,474 of NZ_JBEORH010000006.1, read as the reverse complement.
CGAGGAGGACCTCCGGTTCGCGCTCAAGCTCGGCGTCGACATGGTCGCGCTCAGCTTCGTACGCAACGCGCGGGACTACGAGGACGTCCGCAAGATCATGGACGAGGAGGGGCGCGTCGTCCCGGTCATCGCCAAGATCGAGAAGCCGCAGGCGATCGACAACCTCGACGAGGTCATCGCCGCGTTCGACATGTTCATGGTGGCCCGTGGTGATCTCGGCGTGGAGTGCCCGCTCGAGGAGGTCCCCTTCCTGCAGAAGCGGATCATCGAGCTCGCTCGCCTCAACGCCAAGCCGGTCATCGTCGCCACCCAGATGCTCGACTCGATGATCTCCAACCCGGCGCCCACCCGCGCCGAGGCCAACGACGTCGCCAACGCCGTGCTCGACGGTGCCGACGCGGTGATGCTCTCCGCCGAGACGAGCGTGGGGGACTATCCGATCCACACCGTCGAGACGATGGCTCGCATCATCGTCGCCACCGAGCGCCACGCGCTCTCCTCGGAAGGCAGCCGCGCCGCCGAGCTCAGCCCCATCGACTGGGACCCGCACACCCGCTCCGGCGTCATCGCCAAGGCCGCCGCCGAGGTCGCCGACCGGGTCGGCGCGAAATACCTGGTCGCCTTCACCACCTCCGGTGACTCCGCCCGCCGCCTCTCCCGGCTGCGCGGCGCGATCCCGTTGCTCGCCTTCACCCCCTCCGATGCCGTACGCAGCCAGCTCGCGCTCAGCTGGGGCACCGAGACCTTCCGCACCGACGAGGTCGAGCACACCGACGAGATGGTCCGCCAGGTCGACGAGAACCTGCTCAAGCTCGGCCGCGTCGAGGAGGGCGACCTCGTCGTCATCATCGCCGGCTCGCCTCCCGGCATCCCCGGCTCCACCAACGCCCTGCGCATTCACCGCATCGGCGACGCGATCAACGAGGTCGCGCCCGCCTACGAGCGCAAGGGCTAGGTCTTCGGGCCGATCAACGCGTCGAGCGCCGCGACCGCTTCGCGGCGCGAGACGCTGATGGTCTTCCAGGAGGACTGGCGCCACGGGATGCCGACCAGATCGAGGGTCGCGGTGCACAGGTTGCGGATGTCGTCGGAGTGGTTGGTGAACTGCCAGCGGCCGTACTCATAGCGCTTCTTCTCTCCCGCGACGACTCGGGTCGCCCAGTTCGACACGCGACAGCCGTCCGAGTGGAACAGGCCGCGGAGGAACGGGCCGGGGTGTGCTGAGACGATCTCCTGCTGCCATGGCCTCAGAATGATCTTGCGATCGTGCTTTCGGCCCGGGCCGTGCTGAGGGAAGAGGCAGGGCATGTGCTTCCACGACACCGTCGTGATCACGGCTCCGGGAACGAGGCGGGTGTGCGGTCGGCTGCCCGGCTTGACCCGCTCCATCAGCTCCTTGAGGCGCTGATTGTCCTCGACGTACTTCTGGTCGTTGTAGATGTGCAGGTTGAACACGCCGCGGCGGCCTTCACTGATGTGACCGTCGCCGAGATACCACCCCAAGAGCTCTGCGTACGCCGCCTTGTCCAGGTCGGCTCCGTCGCAACGGGGGCATGGGGGAGCGAGGTGGGTCTGACCGCGCACGACCCCGCGTCGCTGGTAGAGGCGACGCCAACGACGGATGGTCTTGATCGCGACACCGTGTTGTTCGGCGTTGGCCGCGTCGCTCAGTCCGGCGTCCGACATGCGGAGTGCACTGTCGACGACCGATTGAGCGCGAACATGGACCATGTGGCCATCATGAACGTGGTCACCGACAGTTCGTGGTGCCGGATGTGGGATTCGAACCCACAAGCCCTTTCGGGCAGCGGTGTTTGAGACCGCCGCGTATGCCGTTCCGCCAATCCGGCTGGATCGGAAGAAAATCTACCGGACCGTGGGCGGAATCACTGCACCGGGACATGCCTCTGATGGCCTAGTCTGTGCTCGTGACGCAGAGCAACCCCAGCAGCACCCCGGAGAGCCAGGCGCGGCGTACGGTCGTCATCGCGGAGGACGAGGTCCTGATCAGGATGGACCTCAAGGAGATGCTCACCGAGGAGGGTTACGACGTCGTCGGTGAGGCGGGCGACGGCAAGGCCGCGATCGAGCTCGCCACCGAGCACAGACCCGACCTGGTGATCCTCGACGTGAAGATGCCGGTGCTCGACGGGATCGCGGCGGCGGAGGCGATCGCGCGCGACCGGATCGCCCCGGTGGTCATGCTGACCGCGTTCTCCCAGCGTGATCTGGTGGAGCGGGCCCGCGACGCGGGCGCGATGGCGTACCTCGTCAAGCCGTTCAACATCACCGACCTGGTGCCCGCGATCGAGCTGGCGGTGAGCCGATTCCAGGAGCTCGCCCAGCTCGAGCGGGAGGTCGCCGGTCTGACCGACCGGCTGGAGACCCGCAAGGCGGTCGACCGGGCCAAGGGCATCCTGCAGAAGGGTCTGACCCTGAGCGAACCCGACGCTTTCCGGTGGATCCAGAAGACCGCGATGGACCTGCGGCTGTCGATGCGCCAGGTCGCCGAGGGCGTCATCGAGCACGGCGTCAGCGGGCCACGTACCTGAATCCGTGTAAACGGCACGTCACAGATCGGTTGCGGTCTCAGATGAGGGTCAACCTGTGGCTTGTTCGTGGGTGATCTCGGCCTAGACTGCCCGCGCGGACCCGGCCGACCAGCGAATTCAGCTGGTGTCAGGGTCCGTCTTTAGGACACACAGGCAGGAGTACCCACGTGCGCAAGCGGCTCTACAGAGTCCTCGTCGCGCTCATCGGTGCGCTGATGGTGCTGTTGGTTGGGAGCCCGGGTGCCGCACAGGCAACCGAGACCCCACCGCCGGACGCCACCGCGATCCAGGTGACGCTTCAGGACGAGGCCAACAAGGATGCCCAAGGCAATCCGAAACCGATCCCGGGAGTGACCCTCGAGGTCAGCAAGGACGGCGAGAAGGCCGGTGAGGGTGTCACCGACGACAAGGGCGTTGCGATCATCGTCGTCGACGAGCTCGGGAAGTACACCGTCACCCTCGACGAGAAGACGCTCCCGGAAGGGACGGTCCTCGACGAGAACACCAAGGGTGAAGCCACCGTCCAGGTACGTTTCCAGGGGCCCAACAACCGGGCGATCTTCCCGATCGGCGTCACCGCCGGCGAGGAGTCGAACTTCGGCAAGGACCTCGCCCAGAACCTACGCGCGGGCATCGTGTTCTCGCTGGTCCTGTGCCTGGCCGCCCTCGGCTTCTCGCTGATCTTCGGCACGACCGGCCTGTCCAACTTCGCCCACGGTGAGATGCTCACCTTCGGTGCGCTGATGGCCTGGTCCTTCGACCAGATCTTCAAGACCGGCGCCCTGGCCTCGATCTCGGTGCTCCTCGCCGGCATCATCGCGGTCATCCTCGGTGGCCTGGGTGGCTACGCGCAGGAGAAGATCCTGTGGGGCCCGCTGCGCAGACGCGGCACCGGCCTGATCGCGATGATGATCGTCTCGATCGGCCTGGCGATCTTCCTGCGCTACCTGTTCCAGTACTTCTACGGCTCCTCGACCCGGTCGCTGTCGCAGTACAACGGCCAGCAGCGCGAGCAGCACTGGTACTACCTCGGTCTCTCGCTCGCCGACCGCGAGGTGGTCATCGTGCTCGTCGCGGTCATCACGATCACCGCGGTCTGCCTGTGGCTGGCCAAGAGCCGGATGGGCAAGGCGATGCGCGCGGTCTCGGACAACCCGGCACTGGCCGCGTCCTCCGGCCTGCGGGTCGACGGCGTCATCACCAACGCGTGGGTCATCGGTGGAGCGCTGACCGCGCTGTCCGGCGTGCTCTACGCGATGCAGCTGCAGGTCAACAGCTTCATGGGCATGCGGATCCTGCTGGTCATCCTCGCCGCGGTCACCCTGGGTGGTCTCGGCACGATCTGGGGTGCTCTCGTCGGCTCGCTGGTCATCGGGCTCGTCTACGAGCTCGGGCCGCTGTTCGGCGTACCCACCTCGATCAAGGAGATCGGCCCGCTGCTGATCATGATCGTGATCCTGCTGGTGCGGCCCCAGGGCATCCTGGGTCGTAAAGAGCGGCTCGGGTAGGAGAGACAATGGATATCCTCGACATTCTCCGGGCAGCATTGCAGCAGGCACTCGGCCCGCAGGCAATCGTCTTCGCCCTGGCCGCCATCGGCCTCAACATCCACTTCGGCTACACCGGGCTGCTCAACTTCGGCCAGGCCGGGTTCGTCGCGGTGGGCGCCTATGGTCTGGCCGTCTCCGTGGTCACCTTCGGGGCACCGTTCTGGCTCGGTATCACCATGGCGATCGTGGCTCCGCTGCTGCTCGCCGTGATCCTCGGTGTGCCGACGCTGCGTCTACGCGCCGACTATCTGGCGATCGTCACCATCGCCGCGGCCGAGGTGCTGCGATTCGTCTTCGGCTCGGTGGAGATGAAGGACACCTTCGGTGGCTCCAACGGGCTCAACGGCTACGCCAGGCCGTTCCAGGAGGCCAACCCCTACAACAGCGGCCTCGACCTGGGGTTCATCTCCTTCGGGCGCGGCGACCTGTGGTCGCTGACCGTCGGCTGGATCCTGGTCGCGCTGTGCTGCGTGCTGGTGTGGGCGCTGATGCGCAGCCCGTGGGGCCGTGTGCTCCGCTCCATCCGTGAGGACGAGGACGCGGTCCGCTCGCTGGGCAAGAACGTGTTCGCGTACAAGATGCAGGCGCTCGCCCTCGGTGGTGTCATCGGTGGTCTGGGCGGCATGTTCCTGGCGCTCAAGCAGGCCTCGGTCGTGCCGAGCGACTACTCCACGCTGATGACGTTCTACGCCTTCGCCGCTCTGCTCCTCGGCGGTGCGGGACGAGTGATGGGCCCGGTCATCGGGTCCGTGCTGTTCTGGTTCCTGATCGCGGGGCTAGGCTCGTTCTTCAGCCAGTCTGCCGGTAAGGGCGGATGGATCCCGACGGTGATCATGACCGACACCCAGGCCAGTGTGATCCGCTACATCATGCTGGGGCTGGCCATCATGCTGCTGATGATCTTCCGTCCCCAGGGGATCATCGGCGACCGTAGGGAGATCGCGATCGATGGACGCTGACATGACTGACCAGACGAGCACCGAGACGAACGACGTGGCGAGCAAGACGGGGCCCGCGGGCCTGGTCGGGGCGAGCACGGAGCCGGGCAGCAAGAAGTCCGACCCGATCATCGTCGCCGACAACATCACGCGTACGTTCGGAGGACTCACCGCCGTCGACGTCGACCACGTCGAGATCCAGCGCGGTGCGATCACCGCGCTGATCGGCCCCAACGGAGCCGGGAAGACGACGTTCTTCAACCTGCTGACCGGCTTCGACCAGCCCAACACCGGCTCGTGGAGCCTGGAGGGCAAGTCGCTCAAGGGCGTCGCCCCTTACAAGGTCGCCCGCCTCGGGATGGTGCGCACCTTCCAGCTCACCAAGGTGCTGGCCAAGCTGTCCGTGATCGAGAACATGCGCCTGGGCGCCACGGGACAGAAGGGTGAGCGGATCTGGGCCGCGCCGTTCAAGTTCCTGTGGGGCAAGCAGGAGGACGCGGTCACCAAGAAGGCCGACGACCTGCTGGGCAGGTTCCTGCTGGACAAGAAGCGCGAGGACTTCGCCGGGTCGCTCTCCGGCGGCCAGCGCAAGCTCCTCGAGATGGCACGCGCGCTCATGGTCGACCCTGAGGTCGTCATGCTCGACGAGCCTATGGCGGGTGTGAACCCGGCCCTGAAGCAGTCGCTGCTGGGCCATGTGAAGTCGCTGCGCGACGAGGGCCGTACGGTCCTCTTCGTCGAGCACGACATGGACATGGTCCGCGACATCTCCGACTGGGTCATCGTGATGGCCCAGGGCAAGATCGTCGCCGAGGGCACGCCTGACTCGGTCATGGCCGACCAGCGTGTCATCGACGCCTATCTCGGGGCCCACCACGACACCGACCTGACCGAGCTCGACGAAGAGGTCCTCGAGGCCGAGGTCGAGGCAGAGCTCGAGGGCGACATCGCCCAAGAGGAGGACTCGAAGTGACTTCCACCGAAGCGGAGGAGTTCCGCGAGAAGCACCTGAGCGAGGCCGAGGGTGCGGTGCTCCGCGCCGACGGGCTCATCGCGGGTTACCTTCCCGGTGTCAACATCCTCAACGACACCGACCTCTACTGCCAGCCCGGCGAGCTGGTCGGCATCATCGGCCCCAACGGCGCCGGCAAGTCGACCCTGCTCAAGGCGCTGTTCGGCCTGGTGAAGATCCATGAGGGCACGGTCAAGCTGAACGGTGAGGACATCACCGGCAAGCGTGCTGACGAGCTGGTCTCGCGGGGGATCGGGTTCGTCCCGCAGAACAACAACGTCTTCCCGAGCCTGACCATCGAGGAGAACCTCGAGATGGGTTGCTACCAGGCTCCGAAGAAGTTCGCGGAGCGGTTCGAGTTCGTCACCGGGATCTTCCCGGCCCTCGGTGAGCGCCGCAAGCAGCGCGCCGGTGGCCTCTCCGGCGGTGAGCGTCAGATGGTCGCGATGGGCCGGGCGCTGATGATGGAGCCGTCGGTCCTGCTGCTCGACGAGCCCTCCGCGGGGCTCTCGCCGGTCATGCAGGACGAGGTCTTCGTGCAGACCCGCAAGATCAACCAGGCGGGTGTCTCGGTCGTGATGGTCGAGCAGAACGCCCGCCGCTGCCTGCAGATCTGCGACCGCGGCTACGTGCTCGACCAGGGCCGCAACGCCTACACGGGTGCTGGACGCGAGCTCGCCGACGACCCGAAGGTGATCGAGCTCTACCTCGGCACCCTGGGTGCCAAGGAGGACTGAGGGCGTACGTCCCGAACGGCCGGGCCCCGGAGCAGCATGCTCCGGGGCCCGTGCCGTTGGGGCTCAGGCGACGGTGTGTGAGCGCCGCTGGGAGCGCCGGGCGGCGAGCAGCTCGCCGACGGCGCTGGACTGCTTCGGGCTGCGCTGCAGGCGGGCGTGGTGGGGCAGGGCCCGGCCCAGGACGTTGAGCCGGGAGCGTACGACCGCGGTCGGGGCCACGCGCATGACGGCCTGGGCGCCGAGGCCGATCCGGGCGAGGAACCGGTTGCCGTCACGGCCACCGGCTGCCGCCGCGGCCGCGATCGTCCTGACCCCGCGCTCCTCGGCGAAGGCGACGGCAGACTCCATCAGCATCCGGCCCACGCCACGGCGGCGGAAGCTGGGCACGACGTGCGGCGCGAAGATCTGCACCGTCGGCTCCAGGTTGAGCGGACCGAAGGTGGTCGCGCGTACGTAGACCGCTCCCACGGGCTCGCTGCCGCACTCGGCGACCAGGAGACGCTGGTCGGGGGAGGCGTCGGCGGCACGGATGATGGTCTCCAGGTCGCCCAGCTGCTCCTGGGCGTCCGCCATCCGCAGGGAGTCCTGCCAGATGCCGAGAAGGAAGAGCGCGTCATCGGCTCGTGCCTCTCGCATCGTCACCGGCACCCTCATCGAGTCCGTCCTCCGAGAGTGCCGTGCGTACAGATGATCACAATTCCTCCACGATCGTGGCTGTTCCTGGGCGGAATCGGGTTTCCCGAGTGATTATGGGTCACCACGGCGCCGATAATACGGAGCCGATCATGGCGGCAACCCAGGCAATGATGCCATGGGGGAGATGTAACGGATTGGTGAAAAGACAGGTCCCTCGGGTGATTCACCCTCCGAGCGTCTCTAATGTGTCTCCGCAAGGTCCGGCGTGAGCCGGGCCAGCCCATACGAAAGAGGGACTAAGCAGTGAACTCATCATCCTCTACCTGGATGAAGCTGACCGCAGGCGCCGGCGCCTTGGCGCTCAGCTTCACCCTCGCCGCCTGCGGCGGCGAGACCGCTTCCGAGGAGCCGGAGAAGAAGGCCGCCGCCAAGGGCGACGGCACTCTCACCATCGGGCAGCTTCTCCCGCAGACCGGCAGCCTCGCGTTCCTCGGCCCGCCCGAGTTCGCCGGTTCCGACCTGGCGATCCAGGACATCAACGCCGCTGGCGGTGTGCTCGGCAAGGACGTCGTGTCCGTCGTAGCAGACTCCGGTGACACCACCTCCGCGATCGCCCCCACCGAGGCGGACAAGCTCATCGACGCCAAGTCCGACGTCATCGTCGGCACCGCGTCCTCGGGCGTGTCGATGACCGTGATCGACAAGATCATGTCGTCGGGCACCGTGATGTTCTCCCCGGCGAACACCTCGACCGAGTTCGACGAGGGCGACTTCGCCAAGCCGGACCTCTACTTCCGCACGGCTCCGTCCGACATCCTGCAGGGCGCCGTCATGGCCAACCTGCTGCTCGAGGACAAGCGCACCAACGTGGCGATCCTGGCCCGCCAGGACGCCTACGGCGAGACGCTTGCCGAGGAGATCAAGGCCAACCTCGAGGGTGCCGGCTCCAAGGTCGCCACCACGGCGTTCTACTCCGAGGACGCCACCTCGTTCGACGCCCAGATCAACGAGGTCGCCGGTTCGGGTGCCGACGCGGTCGTCGTGGTCGCCTTCGAGGAGACCAAGAAGCTCATCCCGCAGCTCATCGCCGCGGGTGCCGGACCGGCCAAGCTGCCGACGTACTTCGTCGACGGCAACCTGTCGGACTACTCCAAGGACTTCACCAAGGGTGAGCTCAAGGGTGTCAAGGGCACCCTCCCGGGCGCCGAGACCACTGGTGACTTCAAGGAGCAGCTGCTGAAGGTCGACCCGAAGCTGGCCGACTACTCCTACGCCGCCGAGTCCTACGACGCCACCATCGTCTCCGCGCTGGCGGCGATCAAGGCCGACAGCGACGCCGGTGAGGCCATCGCCGAGGAGATCGTCGACATCACCACCGGTGGTGAGAAGTGCGAGACGTACGCCGACTGCGTCAAGCTCATCGAGGACGGCAAGGACGTCGACTACGACGGCAAGTCCGGTCCGATCGAGCTCGGCGAGACCGGTAGCCCGACGGCCGCGTCCATCGGTATCTACCAGTACAACGACAAGGCGACCTACGCCCCCGTCAAGTACATCGCTGGCGAAGTCTGATCCAGATCCAACCAGTGAAGGGCCCCGGAGCGACACGCTCCGGGGCCCTTCTACGTGGGTTTCTACATCGAGATCCGGTCGGCGTCGATGAGCGAGCAGGTGATCCGCGAGGTGCAGACGCGCTTGCCGCGCTCGTCGGTGATCACGACCTCATAGGCCGCCGAGCTGCGGCCGAGGTGGATGGCCGTCGCGGTGCCGGTGACGATGCCGGAGGTCGCCGACCGGTGGTGGGTGGCGTTGATGTCGACGCCGACGGCGATCTTGCCCAGGGACGCGGCGTGCATGCCGGAGCCGGTGGACCCGAGCGTCTCGGCGAGCGCGACCGAGGCGCCGCCGTGCAGCAGTCCGTACGGCTGGGTGTTGCCCTCGACCGGCATGGTGCCGACGACCTTCTCGGCGGAGATCTCCAGGATCTTGACGCCCATCTTGTCGTTGAGGCCGCCCATGCCGTGGGGGAGCGAGGCGAAGAAGGTCTCGCCGACGGTCTTGTCGGTCGGCGAGACGGACTGGTCGGTGGTCGATGCATCGGTCATGGATGCATCGTCGCATGTGCTGTGAGGGGCCGGGGCACGAGGGACGCGCGGGTCTCGACCCGCGGTCGCGCCGTTGTCGGTGGTCGTGGATAGAGTCGGACCGTGGCTGACGTGACGCGTGACCGACTGCTCCTTCTCGATGGGCACTCGCTGGCCTACCGGGCCTTCTTCGCCCTGCCGGTGGAGAACTTCTCGACCGTCACGGGGCAGAACACCAATGCCGTCTACGGCTTCACCTCGATGCTGGTCAACGTGCTGCGCGACGAGACCCCGACCCACGTCGCGGTCGCCTTCGACCTGTCGCGTCAGACGTTCCGGCTGGAGGAATACTCCGAATACAAGGCCAAGCGCAACAAGACCCCCGACGAGTTCAAGTCCCAGCTGCCGCTGATCCAGCGACTGCTCGATGCGCTGCACATCCGCCACCTGTCTCTCGCGGGCTACGAGGCCGACGACATCATCGCGACCCTGGTGACACAGGGGCTGGAGGCCGGGATGGAGGTGCTGATCCTGACCGGCGACCGTGACTCGCTGCAGCTGGTCACCGAGTCCTCCACCGTGCTCTACCCGATGCGCGGTGTCTCCGACCTGGCGCGGATGACGCCGGAGGCCGTCGAGGCGAAGTACGGGGTCCCGCCGCACCGCTACCCCGAGATCGCCGCGCTGGTGGGGGAGGACTCCGACAACCTGCCCGGCATCCCGGGCGTCGGCCCGAAGACCGCCGCGAAGTGGATCAACACCTACGACGGCCTCGACAACGTCATCACCCACGCCGACCAGATCAAGGGCAAGGCCGGCGACAACCTGCGCGCCCACCTCGGCGACGTGATGCGCAACCGGCGGCTCAACGCACTGGTTCGAGACCTGACCCTGGACGTCGGCCCGGCCGACTTCGGGCGGGTCGAGTGGGACCGGGCAGCCGCGCTGGAGCTCCTTGACGAGCTCGAGTTCCGCGGTGAGATCCGCACCCGGATCACCGACGTACTCGCTCCCGAGGACGACGTCCCGGTCGATGAGAGCGGGTTCGCGCTGGAGGGCGAGGCGCTGGCTCCTGGTGCCGTCGCGACGTTCCTCGAGGAGCTCGGGGCCACTCCGGTCGGGGTGCATGTGCGCGGGACCTGGGGTTCCGGCACCGGCCGCGTGGACGGGTTCGGGTTCGCGACGCTGGAGCGGGCTGCGTACGTGGGAGTGGAGGAGCTCACCCCCGAGGACGAGGCCGCGCTGGCCGGCTGGCTCGCGGACGCCTCGAAGCCCAAGATCATGCACGACGCCAAGGGGCCCGAGCTGGCGATCGACGCCCACGGCTGGTCCCTGGCGGGGCTGGTCACCGACACGGCGCTGTCGGCCTACATCGTGGCGCCCGACCAGCGCTCCTACGACCTCGCCGACCTGACGCTGCGCTACCTCAAGCGTGAGCTCAAGCAGGAGGACGACGGCGGCCAGGAATCGCTCTTCGGCGACGACGAGGTCGGTGGCGACGGCGTGGCGCGGACCTCGATGCTCTACGCCCGCGCCGTGATCGACCTGGCCGTCGAGCTCGACTCGGCGGTCGAGGCCGCCGGCGGTCACCGGCTCCTCTCCGAGGTGGAGCTGCCGCTGCTGCACCTGCTGGCGCGGATGGAGAAGACCGGCATCGCGGTCGACACCGAGCACCTCGACGCCCTGGAGCGACACTTCGCCGGCCAGATGAAGCAGGCGGCCGACGATGCCTACGGCGTGATCGGGAAGGAGATCAACCTCGGCTCGCCCAAGCAGCTGCAGGTGGTGCTCTTCGACGAGCTCGACATGCCGAAGACGAAGCGCACCAAGACCGGCTGGACCACCGACGCCGATGCGCTGCAGCAGCTCTACGTGAAGACCGAGCACCCGTTCCTCCTCGCCCTGCTGCGCCACCGCGACGTCACCCGGCTGCGGGTCACCATCGAGGGCCTGCTGAAGACCGTGCAGGACGACGGCCGGATCCACACCACCTTCAACCAGACCATCGCCGCCACCGGGCGGCTCTCCTCGACCGAGCCCAACCTGCAGAACATCCCGGTGCGCACCGAGGAGGGTCGCGGGATCCGCAAGGGCTTCATCGTCGGCGGCGGCTTCGAGTCGCTGATGACTGCCGACTACAGCCAGATCGAGATGCGGATCATGGCGCATCTGTCCGAGGACGCGCTGCTCATCGAGGCGTTCCGCTCCGGACGCGACTTCCACTCGATCACCGCCGCGCGGGTCTTCGGCGTCGACCCCGACGCGGTCTCCAGCGAACAGCGGGCCAAGATCAAGGCGATGAACTACGGCCTCGCCTACGGCCTGTCCGCCTTCGGCCTCTCCCAGCAGCTCGGGATCGAGCCGAGCGAGGCGCGCGGGCTGATGGAGGAATACTTCGAGACCTTCGGTGGCATCCGCGACTACCTGCGCAGCCTGGTCGAGGAGGCGCGGCGCACCGGTTACACCGAGACCATCATGGGCCGCCGCCGCTACCTGCCCGACCTGCTCTCGGACAACCGTCAGCGGCGCGAGACCGCGGAGCGGATGGCGCTCAACGCCCCCATCCAGGGCTCGGCCGCGGACCTGATCAAGGTCGCCATGCTGCGGGTCCAGGCCGCCATCGACGAGGCCGGCCTCTCCTCCCGGATGCTCCTCCAGGTCCACGACGAGCTCGTCTTCGAGGTCGCCTCGGGGGAGCGGGAGCCGTTGGAGGCACTCGTACGCGAGCAGATGGGCTCCGCCGCCGACCTCAACGTCCCCCTCGACGTCTCCGTCGGCACCGGCCTGTCCTGGCACGAAGCCGCCCACTGATCGCCGAGGCGTCACGTACGTCGGCCGAGACGTCAGTTAGGTAGATCGAGTCGGCAGTTGTGGGCGACGAAACTCCACTTTCGTCGCCCACGACTGCCATTTCGGTCGACGCAACTGGCATCTCGGCCGACGTAGCTGCCGTCTCGGCCGACGTAGGTGACGCCTCGGCGGGTCAGGGGCGATGAGGGGTCTGGTTGAGTCGCCAGAACGTGGTCGCGAGCAGGACGGCGGCTAGGACGGCGTCGACGCTGAGTACGGCCCAGACGAGGCCTTCGACGGTGGTCTGCATCGCGCCGAGGGCGAGGGCGGCGGCGACGGCGATCCAGAGGAGGTACGCCGAGAGCCGGCTGCGCCGGGCCAGGACCGAGTAGACGAGCAGCTGGAGCACGGAAAGCACCATGCCGAGGATCGCGAAGACCCAGAGCAGGCCCTCGATCTCGGCGTAGTCGGGGCCGCCGATGAAGATCATCGCGAGCCAGGAGAGCAGCCAGGATCCGGCGATCGCGCACGCGCCGAGCCCGCCGACGAGCGCCAGCGACTTGACGAGCGCGGAGCGGCGGCTGGCCTCGGCCGACATCGACGGGAAGGCGATGATCACCACGAACTGCGGCAGGAACAGCACCGCCTTGGTGAGGATCAGGCCACCTGCGTACAGGCCGGAGACGTGGTCGGAGAGCACGTTGCGCGCGATCAGGATGTCGACGTTGGAGAGCGCGAAGAAGCCCAAGAGCGCGAACGAACCTTGGAGCATCTCGACGACGACGGGCTTCACCGGTCCGGGCTCCGCGTCGCCTGCGGCGCGCCGCCGCAGCACCCACCAGCCGACGATCGCCGGTGCGAACTGGGCCAGCGCGACGCCGGCCATGGCGGCGCCCTCGGTGGGGCGGATCCACATCGCGGCGGTGGTGACGATGACCCGTGGGATGCCGAGCGCCAGGTAGACCATCGCCAGGTCGAGCCAACGGCGCTCGCCCTGCAGTACCCCGGCCTGGCCACCCATGACGGTCAGCGGTACGGCACACACCGCGACCAGCAGAGCGGGATAGATGGAGTCCAGTCGCAGTACCCGCCACACCAGCGGCGAGGCGACGAGCATGACGACACCGACGACGATGGCCGCCCGATAGGTCGCGCGCAGCACCGTCCGCTCGATGGCGCGCTCCTGGCCGGGCGTCTCGGTAACCCGTCGTGACGCGGTCGCCTGCATGCCGAGCTGGACCACGCCGACCACGAGGAGCAGCGACATCATCGATGCGACGCCGCCGTACTGTCCGGGGCCGAGGATCCGGGCGGCGATGATCTGGAAGCCGTACGTCGCGATGTTGGTGACCATGATGCAGACCGCGAGGAAGCCGCTGCTGCGGATGAGCGCGGACAGCCGGCGCCGGCGGGCGCTGATCGGGCTGGCGGTCATCGTGGGCACCTGGAAAGCCTATGGCGAGACAGGTCACATGCCGGCACCGGCATCCGCCCAGGATCGGAACTCGATCGCCACAACTGCCGACTCGGCCGACCGAAGTGACTTCTCGGCCGACGGAACTGACGTCTCGGCTGGGTAGGGTGGCCGGCGTGAGCGAGCGGGTGGTGCCTACGTTGTGGGCGGGCGTGCTCGCGGTGCTGATGCTGGGGCCGGCGCTGGGGGCGGGGTTCGTGCTCAGCTACGACATGGTGTGGGTGCCGGATCTCGCGCTGACTCGGGACGTGCTCGGGCTCGGGTCGGGGCTGCCGCGGGCGGTGCCCTCGGATGCCGTGATCGCGGTGCTGGACGAGGTCGTGCCGGGTCTCGTGCTCCAGAAGCTCGTGCTGGTGGGGGCAATGGTGCTCGCGGGTGCGGGGGCCGCGGAGCTGGTGCGGGACCGCTCTCTCACGGCGCGGCTGGCGGTGGTGAGCCTGACCGTGTGGAGCGCGTACGTCGCCGAGCGGCTGTGGATGGGCCACTGGCCGATGCTGCTGGCCTATGCCGCGGTGCCCTGGCTGGTGCTGGCCGGCCGCCGTCGGGCGGCGGGCCAGCCCGGCACGGTCGAGCGCAGCCCGGTGTGGCTGCTTCCCGTCCTGCTCATCGGGAGCCTGAGCGCCAGCGCGGGGATCGTGTCGGCCGCGGTGGTGCTCGCGACCGGTCTGCGCCGGGGCCGGCGCCCGATCCGGCTGCTCGCGATGGTCGCCGCGGTCAACGCGCCCTGGCTGGTCACCGGCCTCGCTCACGCGACGGAGGCGGCATCTGCCACCGGATTCGACGTCTTCGCGCTGCGCGGCGACGCCCTGCCCGCCCCGCTGGCGGCCCTCACGCTAGGCGGGATCTGGAACACCTCGGTCGTCCCCGCCAGCCGTGAGAGCTGGCTCGCCTGGGTGGCCCTGGCGCTCCTGGTGGCACTGGGCGGGACCGGAATCCGGCGGTGGTGGACCGCCGACAGCCAACGGACCGCGATCCTGGCACTGTGGATCGCCGGCCTGGTGATCGCCGTCGCCGGCTGGGCCGCGCCGGAAGCCCTCGACACCCTCGCCCAGCACATCCCCGGTCTCGCGCTGCTGCGGGACAGCAGCCGCCTGCTTCCGCTCTGCCTGCCGCTGCTCGTCTTGACCGTCGCGGCCGGGGTCGACGCGCTGCGCGAGCGGCTTCGCGGCACCGCTCCTCGATGGGCAGCAGCAGTCGTCCTGGCCCTCGCCCCGGTCGCCGTGCTCCCCGACGCCGCCTGGGGTCTCGCCGGCGGCATCGGCACGGCCGACTACCCGACGTCGTGGCAGCAGGCCGGCGCGGCGCTCGCCGAGGAGACGGCGCCGGGGGACGTACTCGTCCTGCCCTGGTCCGCCTACCGAGCCCCGGCGTGGAACGACCATCGTCCGGTCCTCGACCCGCTGCCGAGGATGCTGCCCAGGGCGAGCGTGGCCAACGGCGACCTCGTCATCGGCGGGACCGAGATCGAGGGCGAGGACCCGCGCGCGGCGGCGGCCGCCGAGGCCCTCGCCGCACCTGACCCCGAGACACGGGCGACCGAGCTGAGCCGCCTCGGGATTGCGTACGTCATCACCGACCGCACCGCGGGCGAGGCACCGCAGGTGGCCGGCGAGACGGTCCACGACGGCGGCGACCTGCTCCTGCAGCGATTGCCGGGGGAGGCGAGCGCGGTGACCGGATACGAGACCGGCCCGGTGGCGCTGGCAGTAGTGATCGTCGCGTGGGTGGCGTACGGCCTGGCCTGGCTCGGAGCCACAACATCAACAGTTCTGCTACTGATCAGTATTGTTCGCCGGCCGGCTGCTAAAGTTCGCGGCTAGGAGAGGGAGGTCACATATCCATGGGCAACATCATTGCCATCGTCGCCAGCATTCTTGTCGGCGGCGGAGTCGCCGCAGCGACCATCGTCGGCGTCGTCACGAGCAGCACGGACAACACCGTGAAGAATCCTCCGAGCGTCTCGGAGTCGACGATTCAGTACGGCACGAACGACTGAGCGCGACAAAGCTGAAAGGGGCCCGGCGGTTTTCCGCCGGGCCCCTTCTCGCTCTGTGCGGGTAAGACGAGTCAGAGCAGTCAGTCCGCGCCGATCACGTGCCCCTGAAGCGCGGAGGCGAGCACGGCGTTGAAGTTGAGCTGGCTCTGCTCCCAGGTGTGCTTGCGCGCGTGCCAGCGGGCACCCTCGGCCAGCTCCTTGCGGCGGATCTCGTCGCCGAGCAGGTGGTCGAGCGCGGCGACGAAGCCGGCCTGGTCGTCGACCAGCACACCGGACTCGCCGTCGTCGATGGACTCGGTCGTCCCGCCCGCGTCGCGGAAGGCGACGGTCGGGGTGCCGTGCTGGGCGGCCTCGGTGACGACCAGGCCCCAGCCCTCCTTCAGCGACGGCAGCGCCATCAGCCACGACCGCTCGTAGACGGCCTCCTTGGTCTCCTCGTCGACATGCCCCAGCATCTCGACGAAGTCCCCGGCGCCCACCCGGGAGACGTACGCAGCCAGCTCGTCGGCCCACCAGCCGCCGCCCACGATGCTCAGCCTCAGGTCCGGGTAGGACGCCCGCAGCGCCACCGCCGCGTCGACGGCGAGCTCGACCCGCTTGTGCGGCACCAGCCGCCCGACGACACAGATGGAGGGGTGCTCGGTCTTCGCCGGACGGTCGCTCAGCGCCGGCGCGGCGCCGTTGTGCACGACGGCGACCCGGGCGGGGTCGACGCCGAGCGTGGCCAGCTCGGCCCGGGTGGCGCGGGAGACCGCGACGTACTGCTTGTGACGGTAGAGACGCGGCGCGAGCCACGACTCGACCCACCAGCCGATCCGCCCGGACAGGCCGGGGTAGACCACCGGCCACTGCTCGCGGTGGACGTGGTGGACGAGCACCGTGACCGGTGCCTTGGTGCCGAGCGGGCAGAAGAACGGAAGCCCGTTCTGCACGTCGACGACCGCGTCGACGCGGCCGATCGGGCCCAGCCGGCCCAGTGCCAGCAGTACCACGCCCCACAGATAGATGCTGAGCTTGCCGCCGCGGCGTACGTAGCGGATGCCGTCGCGCTCCTCACGGGCGCGAGCGCCCGGATAGGCGGCGGTGAACACGGTGACCCGCGCTCCGGCGCCCACCAGACCGGCGGTGATCTGGTGGAGGTAGTGCTCGGCCCCACCGGCTTCAGGGTTGTCGGTATCGCGCCAGCTGAAGACCGCCACATGGCGACCCTCCAGCTGCGCTCCCTCTATGGCGCGCAAAACTCTTCTCCCCTGACTCGCAGTTCCCCGCTGCTGAGCGTTCCCTCCCCAGGGACGACGCAGTTACCGGAGAGTAGGACATTTCGTGACCAAATGCACACCCCTTGGGGTAAGTCGGTTAGTGTTCCCGCCGTGCCGAACCTCCTCGACCCCCGGAGCGGGGACCAGATCGACGCCCCGGTCGGCAACGACTGGCGGGCGACGCTGCGGCGCTCCGTACGCCTCTTCAACGACTTCCGCGTGGAGCAGACCGATCCCGCGCGCTTCTACACCGCGCTAGCGGCAGACTCGGTCGGCCAGCTCGCGCACTACACCGATGGGGAGACCCTCGAGGGCACCGTCCTGCTCGACGTCGGCGGTGGCCCGGGCTACTTCCGCGACGCGTTCATGAACGCGGGCGCGACCTACCTCGCGCTCGACGCCGACGCCGGCGAGATGCAGGGCGCCGGGATCGTCGCCGAGGGCAGCATGCTGGGCGACGGGATGCGGCTGCCGGTCCGCACCAGCTCGGTCGACGCCTGCTACTCCTCCAACGTGCTCGAGCACGTCCCGACCCCGACGGCCATGCTCGACGAGATGCTCCGGGTCACCAGGCCCGGCGGTGTCGTCTTCTGCTCCTACACGCTGTGGTGGGGCCCCTGGGGCGGCCACGAGACCAGCCCGTGGCACCTGCTCGGCGGCCGGTACGCGCGCCGCCGCTACCTGCGCAAGCACGGCCACGAGCCCAAGAACAAGTTCGGCGAGTCGATGTACGCAGCGACCGCCTCCGCCGGGCTGCGCTGGGCGCGCGCCCAGCGCAGAGCGGGCAACGCCGAGATCCTGGCCGCGGTTCCGCGCTACCACCCGGCGTGGGCGGCGTGGCTGATGCGGGTCCCGGTGGTGAGGGAGGTGCTCTCATGGAACCTCCTGCTCGTGCTGCGCAAGACGTGACCCCGGACCGACCCAGCCCCATCCCCGCTGCCTCGGGCTCCGCTTCGGCCACATCCAAACTGAGGATCACGGCGTACGTCGCGATCCTGACCGCGATCACCTTCACCCAGGCCCCGGGCCGGATCGTCGCGGACACCAAGTTCGACCTGAGCGCCGACCCGTGGGCCTTCCTGGCCCGGGCGCTGAACATGTGGGACGCCCAGGGCGCCTTCGGCCAGGTGCAGAACCAGGCGATCGGCTACCTGTGGCCGATGGGTCCCTTCTACGGGCTCGGCCAGCTGGCGCAGCTGCCGGAGTGGGTGATCCAGCGGCTGTGGTGGGCGCTGCTGCTCAACCTGGCCTTCCTCGGTGTTTTGGCCGTGGCCCGCGAGCTGCAGCTGGGGCGGCCGTGGGCGCAGGTCGCGGGTGCCGCGGCGTACGTCCTGACGCCACGCGTGATGACCATCCTCGGTGCCAACTCCGCCGAGCTGTGGCCGACCGCGGTGGCGCCGTGGGTGCTGCTCGCGGTCATCCGGGCCAGCGGCACCACCACGACGAAGGATCTGCTGCGCTGGTGCGCCGTGGCCGCACTCGCGGTCGCCTGCGCCGGCGGCGTCAACGCGACCGCGGTCTCGGCGGTGATCGTCCCGGGCATGGTCTTCCTGCTGACCCGCACCGGCGCCCGGCGGTTCGCCGCGCTGGGCCTGTGGGGCGTGCTGACCATCCTCGCCACCCTGTGGTGGACGATCCCGCTGGTCCTCCAGGCCCGCTACATCCCGCCGTTCCTCGACTACATCGAGACCGCCGCGGTGACCTCCTCGACCACCGGCCTGCTGCCGACGCTGCTCGGCACCTCCGACTGGGTCGCGTACGCCGACCCGCTCTACTACCCGGCCGGGCAGAGCCTGCACGCCACGCCCTACCTGGTCCTCGACGCGGCCGCCGTCGTCGCGATCGGGCTGGCCGGGCTGGCCGGTGTCGGCCGGGCGCGCCGCCACCCAGAGACACGGTTCCTGATCGGCTGCGTGCTGGCCGGCGCCGTCCTCGTCGGGATCGGCTACACCGGCGCGCTGGCCGGCTGGGGAGCCGAGGCGCGCCAGGACCTCGTCGACGGCGCGCTCGCAGCGGTGCGCAACAGTCACAAGTACGACGCCGTGCTCCGCCTCGGGCTCGCCGCCGGGGTCGTGCTCACCGTCGAGACCATCCTCTTCCGCGCCCAGCTGGCGCGAGCCTCGGGGACGGCCACGAAGGCCGCGCAGTGGCTCAGAACGGTGTTCGTCATCGCCGTGGTCGCCGCGCTGGCCGGCCTGGCGGTGCCGTGGGTGCGCGGCCAGGTGCCGCCGCCCGGGTCGATCGAGAACGTACCGACCTTCTGGACCGACGCCGCCGACTACCTCTCCGAGAACGACGACGGCGGCGTGACGCTCGTGGTCCCGGCCGCCCGGTTCGGCGACTACCTGTGGGGCAGCACCCACGACGAGGTCCTGCAGCCCTACGCCGACTCCCGCTGGGCCGTACGCGGCGTGGTGCCGCTGGCCGAGCCCGGCAACGTCGTCTGGCTCGATCGGGTCACCGAGGAGATCGAGCGAGGCACCCCCAGCGCGGATCTCGCGCCGATGCTGGCCAAGGCCGGCGTGACCCGGCTGCTGGTGCGCAACGACCTGCACTGGGGCACCACCGGCGCCCCGCCGCCATCTTTGGTGCACGCCACCCTCGCCCAGTCACCGGGGCTGACCCACGAGGAGAGCTTCGGCACCGAGTTCGGCAACACCACCTACCACCGCGAGAAGGGCACCCGCGTCCTCGTCGACGGGGGACTGGCCGGGGAGTACCCCCCGATCGAGATCTACGAGGTCGACGGCGCCACCTCCGACGGGACCCTGATCCCGGCGAAGACGACGGTGATGGGCGACCCCGGCGAGCCCGCCAGCGGCGCCCAGGCGGTGCTGACCGCCGACGACACCCGGGCCATCGCCGACGACTCCGAGGAGTCGACCGACGTCATCCTGACCGACGGCCAGCGGCGGCGTACGACCCTCTTCTCCGGCGTCCGCGCCAACTCCTCCGCCACCCGCACCGCCGAGGAGGGCGTCGACTCCGACCAGCCCGAGAGCTTCCACCGCTACCTGGAGGACCAGGAGCGGTGGCAGAGCACCGTGGTCTGGCGCGGTGTCGAGGCCGTGGAGGCCTCCAGCTCGGCGGCGACCCCGTCGGAGGTCCCGGTCGACCGCGGCCGGGCGCCCTCGGCGGCCCTGGACGGCGACCTCGACACCGCGTGGCGCACCGAGACCGGATGGGACCGCACCCCCGAGGGCGCCTGGCTCCGGGTGCGGTTCGAGGACGAGACCGACCTCGGCAAGGTCACCATCACGCTGCCCGGCAACGTGGTCGGCGTCGAACGGCTCGAGCTCGTCGCCGGCGCCCAGATGCGGAAGGTCTACGCCCCGCTGCCGGGGGAGGAGGCGACGTACGACCTGACCGGGTTCAGCGCGCGCAACCTCACCGTCACCGCCCGCGGAGCGACCGCCTACGGTCCCTGGGGGATCAGCGAGCTCGACATCGAGGGCGTCGACGCCCAGCGCCTGGTCGCGCTCCCAGAACCGCCGGAGGACGCCACGATCCGCAAGATCAGGCTCGGTCGCGACACCGACCGCAGCGGCTGCATCGACCAGGGCGGAGTGCTCTACTGCGAGCCGTTCCTGGCCGCCACCGGCGACGACGGCGACGACCTGGACCGGCTCGTCACCCTCACCCGCGGGCAGTCGTTCGACGTCACCGGGACCGTGTCGCTGCGCCGCGACCACGCCTACGCCGCGGCGGCCGCCGACCTCGCCGGGGTGGACGTCACCGCACCGAGCAGCGGAGACATCGCCCAGTCGGCGCTCGCGATGGCCGACGGCGACGACGGCACCTCCTGGCGCGCGCCCTCGACAGGCCCGGCCACGGTGACCCTCGGGCTGCCGGAACGGCAGCGGATCAGGTCCTTGCGGCTCGTGGTCAACAAGGCCGCCCCGGTCAGCATCCCCACCGAGGTCGAGATCACCGACCTGCGCCGCCCCAAGCGCACCGTCACCCGCGAGGTCGACTCGGACGGCGACATCGAGGTGCCCACCGGCTGGCGCACCGACCGGCTCCGGATCCGGATCACCGAGACCGACGCCGCCTACGACCAGCCCTCCAGCATGGCCGACGCGACCGAGCTGCCCGCTGGCATCTCCGAGGTGCAGGTCAACGACCGTCCGCTCGGCGACGGGCGGCTCCGGGCCGGCTGCGCCGACGGACCCCGCATCCGCGTGGGCGAGCGGGTGCTGCGTACGGCGGTCAACGGGTCGCTCTCCGACCTGCTGCGCGGCGGCGAGGTGCCGCTGAGGGTCTGCGGCACCGCCCCGGTCGGCCTGGCCGCAGGCGAGAACACCCTGCTCGCCGATCCTGTGGGACCGCTCCGTTTCGACAGCCTCGAGCTCAGCGCCGAGGTGATCGCGGACGCGGAGACCCCGGAGGCGGTCGAGGTGGAGCGCGACGAGCGCGACGCCGCGGTCTCCGCGACGGTCTCCGCCGAAACCTACGACCGGGTCCTCGTGCTCCCGCAGAACATCAACACCGGCGCCACCGCGACCCTGGACGGCAAGGCCCTGCGCGCCCAGCGGGTCGACGGCTGGCAGCAGGGCTGGATCGTGCCCGCCGGCGCCGGGGGAGAGGTACGTTTCGGCTTCGCGCCCGAGGAGACCTACCGTGCCGGGCTGTTCGCCGGTGCCGGCGGCATGCTGCTGGTCCTGGCGCTCGCGCTGGTGACCTCATGGCGCCGCCGCGGCACCCCGCACAGCCTGGAGCTGTTCCCCGTGGCCGCGCCGTGGCGGTGGTATGACGGCGGGCTGCTGGTCCTCGTGGCCGGTCTGCTCGCCGGCTGGTGGGGTGCGCTGGCCGCCGTGATCGCCTGGCTGCTGCCGCGCTTGACGGGCCGCCGGCCGGTCGTCGTACGCCTCATGGCCGCCGGGTCGGGGGCAGCGATGCTCGCCGGTGCCCTGGCCGTCGAGATCCTGCCGACCGCCTGGGACCTGCCCTGGGACCCGCCCGCCTGGACGGCTCAGGCGCTCTCGGTGGTCGCGCTCGTGCTGGTCGCCGCGGCCGCCTCGGTGGCACCGAGCTCGGATGCGGGCTCGGACGCAGACTCAGGCTCGACCTCGGGCGTGGGCTCAGGCTCGGCTCGACGCTTCGGCCGGCGCCCGGAGGGACGCCAGCCGCGCAGCCGCATCATCCGGCGCTCGAAGAAGATGTAGGAGAGCGCCGCGATCGGGATCGTGACGGCGATGGTCATCCCCAGCACCGTCCAGAAGCGGTCGTTGAAGGTGCCGAACCCGAGCAGCTCCATGCCCATCAGCAGCACGAACATGTGGATCGAGAAGATCCCGTAGGAGACCTCGCCCAGCGCGCTGGGCACCGGGCTGGCCAGCCAGCGGCGTACGGGCCCCTCGAGCTCGGGTCCGAAGACCAGCGGGAAGATGACGCACACCGCGACCGCGCCGTAGAGAACGCACTTGAGCGCCGACTCGGCCGGCGTCGGCGCATCCACGAGCCCGGTCGGACCGGTGATCGGCGTGCAGGCCGCGACGAAGAGCCCCAGCGCCAGCAGCCACCACCCGGCCAGGTCGCGCGCGGCAGCGTCGAGCCGGGCCCGCATGCCCGGGTCGACCGAGCAGGCCGCGAGCGCGGTGCCGGCCAGGAACCACGGCAGGTACGCCGGCAGCCACTCGGCCGCGAACGGCTGGTCGAACCAGGTCCGGGCGCCGGCCGCGAAGACCACGCCGCCGATCGAGAGCAGCAGGCAGACGACCAGCACGCGGCGTACGTCCAGACGGTCTCGCGGCGTCAGCAGCCGCACCACCAGCGGCAGGGCGAGGTAGAAGGCGACCTCGGTGCACAGGCTCCACATGTGCGCCAGCCCGTAGGCGTGCGAGTCCTGGGTGTAGATCTGGGTCAGGGTCAGGTTGGCGATCCAGCCGCCGACGCCGACGTCGGAGTTCGCGGGCGCGGCGAGCAGGCAGACGGCCACGACGACCCAGTAGAGCGGCAGGATCCGCAGAGCCCGCTTCCACAGGTAGCGTCCGGTGCTCGGTGGCGGGGCTCCGGCGGCGCTGGCCGCGAACCACGGCCTGGCCAGCAGGAACCCGGAGACGACGAAGAAGAGCGCCACGCCGAGGTCGAAGTGGGCCAGCATCGCCCCGGTCCACCCCTGCGGGTAGCGGCCCGTGTGGAACCCGACGTGGGTCAGCACCACCATCAACGCGCCGACGGCGCGCAATGCGTCGAGCGTGAGGAACCTGCGGTCCATCAGCCGTCCTCCACAGGCCCTGAGATCGGGTCGCCGAACGGCACCAGGCTGCCGACCTCGATACCACCCAGGCATGGCTTCGAGCCCGGAGTCAGGCTCTGGAAGCTGATGGTGTCGAAGCGTCCCTCGCCCGTACGCACATAGAGGCTGCGGAACCCGGGCGCGACCTCGACGTCGTAGGAGTGGTCGCCGGCGGTCACCCGCATCCGGCCCGCGTCCTTGTCGGCGGCCACGTAGGCGATCCGGATCCACCACCCGGCGCCGTCGACGCCGCCGTCCAGGCCCACCTCGAGAGGCGTCTGCCGCACGCGCATCGAGCACTTGTCCAGGCTCGGTGTCGGGTCGACGGCGCCTACCGAGCGTCGCTCGGGGTCGACCAGCGCCGGCCGGATGTGGCCGTCCTTGTCGACCAGATAGAGGTTGTCGGTGCTGGCCTCGGGGAACGCCATCTTGTCCGACAGCGGCCGGAGCACCCGGCTCACCTGGTTGTAGGGGTAGGACGCGCCCCAGACCATCCACTGGGGCACCGGCCCGTCCGCCATCGGCAGCGGCTCCTCGACGTCGGCCAGGTCGCCGCGGACGGTGTCGATGTAGCGCCGGGTGTTGTCGTCGTCGTGCCAGCTCTGGGCGTAGGAGTAGGACGAGAAGAGCCCCAGCGCCGCGACGATCGCGGTCGCCACCGCGACCCGTCGGGGGTTGTCGAGGAAGGGTGACGTACGCGTCGGGGTGAGCGTCTCCACCGCCCCGCGCAACGGCAGCGTGGCCAGCGCGAGCGCCATCGCTGTGACCGCGATCGTGTCGGTGAGGTAGCGGTAGGCGAGCGCGATGTCGGCGCCGACCCCGCCGGCCCGGATGGCGGTGATCAGGGCGATGTCGATGACGAGGATGCCGCCGACCAGCCACCAGGCCCGCAGCGCGATCGAGCGGGTGCGGGCGAGCTCGAAGGTCAGCAGTGCCAGCACGCCGACGGCGAGCACCGAGACCACCGCGCCGGGCTCGGCCCAGCCGGCCGAGTTGCCCTCGATCCACTTCCAGCGCAGCGGCCCGCCGACCACGCCGGGTGCCCACGACTCCAGCAGGAACCGCTGGGCGACCAGCGCGAACCCGTTGGCGTCGGAGCTGCCGGACGCCTTCGACGATCCCGCGCCCAGCGTCAGGTAGGCGATCACGGAGCCGACCGAGACGAACCCGTAGAGGAGCACGCCGGGCAGATAGCGGCCCGTGATCGTCCGCAGCCGGGTCAGGATGTCACCCGTCGCGAACCAGCCCAGCGCCAGCACGGCGTACGGCCAGAACAGCAGCATCGCCTTCTCGCCGAAGGCGATGGCGGCCAGGGTGATGAGCATCGCCAGCAGGGCCCAGCGGAACCGCCGCGTACGCAGGTAGTTGAGGTGAGCCCACGACCCCCAGAAGATCGCGGCGAGGAACGGCAGCTGGGTGATCCCGGGACCCCAGGACAGGAACGCCGGCAGGCTGATCGAGCTGAACAGGAACAGCGCCAGCGGCGGCAGGATCCCGCGCCGCTTCCCGAACGCGGAGCAGAGGAACACCAGCGCGCCCAGGTTCGCGATCGCCTGCAGCACGAGAAGCTCGACGGCCGGGTAGGCCCAGGTATAGGGGTCGAGACCGAAGTTGTAGGACGTCAGCGCGAACGCCGCCGGCATCAGGTGTCCTGCGAAGCCGTTGAAGAGCAGGTCGGCCGAGAGCCCGTCGGACATCAGTTTCGACATGAAGTTGGCGTCGTCGAAGCGGTACCAGGAGCCGCTCAACGCCCAGCCGCGAAAGGCGAGCTGGGCAACGATCAGGGCGAGCGCGGCCACGACGACATCTCGGGGAGTCGCCAGGAAGCCGCCGGCAGCGGGCGCGTCAGCTGGCCCGCCGGTGTGCCCGGCAGCTGTGGTGGTGGGATGGGGGGAGGACACGAAGAGGAAGTGTCGCACAGCAGTTTGTGACCCGTTGCACACCTGCCCAGGTATTGCTGCTACGGTTCGCGGATCGAGGGGGGAACTGAGGCCTTGGGAGGGGCAAAAACATGCGAAGAGTGATTGGTTACGTCTTCTTGCTGGTCGGCGCGTTTGCGCTGGTCGCTGCCGCGGTAGCGGGCTTCTGGGGCAGGGACGCCGCGGCGACCGTGCCGCTCAACGTCAACACCACGACCGTCCTGGACGGCACCGCCAGCGGTGCGCTGGCCAAGTCGGATACCCCAGTTCCGGTGAAGTACACCCGGACCACCGAGGCGGCGCCGAAGGAGTCGACCGACGACGTCGTCGTCTTCGTCGAGGCCGGCTGCATCATGATCCAGGAGGGCGACACGCCTGCGTGCGCCCGGGCCGAGGACGACGACCGCGTGGTGACCACCACCGAGCGTGCCTACGCCATGGACCGCAAGAGCTCCGAGGTCGTCGAGGACCAGGCCAAGTACGTCGGTGAGGACCGCGCCGTCGAGGGCATGACCGGCCTGGCCGGGAAGTTCCCGTTCGACACCGAGCGTCACGACTACGAGTACTGGGACGACACGCTCGGCACGACCGTCATCGCCACCTACGTCGACGACGTCGACATCAAGGGCGTCAAGACCTACCAGTTCGAGGTCTCCGCCTCCGAGGACGACGCGTCGCTCTCGGCCGGAGAGGACGAGGTCAAGGACACCGAGGACGACATCCGCGGCACCTACGAGGCGACCCAGACGATCTACGTCGAGCCGACCACCGGTTCCTACATCGACCAGGCGGCGACCCAGAAGATGGTCACCAGCACCGGCATGGTCCTGATCGACGCCGAGATGAGCTACTCCGACGAGACGGTCTCCAACAACGCGTCGGACGCCAAGGACAACATCGCCCAGCTGAACCTGATCGGCACCTGGATCCCCGTCGGCGGCCTCGTCGCCGGCCTGATCTTCCTGCTGATCGGCCTCTGGCTGGTCCTGCGCGGTCGCAAGCCCAACGGTGGCGCCCACGCCGCCGCGGACGACCGCACGCTGGTTGATGCCTGAGGCTCAGCCACACAACAGCGTCAACGAAACGCGGGCCCGGGAGCTGACAGCTCCCGGGCCCGCGTTCGGCTTCCTGAGCGGGTCTAGCTGCTCGCCAGGTCGGCGCCGAAGATCGCCGTCCCGGGGGTCAACAGCCCCCGGGTGCGCGACCAGCCGCCCCAGATCCGCTCGTGGTCCTCGGGCCACTCCGGTTCGACCAGGTCGGTGATCCGGAACCCGGCACCGGCCAGCAGCGAGACCCAGTCTCCGAGGGTGCGGTGGTGCTCGACGTACGACACCTTGCCGGTCTCATCGTCGACCTCGACGTAGGGGGTGCGGTCCCAGTAGGACTGCGCGGCGATCAGGCCCTCGGGGCCGGGGTCGTCGGGGAACATCCATCGTGTCGGGTGGGTGATCGAGAACGCGAAGCGGCCGCCGGGCCGCAGGACACGGGCGGTCTCGTCGAGCGCGTGGCCGATCTCGCTGACGAACTGCAGCGCCCCGAACGAGCAGAAGACCACGTCGAAGGAGCCGTCGGCGAAGGGCAGGTCGGTCGCGGTGGCCTGCACCGCGGGGACGACCACGCCGGTCTGCTCGTCGAGACGCCGGGAGTGCTGGAGTTGGCGGCCGGACAGGTCCAGCCCGATCGCGCGCCCGCCCTGGGTGTTCACCCATCGGGAGCACTGACAGGCGCCGGAGCCGAGCTCGAGCACGTCCTTGCCGCTGATGTCGCCGAGAATGCCGAGATCGGCCTCGGTCAGACCCTCCGGGCCCCAGACGAAACCGGCCTCACCGAGGAACGGTCCGTGCGTGGCCTGGTACTCGTCGGCGTAGCGGTCCCAGTCGGGGCCGTTCGCTCGGCGTGACTCGGCTTCACCGACCGTACGCCGCTCGGCTCTGACCACTGGGCCGGTTGTTCCGATGGTTTCGATCGCGCCGAAGGGATCGATGGGCGCCTCCGGTCGGACGACCGGGCTGATGGCTTGGTCCACCTCTACAGCGTAGGCCCAGCGCGGTGATGCCGACAGTTGGACGGGGCCTGTGACGGGAGCGTAGGCTAAGAAACTGCGTCTGAAGTCTGCCACGGTCCCAGACCTAGCGGACCTTGGCTTGCTACCTCGGCTGCCGGCTCACACCGGGCGACGAAGCCTGTTGTGCTGGTGCCGGCGAGGGGCCTGCTGACCTGAGATTTCAGATGTGTGTGACCCGACGATATCTGTCCACCCAAGGAAACCACCTCCCTTATGACGAGCACGCTCAACATTCCTCTTCCCGACTACGACGCGCCTCAGGTCGCGATCAACGACATCGGGTCGGAAGAGGACTTCCTCGCCGCGATCGACGAGACCATCAAGTACTTCAACGACGGCGACATCGTGGACGGTGTCATCGTCAAGGTCGACCGGGACGAGGTCCTGCTCGACATCGGTTACAAGACCGAAGGTGTCATCCCGTCGCGCGAGCTCTCGATCAAGCACGACGTCGACCCGTCCGAGGTTGTCGAGGTCGGCGACAAGGTCGAGGCCCTGGTGCTCCAGAAGGAGGACAAGGAAGGCCGCCTGATCCTGTCCAAGAAGCGCGCGCAGTACGAGCGCGCCTGGGGCACGATCGAGCAGGTCAAGGAGGAGGACGGCGTCGTCGAGGGCGCGGTCATCGAGGTCGTCAAGGGTGGTCTCATCCTGGACATCGGCCTGCGTGGCTTCCTCCCGGCCTCCCTCGTCGAGATGCGTCGCGTCCGCGACCTGCAGCCGTACGTGGGTCAGACCCTCGAGGCCAAGATCATCGAGCTCGACAAGAACCGCAACAACGTGGTCCTGTCGCGCCGTGCCTGGCTCGAGCAGACCCAGTCCGAGGTTCGCCACGGCTTCCTGACCCAGCTCCAGAAGGGTCAGATCCGCAAGGGTGTCGTCTCCTCGATCGTCAACTTCGGTGCGTTCGTGGACCTCGGCGGCGTCGACGGTCTCGTCCACGTCTCGGAGCTCTCCTGGAAGCACATCGACCACCCGTCCGAGGTCGTCACCGTCGGTGACGAGGTCACCGTCGAGGTTCTCGACGTGGACATGGACCGCGAGCGTGTCTCCCTGTCGCTGAAGGCGACGCAGGAGGACCCGTGGCAGCACTTCGCCCGCACCCACCAGATCGGCCAGATCGTCCCGGGTAAGGTCACCAAGCTGGTGCCGTTCGGTTCGTTCGTCCGTGTCGAGGAGGGCATCGAGGGCCTGGTGCACATCTCCGAGCTGGCCGAGCGCCACGTGGAGATCCCCGAGCAGGTCGTCCAGGTCAACGACGACGTCATGGTCAAGATCATCGACATCGACCTCGAGCGTCGTCGCATCTCGCTGTCGCTCAAGCAGGCCAACGAGACGGTCACCTCGACCGACGTCGAGGAGTTCGACCCGACGCTCTACGGCATGCCGGCCAGCTACGACGAGCAGGGCAACTACCTCTACCCCGAGGGCTTCGACCCGGAGACGGGCGAGTGGCTCGAGGGCTACGACGAGCAGCGTGAGAAGTGGGAGCAGCAGTACGCTCAGGCCCACGCTCGCTGGGAGGCCCACATCAAGCAGCAGCAGGAGGCCGCCGAGAAGGCTGCCGAGGCCGGCGAGGCCACCTCCTACTCCTCGGGTGGCTCGGTCGACGAGACCGTCTCCGAGGACGAGGGCGGCTCGCTCGCCTCCGACGAGGCGCTGCAGGCTCTCCGCGAGAAGCTGACCGGCGGTCAGTGAAACGCTGAGACGACTGGAGCGAGGTCGAGCGGCGAGCTTGCTCGTCCGCTCGCGCCGAGCGAAGGAGTAACCGCGCGAAGCGCGGAGCTGAGGCTCTGAAACGCCGAAGACCCGGTCCCCGTCGTGGGGCCGGGTCTTCGGCATCTTCAGGTGCACTCATCCGGGTGCCCGTCTCTCAGTGCCAGCGGACTGCGGGGAGGAAGTCGGGGTCGGAGGCGTGGGACCGCGGGGCGGCCTTGGGGCGGTCGTGGCGTACGGCCGAGATGGTGGCGTAGGCGGCGACGGCGAGCAGGACGATGAGGGCGAGGAGTGCTGTGTTCATGGCAGTAATTCTTCGCTACCAGGTATTCCTGCCACATTGGCAGAAATGCCTAAGTTGCGCGATTTCCTGCCACCTGGCACCCTTCTGAGGTGCTTAGGAACGTCGCTGCGGTGATCTGGGACGGTGTCGCCCCCTTCGAGTTCGGTGCGGTCTGCGAGGCCTTCGCCATCGACCGGCGCGACGACGGGGTGCCATTCCTCGACTTCGGGGTGTGTGCGCCGACGGCGGGCATGGTGCGCACCAACCTCGGCTTCGCGTTCGAGGCGCCCCACGGCCTGGAGCGGCTCGAGGAGGCCGACCTGATCGCGATCCCCGCCTTCGGCGGCCCCAGCGGCACTCTGCCCGACGAAGTCAGAGAGGCGCTGCTGCGCGCGCACGCGCGGGGCGCTCGGTTCCTCACCGCCTGCTCGGGTGCCTTCGCCCTGGGCGAGGCGGGCCTTCTCGACGGGATCGAGTGCACGACTCACTGGAAGTACGCCACCGAACTGCAGCGCCGGTTCCCGGAGTCGAGAGTCGTTCCCGAGGTGCTCTACGTCGACACCGGGCAGATCGTCACCAGCGCCGGCACCGCCTCCGTGCTCGACGCCGCGTTGCACATCTGGCGCCAGGAGTACGGCGCCGCGGTCGCCTCCGCGGTGGCTAGACGCATGGTCGTCCCGCCGCAGCGCGACGGGGGACAGGCGCAGTTCATCTCCCACCCCGTGCCCGAGCCCGATGCGGAGACCCTGGGCCCCCTGCTGGCCTGGATCACGACCCATCTCCACGAGGAGCTCGACGTGGACTCGCTGGCCCGGCAGGTGCTGATGTCGCCGCGTACGTTCGCCCGTAGGTTCCGTGCCGAGACCGGCGCGACGCCCTACGCCTGGATCACCGCCCAGCGGGTTCGCCGGGCCGAGGAGCTGCTTGAGCGCACCGACCGGTCGGTCGAGTGGATCGCGGGCGAGGTCGGCTTCGGCAACGCCGCGGCGCTGCGCCATCACTTCACCCGGGTGCGGGGGCTCTCCCCGCAGGCCTACCGGCGCCGGTTCGCCTGCAGCGACAGCCTCGACTCGGCGATGCCCGCCTAGGCGGCGTCAGGTGCCGACAGCGGCCCCATTAGGTTGGGGCCCATGCGCGTAGGACTCACCGGCGGGATCGCCTCGGGGAAGAGCACGGTGTCGGAGCTGCTGGCCGGGTTCGGGGCGGTGATCGTGGACTCGGACAAGATCGCCCGGGAGGTCGTCGAGCCCGGTACGCCGGGGCTGGCTCAGGTCGTGGCGGAGTTCGGGCCGTCGGTGCTGACCGAGTCCGGTGCGCTCGACCGGGCCAAGGTGGGGGAGATCGTCTTCGCCGACGAGGGCGCCCGTGCGCGGCTCAACGCGATCGTGCACCCGTTGGTCGGGGCACTCTCCGCGGAGCTCGAGGAGGCCGGGCGGGCGGCCGGGAAGCTGGTCGTCAACGACATCCCGCTGCTGGTCGAGGTGGGCTATGCGCCCTTCTTCGACGAGGTGATCGTCGTCGACGTGCCGGTCGAGACCCAGGTCGAGCGGGCGATCGCGCGCGGGATGACCGAGATCGACGCCCGCGCCCGCATCGCCGCGCAGGCCAGTCACGAGGAGCGGCTCGCCGCGGCTACGTACGTCATCGACAACACCGGCACCCTCGACGACCTGCGCAGGCGGGTCCGGGAGATCTACGACGCCCTCGCCGGTTCGTGAGTTAGGCGGGGGTTGCTGACATACTCGGCCGCGTGACTGGGGGCAAGCACACCGATTCAGAGGATCAGCCGCGTCGTCCGAGGCGTTGGTTGCGACCGGTGATCGCGGGGGCCGTGCTGGCCCTGGCGGCCGGGGCGGGCGCGGCGGCGGTGACCGTCGGGATGCCGACGAGGGTCGAGGACGAGCCGAACAGGCCGGCCAATGCGACCACGAAGACCGACCCCAAGAAGGACACCACGCCGCTGGCCTGGGGTCCCACGCGCGGAGAGCTGGCGACCGCCCGCGAGCTGGTGGCGGGCTGGGACGAGGAGCAGCTCGCCGGACAGGTGATCGTCGGCCGCTATCACGGCACCGATCCGGCCAAGGCCGCGAAGATGGTGCGCAAGCTGCACCTCGCCGGGGTCAGCGTGACCGGCGAGAACGTCGTCGACGAGGCTCAGGTGCGCGAGACGACCGCCGCGGTCTCCCGCGCGGTGGCGGCTGACGGCCGCTCGTTCCCCGCCGTGATCGGCGTCGACCAGGAGGGTGGCGTCGTCTCCCACCTGCGCGGTGTGGCCACCGAGTTCCCGGAGTTCGCACGCACCGGGGACGCCATCGACGCGAAGCCGCGCAAGGGCGTCACGGTGACGACCGAGGCGGCGCGGACGACCGCGCTCGAGCTGCGCGACCTCGGCTTCACCTGGGCGTTCGCGCCGGTCGCCGACGTGACCGTGGGCGCGTCCGATCCGACGATCGGCTCGCGTTCCCCGAGCGAAGACCCGGGGATCGCCGCGACGGCGGTCTCCGCGGCCGTACAGGGTTACAACGCCGCCGGTCTGGTCTCCACCACCAAGCACTTCCCGGGCCACGGCGCGGTCACCGGTGACACCCACCTCGGGCTCCAGGAGCTCGCCTTCGGGAAGAAGAAGCTGAAGCGCCGCGACCTGGTGCCGTTCGACGCCGCGGTGGATGCCGGGGCTCCCTCCGTCATGATCAGCCACGTCGACGTCAAGGCCGTGGCTCCCGGGAAGCCGGCCAGCATGGCGGCACCCATCTATGACCTGCTCCGCGAGGACCTCGGCTTCGACGGCATCGCCGTGACCGACTCGCTGGGCATGGGCGCGGTCACGACCACCACCAAGAAGCCCTCGGTGGCCGCCCTCGAGGCCGGCGCCGACCTCCTGCTGATGCCGGCCAACTCCAAGGCCGCCCACCGCAGCGTCGTCAAGGCCATGCGCTCCGGCCGCCTCGACCGATCTCTCGTCGAGGACGCCGCCGCGAAGGTCGTCGCCATGCAGCTGTGGCAGCAGCGCACCGCCGGCGCGGTGCCGGTGCCTGGTGACGTACGCGAGCAGGCGGAGCAGGCCTCCGCGGCCCTCTCCGAGGCGGCCTCCGAAGGCTGACCCTTCGTCGGGCTGTTCATGGCACCATCGGGGCATGAGCCTCGTGCTTCACGTCGACCTGGACCAGTTCATCGCGGCGGTGGAGGTGCTACGCCGGCCCGAGCTCGCCGGTCAACCGGTGATCGTCGGTGGACGAGGAGACCCGACCGAGCGGGCGGTGGTCTCGACGGCCTCCTATGAGGCTCGGGCGCACGGCGTCGGCTCGGGGATGCCGCTGCGGCTGGCGGCGCGGAAGTGTCCCGACGCGGTGCTGCTGCCGGTCGACCACGTGGCCTACGACGAGGCTTCGGCAGGCGTGATGGACACGCTGCGGTCGCTGGAGTGGGGCGGCGTACCCGTCCTGGTCGAGGTCCTCGGCTGGGACGAGGCGTTCCTCGGGCCCGGCCCCGACCACGGCGACCTCGGCGATCCGGCGGCCTTCGCCCAGGACGTACGCGACACGGTGCTCGAACGCACCCGGCTGCGCAGCGGCGTCGGTGTCGGCGACAACAAGCTGCAGGCCAAGCTCGCCACCGGGTTCGCCAAGCAGCGGGTCGACGGTGCCCTCGCCCGTGAGGCCGGGGCAGGCGGCCACGAGCCCGGCCCCGGCGGGCAGCTGCGGGGGACCGGCGTCTACCGGATCACCCACGAGACCTGGGACGCCGAGATGGGCCACCGTCCGACCGACGCGCTGTGGGGGATCGGGGCGAAGACCGCCAAGCGGCTCGCCGGGCTCGGCATCGAGACGGTCGCCGACCTGGGAGCGGCCTCGGCGGAGCGTCTCGCAGCCGAGATCGGCCCCACGACAGGCCCCTGGCTGCGCCGTCTGGGCCGCGGCGCGGACACCAGCCCCGTAGACCCCTCGCCGTGGGTCGCGCGCGGCCACGGCCACGAG
Source organism: Nocardioides sp. NPDC127503 (assembly GCF_040302165.1). Classification (NCBI taxonomy): domain Bacteria; kingdom Bacillati; phylum Actinomycetota; class Actinomycetes; order Propionibacteriales; family Nocardioidaceae; genus Nocardioides; species Nocardioides sp. NPDC127503. Next base: position 11,254 of record NZ_JBEORH010000006.1, on the reverse strand, counting down.
GAGACCTTCCAGCAGGACCTCATCGAGTGGCCCGACATCGTCGCCGCGACCCGCCGCCTGTGCGCCGAGTGCCTCGCGGACGTGGTGAAGGAGGGCCGCCCGGTGACCAGGGTCGAGATCAAGGTGCGGCTCAAGCCGTTCTTCACTGTTACCCGAGGCCACAAGCTCCCCGAGCCCACGCTCGATCCCGACCGCCTCGCGGACGAGGCCGTGGCGCTCCTCGAGCGGGTCGAGAAGGACCGCCCGGTCCGGCTCATCGGCGTACGCCTGGAGATGGCCCCGCCGCCCGGCGGCTACTGACCGCCGAGACGTCGCTCGCGCAGGCCGAAGCGTCAAAAACGCAGATCGAGTTGGCACCGCAGTGCCAACTCGATCTGTTTAAGTGACGCCTCGGCTGTGGGTGGCTACGCCGCGAGGTCGGGGTCTGCGAAGCGGCGCAGCTTCTGCAGGGCCTCGCGCTCGAGCTGGCGTACGCGCTCGGCGGAGATGCCGTGCTTGACGCCGATGTCGGCGAGCTTGTGCTGACGGCCGTCGGTGAGGCCATAGCGGGAGCGGACGATGTCGGCGGAACGCTCGTCGAGCTGACCGACCAGCGAGTTGAGCCGCTCGCGCGACTCGACGTCGATGACGTCCATGTCAGGCGACGGTGACGACTCCTGAGCCATCAGGTCACCCAGCGAGGTGTCGCCGTCCTCGTCGATCGGCGTGTCGAGCGAGACGTGGTCACGACCCCAGGAGAGCAGGTCGAGGACGCGGTCGATGTCCATTCCGAGCTCGCCGGCGATCTCCTCCGGCTCCGGGTCACGGCCGAGCTGCCGCTCCAGGGTGCGGCGGGCGCCGCCGACCTGGTTGAGCTCCTCGACGACGTGGACGGGCAGCCGGACCACACGCGCCTGCTGGGCGATGCCGCGGGTGATCGCCTGGCGCACCCACCACGTCGCGTACGTGGAGAACTTGTAGCCCTTGGTGTAGTCGAACTTCTCAACAGCCCGGATCAGGCCGGTATTTCCTTCCTGGATCAGGTCGAGCATCGGCATCTGCGCGCGGCCGTACTTGCGCGCGATGGACACCACCAGTCGCAGGTTGGCGTTGATGAACTGACGGGTGGCGCGGTGGCCTTCCTCGGCCAGCCATTCCAGCTCGGCCCGGGTGGCTCCACCGGGTGCCTTCTTGCGGCCGACGCGGCCCTCGGCCAGCAGATGCTCGGCCATCAGGCCGGCCTCGATCGCCTTGGACAGCTCAACCTCTTTGGCGGCATCCAGGAGCTCGTTGCGGGCGATCTCGTCGAGATACAGCCCGACGCTGTCTCGCCCCTCGATCTCTCGGGTGGCGGTTGCGGTGCGTGTCGCCATGGGAACCTCCTCACGGTGAGGTTTGTGGCCTCACGGTGGTTTCAACGCTTCGCCCCTCCCAGGTGTTCCCTGGTAGAGCGCCTTGTCATCGAATCCGTTTTCGATCTCTTGTCCGGTTCGACGTACGCGGCAGGCGATAAGTTGCATCGCGAGGTGAATCTCAGGGGTTTCTCATGGAGTACCCCGAGATGCCCACAGATATGCCCTACGAAGAGGTCACCTGGTCGATCATCCAGGCAAGGCTGAACGCCCGGTCCTCCCACGCCTTGTAGCGCCCCGAGACTCCGCCGTGTCCGGCCGCCATCTCCGTCTTCAGCAGTACGTCACCAGGATTCTCTGCCGTCGCGCGCAGCTTGGCGACCCATTTCGCGGGCTCGACGTAGAGCACCCGGGTGTCGTTGATGCTGGTCTCGGCCAGGATCGGCGGGTAGTGCTGCTTGGCGACGTTCGTGTAGGGGTCGTAGGAGGACATGTAGTCGTACGTCTCCCTGTCGGCCTCCGGGTTGCCCCATTCGTCGTACTCGGTGACGGTCAGCGGCAGCGTCGCGTCGAGCATGGTGGTCAGCGCGTCCACGAACGGCACCGCGGCCACGACCGCGCCCACGGCGTCGGGCGCCTGGTTGGCGACCGCGCCCATCAGCAGCCCGCCGGCGCTGCCGCCCTCGGCGATGATCTTGCTGGGCGTCGACCAGCCCGACTCGGCGAGGTGGCGGGCGCAGGCGATGTAGTCGGAGAAGGTGTTCTGCTTCTTCAGCATCTTGCCGTCGTCGTACCAGGCCCGGCCCATCTCGCCGCCGCCGCGGATGTGGGCGATGGCGAAGCCGATCCCACGGTCCAGCAGGCTCAGCCGGGCGATGGAGAAGTAGGGGTCCATGCTGGCCTCGTAGGAGCCGTAGGCGTAGAGCAGCACCGGGATCGGGCCCGTCTCGTGGAGCCCCTTCTTCGCCACGATCGAGATCGGCACCCGTACGCCGTCCTCGGCCGTCGCCCAGAGGCGGTGCTCCTCGTAGTCGTCGCGGTCGTAGTCCCCGAGCACCGGGGCCTGCTTGAGCAGGGTCAGCTCGCGGCTGCGTACGTCGTAGTCGTAGACCGAGGCCGGGGTGCGCATCGTGGTGTAGCCGAGCCGCACGACCGGGCTGTCGAAGGTGGGGTTGGAGCCGGAGCCGATGGTGTAGAGCTCGTCGTCGAACTTCACCAGGTAGTCATCGGCGACACCGTTCTCGCCGAGCTCCAGGATGCGGAGCTGGGTCAGGCCCTCGCTGCGCTGGTGGATGACCAGGTGGCCGGCGAAGGCGTCGACGTCCTCGAGACGTACGCCCTGGGTGTGGGGGAGGAGCGGCTGCCACTCGGTCCGCGGGGTCGGCGCGATCGGCGCGGTGGCGATCTCGAAGTCGGGGCCCGAGGCGTTGTGGGTGACCAGGAAGACGTCCTCGCCGGCGATGGTGGCGTGCTCGACGGAGTACTCGACGCCCTCCTCGCGGGCGGCGAAGACCTGCCAGCCGGCGTCGGGGTCGTCGAAGTCGAGGAAGCGGTACTCGGCGGTGATCTTCGCGGCGGTGCCGATGAACATGAACCGGTCGGACTTGGTCCGCCCCACACCGACCCAGAACCGGTCGTCGGTCTCGTGGAAGACCAGCTCGTCCTCGTCCTGGCTGGTGCCGAGGCGGTGGCACCAGATCTTGTCGGCCCGCCAGGACTCGTCGGCGGTCGTGTAGTAGAGCGCCGAGGAGTCGCGGTCCCAGGTGGCGCCGCCGTGGACGTTGGTGAGCTCGTCGTCGAGCAGCTCGCCGGTGGCGAGGTCCTTGACGCGTACGGTGTAGCGCTCGTCGCCGGTGACGTCGGTCGCGTAGGCGAGCAGGGTGGTGCTCGGGCTCACGCTGGAGCCGCCGAGGCTGAAGAAGTCGTGTCCCTCGGCGAGCGCGTCGAGGTCGAGCAGCACCTCCTCGCCGGGGAGCGCGGGCTGGTCATGGGTGACGTCGGCCGGGGTCGGCGGGGTCCAGTCGTCGGGGTCGGCGGCCTTCACCCGGCAGCTCGCGCCGTACTGCTTCCCCTCGAAGCTGCGGCCGTAGTACCAGTAGCCGCGCGAGCGCGTCGGGACGCTCAGGTCGGTCTCGAGAGTGCGCGCCTTGATCTCCTCGAAGATCTGCGTGCGCAGGTCGGCGAGGTGGTCGGTCTGTGCCTTGGTGTAGGCGTTCTCGGCCTCGATGTAGGCGATGACCTCGGGGTTCTCCTTCTCCCGCAGCCACTCGTAGTCATCGGACCGGGTCAGGCCGTGGAACTGCTTGGACGAGGGCTTCTTGGGGGCGATCGGCCAGGGCGTCGAGGAGAGGTCGGCAGACATGAACGAGACCCTATCTCCGCGACCCTCGCAGCCCGGACCGCGGGACCGGCGCGCCGGTTGTATCGCCTCGCGCTATCGCACACCCTGGTCGTTTGGCGCGATACTGCACCCTTCCGCCGCGACGGCGAAACCCGAGCCCGGGGGAGCGGGCGTCAGGACTCGCTGAACGGCTGCAGGTCGGGATCGTCGACGGCGTAGGACTTCACCGGACCGGCGGGAGTCTCGGAAGTCTCGAACCGCACGGTCACGACGCCCCGCCCCGATCCCCAGACCCAGCCGCGACCCATCTCGGCGTGGACGACGTCCATCCCGGCGGCCCAGGTCGGTCGCCGCACCGGCTCGGGGAGGGGGAGGTCGGGCTCGGCGTCCTCGCCGCTGTCGTCGCCGAAGAGGTCCTCCTGGATCCAGTCGGCGAGCCCGGAGACGCCGACCCCGAGAAGGCGTACGCCGCCGGCCGTCTCGCCCGCGGTGAAAAGCTCACCGAGCATGGTCCTGGCCAGGCGGGCGATGGTGCCGGCCTGGTCGGTCGGGGCCGGCAGGGTCGCGGAGCGGTTGATCGTGGTGAAGTCGTAGAGCCGGACCTTGATCGTGATCGTGCGGCCGGAGAGCCCGTTCTTCTTCAGCCGCGCCGCGACCTCGCCGGACTGCCGGGTGAGGATCTGCTCCATGAGCGGCCGGTCGGTCAGGTCGGTGTCGTAGGTGCCCTCCACGCTGACCGACTTGGTCTCGCGCTCGGGCTCGACGCGGCGGTCGTCCTGGGCCCTGGCCAGCTTGTAGAGGTTGGTGCCGTGGGACTTGCCCACGAGGCGTACGAGCTCCTCGACGCTGACCTGCTCCAGATCGGCCACCGTGTGGATGCCCGCGCGGCGCAGGCGCTCGGCGGTGGCGGGGCCGACGCCGGGGATCACCTTGACGTTCATCGGGCGGAGCAGGTCGAGCTCGGTGCCGGGCGGCACCACGACCAGGCCGTCGGGCTTGTCGAGGTCGCTGGCGATCTTCGCGATGAACTTCGAGCTGGCCAGGCCGACGCTCGCACTCAGCCCGCCGGTGACCTCGGCGACCTCCGCACGGATCCTTGATGCGGTCTCGGTGACGGTCTCGACCTCGAGGTCGGGGAGGTCGGCAGCGGCGAGGTCGACGAAGGCCTCGTCGAGCGAGAGCGGCTCGACCAGCGGCGAGAGGTCGCGCAGGATCCCGAAGACCTGCTCGCTGACCTTCTTATAGGCATGGAAGCGCGGGTAGAGGAAGGCGGCGTGCCCGCACAGGGCGCGGGCCTCGCGGGTCGACATCGCCGAGCGGACGCCGAAGGTCCTGGCCTCATAGGAGGCGGTGCTCACCACGCCGCGCCCGCCGATGCCGCCCACGACCACCGGCTTGCCGCGCAGGGACGGCTTGTCGCGCTGCTCGACCGAGGCGAAGAACGCGTCGAGGTCGAGGTGCATCACCGACGCCTGCGCTCTCATGGTGGCAACCTATCTGGCAGCGGGGACACTCTGTCGCGGGCCGCTGACCATCCACAGGTGAGGTTGGGGAGGCGGTTGTCCACAGGCACGGTTATTGGCCACGAAACTGTCGGTGGGTCGCGGGGAGTGTGGTCCGCATGACCACGAAACTCTCCATCGCCCGTCCCGAGGACGTCCTCGCGGCAGTCCCCGTCCTGCTCGGCTTCCAGCCCGAGAAGTCGATCGTCATGCTGACCTTCGGCGGTGAGCATCAGGTCCACGGCAGGATCGACCTACCTCCGCCGGACGAGGTCGAGGACTGTTTGGACAGCTTGCTCCTGCCCGCCGTCCGCCACCAAGTGCGTGGCGTCCTGCTCGTCCTCTACGACAGTGGCCCGCGCTTCGGGGTGAAGATCGCCCGCCGCCTCGCCGAGCGGCTCGCCGAGTGCGAGATCGACCTGATCGGGTGCCTGCGGGTGCAGGACGGCCGGTGGTTCGACCCGCTCGGGTTCCACGGTGTTCCGGACGAAGGCGTGCCCTTTGACGTCGGCGCGCATCCGTTCCGCGCCCAGGCGGTCTACGACGGACATCTGGTGCGCCGTTCGCGCACCGAGCTGGCCGCCTCGATCGCCGCGGTGCCTGCGGCCGTCGCCGAGACCGAGGCCGCGCTGGAGGAGGCGTCGTCGATGAAGATCTACGAGGTCGGCCGGCTGGTCGACGACTCAGTCGCCGGGACGGTCCTTTCTGCAGGCCAGATCGCGTCCCTGCTGCTCGCGCTGCGCGACCCGCAGCGGCGCGACGCCGCCTGGGGCGGGATGACCCGGGAGGAGGCCAGGGCCCACGTGCGGCTGTGGACCGATGTCGTACGCCGCAGCCCCGACGACCACGTCGCCCACCCGGCCGCCGTGCTGGCCTTCGCCGCCTGGTTGGGTGGTGATGGCGCGCTCGCCTGGTGTGCCCTCGACCGGTGCTTCGCGAGCGAGCGTCACCACGGCCTCGGAGTGCTGGTCGCGCAGATGCTCGAGGGTGCTGTCCCTCCGACTGCCTGGGAGGAGGCGCAGTCGGATCGTCCGGCCTAGTCCGTGCGGTAGCGCAGCCGCTTCCACCGCCGACTCAGCCCCGAGCGCGGGTCGACCCACGCGTTGCGGGTCACCACGACGTACGTCAGGGGTGCCCCGATCTCCCGGAACGCAGCCCGGGCGGCGGCGAGCCAGCGGAGGTCCACGTCCTCGATCTCCAAGCCGCTGGTGCGGGTCAGCCACACGATCGGGTCGGGCACGCCGACCCGGCGGCGCATGCTGTGGATGATGTCGGTGCGCAGCCAGTGATCGGTGGGCTCGTCCTCGCGATGCGCGTGCGCGACCTCCTTACCGCCAGGGATGCCGAGATGGACGAGCGCCAGGAACGAGCGCCGGTGCTCGGTGGCGGTGTGGTCGAGCACGGCACGTCTCAGCCGTTTCTCGAGCACTGGCGAGAGCGGTTCGTGCAGCCCTTCGACGGTCGTCTCGGACAGAGTGAGCATGGAGGCCATGGGCCTAGCGTGCAACGGATGCCAGATTCCCGCGACCCGCTTTCCACAGGCATGACCACGTACTACGCCGCGAGATGAGGCAGGATGTCTCTTATGCCTTCTCTCCACATCACCGGCGACGAGGCCGCCGACAAGCTGCTCTCCGAGAATCCGTTCGCGCTGCTGCTGGGCATGGCCCTGGATCAGCAGTATCGGATGGAGGATGCGTTCAAGGGAGGTCACAAGCTGGTGACCCGCCTCGGCCATCTGGATCCCGCCAAGATCGCCGAGATGGACCCAGAGGAGTTCAAGTCGATCGCCTCGACGCCGCCTGCGATCCACCGGTTCCCCGGCTCGATGTCGGCCAAGGTGCAGGGGATCGCGACCATCGTCACCAACGAGTACGGCGGCGACGTCACCCGGCTGTGGACAGAGGCGACCAGCGGCAAGGATCTGCTCAAGCGGATCCAGGCGCTCCCGGGCTTCGGGAAGCAGAAGGCGCAGATCTTCGTCTCGCTGCTGGCCAAGCAGCTGGGGGTGCAGCCCGACGGCTGGCAGGAGGCGGTCGGTGACTACGCGCTCGATGGTTACCGTTCTGTGGCTGACGTCGTCGACGTTGCGTCGTTGCAGAAGGTACGTGACTACAAACAGCAGAAGAAGGCCGCAGCCAAAGCAGCCGGATGAGTTGCTGGGGGACATGATGCCCCGGATGGGGAATGTTCACCACCACCGTGGCAGAATGAATCTGCGGCTCTTGACGACCCCGGGCCCTGCCGCGCCCAAACTCAGTTTTTGATAAGTCTCGACCAAGTTCGACGGAGAGGTGTTCGTGTCCTCGAACGCGCGCAAGATACCCGCTGAGGTACTCGCCCACCCTGCCGTGAAGGCACTGATCGACCAGGCCAAGCCAACCGGCCGGGTCAGTCCCGACCAGGTCCGTCAGGCCAGCGAGGATGCCGCGGTCGAGCCCAGGCATCTGAAGGCACTGCTCGGTCACCTGAGCACGCTCGGCATCTCGGTGGACCTCGGTACGGCTGTCACAGGCCGTGCCGCGGCGGCGACGACCTCGACCCGCAAGACGACCACGGCCAAGGCGCCGGCGAAGAAGGCTGCCGCCAAGAAGGCGGCGGCTGAGCCCGCGAAGCCGGCCACCGAGGTCGCGGCGAAGAAGGCCGACGAGCCCGAGCCGAAGAAGACGACCGAGATCGACGAGGACGGCGAAGAGATCGTCCTCGAGGACGTCGAGGTCGATGTCGACGACATCGAGGTCGACGACTCGGACAACGACACCGAGGACGAGACCCCGGTCGTCAAGCTCGGCCCCGACGGCAAGAAGGTCCTGCCCGACATCCCGGACGAGCAGTTCGAGAAGGATGTCGCCGCCGATCCCACGATCAAGGAGGACGAGAAGGAGGCCTCGAAGCAGAGCTTCGTCGTCTCCACGTCCGACGACACCGACGAGCCCGAGCAGACCGTCATGGTCGCCGGTGCGACCGCCGACCCGGTCAAGGACTACCTCAAGCAGATCGGCAAGGTCCCGCTGCTCAACGCGGAGATGGAGGTCGAGCTCGCCAAGCGGATCGAGGCCGGCCTCTTCGCGGAGGAGAAGCTCGGCAAGGGCGGCAAGATCACCCCGAAGATCCTCGATGAGCTCGAGTGGATCGCCGAGGACGGCAAGCGCGCCAAGAACCACCTCCTCGAGGCCAACCTTCGTCTGGTGGTCTCGCTGGCCAAGCGCTACACCGGCCGCGGCATGCTCTTCCTCGACCTGATCCAGGAGGGCAACCTGGGTCTGATCCGTGCGGTCGAGAAGTTCGACTACACCAAGGGCTACAAGTTCTCGACGTACGCCACCTGGTGGATCCGTCAGGCGATCACCCGCGCGATGGCCGACCAGGCCCGCACCATCCGTATCCCGGTGCACATGGTCGAGGTCATCAACAAGCTCGCGCGCGTCCAGCGCCAGATGCTCCAGGACCTGGGCCGCGAGCCCACCCCGGAGGAGCTGGCCAAGGAGCTCGACATGACCCCGGAGAAGGTCATCGAGGTCCAGAAGTACGGCCGCGAGCCGATCTCGCTCCACACCCCGCTGGGTGAGGACGGCGACTCCGAGTTCGGCGACCTGATCGAGGACTCCGAGGCGATCGTCCCGGCCGACGCGGTCTCCTTCACGCTCCTCCAGGAGCAGCTGCACGCTGTGCTCGACACCCTCTCCGAGCGTGAGGCCGGCGTCGTGAGCATGCGCTTCGGCCTGACCGACGGTCAGCCGAAGACTTTAGACGAGATCGGCAAGGTCTACGGGGTCACCCGCGAGCGCATCCGTCAGATCGAGTCCAAGACGATGTCGAAGCTGCGACACCCGTCGCGTTCGCAGGTTCTGCGCGACTATCTCGACTGATTCTGGCTAAGATCACCTCGAACGCCTTCCCGGACTTCTGGGAGGGCGTTCGCCATTTCCGCAGACTCGCCCGCCACAACTGCGGATTCGGCTAGGTTGCACGGGTCGGTTTGTCCGCGTCCCGGGAGGTCTTCTCGTGCCTTTGCGTCTCTCACGTCCACACCGGCCCGCCCTGGCCGCGGCCGGAGCGCTGCTCGGCGGCCTGCTCGTCGCGGTGCCGATCACGGCGGTTGCCTCTGCTTCTGAGCCCGACTGGAACGCCTGCCTGAAGGGCACCACCGACCGGCAGGCCGTCTTCGAGCGCGCAGCGGAGACCAGCGGGGTGCCAGCCGAGGTGCTGCTCGCGGTCTCCTACATGGAGTCGCGCTGGGATGCCCACGGGGAGGCGCCAAGCACGTCGGGCGGTTACGGGCCGATGCACCTGACCGACCTGCCGGCCCTGGCGAAGGACACCGAGGCCCATCCCGACCCGCTAGGCAAAGGCGACGGCTCCAACCAGGCTCGCACCACGCGCCAGCGCGAGGAGGCGGTCAGGCTGGGGGAGGTCGAGACGCTGCGTACGGCCAACGACATCACCGGGATCCCGGTCGCCGATCTGCGCGAGGACGCGGTCGCCAACATCTGCGGTGGCGCGGCGGTGCTCGCCGACTACCAGGAGGCCGCGGGTGGGGCCGAGAGCCTGGCGGACTGGACTGCGGCAGTGGGCCGTTACAGCGGGGCTGCCGACGAGGCGACCGCGCTCAAGTTCGCGCGGCAGGTGTTCGCGACGCTGAGCGCGGGGGCGTCGCGTACGACCAACGACCGCCACCAGGTCACCCTGGCCGCGAAGCCGGTCGCTGCCAGCGAAGAGGCGATCGGACGGCTCGATCTCGCCGAGTCATCGACGGCGGAGACGGTCGAGTGTCCGGCGGTGCTCGGCTGCGAGTCGCTACCGGCGCCCTACGAGCAGACCGGTGACACGATCGGCGACTACGGCAACCACGACCTCGCCAGCCGGCCCGAGGAGGGTTCGGTCGACTACATCGTCATCCACGACACCGAGACCTCCTACGACGGCACCGTGAGGCTGGTCCAGGACCCGACCTACCTCGGCTGGCACTACACGCTGCGCTCGGTCGACGGCCACGTCGCCCACCACATCCCCGGCAAGGACGTTGGCTGGCACGCCGGCAACTGGTACGTCAACAGCCACTCGATCGGGCTGGAGCATGAGGGGTACGCCGCCAACGGCGCCTGGTACACCGAGGCGATGTACCAGACCTCGGCCACCCTGGTCGGCTACCTGGCCCAGAGCTATGGGATCCCGCTGGACCGGGCCCACATCATCGGCCATGACCAGGTCCAGGGCGTCGCGCCGGCCAACGTCGCCGGGATGCATTGGGACCCGGGCCCCTACTGGGACTGGAGCCACTACTTCGACCTGCTGCGGTCGCCGATCAAGGCCGACCGGAAGTCGCGCAGCGGGATCTGGACGGTCAACCCCAACTTCGACACCAACACCGGCAACGTGATGACCGGCTGCACCGAGTCGGGCGTCCCGTGCCCGAGCGACCGCGGCACCAACTTCGTCAACGTCTACTCCGAGCCCTCCACCGACGCCCCGCTGCTGCCGGACACCGTCGTCGGCGGCTCCGCCAAGGTCTCCAACTGGGGGCCGCGCCTGGCGGCCGGGCAGAAGGTCGTCGTCAACGACCGGACCCGCTCGACGTGGTGGGGCGTCTGGTTCGGCGGCAAGCAGGGCTGGATCCAGAACCCCCGCGACGTACTCCTGCCCTCCGACGGCAAGGTCGTCACCCCGAAGGCCGGCACCACCGCGAAGATCTACGGCACCGCCTATCCCACGAAGGCCAGCGACTACCCCGACGGGGTCACGCCGCGGACGATCGCGCCGCTGCAGTACACCATTCCCGCAGGTCAGAAGTACGTCCTGGCCGACGCGACGGTGCCGACCGACTACTACAAGGCGGTCAACTTCAACTGCGCCACCGTCAACGGTGTCCCCGACTGCATCGTGATCACCGGCGGTACGACCTACTACCAGATCTGGTTCAATCACCGGATCGCGTACGTCATGGCCGACGACGTGACGATCACCAACGGCTGACCGACCCCAGCCGAGACCGCAGAAGATGCGGCCGAGAATGTAGTTGTGGGGGGGGGGGGCCGGGTTTTGGTGGGCCCCCAAAAAAAAAAGTGGGGCCGCAAAAGCCC